>NZ_FNDG01000051.1 GCF_900100535.1 Phytopseudomonas flavescens
CTTGAAATAGGTGTGGCTTTCGTCTGCCGCACTGGACAGCACAAGGTCGCGCCCGGCCCCCAGGTCGAGGTCACGACCTGCAGTGACCTGGCTGGCAACCACGCCCAGATCCCGCCCCGCGCTGACCTGCAGGTCGCGCCCGGCGCTCACTTCGGCGCCCAGCTGGCTCACCCGCTCGTTGAGGAAGCTGCTGCCCCGCGACTGATGCTGCACGTCCTGCACCGAGGCGATGGTGACGTCGCGACCGGCTTCGATGCTCAGATCGCCACGGCTGCCGAGCACGCCGCCGAGGTTGCTCACGTCGCGCCCGGCCGCCAGGCTGAGGCTGTCGCTCGCTTCGATGCGGGCGGCGCTGTCGACGAAGCTGGTGGCCCAGGCGCGGTCGCCCAGGCCGCTCTGCTGCAGGTTGGCGGTGCGCTCGTTGACGATGTCGTTGCCCGCCACCAGGCTCACGTCGCGCCCGGCGATGATGCCGCCCTGGGCGTTGCGGATGCTGTCTTCGGCCAGCAGTTGCAGGCGCTCGCTGGCCTGCAGCAGGCCACTGTTGGCGATATTGACCGCCTGCACGTCGAGTGCGCCACTGGCGCGCAGGGTGCCCTGGTTGCTCAGATCGCCACCGCTGATCAGGGTCACGTCGCGGCCCTGGATCAGCGCGCCGTTGGGTGCCAGGCGGCCTTCGGCCTGGGCCAGGTAAAGAACCGGCACCAGGACTTTCTCGCCCAGCACTTGCTGTTCTTCCATCCACACGATGTCGTGGGTCAGCGCCGCCACCTGCTCGGCGCTCAGGCTCACCCCAAGCCCCAGGTTCAGCGCCGACTGGCTGGCGATGGCGTTGTTCATCAGGTAGCGGAACATCGCTTCGTCGCTGTCCAGCCCGGCGATGAAGCGCTGGCCGGTACGGGCGACGATGGCCTCGCGGATCAGGCGCTGCTCGTAGAGGCCGTCGCCCAGGCGCTTCTGCGCCTGATCGGGGTCGTAACCGAGCAGGTCGAGCATGTAGTCGGAGCTGAGGAAGCGGTTCAGTTCGGTCAGCGCCGGGTTGGTTTCGATCA
>NZ_FNDG01000047.1 GCF_900100535.1 Phytopseudomonas flavescens
GTGCTGTAAGATGCGCGCCTCGGTTGAGACGAAAGACTTAGCCAAACGTTCTTTAACAACTGAATCAAGCAATTCGTGTGGGTGCTTGTGGGTTAAGACTGAGTGATCGCAAGATTATCAGCATCACAAGTAAACACTCGTTAATTCGAGAGTTAACTCTCTAGCGATAGAGAGGTTTGCGATTGCTGAGCCAAGTTTAGGGTTTTCTCAAAACCCAATGCAGTATTGAACTGAAGAGTTTGATCATGGCTCAGATTGAACGCTGGCGGCAGGCCTAACACATGCAAGTCGAGCGGTTGAGGGGAGCTTGCTCCCTGATTCAGCGGCGGACGGGTGAGTAATGCCTAGGAATCTGCCTATTAGTGGGGGACAACGTTTCGAAAGGAACGCTAATACCGCATACGTCCTACGGGAGAAAGCAGGGGACCTTCGGGCCTTGCGCTAATAGATGAGCCTAGGTCGGATTAGCTAGTTGGTGGGGTAAAGGCTCACCAAGGCGACGATCCGTAACTGGTCTGAGAGGATGATCAGTCACACTGGAACTGAGACACGGTCCAGACTCCTACGGGAGGCAGCAGTGGGGAATATTGGACAATGGGCGAAAGCCTGATCCAGCCATGCCGCGTGTGTGAAGAAGGTCTTCGGATTGTAAAGCACTTTAAGTTGGGAGGAAGGGCAGTAAGCGAATACCTTGCTGTTTTGACGTTACCGACAGAATAAGCACCGGCTAACTCTGTGCCAGCAGCCGCGGTAATACAGAGGGTGCAAGCGTTAATCGGAATTACTGGGCGTAAAGCGCGCGTAGGTGGTTTGTTAAGTTGGATGTGAAAGCCCCGGGCTCAACCTGGGAACTGCATCCAAAACTGGCAAGCTAGAGTACGGTAGAGGGTGGTGGAATTTCCTGTGTAGCGGTGAAATGCGTAGATATAGGAAGGAACACCAGTGGCGAAGGCGACCACCTGGACTGATACTGACACTGAGGTGCGAAAGCGTGGGGAGCAAACAGGATTAGATACCCTGGTAGTCCACGCCGTAAACGATGTCAACTAGCCGTTGGAATCCTTGAGATTTTAGTGGCGCAGCTAACGCATTAAGTTGACCGCCTGGGGAGTACGGCCGCAAGGTTAAAACTCAAATGAATTGACGGGGGCCCGCACAAGCGGTGGAGCATGTGGTTTAATTCGAAGCAACGCGAAGAACCTTACCTGGCCTTGACATGCTGAGAACTTTCCAGAGATGGATTGGTGCCTTCGGGAACTCAGACACAGGTGCTGCATGGCTGTCGTCAGCTCGTGTCGTGAGATGTTGGGTTAAGTCCCGTAACGAGCGCAACCCTTGTCCTTAGTTACCAGCACGTTATGGTGGGAACTCTAAGGAGACTGCCGGTGACAAACCGGAGGAAGGTGGGGATGACGTCAAGTCATCATGGCCCTTACGGCCAGGGCTACACACGTGCTACAATGGTCGGTACAAAGGGTTGCCAAGCCGCGAGGTGGAGCTAATCCCATAAAACCGATCGTAGTCCGGATCGCAGTCTGCAACTCGACTGCGTGAAGTCGGAATCGCTAGTAATCGTGAATCAGAATGTCACGGTGAATACGTTCCCGGGCCTTGTACACACCGCCCGTCACACCATGGGAGTGGGTTGCACCAGAAGTAGCTAGTCTAACCTTCGGGGGGACGGTTACCACGGTGTGATTCATGACTGGGGTGAAGTCGTAACAAGGTAGCCGTAGGGGAACCTGCGGCTGGATCACCTCCTTAATCGAAGATCCCAGCTTCTCATAAGCACCCACACGAATTGCTTGATTCATTGCGAAAGACGATTGGGTCTGTAGCTCAGTTGGTTAGAGCGCACCCCTGATAAGGGTGAGGTCGGCAGTTCGAATCTGCCCAGACCCACCAATTGTTGAGGGTGCAGGCCTTGGAAGTATTTGGGGCCATAGCTCAGCTGGGAGAGCGCCTGCCTTGCACGCAGGAGGTCAGCGGTTCGATCCCGCTTGGCTCCACCACTTACAGCCGTTGTTGATGAGAATTAGAGTTCAGAAATGAGCATTCCTGCTGAGGCAGATGAGTGTTGATTTCTGGTCTTTGACCAGTCAGAAGAATCGTTCTTTAAAAATTTGGGTATGTGATAGAAGTGACTGATTGATTACTTTCACTGGTAATTGATCTGGTCAAGGTAAAATTTGCGTTGTTCTCAAGTGCAAATTTTCGGCGAATGTCGTCTTCACGTTATAGACAGTAACCAGATTGCTTGGGGTTATATGGTCAAGTGAAGAAGCGCATACGGTGGATGCCTTGGCAGTCAGAGGCGATGAAAGACGTGATAGCCTGCGATAAGCTCCGGTTAGGTGGCAAATAACCGTATGACCCGGAGATTTCTGAATGGGGGAACCCACT
>NZ_FNDG01000021.1 GCF_900100535.1 Phytopseudomonas flavescens
ATCAACACGCCGCGGGCGACCCTGAGCACCGGTGCGCCGGTGGTCGAGGACGGCCGCCTGAGCGGCTTCGACGTCGACGGCGGCGATATCGTCGTCGAGGGTGCCGGCCTGAACGCCAGCAATGTCGACCAGTTCGAGCTGATCACCCGCAGCGCCCAGATCAATGCCGAGATCCACGCCAATCGCCTGAGCGTGGTGGCCGGGCGCAACGCGGTGGACGCCGAGACGCTGGAGGCCACGGCCAAGGCCGACGACGGCCGCGACAAGCCGCAGGTGGCCATCGACAGTTCGGCGCTGGGCGGCATGTACGCGGGGGCGATTCGCCTGGTGGGGACCGAGGCCGGGGTGGGGGTGAAGCTGGCGGGCGACCTGGCGGCCAGCGCCGGGGACATCCAGATCGACGCCAGCGGGCAACTGAGCATGAACCGCAGCGCCGCTCAGGGCGATACCCAACTGGTGGCCGAGCGTGTCGAGCTGCAGGGCGATACCTACGCCAGCGGCAATGCGCGGGTCGAAGCGAAGCAGGTGGACGTGCGCGAAAGCCTGGCTGCCGGCGGGCAGGTCGCGGTACAGGCCGGGCACCTGAACAACGCCGGCAGCATCGAGGCCGGCGTGCATGCCGACGGCAGCACCAACGGTGCCGGGCACCTGCAACTGTCCGGAGGCAGCGTGCGCAACGCCGGCCGCCTGGCCAGCCACGGCAGCCTGACCACCGACTTACAGACGCTCGACAACCAGGGCGGCCAGGTGGCTGCCGCGGGGAGCGCCACGTTGAAGGCCGGGCAGCTCGACAATCGCAACGGGCAACTGCTCGCCCAGGGCGAGCTGGGCATCACCACCGAGCGACTCGACAACCGCCAGGGCAGTGCCGTGGCGGGCCAGGCGCTGGCGCTCGAGGCCAGGGCCGTGGACAACCATAGCGGTACCCTGGCGGCCGGGGCCACCATCGAAGCGCGGGTGGCCGGTGACCTGAACAACGACGGTGGCCTGGTGGAAACCGGTAGCCGCCTCGACGTCGAAGCCGATAGCCTGAGCAATGCCGGCGGCCGCCTGCGCGCCCTGGGCAGCACGGGCGACAGCCGCTTCGTCATCGGCAGCCGCCTGAACAACGACGACGGTGTGCTGGAAGTGGGCAACGCCAGCCTCAGCCTCGACACCGCGGCCCTGAGCAACCAGCGTGGCGTGGTGCGCCACCTCGGCACGGGTGGGCTGGGGATCGACATGCAGCTGCTCGGCCAGGCGGGTGGTGAATTCATCACCCGCAGCGCGGTCAGCCTCAGTGCCGAGGAGTGGGTCAACACCAGCCTGCTGCAGGCGGCCTCGCTGAGCCTGAACATCGAGCGCCTGACCCAGACCGTCGGCGCTGGCCTGCTGGCCGCCGGCAGCCTCACGGGCCGCGGTGGCGACTGGCTCAACGCCGGCCGGATCGAAAGCGACGGTGACCTCGACCTGCACCTGAGCGGTGGCTACCACGGCGATGGCAGCCTGCTGACCCTCGGCAACCTCGAGTTGCAGGCCGGCAACCTCAGGCTTGGCCAGGACGCGCAACTGCGCAGTGGCGGTTCCAGCCGCCTGACGGTGCTGGGCGAGCTGGTCAACCAGGGCCGCATGACTGCCAGCAGTTGGCTGAGCCTGGCCGCGCAGACCCTCGACAACCGCGGCACCCTCGGCGCGGGCGGCGACCTGCTGCTGCAGGCCCCCGACGTGCGCAATGACGCTGGGCTGGTGTTCAGCGGTGGCGACCTGTACCTGCTCGCCGATCGCTTCGTCAACCGCCACGCCGCGCTCTACAGCCTGGGCGACCTGAGCATTGCCGGCGACGCCCAGGGCAGCCTCGCCAGCCTGATCGAGAACCGCTCCGGCACCTTCGACAGCGCCGGCGACATGAGCTTGCGCGCGGCGGTCATCGCCAACGTGCGCGACGAGCTGGAAACCGAACAGGGCAAATACGACGCGGTGTTCACCGAGCTGGCCTGCCGCGGCCCCTACAACCCCGCTGGCGACTGCGACCTGGGCAGCAACGGGCGCAAGGTCGGGGTCTGGCAGCTCGAGGAGTTCGATCGCCTGGTCGTCACCGCCGACAGCGGTGCCTCGCACATCACCGCGGGCGGCGCGCTGAACGTGCAGGGTGACAGCCTGACCAACAGCAGCAGCACCATCGCCTCGGCTGGCGACCTGCAGATGGAACTGGGCAGCCTGGACAACATCGGCCTGGAAACCGGCGAAGTGCGCACCACCCGGGTACTGGTCTCGGGGCGCAAACCGACCTATTACCACTACCGCAGCCTGGTCGAGAACTTCAACGCCAAGCATGCCGGTTCGCGCGAGCTCGACAGCCTGGAGGCCGACCTCAACGCCGTGATCGGCAGCATGGAACGCGAGTACCTGCCAGGCAACCGCGTCGAGTACGTGGATTACGACGCTCAGACCTACGCTGCGGTGATCCAGAGCGGCGGCGACGTGCGCGTCAGTACTGCAGACGACTTCGACAGCCGCGTGATCCGCCCCAGCTACGCCTACCTGGGCGGCGGCACGCGGGTCGACACCAGCACCCCGGGCAGCGATATCGCCACGGCCATCACCCTCAACCCGCAACGCCCGGCCGACCTGGCCCAGCAGGCTGTCGACCCCCTCGGCTTGCCAAGTTTCAGCCTGCCCACCGGCGACAACGGCCTGTTCCGCCTCAACGTCAATCCCGATCACCGCTACCTGATCGAGACCAACTCGGCGCTCACCGAGCTGGGCAACTTCCTCAGCTCAGGCTACCTGCTCGATCAGCTCGGTTACGACCCCGACAAGGCGCAGAAACTGCTCGGCGACGGCCTCGTCGAGCAGCGCCTGGTGCGCGACGCGGTGCTGGCGCGCACCGGCCAGCGCTTCATCGCCGGCCTGGACAGCGACGAGGCCCAGTTCCGCTACCTGATGGACAACGCCATCGCCAGCCAGCAAGCCCTGGACCTGAGCGTGGGCGTGGGCTTGTCCGCCGAACAGGTGGCGGCGCTGACCCATGACATCGTGTGGATGGAAGAACGCGAGGTGAATGGGCACAAGGTGCTGGCCCCGGTGCTCTACCTGGCCCAGGCGCAGGGTCGCCTGGCCGCCAACGGCGCCCTGGTGCAGGGCCGCGACCTGCTGCTGGTCAGCGGCGCCGAACTGAACAACGCCGGCACCCTGCGCGCCACCGCCAACCTCGGTATCCAGGCCGAATCCATCGGCAACAGCGGCCTGCTGCTGGCCAGCCAGCGCCTGCAACTGCTGGCCACCGATAGCATCCGCAACGCCCAGGGCGGCATCATCAAAGGCCAGGACGTCAGCCTGCAGGCCGGCAACGACATCCTCAACGAACGCAGCGTGGCCACTCACCAGTCCGGCAGTGGCGCGGCCTACCAACACCAGCGGCAGATGGCCGACAGCGCCGCGCGCATCGAAGCCGAACGCGACCTGAGCCTGGTCGCCGGGCGTGACCTGCTCAACGTCGGCGGCGCCCTGTCCGCCGGCGGCGATGCCGCCCTGCAAACCGGCCAGGACCTGCTGCTCGCCAGCCAGCAGACCGACAACAGCACCTCGCGCTATCACGATGCGCGCAACTACAGCAACCGCCAGCAGATCGACCAGTACGGCAGTGATGTTCAAGCAGGCGGCGATCTGCACATTCAGGCAGGTCAGGATCTATCGGTCGTTGCCAGCCGGCTCAATGCGAGTGACAGCCTGCAAGCGCAGGCGGCACGTGATCTGCGGATCACCAGTGCGGCCAATGAAAGCCATTCTTTCTCACAAGGCAAGAACGCCACCCAGAGTCGCGATCAGGTCACCCAGCAATCTAGCGTGTTGCAAGCCGGTCAGGACGTCCGTCTGGCTGCCGGCAACGACTTGGGGCTGATTGCCAGCCGCGTACAGGCCGGCGAAAACGTTGACATCGATGCCGGGCAGGACATGCAGGTTCTGTCGGCCATGGACGAAAACGCCTCCTACTCCTTCAAGAAGAAAAAAGGCTCCTTCGGCCGCAGCAGCAGTAAACAGCAGGAAAGCTACGACAGCACCAATATCGCCTCGGTGATCGCGGCGGGCAACGACCTGACCCTGAATACCAGCAAGGCGGCTGACGGCGGCCTGAGTCTCGATGGGGGGCGTGATGTCACCGTCATCGGCAGCCAACTCACTGCAGGTAATGACCTATTGGTTGGCGGCACCGGCGATATTGCCGTGCTGTCCGGCGTCGAGGAACACGGCTCCTACTCGAAGAAAAGCAAATCCGGTTTCCTCGGCCTCTCCAAGAGCGGCAAGAGCCAGCTCAAGACCAGTGCAACCCAGGTCGCCAGTGAACTGGAAGCGGGTAACGACGTGGTCATCGCGGCAGGCAACGACATTCGCCTGCGTGCCAGTGGCACCGATGCAGGCAATGACGTCGAACTGCGCTCTGGCTTGCTGAATGAAACAGGCGACATCAACCTGGTGGCGGCCAACGACGAGGCGTACAGCCGCAGCGAGTCGTACAGGAAAAAGTTCGGCCTGTCGGCCAGCGATGCATTCGGATTGGCCATCGGCACGCCGAGCTGGGGCGGTGATATCGCCATTTCCAGCGCGAAGAAGAGCGGCCAGGAAAGCATCCGTTCCACCAACGTCGGCAGCCAGGTCAATGCCGAGCGCGATGCCTCGCTGATCGCCGAACGCGATATCAACGTGGTGGGCAGTGGCGTCAGCGCGGGCCGCAACGTGCTGCTCGATGCCGGGCGTGACGTGAATGTCGTCGCCGGCAGTGGCAGCGAGCAGGTCACGTCGTGGAAGAACACCAAGACCGTGGGCTTGCAGCAAAGCGCGGACGGCAATGGCTTCACCACCTTTGTCGGTGCCGAGTCGCTCAAGGACAAGATCAGCACGGCCGAGCAGACCGCCGCGGCCAGCCAGGTCGAGGCGGGCCTGGACCTGGACGTGCGTGCCGGGCGCGACATCCTGCAGCAGGGCTCGGACCTGCAAGCAGGCTATGACCTGAACCTGCAGGCGGTGCGCGATATTCGCATCGATGCGGCCAGCGAGCAGTCGACCTACGCCAGGGAGCAGAGCCAAAAGCGTACGGGCAGCAGCACCACCGTCAATCACAACTTCCAGCGCACCAAGGATGCCGTCAGCGGCGCGGGCAAGGGTGACAACACGGTCAGCCAGGCCTCGAGCACGCTCAAGGCGGTCGACAGCGTCAGCCAGTTCCTGGCGGGCCCCACATTCGATGCGCACCTGGGCAGTACCAGCCAGAGCCAGAGCGTCAGCCAGACGGTGGTCGGCAACCGGGCTTCGACGCTGCAGGCGGGCAACGAGGTCAATCTGCAGGCAGGCAACGACGTTCAGGTGCAGGGAGGCCAATTCCTGGCGGGCCGTGACATCAGCCTGTCTGGCCGGGACATCGCTATCGATGTGGCGCGTGGCGAACACAGCTACGAGAGCCAGCAGAGCCAGGGCAAAGGCGGGTTCGTCGGGGGAACCAGCGGTGGCTTCAAGGTCGGTATCGGGGGGAGCAAGGGCGTCGCGAGCGAGGAGGCACGCCAGGGCACGGCCAGTGTTGCCGCGCTGGATGCCGGGCGTGACGTCAAGCTCACGGCCAGCAACGACCTGCAACTGATCGGCACACAGGTGCAGGCCGGACGAGATATCGGCCTGGTGGCCGGTAACGACCTCAGCATCCTCGCCGCCCAGAACGCCAGCGACAGTGAGAGCAACCGTCGCAATGGGGGCGGCGAGGTGGGCCTGACTTTCGGCTCCGAAGGCGTCGGCGTGTACGTCAGCGTCAACGTGGGCAAGGGTGACCTGGAGCGCGAAGGCCAGCGTCAGCAGGAAGCCTACCTGTATGCCGGTGACCGCCTGGACTTCAGCAGCGGTCGAGACACCGCCATCACCGGCGCACAGCTCGAAGGTGAAGCGATAACCGGGCGTGTGGGCCGCGACTTGACCGTGGCATCGCTGACGGACACGGGCGAGGTGAAAGGCCGGGAGTTCGATGTCAGCGCCACTGCCACCTTCGGGCCGGGAGCGGGTTTCAGCGGTTCAGTCGGCTATGGAGAAACCACGGGATCGACCGACTGGGTGGAGAACCAGACACGTATCGTTGCACGCGACCGACTGGATATCCGCACCGAAGAACACACGCAGATCGATGGCGCGTTGCTTGCCTCGAACACCGGCAACCTGAAACTGGACTCCGGCACCCTGGGCTTCAGCGATATCGCTGGTCATGACAAGGAGCGCAGCTACTACCTGAACGTCGGCGGCTCGTACGGCAAGAACGACGCGAAAGATACCCAGCAGGACAAGAGCCAGGAAGGCAAGGGCGAAAAAGGCAAGACCGGCTGGAGCGTCGAGGGTTACGAGTACGAGAAGGATCGCCAGCAGATCGTGCGCGCCACGGTGGGCGAGGGCGAACTGATCGTCCGTGGCGATGCGCAGACCGGGCAGGACTCCACGCAAGGCCTTAACCGCGATGTGAGCAAGGCATACGAGATCACACGGGACGATGAAGAGCGTACGGATCTGTATGTGACCAAGTCGTCGGTGGAGGCGGTGGCGAATCCGAGGAAAACGTTGGAAGCGTGGAAGCAAAATGCCGCGGCCTACGGAGAGAGCAGCGAGGAAGCACTAAACGAACTCGCGAAGCTTTTCATTGCGACCAGTGTTATCGCGCAGGGGAACAGTCTTTCCGAGGTGGAGCAGAAGCTTGTTAAGCATGATGTTCTCAGATTCTTAGGCAACCGTAATTCGGAAAAACGGAGGGATGCTGCACGTACATTCGTAGATCAAATACCGGGCCAAGCGACTGATGCCCAAAGGCAGGCAGTCGTTGATTATGTAGCTGCAATGGCTGCACACGATCCTGAGGGTGCTTATACATTCATTTATAACCTCAACAGCGCAGCGCAAGGAAACCCGCTGCAGAGTAATTTTGCTCAAGCAGCCGGCTTAGCACTGGCAGGAGTGGGTGCTGTTCTTCTGGTAGCGGCGACAAACCCTGAGTCGATGGAAAATATGACCCAGTTGGGGAATACCATCATGGATTCTGTGGGGCAGGCGGGGGTGGCTGCGAGCGATCAAGTACGGGTTTCGGCTGAGATATGGAGTCTATTGATCGGCAAAGGAACGGTATTTCCAATACATGAGCTTGATCCCAAATACGGTACATTGATCAACCCGGCTGTTGACCCAGCCACCACTGGAGATGCCTCAAGTGGTGGCTATAATGCCGGTGGTTCTGTGGTCACTGCCCCGCATACAGGCGGGAACCAGCTAGAAGGACAACAGGGTAGTGGTAGCTATACTACGCCGGTGCATCAGTTGAATCCGGGGAATATGTATAGTGAAAGAATAAGTCTTATTGGGTTAGCACAAAATAGGCCTTTACAAGATCTCACTCACCAAGAAATTTTGGATGTGTTTAATGGGTCGGGCTTCGTGTTATCTAATCATGCTGTGGGGCGACTAAAGGACTCTCGTACCAAGAATATTGGCTTTAGTACTCCTAATGATATTGTTAAGATATTTAACGATGGAGTCCGATTTGATGCTGGAAATGGTGAGGTTGGCTATGGGTATAAAGGTTTAGAGGCGATTGTCGATCCTGGAACAAATAGGATTATTACTTTTAGGCCTGAAAGAAATAGGAATAATTGATGATTAAGCTTTTGTGTGAGGAGAGGTCTTTTCTGCTCAGGGTTCTTGCTTATGAATTTCCCGAAGCAAAAGAGTCAGATGATGCCAGTTGGTTAGTCATTGAAATAGAGGTTGAGGATAACGGTGCGTATTGGTGTTCAAGGGGAGCATTTATGCGTGCCCACGAGCTTGTTGCTATTCATCAGTGGCTGGGGGCTATTGTAAGTGGTAATAAGGCTGTCTCGGAGATTTCCTTTACTGAGGGGGAGTTAGCATTTCGTTTTGAGCCAAACAATGGGCTGATTATTTTTCTAGATTTTGCACTTCACCCAAAAGGATGCAGGTACGATTATGCTAATGACGTAGCATTTTCGATGCGTTTTCGGGTTTCTGATATAGAAATTTCCTTGCTAATGAAAAATATTGAGGAGGACATAAAAAAATTCCCGATACGATGACGATTGCAACGAGGTGATGATTTCTTTACATTGCAGCCGACTAACCTCGACAAAAAATTAGGAGCAAAAATTGGTGAGGGTCGCCTACCCTATGAGGCAAGTAGAGCGGGTGTAGAGCAGGCTAAAGCGACGTTTAAAGAAACCTTAAATCGATGGGGTCAGAGTCATTGATTTGGTATGTCAGAAGAATTATTTTGTTCTTGCCTTTAGCTCGCTAAAACGGAATGGCGATCAGAGTACGGCTTAGCGAAGGGTAATCCGTTTCGAGCTAAATTGAACTATCTACTCCAAGGATATCGGGCGACACCTGATCTTTAAAAAGATGCAGAAATAGGCCCATGACGTGCTGACGTCATGGGCCACGTTTTACAGGATGACAGCTCATACTGGTCGGTAGTCGAAGAGCGGGGAGGTGTTAGGCGGGTCTGTCTCTAATGCCATTCGCATCTGCCACCGTAATGATCAAGCGATTTTCCTGGACGCACACATCGAGCGGTGTATCGATCAGGAAGTTGGCGCGCTCCAGCCAATACCCTTTGAGCAGGATAAAGGGCACTTTGGGGTTTGAAATATACGTGGCAGACCGAGCGCGTTCGGTCGTGGCGGGGAGGTCGTAATAACCGAGGCGGACTTTGAGTTTGCGGTTTTTCATGGTTTCACCTGTAGCAATTTTGAAGTTGCGTTTGGAAACAACGGTATGGCGGCCGGGAGGTTCAAAACAGCTACAGGAACTGCCTCGAGCTTTCCCCTTGCGGGTATTTTATGACTCAAGCCTCCCGACCATACGTATCCGGATTTCGAGTGAACCAAGGCTGCAATCCGGTTTGTAGCCTTACCCGCCTGTAGGAGTTTTGAAGCTCCACGGCGAAGGATACGTACAGGGCTTAGGCTGTCAAGGCGGCTATCTGGCCATCGTCGGCAGCCAGGTGGCGGCCCAAGGGGATATGGCCCTGCAGGCTGCTGGCAACCTGACCATCGCCTCGGCCGCCGACGAGTACCACTTCGACGCCAAGCGCCGGGGCGGCGGCAAGAAGGTCGAGGCCGTCGAAGATCGCGTCACCCAGGTGGCCAGCGAACTGAGCGCCGGTGGCGATTTGCGTGTGGTGTCCGGCGCAGACATGAACTTGAGCGCCAGCCGCCTCGACGCGGGTGGTTCTGCCTACCTCTACAGCGGCGGGCAACTGAACCTGCTGGCGGCGCAGAACAGCGACTACTCGCTGTACGACAAGCAGTCGAAGGGCTCCTTCGGCGCCAAGGCCACCCGCCGTGACGAAGTCACCACCATTCGCCACATTGGCACCGAGATCACCACGGGCAACGACCTGACCCTGGCCAGCGCAGGCGACCAGCTGTACCAGCGGGCGCGCCTGGACAGCGGTGCGGGCCTGAGCCTGGACAGCGGCGGTGGCATCACCTTCGAAGCGGTCAAGGACCTGGACCAGGAGAGCCACGAGAAGAGCAAGAGCAGCTCGATGTGGACGTCTGCCAAAGGCAAAGGCAGCACGGATGAGACGCTGCTGCAGAGCCAGATGATCGCCCAGGGGGACATCGTCATCAGCGCGGTCGAAGGGCTGAACATCGACGTCAAGCAGGTCAACCAGCAGACGGTCAGCCAGACCATCGATGCGATGGTGCAGGCCGACCCGAACCTGGCGTGGATCAAGCAGGCCGAGCTGCGTGGCGATGTGGACTGGCGCCAGGTCAAGGAGATCCACGACCGCTTCAAGTACAGCCATTCGGGGTTGGGTGGGGCGGCGATGATCATCATTGCGATCATCGTGACGTACCTGACTGCTGGGGCTGCAAGCGGTTTGATTGGTGGTGCAGCAGGTGCTACGGCTGGTTCAGGCACGGCAATGGCTGCCGGAACGGCAGCGACAGCCACTACCGCAGCGACCTCAGCTGGATGGGCGAACATTGCGCTGACAGCTGTGGCAACTTCAGCGACAAGCAATGCAGCTGTCAGCACCATCAACAATCGTGGCGATCTTGGGGCAGTTGTAAAAGATGTGACCTCGGAAGGAGCAGTTCGTGGTTACGTCACTTCTGGTGTGACCGCCGGTATTACTGCAGGAGTTTATGACGGCTGGATGAAGACCGAAACCGGCGCTGCGGGGGCGATTCCTAATGGCGGGAAAGTTGTCGTAGAGGGTGGCCTGTCAAGTTTTGAGGGGGTCGGCCGCTTTGCCGGTAATCAATTGCTGCAGAATGGTACTTCGACTGTCCTTGATCGTGCGCTAGGCGGTGAGGGCTCACTCAGCGATGCGTTGCGTAGCAGCCTAGCCAATACCTTCGCGGCCGCAGGTTTTAACCTGATTGGCGATAAAACATCGGTAGAACATTGGGATATCAAAGACGGTAGCCCTGCCAAGATCGGTCTGCACGCCGTGATGGGCGGGCTGGCTGCAGAGGCTGCTGGCGGCGACTTCAGAACAGGCGCACTGGCTGCTGGTGTCAACGAAGCCCTGGTCGGTAGCCTGGCGGGCTGGTACGAGGGAATGGAGCCGGACGCCAAGAAAAGCCTCTTGGTCATGAACTCGCAGGTCATCGGTGTGTTGACGGCGGCGGCGCAGGGCGGTGATGAGAAATCGCTGCAAATCGGGGCGCAGGTGGCTGGAACGGCTACGCAGTACAACCATTTAACCGACCATGAGATGCAGAGCCTGACGAAAGAGTTGAGTCAGTGCGAAGCAGCAGGTACTTGTGATCAGATCGCTCAAGCATATTTTGATCGGCACGAGCTCAATGAGCAGGCATTAAATGCTGCATGCAGCGGTAGTACTCCAGCAGCATGTCAGGCTAAGGCGGCGGAAATACATGATGCTGTACTGAAATGGCAAGAAATTGGCTACTACGTTGACCTCGATGGTCAACCCGCTAAGATTTTGCAAGCGTTCCATCAGCTCAACTTGGCGGCTACGGCTGACGTGACCGCGGCAAACGCTTTACCGGCTGGTAAGGCGTTTGTGGAAGCGCTTGGTGTCAACCCGGATAGCGAGGTTGGTGCTGCTCTTGGGGTGACCTTTGCTTCGTTTATTGCAGGCAAGGCTGCAGGAAAAAATTCTGCATCTGGCGGATCCACATCAAATGGGGCAATTTGGTCGTCGACCAAGAATAAATCAGCGGTTGAGAATGCCTATGGTCATTGGAGTAAACATAAAAGTGAGTTCCCTGAGCTCCAGAGTGCGAAGCAGTATGCGGAACAAGCTAAAGCGTTCTTGACTAATCCTCCTCAAGGGACTCTAACGAAAATTAACAGTAGAGGCGATACTCTCAGATATGATCCCAGTACCAATACTTTCGGTGTGCTGGGGCAGGATGGAGCGCCTAGGACTATGTTTCGCCCTACAGATGGAATTAATTACTGGAATCGACAATAGGAAAATTAATAATGAGTTTTGAATGTCCTTGTTGTCAGTATTTGACATTCGGTGAGGAACCACCTGGTACTTTTGAGATTTGTCCCGTTTGTGGGTGGGAGGACGACGAGGTGCAGTTTCGTGATCCAACTTGTGAGGGAGGGGCGAATCCACTCAGTCTTGAGCAAGCTAGAAGAAATTTCAATTCTATCGGTGCCATTAATGAAAATAGCCTGGGGGCCGTGAGGCAGCCATTGCCTGAGGAAATGCGATGATCAAACAATAGGGGCAAAAGGAACTGGGGCTGTAATTGATACGGCCCCGATGGCTCAGAAGATTTCTGATATCCGGGCCACGTTACCTTCTAAGTTGAAAAGTGACGGAAATATGGCTGTGGCCGATGTCAAAATTGACGGCTTGCCTTCTCAGATAGCTGCGCATAGCAGGATTAACAACCCAACGGCGGCACAACAATCTCAAGGCATTGTTGGTGAGGGAGCAGGAATATTCCAGACACAAATTGTTCCCAATAAGTCTGGAGTTCTAATACCGTGAGCCGGCGATTCCAGAAGCTAAAATCCTGGATAATCTTGCCCAGAAGCTTGGCAATAACACTACAGCCAAAGGCTCTGTCACGATATTTACAGAGCGGGTTGCGTGCAGTAGTTGCCTGGGGGTCGTTGAGCAATTTAAAGCCAAGTACCCAAATATTCAGGTTAATGTCTTGGATAATAATGGTGTGATTATGCGGCCGCCTAAAGGTAATTAATATGAATCAAGATCGAGCCTCTTATTTTCAAATTAAGGACTGGGTTCTAGAAAATTATTGGGATGGTTGCCGGGATCATGGGCCATTGCCTTCTAACAAAGGCAAGGAAAGGTGGACTCTAGAGCAGATCGCATCTGATGTTTACGATGGATATGCGGGAGGGGAAGGTAGTTTTAATTCTCCTTTGGAGTACTTGATGCTTGAGGTTGTTAGTTTTGTTTTGTCGTGCTGGTATCCGGCACAAGCCGAGCAACATAAGGATAGAATCTACAGCCTGCTTTCAGAGAATAATCTAGAGAAGATGCTTGAAGAAGTTCCTAATGATGAGCTTGATGAGTTCAGGCATGACCTAAGCATTTTAGGTTTTCTATGAATAAAAATATCCCCGGCTCTCGCCGGGTACTCGTTTTCACTCCGCCGTAATCACCAAGCAGCCCTGCATGACACGAATCCGTATCTTCTCGTTGACCTCGAACCCGGCCTGTTGCAGCCAGAGCCCTCGCAGCTTGATGCCCGGGACGATGCGGTCGTGAGTGTAAGCGGGTTCGCCGAGCGGCGGATAGTAATCGGCGGCGACGGTGGCGAAGCGTTCAGTTCTGGGCGTGACTGCCCTATGATTGGTTTTAGCCATGTTCAGCTCCTGTATAGCTGGTTGTGGTCAGCAGGCCCTGGGTGTTGGTAGCACCTGGGGGCCTGCGTCTTTTGGGTTACTACAAAACCTCCTGACCTTCGCCGCCCGTCCGGGCGGCTTGAGCGATCAGTGCATCAAGCATCTGCACGACCAGGCGCTGCTGCGACTTGGGCAACTGATCAATAGCCTCCAGTTGCTGCTGCCATTTATAGACATTTGTTGGCGCAAATACTGGACGGAAAGTCGCCAATCTTTGTGTTGAACATGATGATGAAGGTCGTTCCTGATTTAGATAAATATGCTTTGGCGGATATTTTTTTGGAAGAATTTGATCGTTTGGATAGCAAAATCCTTCCTGTAATATGGAAATGGAAAAGTGCCAAGTCGATTAGAGGTATATCTGATCATCAATTTGATGAGGCGGTTCTTACACAGATGAGATCTGTGGGTTACTTGGTATAAATAGACCGAAAGGGGGTAGAAGGAGCTGGCTGCTGAGGCGCCAGCTCCTTCTGCAATGAATCAATGGGGTCAGAGTCATTGATTTGGTATGTCCGTAAAAGGGGAAAGATTTATTTTTCGGCTGATGGTGTAAGGCAATAAATAGATCTGTCCCCTTTTTTACTAAATATTCTCCAAAACTCTACTGACGTAAAGTCTGCAACATATTTAGATTTGCTGTTAAAGCGTGATATGGGGTGTGTGCAGTGGGCGGCATGTACATTTTATAAGAGGAGATAGGTAGTGATTTATCCAGACCTGACTAGCTATGGGCATTTTCTTCAAAGGCCACTGAGCAGCGTGAGCAATGTGGGCTGGCTAGGTGCTGAATATGACTTTAGTCAGGGAGAGGTCAACCAGTTTTTTTTGCAAAAATTGCGTGACGCTATTATTGGGAATGATTTCTTCAATGCCCAAGTGAATCGGACGCGCTCTACATCACCTTGTCCGCTCTGCGGGTGTAGTGAAATTGAAGTTAATAATGATCACGGTCGGGAGTTTTTGGGCGCTGCCGAGTTATGGATTCCAGCGATTAAAGAGGGATTCTATTACGCAGCACCAACCCTCATTATGCATTATGTTTCTAAACACCTCTACTTGCCTCCGTTGGAGTTTATTGAGGCCTTGGTAGGATTGGACATGTCCACGCCTTATATCGCCCAGGAACACTATTTGAAGGAAATTGAGGGCTGTTTTTAAAAGTCGATGGGTCAGAGTCATTGATTTCGACGAGGAAGTCGCTCAGCAGACTTTAAATCGAAAATCCTTTTCCAGTCATCGACATGCCGTATAGAACGCAGCTAGATCAATGACTCTGACCCCATTGATTTCCTCTGTAGGAGCGGAAAAGGGGACAGATTTATTTTTCGTCTGATGGCGTGAGTCAATAAATAAATCTGTCCCTTTTCCGTTTTCCGGTCCCCTTTTCCGGCCCAGCAAGCTCAGTCGACAGAACGCTCGCCGTGAACAAGAGCCGTGGTTGCTCGCCAGCAACCTGCCAAAAACCAACTACGGCGCGTCAGATCGTAGGTATCTACCGCAAGCGGATGTAGATCCAGGAAGGGTTCAGGGATTTGAAAAGCCTGCGTTTCGGCTTTGCCTTCGACCTGCACCGGATGCGCTGCCCACGGCGTATCGAGATCCTGCTGCTGATCGCGGCCTTGGCTTGTTAGGCGCTTTACTTGGTCGGCCTTCAGGCCCGGATGACAGGCAGGGCATAACGCTTTCAGAGCAACCGTGCTGTCGCTCTGGCGGGTCGGCCTCGAATACCTGAGGCACTCGCCCAGCGATTTATCGTGCTCGACACTCGTGAAGATGGAGTTATTGCTACGTGATCAGGTACACCGGCAAGCTCAGGTCGTGGAGTAGAGTTGTGGGGGTTCCTCAAAATCTGTCCCCTTTTTCGTTGAACGCAGCGGGCGAGTGAAATCACTGAATGGCTGCAGCATAAGTAGGTGAAGAGCCGGGACTACCCCTCAAGCCGTTTTTCCATAACGATGGTGCGCTCAGCCCCATGAAACTCGTCGCGAATTTTCTGATAACCCAACGCAGCGTAGAACTTCTCCGCCGTAATCGACGACGGCACCCGCAACGCTCCAACACCAGCGCTGGCAGCAATAGCATGAATGACATCCATCAACTGCCGACCGATACCGCCACCTTGGTACGCAGGATCAACGAAAACGCTTCTTACAACATCACGGTCGAGGCTTGCGGTGCCGATAATGATTTCGCCTAGCAAGGCTACGAAAACCTTGCGCTTATCGAGCAGTGCGCTGACGGCTTCAGGAGCAAAGCTCCTTTCCACCTGAGCGATAACGTCAGGTGAGTAATCCTGTGAATTTGACTCATGCAGAGCAGCGGTCACTACACGGCTAATCGCTGCTGCATCTGCGCCTGTTGCGGCGCGAACCTGACATTCCATACTGGGAGCCTCAATCTTCAACGAGCACAGCGTTGCCCATCGCAACGTTCTTTCACCGGACGCTTGCCGGCGTACCCGGAGTGGGCGAAAGTCATCTGCTCAATCGGGATACTTGGCAACAGGCCGTCTGGAGATTTTTGCCAAATCAGGCAGTTTTTTCAGCGTTTC
This sequence comes from Phytopseudomonas flavescens, assembly GCF_900100535.1. GTDB lineage: Bacteria > Pseudomonadota > Gammaproteobacteria > Pseudomonadales > Pseudomonadaceae > Aquipseudomonas > Aquipseudomonas flavescens. The sequence goes on from NZ_FNDG01000021.1 coordinate 15,440, forward strand.
GCTAGCACTCCTGCAGGAATCAACTCATCCCTTTAGCTGGCAGCTATTCAAAAGTGCAAGATCGAAGGTCTTGTTTTTGATGATATATTTATTGGCTCTTATTTTTTCCAGCATGCCGTCTTTCAATATCGACGGGTTGTACGCCAGGGCACAATGAATGAACACGGCGGGATAGGCGTAGTCCGTCGGTGAGTGGACGACATCATCCACGGTTCGCTCGCCAGGTAGTATGCAGCCGATGAGCAATGGGATGTAGTAGTCCTCAAGCACGTGCCGGATATGTCTGCAAATGTCGCTGGCTTTTTCGGGTTGGGGGATGTCTACCCTCCCATCGATGCGGGGGCCGAGTTTCTTGTCCTGCCTGCCGGATGTCGTGAACGAGAAACATGACTCACTGCCCAGGTTGCTTTGGTAGGGTATGTCCATCTTGGACACACCGTCGAAAATGGGCCCGCCAGAAACAAATCCAATCAATGTGAATGCGTGCGATTTTACGAGGTACTGGAAGTGTAGTTCCGCTACCACTTTCTTGTCGAGGCGAAACTTCAATCCCCGTTTGACCGCCCTAACTTCCAGCGCTGCGCACTTGATGTCATTGAGCTCTTTTTGTAACGTCGCTTCGAAATGGATGCGGTCTTCTTTGCTCATGCTTCATCCGTGCTGGCCGATTGGAATGTTGAGCGATACGTCAGGCGACGCTTCTCGGTTCTCAACGTTTTGCTCGATACGCTTTCGTTCTGATCTCGAAGCACTCTTGTATAGTTTTCAGGTGTTTTGTTCTTACCACCGGTATGCTGATGCACGAACTCGGTCGGGTTTGTTATATTCCGCAGCACGTTATGCGGTATGCACAAAGAAGAGCCCATCCCCCGAGCCGTCCTTTTTCAGAAGGAGGCAACCAACCGCATCCGTCAAATAAAACAGGTCGGTGAAGGGATCTGGGAAGTCAGACGAATACAACTGCATCACGAAATCGTATTCTTTTTGCAATGCCAAAGGTAACGCTATCCCATGGGGTGGGGTATCCGTAAGCATGGAGAATACCGGATAGGTACCCGCTTCTACCTCTGTATCTTTGAACGTTACTCGCCTGGCCGGCACCGGCTCACTCGGGCTGACGATGTCCGAATCGGCATTTGCCAGGGTCACGAGTGTATAGCCACTCACGATTGCGTCCAGTTCCGCGGGGTCGCCGCTGTAGGTGAGGTTGTCGAGAAAATAACCAGAACGGCTGTAAGTCGAAAACACATACATCACGCCTGCCCTGGGGATTGCGTTGTATTCGAGAAACTGCCTGAGCGGAGCGCACTCCAGGGTGGCGACCAGCACTAGGGGGGCTCCATCAGGATTGACTGGCCAATCCGTCAGCTTTGCCGAGGCGCCGCCCAGCATGATGCTGGAGTGTTCAAGGTCATCAGCTGGAACGATTTCTTTGACTACAGCCATAGGTGTTCATCCCTATCATAAAGACTGCCATGAGATTTCCTGGCTGTTTATCTTGGTCATTTTATCGGGTCTTGCAGGCTCAGTTCTTTTTCCTGGCACACAGGGTACCCATTCGTCGCGAACACGGCCTTCAGCGGCTTCCTCGCAGCCTGGGGCGAACGAGAAATCCACTCAGCACTGCAACCAAGAGTCTGTCACTTTGCATGAGCCTACAGCGGCATCCCTGCTTATCTTCACCACTGCATGGGTATCCGCCCCAGGTGCCATGCCGGCGGCAGGCAAGCGCTATTGGACCGGAGCTCTGGTGGCGGGGCCGACAGCGTGACCCGTCAGAAGGTGCTCGGTGCCAATGGCCAGGTGGTACACCCCCCATGTCGCGAAGGGCGACGATCCTTGCGCGCGGGTGTCGGTCAATATCGGCATGATGCGCCCATCGGCCGGTGCCGGGGATGTGGCCGAGGACGAGTATCTGGATGCCAAACGTGTGCTGCAGGACAAGTCCAGCGTAGAACTGCGTTTCGTGAAGGGCGATGCGAGCAAGTCGTTTGCGCTCGGCATCCCATGCTCCTTGACGCGAGGGACTGCTTGCCGTCGCTGCCGAGCTGCGTCGGGAAGGGGCAGGGGCCACGTCGCACGTCGGTGACGTGGCCTGTTTTTATCAGCGGCGGGGTTCCGAGAAGCCCGGTCCGCCGCCAGGGCCACCGCCGCCGCCCGGTCCGCCATGGCCACCACCACCACCGGGGCCACCCCCATGACCGCCACCTGGCGGCATGAACAGCCAACATCCGGAAAGTGCGGCAATTGCCGCAACCACTATCAGGGCACGTACAGCTTTAAGCATGTCAAACCTCACTCTGTTGAAGACGCAGCGTTCGACATCACGAGTGCCACAGGCGTTACCAGGCTGGAGGTAAAGCAAAGGTAAATAAGTCGATACATTCAGCCCGCTACCCGCCAGGTGCTCTACCAGGGCAGGGGCTGGCAGCTCGGCGCTCACGTCTGCGCAGCCCAGTCCGCGATGGCCTGTCTGACCGCCAAGTGATACGCCGAAGACAGGTTTCGGGCCTTGTAGGGCGAGGTGCTGGCAGTCAGGATCGGCGCGCTGTAGTGAATGCGCTCGGCCAGGCGATGCAGGTAGCTGCGGCCGCAGCGTTGGTAGTCGGCGAGTTCCTCGGCATCCAGGCGCACCAGCACGCTGCAACTGAAGAAGCTGTGGTGGCAGTTGACGTCGAGAAACAGCCGGGCGTGATCGTCCAGCAGAAACCAGCAGTGTGGCTCGTGATCGATGACGTGCATGGCAATACCGTTCATGGCTCGGGATCGATTTTACGGCCAGTCTGCCTCGCTGGCAGCGGTGCGCTAGCGTACCAGCGCTGGCTTGCTTCGTTCTGCCCGATCGGTGAAGCTCTTGCCGGCCCACGCTCAACGACTGGCGATAAGGATGACGCGATGACACAGCGGATCATGGTGATTGGCGCCTATGGCAACTTCGGCAGCATCATCGCTCGCCACCTGAGCCTGATGCCAGGCGTGGTGATGGTCATCGCAGGCCGTGATGCAGGCAAGCTGTCGGTACAGCGCGCGCTGTTGCAGGCGCAAGCGACCTCGCCCTGCGAAAGCTGGTGCGGCGATGTCATGGCTGCCGGCTTCGCGGCGGTACTGGTGGAGCGCGGCATCGACTGGGTGATCCATACCGGCGGGCCTTTCCAGGGGCAGCCTTATGCCGTCGCCAGGGCGTGCATCAAGGCGCGCTGCCACTATTGCGACCTGGCCGACTGCCGCACCTTCGTCAATGGCATCGGCGCCCTGGATGAGCAGGCCCGGGCCGCGGGGGTGACGCTGCTCAGTGGCTGCAGCTCGGTGCCGAGCCTGTCGTCGGCGATCATCGATGCGCACCGCGCGCGCTTCGCCCGTATCGAGGTGATCGAGCATGGTATCTCCTCGTCGGCGAAGATGCCGGGCCTGTCCACGGTGGAGGGCGTGCTGGCCTATGCCGGTCGGCCCATTCGCCAGCTCAGGGACGGCCGGGTCCATCCGGTGATCGGCTGGCAGGGGTTGACGCTGCGGCGCATGCCCCAGTTGGGGACGCGTCTGCTAGCCAACGTGGACGTGCCGGACATGGACATCTTCGCCCAGCGCTACGGTGCCCATACGCTGTCGTTCAAGGCCGGTCTGGGACTCAAGCTCGGCGGTCTGGCCAACGCGGCGCTGGCCCTCGCGGTGAAGAGCGGCCTGGTCAAGGATCCGTTGCCCTGGGCTCGTCGCCTGCACCGCTGGGGCCTCTGGTTCGAGCGTTTCGGTGATGGCAAGAGCGCCCTGTACATCGATGTGCACGGCGTCGATCCCCAGGGCCGGCCCCTGAGCATGACCGCCCAGCTCACCGCTTGCCACGACAAGGGGCCGGAAATTCCCAGCTGTGCGGCGGTCGCCCTGATGGCCAAGGTCACCAGCGGCTACACTGCTGCTCCAGGTGCGCGGCCCTGCGTCGGGGAAATCACCGTCGCCGAGTACCTGGCGGCTATCGGCGAACCGGACAACGTACAGTTGGCGGTCCACTTTTCTCCGTCAGCGGCCTGATGATGGATTATTTGCTGCTCAAGTACCTGCACGTGATCGCCGCGGTATTCCTGTTCGGATTCGGCATGGGCTCTTACTTGTACATGATCGCCGCCAGCCGCACCGGGGATGCACGGGTGATCGCCCAGGTGGTGAGAATGGTGGTGCGCTTCGATACCTGGATCACCACCCCGGCCGGCGTGCTGCAAGTGCTCACCGGCTACGCCATGACCCGGGTGGCGGGGCTGCCACTGACCAGCGACTGGCTGCTGAGCTCGGTGGTCATCTTCGTTTGCGTGGGCGCGCTGTGGTTGCCGGTGCTGGTGCTGCAGCATCGCCTGCAGCGCCTGGCGGCCAGCGCCGCCGAGCAGGGCGAAACGCTGGATGCACACTATCGCAGGTTGTACCGGGCCTGGTTCTGGATGGGCGTGCTGGGCTTTCTGGGGATGTTCGTGATCGTCTGGATCATGGTGACCAAGAGTACGCCCTGGCAATGGCTGGCCATGGCGCTGGCCAGCCCCTAGGTGTGCGCATTGCTCATGTCCCTGGCCTTCTTGCGAACCGCTTTGGCGAACAGCCAGTAAAGCACGATGAGTAACGGCACTGGCATCAACGCCAGCAGTGTGGCGCGCCAGATATCCGACAAGCCACGGTGATCGACTTCCCCGAAGAGCACCGCCAGCAGCACGGCAGTGAGCAACCAGGAAAACAGGTTGCACATGAACAGGGTCATGACGCGGTAGAAGATACGCCAGGGTCTGGAAGGGTGGTCGATGTTCTTGGTGGCCGGTGCCACGGAGTGGGGATAGGGCACCACGATGCAGGTGCTGACGATGCCGACGATGAACTGGACGGCGAACACATACATAGTCAGCATCGTGAAGGGCCACCGGACGACCCGCGCCTTCGGCTGAAGGGCAGCAGGCGCTGTAATTGGCTATCGATCAATGGCGTGCCCCTTCTTTTCGATGATGTCCTGTGGCCGCTCGCCGCCCGCTCACTGCGTCGCTTGCCCGGCAGTGTAATCGACAGGCCGCATCGCGGTGTACCCGGGTCGGTGGCGAGCCCGTCAGCCACGGCCTACCACCTTGGGCGTGAACAGTGTGCGGATCGCCTCGCGATACTGGCGGCTGCCGGTGCGCAGGCTGTTGTTGTGGTTGCCGCCGTCGATCAGCAGCAAGCGCTTGGGTTCGCTGGCAGCCTGGTAGAGGCGCTCGCTGAACCGGGCGGGAACGTAACGATCGCCAGTGCCGTGGGCGATCAGCACCGGCACCTTGATGTCGCCGATCTTGCTCAGGGAGTCGAATTTCTGCGACAGCAGCCAGCGTACCGGCAGCGAGGTGTACTCGCTGGCCACCTCGGTGGCGGCATCGGCCAGGTTGGTGAAGGTCGACTCGATGATCAGGCCGGCCAGGGGCGGGGCATGACGCTCCTTGCCCAGGGAATCGACCAGATTGACCGCCACGGCGCCGCCCAGGGAGTGGCCGTACACGAAGCGTTTGGCCGGGTCGGGTTGCAGTTCGGTGAGGCGCTGCCAGGCGATCTCGGCGTCTTCGTAGAGGGTGCGCTCGGAGGGTAGCTCGCCGAGGCTTTCCCCGAAGCCCCGGTAGTCGATGGCCAGCACCGAGAAGCCCATGGCGTGCAATTGTTCGATACGGAACAGCTGGCCAGTCAGGTTCCAGCGCGAGCCATGTAGGTACAGCAGCGTCGGTGCATCGGCCCGGGAAGCCGGCCACCACCAGGCATGGATGTTCTGGCTATCGCCGAATGCGGGAACGCTCAGGGTCATGTCCTGGACGCCAGCGGGCAGGCCGCTGAACCAGCTGGCGGTGCCGGGCTCGATACGGAACACCAGTTCGCGTTCCTTTTCTTCGAGTTTGGCGCAGCCGACCGGCAGGCCGACCACCAGGCATAGCAGCAGGCCCAGGCTGAACCAGCGGCGGCGCAGGGTGTGGATAAGTGATCTGGCCATGGCACTCCGGGGGAGAGGGGCGGGAACGGGACACCGTGCCCGTGGTGTGCGGGCGTCTGGCGTAGGGGCGATAAGCCAATAGACCGAAGGGAGGCGGCCGGGTTCGTGCGCATCGCCAGCGTGCGGTATCGAGTTGTTACCGGTTGGTGGCCGGCACTGCGGGGGCGTGCCGCTGGGTTATGCTACAACGCCCATCGTCCGCGGACTCGCGCATGTCGCACACGCCTTTCGATTCGCGCCGCCCGGCCACCGCCACGCTGGTTCTGCTGGCTTCGCTGTATTGCGCCCAGGGCCTGCCTTCCGGGCTGATCGCCCACGCCCTGCCGGTGCTGTTGCGCCAGCACGGCGTGGACCTGGCGCTGATCGGTCTGCTCAAGCTGCTGGCGCTGCCCTGGTTGCTCAAGGCGCTGTGGGCGCCCTGGGTGGACCGTTTGACATGGCCGCGTCTGGGCCACCACCGCGGCTGGATCCTGCCGCTGCAGGGTGGCGTGTTGCTGATGCTCCTGGTGCTGGCGATGCTCTCGCCCACGGCCTTGTTCGGCGCCCACCTGCCGCTGCTGCTGGGCCTGCTGGCGCTGATCAACCTGGCGGCGGCGACTCAGGATATCGCCACCGATGGCCTGACCGTGCGGCTGCTCCCGGAACGCTGGCGTGGCCTGGGCAACAGCCTGCAGGTCGGCGGCTACAAAGTGGGGATGATCGTCAGTGGCAGCGGCCTGTTGCTGGTGATCGACCGTGCCGGCTGGCACCTGTCGCTGCTGGCGCTGGCCTTCCTGGTGGGGCTGATGCTGGTGCCGATCGGGCGCTTCGTCGAGGCCCGTCACCTATCGCCAGCGCCCGCCCTGGCCGAATCCTGGGGCCCTGGCCTGCTGCTGCGCCATTACCGGGGACTGCTGGCGCTGCCGGGCATGGGTCTGTGGCTGGTGGTGGTGCTGACCTTCAAGCTCGGCGACGCCCTGGGCTCGCCGATGATCAAGCCGATGCTGGTGGACCAGGGCTGGGGCAACGCCGAGCTGGGGCAACTGACCCTGGCCAGCAGCCTGGTCGGCATCGGCGGCGCGCTGCTGGGCGGTCTGCTCTATGCGCGGCTGGGCGTGCTGCGCGCACTGCTGCTGTTCGGCGTGTTGCAGGCAATGGGTATCGCGGCCCTGGCGCTGCTGGCCACCCGAGGCGGCGACCTGGCGCTGGTGTATGGACTGACGCTGTTCGAGCAGGCCGCGGATGGGCTGTCCACCGTGGCGCTGTTCGCCGCCATGATGCGCCAGTGCCGCGCCGGCCACGAGGGCGCCGATTTCACCCTGCAGGCCTCGACGCAGATCCTTCTCGGCGGCTTCGTCGGTGCCGCCAGCGGCGTGCTGGCCAAGGCGTTGGGCTATGACGGTCTGTTCATCTGTGCCGGGGCCCTGGGGCTGGCGGCGTTGCTGCTGGTATGGCGTTATTTTCGTCGCCCGGTTCGAGCGTAGCGACGCCTGGGCGACAGTGGTTCCTGGGTATCGCTGCGTTCAACGCCAGGCTACGGACTCAATCTTCGAACTGCACGGGGCAGGTGGTACCTTCGAGCTTGTGGATTTCCTCGATCACGTGGGGGCGGGCGTGGCGCAGCACCAGCTGGCGGTTCTGGGCCTGCAGGCGGCGGGCTTCCAGGTGCAGCATCTCCACCCCGGCGTAATCGATGAAGTTGATATGCCGAGCGTCGACCACCACCCGCTCGCCGCGGCTGAGTTGCAGCACCTGTTGTACGTAATGGCAGGCACCGAAGAAGATCGAGCCTTCCAGGCGCAGCATTTCGTCGTCGCCGTCGCGGGTGTACTTGAAGCGCGGCTGAGAGGTGCGTTTTAGGTAGAAGAACAGCGAGGCCAGCACGCCAGCGTAGATCGCTGTCTGCAGATCCAGCAGCAGGGTGGCCAGCAGGGTCAGCAGCATCACCACGAACTCCGCGCGGCTGACCCGCAACAGGGCGCGGACGCCGGCAGTATCCACCAGGCCCCAGCAGATCAGCAGGATGGCCGCGGCCATGCTGGGCAGGGCGATATGGGCGATCAGCGGGGAACAGAACAGGGCGAAGGCCGCCACCAGCACGGCGGAAAACACACCGGCCAGGGGGGAAGTGGCGCCTGCCTGCAGGTTCAGCGCCGAGCGGGTGAAGGAGCCGGCCGACAGCGAGCCCGAGAACCAGGGGCCGATCAGGTTGGACAGGCCCTGGGCACGCACTTCCTGATTGGCGTCCAGCACCTGCTGGGATTTGCCCGCCAGGGAGCGGGCGATGGACAAGCTGGTGACCAGGCCTAGCATGCCGCAGGCGATGGCGGCGGGCAGCAATTGCAGCAGGCTGTTGACCTCGACGTGCAAGGTGGTGAGCGGCGGCAGTTTGCCTGCGAAGGCATCGACCCGGGTGATGCTGGCGAAGAACCCCGGCAGGGCAGCGACCAGCAGGCTGCCGGCGACCACGCCGATCAGCAGCGCCGGCAAGCGCGGCCACAGGCGCCGACACAGCAGGCACACCGTCAGGGTGAAGATTGCCACCAGCACGGCGTGCCAGTCGGCCTGGTCGAGGTGCTGGAAGAGGTTGAGCAGCGTCGCCACGGCAGTGCGCTGGCTGTCGACCTGCAGGCCCAGCAGGTTGGGTAGTTGGCCGAGCGCGATCACCACGGCGGCGCCCAGGGTGAAGCCAAGCACCACCGAGGGCGAGACGAAGTTGACCAGGTTGCCGAAACGCAACAGCCCCAGCAGCCACTGGAACAGCCCGGCGAGAAAGGTCAGTACCAGCACCAGGGCGACGAATTCGTCGCTGCCCGGCCTGGCCATGGGGCTGACGCTGGTGAACAGGACGATGGAGATGGCCGCCGTCGGCCCGCCGATCAGGTGCCACGACGAGCCCCACAGGCAGGCGATGATCACCGGCACGATGGCCGCGTACAGCCCGTACTCGGCGGGCAGCCCGGCGATCAGCGCGTAGGCGATCGATTGCGGCAAGGCCAGAATGGCCCCGCTCAGGCCGACCAGCAAGTCCGTCCCCAGGGTGCGCCGGGTGACACCCGGCCACCAGAGCAGGAACGGGAACAGGCTGTAACGGCTGGGTAAGCGCATGGGGTCGCTCGGCGGCGGATGATCAGGTGGCGAGCAGGGTAACAGAGGTGTTCGCCATGATTCCCAGGAGTGTTCGAGGGCAAGGCCTGTATTGCTTTGTCGGTGCATGCGCGGCACGTGGGAGCGCGCCATGCGCGCGAAATCGCGGGCGTGGCCCGCTCCTACAGGGATCTAGGGTGGACAACGCTCTTTTTGTCCAGGATTGCAGAGCGGTGGACGGATAAAGCGTCGTCCACCCGACAGGCTGCTTACGCCTTTTAACTGTCCTACAGCCTGGCCTTCACCGCCGCAACCGCATCGCCGCCATCGCGGGTGGTGACGCCCTGCAGCCAGCCGTCGATCACCTCGGCGTTGGCCTTGAGCCAGTCCTTCACCGCTTGGTCGTTGCTGGCCTGTTTGCTCAGCACCTTGTCCATGATGGCGTTCTCCATCTCCTGGGTGAACGTCAGGTTGCTCAGCAGTTTGCCCACGTTCGGGCACTGCGCCGTGTAACCCTTGCGGGCCAGGGTGTTGACGCTGCCGCTCTCGCCAAAGTACTTCTCGCCGCCCTTGAGGTACTGCATGTCGTACTGCACGTTCATCGGGTGCGGTGTCCAGCCCAGGAAGGCGACGAACTCGTCACGTCGCACCGCGCGGCCGACCTGTACCAGCATGGCCTGTTCGCTGGACTCGACCAGGGTCCAGTCCTTGAGGCCGAATTCGTTGGCGGCGATGATTTGCTTGATCGACTCGTTGGCCGGTGCGCCGGAGGCGATGCCGTAGATCTTGCGGCCGAACTGGTCGGCGTGCTTTTCCAGGTCGGCGAAGGTTTTCACCCCGACGTCATAGGCGTAGGTCGGCACGGCCAGGGTGTACTCGGTGCCGCTGAGGTTTTCGGCGACCTTGTCGACCTTGCCGTTGGCGACGAACTTGTCGTAGTTGGCCTGCTGCGCGGGCATCCAGTTGCCGAGGAACACGTCGACCTGACCCTTTTGCAGGCCGGCGAAGATGATCGGCACGCCGAGGGTCTGGGTCTGCACCTTGTACCCCAGCCCTTCGAGTACCAGGCTGGCGATGCCGTTGGTTACGGCGATGTCGCTCCAGCCCGGATCGCCGAGTTTCACCGTGGCACAGCTGGCGTCCTCGGCGTAGGCCTGGGAGGCGAAGGTGGCGGCCATGAACAGGCTGCCAGTGACTGCCTTCTTGAATGTCTTCATGTCTATTTCCTGATATGCAGTCGCATGCGACGCGGTCGAGCGGGCCGGGTTGCCGCGGTTTTCGGTTGGGTCACCCAGGGCCCTGCGTCACGGTTGGGGGAAGCGAGCGCGGCGCTCCAGGTCGTCGAGGTCGATGTGGTTGCGCATGTACTGCTCGCTGGCGTCGACCATCGGCTGGTGGTCCCAGCTTTTCAGCGTGCCTTGGGTAAGGGCTTCGGCGACCAGGCGCCGCCGCCGCTGGCTGGCCAGGGTCGCCCGGTGGATGGCGGGCATGTCCCAGCGGTTGCGCGCTTCCTCGAGGAAGGAGTCGAGCTGTGCGCGATGGGCCGGCGACCGGGCCAGGTTCTCGCGCTCCTGCGGATCGTTCGCCACGTTGAACAGCAGCAATGGGTCCTCTTCGGAGTAGATGAATTTCCACTCGCCGCGGCGAATCATCATCAGCGGGCTGGTGGTGCCTTCGGCCATGTACTCGCCGAACACGTCGTCATGCCCGCCGGTGCCCTGCAGGTGCGGCAGCAGCGAGCGGCCGTCGAGCGCCAGGCCTGGTTCAACCTGGCCGCCCGCCAGCTCCACCAGGGTCGGCAGCAGGTCGACGGTGGACACCGACTGGCTCACCCGGTGCGCCGCGAAGCGCGCCGGGGCGTGGACCAGCAGCGGTACCCGGGCGGCCATCTCGAACCAGTGCATCTTGTACCAGAGGCCGCGGTCGCCCAGCATATCGCCGTGGTCGCCGGAGAACACGATGATGGTGTCGTCGGCCAGTTTGCAGTCCTTGAGGGTCTTCAGCAGTTTGCCGATGTTGTCGTCGATGTAGCTGCAGGCGCCGAAGTAGGCACGCCGCGCATCGCGGATCTTGTGCTCGGGCAGCGGCTTGTCCCACAGGTCGATGACCTTGAGCAGGCGCTGGGAATGCGGATCCTGTTCGGCCTGATCGATCACCTGGCGGGGCAGGGGGATGTCGTCATCGCTATAGCGATCCCAGTATTCCTTGGGAATGGTGTACGGGTCGTGCGGGTGGGTCATGGACACGGTCAGGCAGAACGGTTGGTCCGGCGTCCCCCGCACGTGGTCGTAGAGGTATTGCTGAGCCTTGAACACCACCTCTTCGTCGAAATCGAGCTGGTTGGTGCGCACGCAAGGGCCGGCCTGCAGCACCGACGACATATTGTGATACCAGCTGGCGCGCACCTCGGGCTCGTCCCAATTCACGGCCCAGCCGTAGTCGGCGGGGTAGATGTCGCTGGTCAGGCGTTCCTCATAACCGTGCAGTTGATCGGGGCCACAGAAGTGCATCTTGCCGGACAGCGCCGTGCGGTAGCCGAGGCGGCGCAGGTAGTGGGCATAGGTGGGGATGTCGGCGGGAAAATCGGCGGCGTTGTCGTAGGCGCCGATCTGGCTGGGCAACTGGCCGCTGACCAGGGTAAAGCGCGAGGGTGCGCACAACGGGCTGTTGCAGTAGGCGGAATCGAACAACACGCCCTCGGCGGCCAGACGCTGCAGGTTGGGCACCTTGATCGGCGAGGCCGGGTCGTGCAGCGGCAACAGTGGCGCTGCCATCTGATCGGCCATGATGAAAAGGATGTTAGGGCGTTTCATGGCGTTGGTGTGTTCCATATCTTTGTTTTATGCGAAAGTGCTGATTCGATCATCCAGCCTATGCAGGCACGGGTAAACCCGGATGAAGAACATGACTAGGATAAGCAGGGCTTATGCTTGGCACGCGTGAGGGCGTCTCTCTGGACGTGTTGCGGGTATTCGAGTCGGCGGCACGCCACCTGAGCTTCACCGCTGCGGCTGCCGAGCTTGGCAGCAGTCAGCCGGCGATCAGCCAACAGATCAAGCGCCTGGAACACCAACTGGCGACCCGCCTGTTCGACCGTGTGCACCGGGGCATCGTGCTGACCGAAGCCGGGGAGACCCTGCTTGGCCCGGTGCAGGAGGGCCTCGCCACACTGGATGCCGGCCTGGAGGCGGTGGTCGGACGGCACCAGCACGAGGTGCTGCAGGTGGCCACCGATTTCGCCTTCGCGGCCTACTGGCTGATGCCACGGCTGCAGCGCTTTCACCAGCTTTACCCTGAGGTCGATGTCAGCCTGGTCACCAGCGCACGCGACATGACCAGCCTGCCGGCGGAAATCGACGTTGCCATTTCCTTTGGCGACGGGCGCCTGAAGCACGGTCAGGCGCACCTGCTATTCAAGGAAGAAGTGTTCGCGGTGTGCAGCCCGCACTTGCTCGGCGGCCAGGGCGCCTCCGCCAATCAGATGCTGGCGCGTCTGCCGCTGCTGCACCTGCGCCCGGAAAGCCGCTCGCGCTGGTTCGACTGGAGCAGCCTTTTCCGCGCCCTAGGGCTTGCCGAAACACCCAGCCTCGGGAGCCTGCGCTTCGATAACTACACCCTGTTGATCCAGGCCGCCATCGCCGGCCAGGGTGTCGCCATCGGCTGGCGGCATCTGGTCGACGAGCTGCTTGCCCAGGGGTTGCTCAGCCGCGTCGACGGGCGAACGGTAACCTCCGAGTTCGGTTATTACGTGGTGCTGCCCGAGCGCAAGCGGCGGGTGCGCCTGGTGCAGAACTTCGTCGACTGGCTGCGAGACGAACTGCTGCGCGAGACGCTACCGCCACTGCAGGGCCCTATCGATACTCGGGGAATCGCCATATGACCGATGTTCGTATCCACAGCTATCACGCCCATGTGTATTTCGACGCCAGTAGCCTCGAGCGGGCGCGAGCGTTGTGCGAGTCGGCGGCGGCACGCTTTGCCTTGAAAATGGGGCGTATGCATCAGCAGGCGGTCGGGCCGCATCCTGACTGGAGCTGCCAGCTGGCCTTTGGTGCCGAACTGTTCGGTGAGGTGATTCCCTGGCTGATGCTCAATCGTGGCGCTTTGGTGATCTTCATCCATCCGATCACCGGCAACGATCTGCTCGACCACCGCGACCGCGGCATGTGGATGGGCGCGCTGCGGCCGCTGGATCTTTCCGTGCTGGCGGATGGCAGGCTGCTGCCCTTCGAGCTCTGACGTGGGGCTTGCGGCGCGGTATGATCCGCGGCTGATTTTCCAAGAGCCCGCGCCATGCCTTACCTGCTCGCCGTCACCGTCCTCTGGGCGTTTTCCTTCAGTTTGATCGGCGAATACCTGGCGGGCCGGGTGGACAGCGATTTCGCCGTGCTGGCGCGGGTGGCGGTGGCGGCGCTGGTGTTCCTGCCGTTCACCCTCTGGCGCGGGCTGCCGCAGCGCCTGTTGGCCGGCTTCTGGCTGGCCGGTGCGCTGCAGTTCGGGGTCACCTACCTGTGCCTGTATCGCAGTTTCCAGGTGCTCACGGTGCCCGAGGTGCTGCTGTTCACCGTACTCACGCCGATCTACGTGACCCTGCTCGACGATATGCTGGCACGTCGTTTCAACCCCTGGGCGCTGATTGCCGCGCTGGTTGCCGTGGGGGGGGGCGTGGTGATCCGTTTCGAGCGTCTGGAAGGCGAGTACCTGATCGGTTTCCTGCTCCTGCAACTGGCCAACCTCACCTTCGCGGCCGGACAGGTGCTGTGTCGCCAGTTGCTGATGCGCTACCCCACCGAGCAGCCGCTGCACCGCTTCTTCGGCCACTTCTTCCTGGGCGCGATGGTGCTGGTACTGCCGTCGTTCCTGCTCTTCGGCGATCCGCACAAGCTGCCGCATACTGCGTTGCAGTGGGGCATCCTGCTGTGGATGGGGCTGTTCGCCACGGCACTGGGGCTGTTCTGGTGGGTCAAGGGTAGCGTCAAGGTGGATGCCGGCACCCTGGCGGTAATGAACGAACTGCATGTGCCTGCTGGTTTGGTGGTGAACCTGCTGATCTGGAATCGTGATGCGGATATTCCGCGCTTGGCGCTGGGCGGCGCGATCATCCTCGCTTCGCTGTGGCTGAATCGCCTCGGCCGTCGGCGCACTATCGCTACCTGATCCATTTATCGGAGAATGGGAACCCGGCTTGACGGGTGCTAACATCGCACCTTCAATTGCATACGCAATCAGCTGTTTTTCAAACCCTATTTATTTTTGAGTGGGGTCACGGATGATGTTCTATCACCGGCAGGGAGCGCCTTTTCAGCCATCTCTTGCCCAGTGAATGCCATCGTGAATATTCGTCGCCCCTTTGCCAGCCTCGCCCTGGCTTGCCTGTTCGTCATCGCCCCCCTGCAGGGCGAAGCCGCTCCTGCCAGACAGGAACTCGCCTCCGGCAGCGCCCTGTTGGTCGACCTGAACACCAACAAGGTGCTGTACTCCAGCAATCCCGACATGGTGGTGCCGATCGCTTCGGTGACCAAGTTGATGACCGCCATGGTCACCCTGGACGCCAAGCTGCCGCTCAACCAGCAATTGCCGGTGATCATCCGTGACGTGTCAGACATGCGCGGGGTGTATTCCCGGGTGCGCATCGGCAGTGAGATCAGCCGCCGCGAAATGCTCCTGCTGACCCTGATGTCGTCGGAGAACCGCGCCGCCTCCAGCCTGGCGCATCATTACCCGGGCGGCGTGACGGCCTTCGTCGCGGCCATGAATGCCAAGGCCCGTGCCCTGGGCATGACCCAGACCCGCTACGTCGAGCCGACCGGCCTGTCCGAGCACAACGTCTCCAGCGCCAACGACCTGGTGAAGCTGCTCAAGGCGACGCGCAGCTACCCGATGATCGGTGAACTCAGTTCGACCCCGGAAAAAACCGTGGCTTTCCACAAGCCCAATTACACCCTGGGTTTCCGCAACACCAATGCGCTGACGCGCAAGGCCGGCTGGGACGTGCAACTGACCAAGACCGGCTTCACCAACCGTGCCGGTCATTGCCTGGTGATGCGCACCACCATGGGCGGCAAGCCGGTGGCCTTCGTGGTGCTCGATGCCTTTGGCAAGTACACCCACATGGCCGATGCCAGCCGCCTGCGCAAGTGGGTGGAAACCGGCAAGGTCACGCCGGTGGCGCCCGCTGCTCTGGCCTACAAGCAGCAGCGCGCGTCGCAGAGGCAACTGCAGGCGGCGCAATAGCCGCTGGCGACCCGTGCTGATTGACTGACGCTAGCCCGCTCGGCCCGTTCTGCGGTCACAAGGTGGATGAAAAGAGCGTGACCCACTCATTCGACGCGGGGCGCGCCTCCTACCGGGGATCGCGGCACATTCTTCAGGAAGTTCGGCCGTTGCCCACGCGCCCCGCGAGGTGCTCGTCGAGGGGGCTGCCGATGCTCGGCGACAGGCCGCTCGGGGAGCCCCGTGTCAGGGGCCGGGTGGGCTGGTAGGAGCGCCGCTGGCAGTACCTAAGTCTCGGCGCTGCCCTGCGGTCGTCCTTCGAATTCCAGGGGGACAGGGGATCAGTCGAGCACGCCACTGAGGATGGCGTGCACGATGCCTGTGGCCAGGGTCACCAAGACCACATCGCTGCCTACCCGGCGCCACTCGTAGCCCTGGTAGTGCGGCAGCCCGCGCAGCGCGCGGTCATCCAGGCGCTTGCCATAACCGGGGGGCAGCGGCTTGCCCTTGACGATGCGTACGTCGGGGGGAACCGCCGGGCCACGGCCGATCTGGTCACGTCGTTGTTGAAACGCTTGGCGCACCGGGGTGAAATCCTGGGGCGGCTGGCCATGGGCTTGCCTGCCTGCCGCTGCTGGACCTGCAGCGCTGCCCTGGCGGGCACCCGGTTGGCCGTTCTGCGCTTGTGGCTGCTGCTGTTGCTTCTGCTGTTGCGGCTTGCCGCCGGGCTGCTGATGGCCAGGCTGCTCCTGGCGCGGTTCGCCGCCGGGAGCGGCCTGGGCAAGGCCGGCAGCCAGGCTGGCGAACAGGGCGAAGGCGAGGGCGGACGGGGTTCTGGTTGGCATGGTGCATCCTCGTGTGGGGCAATGGTTAGCTCAAGATTAGGCACCATCGCCCGGAGAAAACTCCTTTGTAAGCCTATATTTACCCAGGCTTTACTCACACCACTGACTTCAGATCCAACCCAGCCAGCGCCACCAGGTAGCGGCGAACACCAGCATCAGCAGGTAACCGACCAGCGTCAGCCACAGGCCGGTGCGCAGGAATTGCCGTGAGGTGAAGGTCTCGGTGGCGATGCACACCATGTTCTGCGGGGCGTTGATCGGCAGCAGGAAACCGAAGCTCATCACGAAACCCAGCAGCATGCTGATGCCCAGTGCGTTGACCTCGCCGCCGAGCTGCATCAGCAAGGCGATCATGATAGGCAGCATGGCCGAGGTCAGCGCCGTGGCGCTGGCGAAACCGATGTGGATGAGGACCAGGAACAGGCCGAGCACGGCGAATACCCAGAACGGCGACATGCCCTCCATGCCCAGGTGGGTGACCATCAGCTTGGCCAGCCAGGTGCCGGCACCCGTGGACAGCACCGCGGTGCCCAGGCTGATGCCGACCCCGAAGACGATCACCGTGCCCCAGGGAATGCGCGCCTGGGCATCCTTCCAGCCCATCACGCCGATGCCCGGCAGCATCAGCACGGCCAGGCCGACCAGGGTGGTCGAGGCGGTGTCGAAGCTGTGCAGCTTGCCTTCGGTGGCCCAGAAGGCCAGCAGCGTCAGGGAGGTGATCAGCAGGCGGCGCTCGCAGCCGGTCATCGGGCCGAGTTCGGCCAGCGCCTTGCGCACAGTTTCCTTGCCACCCTCGATGCGCTCGGTCTCCGGTGGCATGACCCGCAGGATCACCCAGTAGAGGATCGCCGACATCGCCAGGCTCCACGGTGCCCCGGCGATCAGCCAGTCCATCCAACTCACCGACTCGCCCAGCAGGCGCTGCATGAAGCCGACGCTGAGCAGGTTCTGCGCGGCGGAGGTCTGGATGCCGACGTTCCAGATGCTGGTGGCCTGGGCCACCAGGATCATGATGCCGCCGGCGAAGGCCGAGCGCTTGTCGACGCCGAAGGCAGCGATCACGCCCATCATGATCGGCACCACGCACGCCACCCGCGCGGTCGCGCTGGGCACGATGAAGCTGAGCAGGATGGTGACCACGATGGCGCCGAGCAGCACGCGGTGGGTGCTGGCGCCGACCCGCGACAGGGTGAGCAGGGCGATGCGCTTGTCCAGCCCGGTATGGGTCATGGCCGCGGCGATGAACAGGGCCGAGGCCACCAGCGCCAGGGCCGAGTTGGCGAAGCCGGCCAGGCCCATGGTCAGGGCATCCTTGGTGCCGATCAGCTTGCCGGGGTCGGCGAGGCTCGGCGCGCTGCCGAGCAGAAAGGCCATCAGTGCGAGGATCATGATGGCACTGACCTCGTAGCTCACCGATTCGCTGATCCACAGGATCACCGCGAAGGCGAGGATCGCCAGCATGCGCTGGCCGGCCACGGGCAGGTCGGCCTGGGCCGGTAACAGTAAAATCGCGATGCCGGCGAGCAGGGCCAGCAACAGCCCCCATGGTGGATGAAAGGCGTGGGGCGATGCTTGGGTACTGTTCATGACGGGCCTCGAAATGGAGCGGACAATCCGGATTCGGCGAATCGTGCGCACAGCTTAACCCGCTGCAGCCGCCCGGCTGTTGAGACAGATCAGCTAGAGCGCCTGCCAGCGCGGATCGGCCCTCAGCCGCTCGGCGATGAAGTCGAGCAGGGCGCGCAGTGCCGGCAGCATTTGCCGGCGTGAAGCATAGATGGCGTGAATACCCAGCGCCTGCGGCTGCCAGTCCGGCAGCAGGCGCACCAGGCGGCCGTCTTCGAGCATGGCTGCGGTGGCGTAGAGCGGTTGCATGCAGATGCCGCCATCGTTGAGGGCAGCCTCCAGCAGCACGCCGGTATCGTTGCTGCTGAAATTGCCTTCCACCACCGCGTCCTGCCCGGCGTCGGCCTGCTCGAAGCGCCAGACGCTGCGCCCGAAATAGCTGTAGGTCAGGCAGTTGTGAGCGCTCAAATCCCGCGGCAGGAGCGGCGTCCCGGCGCGTGCCAGATAAGCGGGTGTCGCGCACACCACCGAATGGCAGGTGCCCAGGTGGCGAGCGACCTGATTGGGTTCCAGCTGGTTGGTGATGCGCAGTGCGAGGTCGATGCGCTCCTCCACCAGATTCACCGCGTGGCTGTTGACCAGCAGTTCGACGGAGGTGTTGGGATAGCGCGCCAGGTATTGCACCAGTATCGGGCTCAACCAGGCCTGGGCGAAGGACTGGCTGCTGGCGATGCGCAGGTTGCCGCTGGGGCCGTCGGTGGCCTTGATGCCGGTGGCACGCATCATCTCTGCGGTGTGCAGCATCTCCCGGCAGTGAGGCAACAGTTCGTTGCCCACCTGGGTCAGGCTCAACTTGCGCGTGGTGCGGTGCAGCAGGCGCGCGCCGACCCAACCCTCCAGCGCGGCCAGGTAGCGCGACACCATGGCCCGGGAGAGGTCCAGGTGGTCGGCGGCGGCGGTCTGGCTGCCGCGGTCCACCACCTCGACGAAAACGCGGGTCGCCGTGAGTCTGTCCATGATTCGCTCGATTCATGCAACTGAGTTGGGGCAATTATGCGGCTTTTCGTGAGTTTTGCAGCGAGTAAGCTCGTGACTCACCCACCGGCGGTGCTTGCCACCGCATAGGCCCGCTCGCTGTGGACACCGCGCAATCCGTGGCGGGCTGCGCGCCGATCATCCACCACTCGTCACATTCGGAGAATTCCATGAAGGTCGTCGTACTCGGTGCCAGCGGACGCGCAGGTTCGCGTCTGTGTCATGAACTGTTGCAGCGTGGCCATCAGGTCACCGGCATCGCCCGCGATGTCAGTGGGGTGCCCACGCAGGCTGGGCTGAGCCTGGCCAGTGCCGACGTGGCCGATGGCGCGCGTCTGCTGCCGTTGCTCAACGGCCATGAAGCGGTCATCAGTGCCACCCGGTTCATCGGCAGCGACGCTGCCGCGCTGATCGAGGTGGTCAAGGCCGCCGGCGTGGCGCGTCTGCTCGTCGTTGGCGGTGCTGGAAGCCTTTACGTGGCGCCGGGTGTCGCGCTGATCGACACCGCGGAATTTCCAGTGGCGTACAAGGAGGAAGCGGCTGCCGGGCGTGGTTTCCTCGAGGTGCTGCGTGGCGAGAAAGAGCTCGACTGGACCTTCCTGTCGCCGTCGGCGCTCTTCGAGCCCGGTCAGCGCACAGGCAAATTCCGTATCGGCAAGGACAGCCTGCTGGTCGATGCACAAGGCAACAGCTCGATCTCCATGGAAGACTTCGCCATCGCGCTGGTCGATGAACTGGAGAGGCCCAGGCACTCGCGTCAGCGCTTCACCGTCGGCTACTGAGGCCGTTTCGAACAGCAGGCCGAGTAAAAAAACGCGGCTCAAGCACGTCCACGTTCGGCAATGGTGGAGGTGACTTGGCCGCGTTGCAGGGCCTTGGCTTCATTCAAGGCAAGTTGCCAGGGAGTCCTGTATCAGGCCAGCAGTTGCATACCCAGCTGGATGGCCACCCAGACTGCCAGGATGGTGGCAGCGCCGAGCGCGACGTTCTCGAACCAGTTGTTGCAATACTTGCCGAGCAGCTTCTTCTGGTTGGACATGATCAGCAGGCCCAGGGAGATCACTGGCAGGCCGACGATGTTCAAGGCATTGACCGCAATGGTCAGGGTCACGAAGTCCGGCATGCCCGGCAACGACCAGACGAGCGGGGTAATCAGTACGAACAGCAGGAACCACTTGTGCAGCGGGTCTTTGTGGAACGTGCTGCCATATTTCTCGCGACGCTTGGGCACGATGTGGTGCAGGGCATCGGTGATCAGCATCGGGAATGCGGTTGTCTTGCCGGCGACGCTGGCGAACAACGTGGCGAACGCACCGACGAAGAACAGGTACCAGCCGGTCGGTCCGAAGAACATCTGCAAGGCCGCGCCCAGGTCGGCCAACGTCTCGACCTGCAGGCCGTTCGGACGCAGGATTTCCGCACCCACCACCCAGATCGCCAGGTTGATGATGATGCCTACGCAGACCGCGAACAGCAGATCGTTGCGCTGGATGCGCTTGTGCTCCGGCCCCGTCCAGCCTTTTTCCTTCATCACGTAGGGCAGCACGAAGTTGGCGATGGAGCCGGCTACCGCGCCGATCACCGAGACGGCGACGATCAGGGCGCCGTGGACGCCCTCGTCCGGGGGAATGCTGAAACCGATGGTGCCGGCGGCGATGCCGCCCCAGTCCGGGCCCGACATGATCGCCAGCGCAATGAAGGCCAGTGTCATCAGGCACAGCAGGCCCTTCATCACACCCTCGATCAGTGCGTAGATGCTGCGACCGACCAGCAGCCATACTGCGATGGCGACGGCGAGCGAGCACAGCAACGGTGCATTCCAGCCGATCAGTGTGGCCAGTGCCTCGCCGGCGCCCTTGAGCATGTAGGCATTGGTCAGGTGGCCCATCAACAGGGCGTAGCCGAACATGAACCAGGCGAAGCTCGGGTGCAGCTGTGCATAGCCGCCGAGAATGCTCATGCCCTGGTTATTGCACAGCTGGAAGCGCGCCATGATGTTGACGATGAGAAAGCGCAGGAGCAGGGAGACTGCCAGCACCCACATCATGGCGTAGCCGTAGTTGGCACCTGCCACCGAGGAGGTGATCAGGTCGCCGGCGCCTAGCCAGGAGAGGACGGCGATGATGCCGGGGCCGAGCATCCTGACCAGTTTGCCAACGGTAGAGCCGGAACCGCTCGCAGCGGTCTTGTCGATGACATCAGTGCGGGCCATGCGTGGGCCTCCGATTATTGTTGTTGGAATGACACTAGCCAAGTATTACGACATCACACAACTTGATTGAATTCAATAGCTCGGAAAATGGCTGGTGGGCAGTGACCGATAGTGCTATGTATTTTTTATTCCTTAATTATCAGTTGTTTAATTTATAAAAATGGACATGTTGCTAAATATGTTTGGTGATGAATGGTCTTTCTGTCATTGCCATCATGGCCATGTCGTAATACAACTTAGTTGAATTGATCCATCCGGTAATGCCGGCAGGGTCGCGAAATGCAGGTACTCAACCGTTGCATCACGGGCTCGATCAACACGCCCTGTACGTCTGGAGGAAATGCCGATGACTGCTTCAAACACGCGGCCACAACTGCTGATGATCGGCCCGCTGCTGCCCAGCCTGGTCGAGCGAATCGCCGAGCGTTGTGACATTCACCGCTACTGGCAGCTGGCGGACGCCGATGGCTGGGTTCGCGAGCATGCTCAGCGTATCGACGGCATCGCGACCAGCGGAGTGTTTGGTGCAGAGGCCGGCTTGATCGAGGCCCTGCCGAACCTCAAGGCCATCGTCAGTTTTGGCGTGGGATATGACTCGATTGCCGTCGAAACCGCGAAGCAGCGTGGGGTAACGGTCACCAATACGCCGGGTGTACTGGACAATTGCGTGGCCGATACTGCCGTGTCGATCATGCTCGCCCTGGGCCGCCGTATCTGCCAGGCGGATCGCTTCGTGCGCAGCGGCGCGTGGCACAAGGATCGCTTTGCGCTCACCGGCAGCATCGGCGGCAAGGTGTGTGGCATCGTCGGCATGGGCAATATCGGGCGTGCCATCGCACGCCGGGTGGAGGCCTTTGGCATGACCGTCGTCTATCACAACCGCCGGCGCCGCGATGACGTCGACTACACCTATCACGAAACCCTCGAGGGGCTGCTCGAGGCCGCCGACTACGCCGTGCTGGTGGTGCCGGGCGGCAGTTCCACCGACAAGCTGATCGGCGCCGAACAGCTCAAGGCACTGGGTCCGAACGGTTACCTGGTCAACATTGCCCGCGGCTCGGTAGTGGATGAGCCTGCGCTGGTCGAGGCGCTGCAGAACGGCACCATCGCCGGCGCCGCGCTCGACGTGTTTGCCGACGAGCCCAGGGTGCCGGCGCCGCTTTTGGCCCTGGATAACGTGGTGCTCACGCCGCATATCGGCAGCGGCACCCACGAGACCCGCCAGGCCATGGCCGACCTGTTCCTGGCCAACCTCGACGGCGTGTTCACCACGGGCAAGGCGGTGACTCCCGTATGACGACAAGCGTTTGTGCTGCCTGGCGGGCGATACTCCCCGGGCAGCGTGGCTTGCGCTGGAGCGCCAACAGCCCCTAGGATCGTGTCCTCTGCGACCATTTCCTGGTGTGCCCAGCCTCGACATCATGCCGCATACCGATCCGCTACAGCCCGATCCGCCGGTGTGCCGGCAGGCGGTGCACGCCCTGATCGTCGATGACGATCTGGATATCCGCGAACTGCTCGTCGACTACCTGGCGCGCTATGGCATCAGCAGCCGTGGCGTCGGTGAGGGCAAGGCGATGCGGGAGGCCTTGCAGGCCGATGACTACGACATCGTGGTGCTCGACCTGATGCTGCCCGGCGAAGACGGGCTGGCCCTGTGCCGCGGGTTGCGCCGCGAGTCGAACATCCCGATCCTCATGCTCACCGCGCGCTGTGAACCGGCGGATCGGGTGATCGGCCTGGAGCTGGGGGCCGATGACTACATGGCCAAACCCTTCGAACCCCGGGAGCTGGTCGCACGCATCCAGTCCATCCTGCGCCGGGTGCGCGATGTTGGCGACAGTGGGGCCGCCGAGCGCGCCGGCCCGAGCCGTTTCGATGGCTGGCAGCTGGACGCCAACCTGCGGCAGTTGCAGAGTCCTGACGGCCTGCTGGTGCCGCTGTCCAACGCCGAATTCCGCCTGCTGCTGGCCTTTCTGCAACGGCCGCGGCGCGTGCTCAGCCGCGAACAGCTGCTCGACGCGGCGCGGGGGCGCTCCATCGAGGCCTTCGATCGCAGCATCGATCTGCTGGTCTCGCGGCTGCGCCAGAAACTCGGCGACGATCCGCGCGCACCGCGCCTGATCAAGACGGTGAGGGGCGCCGGCTATCTGCTCGATGCGCGGCAGGTGCACTGATGCGCCGCTTCGATACGCTGTTCGCCCGGCTCTTCGTGGTGTTTCTCGCCACCATCGTCTTGGCTCACGTCCTGGCCTTCGCCTGGTTCAGCCAGTACGGCCACCCGCCGCCACCGCCGCCCATGGACCTGACCGGTGAACTGCCTCCCGGGCCGCCGCCCCATGATTCCTGGCTGCCGCCATTTCTCGGTGCGCCCTTTGTCTTCCAGCTGCTGGCGCTTATCAGTGCCGCCTGGTTGGGAGCCCGTCTGCTGGCGCGCCCGGTCAGCCGCCTCGGTGATGCCGCCCGTCAGCTCAGCGAGGATCTCGACAGCCCCCTGATGGCGGAAACCGGGCCGCTCGAGGCACGCCAGGCCGCTGCCGCCTTCAATCGCATGCACGGGCGCATTCGCGAACAGCTGCAGCAGCGTGGGCGCATGCTGGTGGCCGTGTCCCACGACCTGCGCACACCGGTCGCGCGGTTGAAACTGCGCGTCGAGGATATCGAGCCGGGGCCGCTGCGCGACAAGTTCTCCCAGGATCTTGCCGAGATGATGACCTTGCTGGATTCCACCCTCGGTTACCTGCATCAGGAAAGCGCTCGTGAAGCCGCGCAGCGTCTCGACCTGCAGGCGCTGGTGGAGGCCATGGCCGAGGATGCGCAGGAGCGAGGCGATGCGGTGCGCGTCGAGGGCCAGTGCGCGCCCATCGACATTGCACCGCTGGCCTTGCGTAGCTGCCTGAGCAACCTGTTGGATAACGCCCTGCGCTATGCGGGCGAGGCATGCATCCAGCTGTGCGATGAAGGCGCACGTGTGGTGGTGCGCGTCATCGACAACGGGCCGGGCATCCCGGCGGAACTGCGCGAGCGGGTGTTCGAGCCGTATTTTCGCCTCGAGTCGTCGCGCAACCGCAACTCCGGCGGCGTCGGCCTCGGCCTGTCCATCGTCCGTGGGGCCGCGCGCCAGTTGGGGGCGCCACTGACCCTGTACGAGACGCCGGGCGGCGGACTGACCGCCGAGATGATTCTCTACCGGGCGCCTGTGTAAGCACCTCGATACAAAGCCGGCATCGTCTCGACACACCATCCCGAGAGGCTGCATGAACCGGGAAACTCGGTTTCCGGCCAGCCAATTTCAGGGGGCATACCATGAGCATCAGCGGTGTGGGTAGCAGCTATTCCAGCTACTCCAGCGGTCTCAATGCATTGAGATCGCTGACGAGCAGCAGCAAGACATCGTCCAGCGAGGACAATCCGCTCAAGGCGCTGTTCAGCCAGCTGGATAGCGATTCCAGCGGCAGTATCAGCAGCAGCGAGTTGAAAGTGTCACTGTCTTCGGCCAGCAGCGACAGTGACGACAGCCAGGACACCTACGACGTCGACTCGCTGTTGAGCATGCTCGACGCCAACAGCGACGGCAGTATCGGTCTCGACGAACTGGGCGACGCCATGGCCGCCGGTGGTGCTGGGCAGATGCCGCCACCGCCGCCGCCCTCGGGCTCTTCCTCCAGCGATGCAGACGAGTTGCTCAGTGCCCTCGACACCAATGGTGACGGTGTGGTCAGCAGTGACGAACTGTCCAGCGCCGCCAGTGCCGCCGGCGTGGACGGTAGCAGTGACCTGTTCGCCCTGCTCGACAGCGACGGCGATGGCTCGATCAACAGCGACGAGTTGAGCGGCGCCCTGCAGGCCAGCGCAGCGCCTCCACCTCCACCGCCGCAGTTCGCCATGAGCAGCGACGACAGCAGCACCAGCAGCGCCAGCGCTATCAGTAGCAGTAGCAGTAGCAGTAGCGACGCCTACAACCAGCTGGTCCAGGCCGTTCTCAAGCAGTACCAGAACTTCAGCGGCTATCAGCCGAGTACCGGTAACCTGCTCGACACGGCAGCCTGAACGGCCGGGCCGACGCGCGGGCCTTGAGGTTGGCGCGGTGATGCACGCGAAGACGAGGCCGGCGATTGCCGGCCTCGTCCTGTCCGGCAGTTGTCAGCGGCGTGCGCCGCGTACCCCTTCGGCCAGTTGGCTGCACAGATCGAGCACACCGTCGATGGCCTGCTGGTCGTCGTCGGCCTTGGCGATCTGGTCGATCAGTGCCGAGCCGACCACCACGCCGTCGGCCAGACGGGCGATGGTCGCCGCGTGTTCCGGGGTGCGGATGCCGAAGCCGATGCTGATCGGCAGGTCGGTGTGGCGGCGCAGGCGGGTGACCGCTTCCTGCACGTGCTCCAGGGTCGCCGAACCCGCACCGGTGACGCCGGCCACGGAGACGTAGTAGACGAAACCCGAGCTGCCGTTGAGTACGGTGGGCAGGCGCCTGTCGTCGGTGGTCGGAGTGGTCAGTCGAATGAAATCGATACCTGCAGCCTGGGCCGGGTCGCACAGGTCAGCGTTATGTTCCGGTGGCAGATCGACCACGATCAGGCCATCGACGCCGGCTTCCTTGGCATCGGCGATGAAGCGCTCAACGCCGTACTTGTGGATCGGGTTGAAGTAGCCCATCAGCACCAGCGGCGTGGCCTGTTCGGTTTCGCGGAATTGACGAACCATCTGCAGGGTCTTGGCCAGGTTCTGCCTGGCTTCCAGGGCGCGGATGTTGGCGAGCTGGATTGCCGGGCCGTCGGCCATCGGATCGGTGAACGGCATGCCCAGCTCTATCACGTCGGCGCCGGCTTTCGGCAAGCCCTTGAGAATCGCCAGGGAAGCATCGTAGTTCGGGTCGCCGGCGGTAACGAAGGTCACCAGGGCGGCTCGGTTCTGTTGTTTCAGCTCGGCGAAGCGCGTCTGCAGGCGGGAGTTTTCCGAGCTCATATGTGTTCTTCCTGTTCGTCGAAGTGGTGCATGACGGTCTGCATGTCTTTGTCGCCGCGGCCCGAGAGGTTGACCACCATCAGGTGATCCTTGGGCAGCGTTGGCGCGCGTTTGAATACTTCAGCCAGGGCGTGGGACGACTCCAGGGCCGGGATGATGCCCTCCAGGCGGCAGCACTGGTGGAAGGCGGCAAGCGCCTCCTTGTCGGTGATCGAGGTGTACTCGACGCGGCCGATGTCGAACAACCAGGCGTGTTCCGGGCCGATACCCGGATAGTCGAGGCCTGCGGAAATCGAGTGGGCGTCGATGATCTGACCATCGTCGTCCTGCAGCAGGAAGGTGCGGTTGCCATGCAGCACGCCGGGTACGCCGCCATTCAGGCTGGCGGCGTGCTTGCCGGTTTCCACACCATGGCCGGCCGCTTCGACGCCGATGATCTGTACCGACTGGTCATCGAGGAAGGGGTGGAACAGGCCCATGGCGTTGGAGCCGCCACCGATGCAGGCGACCAGGCTGTCCGGCAGGCGGCCTTCCTGGGCTTGCAACTGGTCACGGGTTTCCTTGCCGATGACGGCCTGGAAGTCGCGCACCATCGCCGGGTAAGGGTGTGGGCCGGCCACGGTGCCGATGATGTAGAAGGTGCTGTCGACGTTGGTCACCCAGTCGCGCAGGGCTTCGTTCATCGCATCCTTCAGGGTGCCGGTGCCGGCGGTGACCGGAATCACTTCGGCGCCGAGCAGCTTCATGCGGAAGACGTTGGCCTGCTGGCGGTCGATGTCGGTGGTGCCCATGTAGATCACGCACTGCAGGCCGAAGCGCGCAGCCACGGTGGCGGTGGCCACGCCATGCATGCCGGCGCCGGTCTCGGCGATGATGCGCTGCTTGCCCATGCGCTTGGCCAGGAGGATCTGGCCGATGCAGTTGTTGATCTTGTGGGCGCCGGTGTGATTGAGCTCTTCGCGCTTGAGGTAGATCTTCGCGCCGCCGCAGTGCTCGGTCAGGCGCTCGGCGTAGTACAGCGGGCTCGGGCGGCCGACGTAGTCGCGCTGGAAATAGGCCAGCTGCTTGGCGAACTCGGGATCTTCCTTGGCCTTGTCGTACTCGGCGGCCAGGTCGTGGATCAGCGGCATCAGCGTCTCGGCGACGTACTGACCGCCGAACGCGCCGAACAGGCCGGTGGCGTCTGGGCCGTTGCGTAATGAAGTCATGGGATTCTCCTGTGAATTCGCGGGCCGGGGGGCTTGCCGCGAGCAGCACGGGCGCTGCCCGTGAGCGGTGTGATGAGAAGCAGACTAACGCTCCAGGAGCGCCGGGAAAAGCGAGCAGTTCGATTTCATATGTGAGTGAAACTCACATATCCAGTGTTCTTCTCTGCCCTTTTCCATTCTGCTTTGGTTTGCACTGTCTCGGAACGTATGCCCTGCATCTGCTCGCAAACGGTGCGAAGGAGCAGATGCGCACAGGCTGAATGGCACCGTTTTGCCATTCAGGGATCGGTGGCATACATCATGCTTGTGTACTTTTATTCAAGTAGCTTGAATAAATATCCATAGCTTCAAGAAGAGGCCTCGCCATGAACCGTCGTGCCGTGAAAAACCTGTCACTCGCTTTGGCCACATTGCTCGTCAGCTCGCTGGCTCAGGCTGACGATCTGCTGCAACGCATCCAGCAGGAAAAACAGATCACCATCGCTACCGAAGCACGCTTCGCCCCGTTCGAGTCGGTAGAGAACGGCAAGATAGTCGGCTATGGCGTGGACCTGATGAATTACGTGTTGGCTGATCTGCCGGGCGTCAAGGTCAAGCAGCTGGATTTGCCGTTCCAGGGCATTCTGCCGGGCCTGGATACCGGCAAGTTCGACTTCGTGGTGACCTCGGTGACCGTCAACAAGGCGCGTTTCGAACAGTTCGCCTTCACCGTGCCGATCGCCGAGTCCACCGTGGCGCTGCTCAAGCGGGGCAACGACGATTCGATCGGCAGCCTGAGCGATCTCAACGGCAAGGTGGTCGGCTCGCAGAGCGGATCCGGTCAGTTGCAGATTCTTCAGGCCTATGACCAGAAACTCAAGAGTGCCGGCCAGCCAGGCCTCAAGGCCATTCGTCAGTACGTCAGCTTCGACGAGGCGTACGCCGATCTCGCCCTGGGGCGCCTGGATGGCGTTGCCCAGTCGCTGTCCAACCTCGGCCCACTGATCAAGTCGCGTCCCGGTGTGTTCACCACGCTCGGCGATATGCTGGGCCCGCAGACCTACTACGGTTGGGTAGGCCGCAAGGATGCCGACAGCGCCAGCCTGGTCAAACTGTTCAGCGACGGCATCGCCCGCGCCAACCGTGACGGCACCATGAAGACGCTGCAGGAAAAATGGTTCGGCTTCAGCATGGATGTGCCGGCCGACGCCATGCCCGAGCCGAGCATCTGAGTCGCTGACCATGGATGACTTTGGCGTTCGCTTCGCACTCTACTGGCCCGCTCTGCTCGACGGCGCGCTCAGCACATTGTGGCTGTGCCTGGCCGGTATGCTGCTGGGCTTCGTTCTCGGCGTGCTGATCTATCTGCTGGGCAGCAGTCACAGCCGAGGTTGCGTGGCGTTCGCCAGGGTCTACGTGAGCTTCTTCCGTGGCACACCGATGCTGGCGCAATTGCTGCTGCTCTTCTATTTGCCCGCCGGGCTGGGCATGGACGTGCCGGCGCTGGTCGCTGCCGGTCTGGCATTGGCCCTGAATACGGCGGCCTACCAGTCGCAGATCCTGCGCAGCGGCTTCGCTGCCATCCCGCCAGGGCAGCTGGAGGCCGCCGCGGTGTTCAGCATCGGTCGCTGGCGCACGCTGCTGCACATCCAGTTGCCGCAAGTGGTACGCCTGACCCTGCCGGCGCTGATTTCCGAGCTGATCGATGTCATCAAGGTGTCGGCGGTGGTCTCGGTGATCTCCATCACCGACCTGATGCGGGTCAGCCAGCAACTGGTTTCGCAGACTTACCGTCCGCTGGAGGTCTATCTGGTCGCCGCACTGTTCTACCTGGCACTGACCAGCCTGTTGGCGCTGCTCGGGCGCCAGCTGGAGCGTCGCTGGCAGGCGCGCAGCTGATGGAGAGCTGGATGAATTACCTTCCCGATTTCGGTCAGGCGCTGCTGGTCACCCTGGGCATCAGTTTTGCCGGCGCGGCGCTGGGCCTGCTGCTGGGCTTTGCCCTCAATGCCCTGCGCCTGGCGGTACCGGGCTTCATTGCTGTGTATCGACTGTATGTCTGGCTAATACGCGGCACACCGTTTCTTGCGCAATTGTTGTTGATCTACTTCGGTCTGCCGGTGCTTGGCCTGACCCTGGACGCCACCGAGGCGAGCATTCTCGCCCTGTGCCTGTACAGCGCCGCCTATTTTGCCGAGCTGCTGCGCTCGGCCTGGGCCAGCGTGCCGATCGGCCAGTTGGAGGCCGCGCAGGTACATGGTTTGAGCGGCATGCAGACTTTCTGGCACATCCAGACGCCCCAGGCGCTGGCGTTCGCGCTGCCGCTCTTGGGCAATCAGGTGATTCTGACCATCAAGGAAAGCGCGGTGACATCGATCATCACCGTGCCGGAGCTGACCATGACCGCCGGCCAGATCGTCTCCAACACCTTTTCCTATGTCGTGCCCTACGTGCTGCTGGTGCTCTCGTACTGGCTGCTGACGCTGCTGGTCGGTTTCGCCGCCGCTGCGCTCGGCCGTCGCGCAACGCGCTACCTGCGAGGATGACCCGATGAGCAACCTGCCCCTTCTTGAACTGCGCGGCGTGGGCAAGTCCTACGGCGCCAATACCGTACTGCAGCGCTTCGACCTGAGTGTGCGAGCCGGCGAGATCGTCTCGCTGATCGGTCCCTCCGGCTCCGGCAAGACCACAGCCCTGCGCTGCATGAACTTCCTCGAAGCCTATGACCAGGGCGAGGTGTGGATCGATGGCCAACTGCTCGGTTACAGCGGCCCTGGACGGCGCCCAGCCGACCAGGACAGCGCCGCCAGCATCGCCGAGGTACGCCGGCCACTGGCCATGGTGTTTCAGCAATTCAATCTGTGGCCGCACATGACCGTGCTGGAAAACGTCATGGCGCCCCTGCTGCTGGGCAAACGCCTGAGCCGAGCCGACGCCCGCACGCTGGCCGAGGTGGCGCTGCAACGGGTTGGCCTGGCAGCCAAGACCGGCGCCTATCCGGCACGCCTGTCCGGTGGTCAGCAACAGCGCGTCGGTATCGCCCGGGCGCTGGCGGTGAAACCACGCCTGATGCTGCTCGACGAGCCGACTTCGGCGCTCGATCCGGAACTGGTGGAAGAGGTGCTGCAGGTGATCCGCAGCCTGGCCAACGACGGCATGACCATGGTCATGGTGACCCACGAGATGAGTTTCGCCGCACAGATATCCAGCCAGGTGGTGTTCATGGAAGCCGGGCAGATCGTCGAGACCGGTGCGCCGGCGGCGATGTTCCAGGCGCCGGCCACCGACCGCCTGCGGCAGTTTCTCAAACCCTGGTTCAACCGCAGCCTGACGCCACGCCAGGAGGTCTGCCAATGAATGCCGAGCGAGTGATGGCGGCGGTGCGTGCCGAACGGTTGCATGGCCTGCTCGATACCCTGGCCGGGTTCGGCGCGCTGCCGGACGGCGGGATGAATCGCCAGGCGCTTTCTGCAGAGGATTTCGCTGCGCGTGCCTGGCTGATCGGCGAGGCACAACGTATCGGCTGCCGGGTGTGGACGGATGCCTGCGCCAACCTGTTCATCCGCCGCGACGGCCTGGAGGATCTGCCGCCGGTGATGACCGGCAGCCACATCGATACCCAGCCCAGCGGTGGCCATCTGGATGGCTGTTACGGTGTGATGGCCGGCCTGGAATGCCTGCTGGCGCTGCACGATCAGGGCCTGCGCACGCGCCGCCCGATCGAGCTGGTGGTGTGGACGAACGAGGAGGGCAGTCGTTTCAGCCCCGGCGCCATGGGCTCCAGCGCCTTCGTCGAACCCACCCGCATGGCTGCCTATCGAGACAGCCTGGATGCTTCGGGCGTCAGTGTCGGTGAGGCGCTGGACGCCCATGGCCGACGATTCGCCGGGCTCCCGCTGCGTGAACGGATCGCTGCGCATGCCTTCGTCGAACTGCACATCGAACAGGGGCCGGTGCTGGAGCGCGCGGGTGTGCCGCTCGGCGTGGTCTCCGGCATCCAGGGTGTGCGCTGGTATCAGGTGCGCTGCCGCGGTGCTTCCGCCCATGCCGGCACCACGCCCATGGACATGCGCCAGGATGCGCTGCTGCTGGCCACCGGCTGCCTGCCAGCAATAGATGCCCTGGCCGAACGCCTGGCTGGCGCCGACAAGCGATTGACCTTCGGGCGCTGGCAGGTGTTGCCGAACTCGATCAATACGGTGGCCGGGGAGGTGACCTTCAGCATCGACTTCCGGCACGCCGACAGTGCCGTGCTGGACGCCTTCGATACGGCGCTGGCCGATTGCCTGCCCGCAGAGGCCGAGCTGCAGATGCTCTTCAGTCATCCGCCAGTGGCCTTCGATGCAGCCGTCGTCGACGTGCTGCAGCAGGCGGTCGATGCCACTGGCGAAGCCTCCCTGAGCCTGCGCTCGGGCGCCTTCCACGACGCCATGTACCTGGCGACGCATTGCCCGACCGGCATGCTGTTCGTGCCGAGCCGCGACGGCATCAGCCACAACCCGCTGGAATACACCGAACCTTCCCAGCTCGAAGCCGGCGCTCGTGCGCTGGCCTGGAGCCTCGTCCAACTGGCCGAACAAGCCTGACCTGTCCTTGCCCACCTAGGAGCGACCATGAGCCATTCGAACCACGCCCACGATTACCCAGCCTGCTGCCAGCCCGACAATGGCGCCTCGCTGGGCACTAACGCCACCCTCAACGAGCCGCTGTCGTCCGACGGCACGCCGGAACCCGGCAAGACCTACACCGTGCCGGCACGCTGCGGCCGTGCAGTGCGCCTGAAGGCGGGTGAGGTCATCAAGATCATCAACACCCACGGCACCCAGGTGTGCGACACCTGGCTGTTCAATGCCGAGGACCTGAGCGAATTCCTCTCCATGGAGCATGCGCGCGCGCACATCGACCGCATCATCCCCAAGGCGGGTGACGAGCTGTTCAGCAACCGCCGCCGTACCATCGGCACCTTGCTGACCGATACCTCGCCGGGCGTACACGACACCCTGATCGCGGCCTGCGATCTGCATCGCTACACCAACCTCGGTGTCGAGGGTTACCACGACAGTTGCGCCGACAACATGCGCCTGGCCCTGCAGGCCATCGGTCTGCGCGCCCGCGAAGTGCCCCAGCCGTTCAACCTGTGGATGAACATCCCGGTCAAGCCGGACTACAGCATCGAGTGGCTGCCACCGGTCTCCAAGGCGGGCGACTACGTGGAAATCCAGGCAGCCATGGATTGCGTGGTGGTGATGTCGGCCTGCCCACAGGACATCGTGCCGATCAACGACCTGAATCCGGTGGAAGTGCACTTCTCGGTCAGTGTCTGAGGTCACCCTGGACGCAAGAGTGGTTTGGTTGGTGACAGGGGATTAATTACCCGTGTGCCTTCGGCGATACTGTGCGGCCAGCGGGAGAGTTCGCTGCCGCACAGTTGCCTTCAATACGGGTTATCCATTCATCGAGAAACGCATGCGCAAACCTAGCCATACACCGCCGTCGAAGGCCAATCACACGGATGGCCTGCCTAGTCTGGGAGTGCGTCTGCGCCATGCCCGCAAGGTCGCTGGCCTGACCCTCAAGCAGGTGGCTGGCGTCGCTGGGTGTTCGGAAAGCCTGATTTCCAAACTGGAGAACGACGCCGCTTCTCCATCACTGGCCATGCTCCACCGTTTGGCAGGTGCCTTGGGCAGTAACGTATCCACCCTGACGTCAGAGGAGTGGGTATCCGATGAGCCGGTGCTGCGTGCGGGTGAACGCCCGGTGAAGCGCTTCGTCAAGCGCAACAAGGATGGCGACATCGGCCTGGAGCGCATCACCCACCTGCAAAAGGGCGGGCTGCTGCAGGGCAATATCCATATCGTCGCGCCGGGTGTGGCCAGTGATGGCCTGATCGAGCACCCGGGGGAAGAAATGGGCTACGTGCTATCGGGCAGCATCGAGCTGACCATCGCTGGGCAGTGCTACAGCCTGACGACGGGAGACGCCTTTCACTTCCCGAGCAACCTGCCCCATGGCTATCGCAACAGCGGCCGCACCGAAGCACGGATTCTCTGGGTGAATACGCCCGTGACCTTCTGAGGAATTCCCGCGATCCGTTGGATTCGACTGGACTGTGTCGTTCGATACCGGATAATCCTCGCCCTTGATGGGATGTTCGTACAACGCTCGGAGGCGAGATGAAAACAGGATGGTTATGGATATTCCCGGGCATCGGGGCATTGCTGCTGGTGATCGCCATCGGCATTCAGCTCGCTCGGATCGGCGCTGAGGCGCAGATGAGCCTGACCCAGGGCTCTATCGTGGATATCGAGGGAGGCTGCCCGACCGCCTCCTTCGTCACCCAGGACGGCACCCTGGGGGAATACCACAGCAGCACCTGCACCAACCCGCCTGCCTTCGATATCGGTGAACGGGTGGCGCTGTATTACGACCCGCAGAATCCCGAGCGTGCGCATATCGATAGCTTCGCCCAGAACTGGGTCGGTAGCCTGATCGTCGGCGGCATTGGTGTCGTGTTCCTGCTGATCGGCCTGGCCATCGTGTTGCCGCCGCTGTTCGGCAAGCGCCGCGCCGCCGGGCTGTTGGCCACCGGCACGCCGGTGCAGGCGGAAGTGGTCGATGTCGAACTCAACCAGTCGCTGAGCGCCAATGGCCGCAACCCCTACCGTATCGTTGCCCAGTGGCTGAACCCGCAGACCAACAAACTGCACGTGTTCCGCAGCGCCAACCTGTGGTTCGACCCGGGCCCCTACATCAGCGATTCCCGGGTCACGGTGATGATCGACCCGGCCCGGCCCAAGCGTTACAGCATGGACACCCGCTTTCTGCCCGAGCTGGCTGATTGATATGGCCCAGCTGCCGTCGCTCAACGCCCTGTATGCCTTCGAGGCCGCCGCGCGGTTGGGCAGCGTCAGCCGTGCGGCGGTTGAGCTGCACGTCACTCATGGCGCGGTGAGCCGGCAGATCCGCACCCTGGAAGAACAGCTTGGCGTGGCGCTGTTCACCAAGGACGGGCGTGGCCTGAAGCTGACCGACGCAGGCATACGCCTGCGTGATGTCAGCGGCGATACGTTCACCCGCCTGCGGCAGGTGTATGGCGAGCTGCGCCAGCGGGAAGTCGATACACCTTTCGTGCTCGGCTGCCCGGGCAGCCTGCTGGCGCGCTGGTTCATTCCGCGCTTGGACCGCCTTAACCAGGCCTTGCCCGAGCTGCGGCTGCAGCTGTCCACCAGCCAGGGCGAGCTGGATCCGCGCAGCCCTCAGGTGGACGCCACCCTGCTCTATGCCGAGCCGCCCTGGCCTGCGGACATGCGCGTATTCGAGCTGGCGCGCGAATCCATCGGGCCGGTGATAAGTCCGCGCCACCCACGATTCTCGGAACTGAGCCAGGCTGCTCCCGAGGCGTTGTTGCGGGAGGCGTTGCTGCATACCACCTCGCGGCCCCAAGCTTGGCCGCAGTGGCTGGTGGCGATGAACCTGCAGCCTGCGGACATGCGCCTGGGGCAGGGCTTCGAGCACCTGTATTACCTGCTCGAGGCTGCGTCGGCAGGCCTTGGCGTGGCCATCGCGCCGCTGCAGCTGGTGGCGGACGATCTCGTTGCAGGGCGGCTGGTCGCGCCCTGGGGCTTCGTGCAAACCGAGGCGCAGTTGTCGCTCTGGGTACCGGAACGGCGTAGCGGTCAGCGCGCCGAGAGGTTTGCCGATTGGTTGAGAGCAGCGTTGCAAACCGCGAATTGAGTCGCATGCAGCGGAGAACCTTCTTTCCTGGGCATCTGTCATAGCATCGGCCCTCATACGTCTTCCGGGCCATCACTGACAGAGAGCGGTGTGCCCATGAACAAGACGCTGATGGCAGGTTTGCTGCTGGCCGGTACGGCTACGCTGGCCCAGGCGGAGCCGCTGAATATCGAGGGGATCGGCCTGTCGCGAGACATATCCTGCAAAGGCCAGGACGTGAACATTTCCGGCAATGCCAACGTCATTCACCTGACCGGTGAGTGCGGCGCCGTGCTGGTCTACGGCTCGGAGCACAAGGTCACGCTGGATACGGCCAAGTCGCTTACGGTATCGGGTGCCGAACACAAGGTGGT
Organism: Phytopseudomonas flavescens; assembly: GCF_900100535.1. Lineage (GTDB taxonomy): Bacteria > Pseudomonadota > Gammaproteobacteria > Pseudomonadales > Pseudomonadaceae > Aquipseudomonas > Aquipseudomonas flavescens. Next base: position 50,590 of record NZ_FNDG01000021.1, read on the forward strand.
CGCCGAGCGCGTCAATGCATTGAGCGTCGACACCAGCAACAACCAGGTTCGCACGGCGATCATCGCGGGCGAGCAACCGGCAGTGGTCACGGTAGAAGGTGCCGAGCACGAACTGGATCTGCAGTTCGAAGGCCAGGCCAAGCTGAACGTTACTGGCGTTAGTCAGCAGGTGCGCTGGAGCGGTGATGAGCCGGAGGTGCAGTTGGGAGGCATCGACAACAAGGTCGAGCGCAAGTAAGCGGGGCGGCCGCCCCGCCGGTCAACAGCGGGGCGGCGCGTTTTCTAGTCCACTTCGGTGAACTGGATGATTTCCACCCAGTAACCGTCCGGGTCCTTGATGAAGGCGATGTTGCTCATGCGCCCGTCGCTCAGGCGTTTCTGGAAGTCCACGCTCAGGTCTTCGAAACGCTGGCAAGCCGCCTTGATATCCGGTACTGCCACGCACAGGTGGCCAAAACCGCGCGGGTCGGCGTTGCCGCTGTGGTAGGAAAATTCCGGATCCTTCTCGGTGCCGTAGTTGTAGGTCAGCTCCAGGACGCCGGGGATGGACTTGCGCCATTGATGACGTGCTGCCGGGTCGGCCGGGATCTGCGACTTGTCGGCGATCAACGCGAGGAAGTACAGGCTGAACTCGGCATCCGGGAAGTCCTTTTTCTCCAGCAGGGTGAAACCCAGCACGCGGGTATAGAAATCCAGGGACTTTTCCAGATCCTTCACGCGGATCATGGTGTGGTTGTAGACGAAATCCGCCGTGGCTACGTCAGGCTTGCCGGTTACGCCGGGCAGGGTGTTGAGTTCATCGAGGGTCATGGGGACTCCATCAGGCGGTGATTGGACGAGTGGAAAAGTCGGTAATCCGTTTAGATGGCTTCGATACGCGCGTTTTTCAAGGTTGTTGCCTCGGCAGGACGTCTTTAAGGCGTTAGCGGTCATTTGTAGGGTGGACGACGCTTCATCCGTCCACCGCTCTGCGAGCGCGATGGTGGATGAAAAGAGTATCATCCACCCTACGGCTGCTTACGCCTTGCATCAAACCTCCAGCGTAATCAGTTCAGCCCGCACTTCATCGCCATCGATATGCAGAATGGCCACACCAATCGGCAGCTTGAAGCGCCGCGGGCCGGCGCTGCCAGGGTTGAGATAAAGCACGCCGTCGCGCTGCTCATGCAGCGGTTTGTGCGAGTGCCCGGCGATCACCACGTCGATACCTTCGGCCTTGGGGTCGATAGCCAGCTTCTTGAGATCATGCAGCACATACAGACTGATCGCGCCGAAGCGCAGGGTCAGGCTTTCCGGGATGGCATCGGCCCAGGCATCACCGTCGTTGTTGCCGCGCACCACCGACAGCGGCGCGATGCATTCGAGTTCAGCAAGGATCTGCGGCCCGCCGATATCGCCAGCGTGGATCAGGTGGTCGACGCCTTGCAGCGCTGCCAGTGCCTGGGGTCGCAACAGGCCGTGGGTGTCGGCGATCAGGCCAATCTTCATGCTTCCTCCAGGCTATAACTGTAGGAGCCGGCGTGCCGGCGATCCGTTCCGTGCAAAAACGCCGCCTTGGGGCGAGTGAAGCAACAGCCGGGACGGCACGTGAAGTGTCGCTGCCTGCACCGCCAAAAACGGAAAACCCGGCACAGGGCCGGGTTTCCATGTAGTGCGCGGTGGGATCAGCCGTCCAGCAACGCCTTGTTGCGCACCGCTCCCTTGTCGGCGCTGGTGGCGAGCAGGGCGTAGGCCTTCAGTGCGGTAGTCACCTTGCGGGGACGCTGTTCGACCGGTTTCCAGCCTTTCTTGTCCTGCTCGTGGCGGCGGTGAGCGATTTCCTCGTCGCTGACCAGCAGGTTGATCGAGCGGTTGGGAATGTCGATCAGCACCTTGTCGCCATCGCGTACCAGGCCGATGGCGCCGCCGGCAGCCGCTTCCGGCGAGGCGTGGCCAATGGACAGGCCGGACGTGCCGCCGGAGAAGCGGCCATCGGTGAGCAGCGCACAGGCTTTGCCGAGGCCCTTGGATTTCAGGTAGGAGGTCGGGTAGAGCATTTCCTGCATGCCCGGGCCGCCTTTCGGACCCTCGTAGCGGATGATCACGATGTCACCGGCCTTCACTTCGTCGGCGAGGATGCCGCGCACGGCGCTGTCCTGGCTTTCGAAGATCTTCGCGTTGCCTTCGAAGACGTGGATCGACTCGTCCACACCGGCGGTTTTCACCACGCAGCCGTCCAGGGCGATGTTGCCATACAGCACGGCCAGGCCGCCTTCTTGCGAGTAGGCGTGTTCAACACTGCGGATGCAGCCGTTCTCGCGGTCGTCATCCAGGGTTTCCCAGCGGGTCGACTGGCTGAATGCAGTCTGGGTCGGAATACCGGCCGGGCCGGCCTTGAAGAAGTGGTGCACCGCTTCGTCGTCGGTCTGGGTGATATCCCACTTGGCGATGGCTTCTTCCATGCTGCGGCTGTGCACGGTCGGCAGGTCGGTGTGCAGCAGGCCGCCACGGGCCAGCGAACCGAGGATCGAGAAGATCCCGCCAGCGCGGTGCACGTCTTCCATGTGGTACTTCTGGATGTTCGGCGCCACCTTGCACAGCTGCGGCACGCTGCGCGACAGGCGATCGATATCGCGCAGGTCGAAGTCGATCTCGGCTTCCTGGGCGGCGGCCAGCAGGTGCAGGATGGTGTTGGTCGAGCCGCCCATGGCGATGTCCAGCATCATGGCGTTCTCGAAGGCCTTGAAGTTGGCGATATTGCGCGGCAGCACCGAGTCGTCGTTCTCGCCGTAGTAGCGCTTGCACAGCTCGACGATGGTGCGCCCGGCCTGCAGGAACAGCTGTTCGCGGTCGCTGTGGGTGGCCAGGGTCGAACCGTTGCCCGGCAGGGCCAGGCCCAGGGCTTCGGTCAGGCAGTTCATCGAGTTGGCGGTGAACATGCCGGAGCACGAACCGCAAGTCGGGCAGGCGCTGCGCTCGTATTCGGCGACCTTCTCGTCGCTGGCCGAACTGTCGGCGGCGATGACCATGGCGTCGACCAGGTCCAGGCCGTGGCTGGCCAGCTTAGTCTTGCCGGCTTCCATTGGCCCGCCGGAAACGAAGATCACCGGGACGTTGAGGCGCAGGGAAGCCATCAGCATGCCGGGGGTGATCTTGTCGCAGTTGGAGATGCAGACGATGGCATCGGCGCAGTGGGCGTTGACCATGTACTCCACGGAGTCGGCGATGATCTCGCGGCTCGGCAGCGAATAGAGCATGCCGTCGTGGCCCATGGCGATGCCATCGTCGACGGCGATGGTGTTGAATTCCTTGGCCACACCGCCGACCCGTTCGATCTCGCGGGCGACCAGTTGGCCGAGGTCCTTCAGGTGCACGTGGCCGGGCACGAACTGGGTGAAGGAGTTGGCGATGGCGATGATCGGTTTCTTGAAGTCTTCGTCCTTCATCCCGGTGGCGCGCCACAGGGCTCGGGCGCCGGCCATGTTGCGGCCGTGGGTGGAGGTCTTCGAGCGGTAATCGGGCATGACGGTTTCCTGCGGCTAATCAGGTGTCTGGTTATGTGCGTTGCGTGAGCGTGTGGGACCGCAAGCGAACGGCAGATGGCCGTGTTTGCGGAGAGCCGCGGTGCGCAACGGGTTTGCCGTTCACGCGGCCATCTCACTGGCCCGCCGAAGGATGGTTGGCGAGGAATGCAACGATTCTACGCCGCTCGAGGCGCCAGGGGAAAGGGCGCCCGCCGATTGGTGGCAGGCGCGGGCCGTATCGCTCAGCCGTTGGGCAGCAGGCGCACGGTCAGGCTCTTGATATAGCGGGTTTCGCCGATGGCCGGGTGCACCGGGTGATCCGGGCCCTGGCCGCCGCGCTCGAGCAACTGAATGTTGCGGTCCAGGTGGCGGGCGCTGGTCAGCAGGATGTTCTGCAGGTTGTCCTCTTCCAGGTGCATGGAGCAACTGGCGCTGACCAGAATGCCGTCCTTGCCCAGCAGGCGCATGGCGGTTTCGTTGAGGCGGCGATAGGCGGCCTCGCCGTTCTTGATGTCCTTCTTGCGCTTGATGAAGGCGGGTGGGTCGGCGATCACCACGTCGAAGCGCTCCTCGGCCGATTTCAGTTCTCGCAGGGCGGCGAACACGTCACCTTCCACGCAGGTCATCTTCTCGGCGAAGCCGTTGAGCGTGGCGTTGCGCTCGACACCGTCGAGGGCGAAGGCCGAGGCGTCTACGCAGAACACTTCGCTGGCGCCGAACGCGGCGGCCTGCACGCCCCAGCCACCGATATAGCTGAACAGGTCGAGCACACGCTTGCCTTGCACGTAGGGCGCCAGGCGGGCGCGATTCATGCGGTGATCAAAGAACCAGCCGGTCTTCTGACCCGCGATCACCGGGGCCTCGAATTTCACGCCGTTCTCTTCCAGGGCGACCCATTCCGGCACCACGCCGAAGGCGGTGTCCACGTAACGCTCCAGGCCTTCGGCATCACGCGCGGCGGAGTCGTTCTTGAGCAGGATGCCGCTGGGCTTGATCACCTGGATCAACGCCGCGAGCACGTCGTCCTTGTGACGCTCCATGGTCGCGGAGGCCAGTTGCACCACCAGGATGTCGAAGAAGCGGTCGACCACCAGGCCCGGCAGCAGGTCGGAGTCGCCGTACACCAGGCGATAGCAGGGTTTGTCGAACAGCCGCTCGCGCAGGCTCAGGGCCACGTTGATGCGGTGCACCAGCAGGGATTTGTCCAGCACGTGCCTGACGTCGCGGGACAGCAGGCGGGCGCAGATCAGGTTGTTCGGGCTGAGGGCGACGATGCCCAGTGGCTTGCCGCCGGCGGCTTCGAGAATCGCCTGCTCGCCAGGCTGGAAGGCGTTGAGGGGGGTAGCGGCGACATCGATCTCGTTGCTGTAGACCCACAGGTGGCCGGCGCGCAGGCGTCGATCGGCGTTGGCTTTCAGGCGCAGGCTGGGCAGGGACATGGGGGGCTCCGTCGAGAAAAACGCGCATTCTAAACGAGCCGCCCGCCGGGCGCTTGGTGGCGGTCGAAAAAGCAACCGCCGTCTCTGCGCCGACAGCGGTCGCCAGCTGGCTGGCAGGTGGGCAGGCTGCATGCCCTGGTCCAGCCAGGGCCAGCTTTCAAAGGGCTAGGCGGTGAGCGCTTCGATCAGCTTCTTGTTGAAGGCCGGAATGTCATCCGGGTTGCGGCTGCTGATCAGCGAACCGTCGACCACCACCTCCTTGTCCACCCAGGTGGCGCCGGCATTTTTCAGGTCGTCGGTCAGTGACGGCCAACTGGTGAGGGTCTTGCCCTTGACCAGGTCGGCGCTGGCCAGAATCCAGGCGCCGTGGCAGATCACCGCGATGGGCTTGTTGGCGCGTGCCGCATCCTTGACCAGTTGCACGGCGCTTTCGTCGAGACGGATGGTGTCCGAGTTGACCACTCCGCCGGGTAGCACGATGGCGTCGTAGTCCTCGATCCTCGCCGTGTCGAAGGTCTTGTCGACGGTGAAGGCGTCAGCTGGCGTGGTATGGTTCCAGCCGATGACCTCGCCGCGCTTGCTGGAGAGGATCTCGGCGCTGGCGCCAACTGCCTCCAGCGCCTGCTTGGGGCCGGTCAACTCGACCTGTTCGAAGCCGTCGGTAACCAGCAGGGCGACACGTTTGCCTGTCAGGGACTTGCTCATGGAACGTTCTCCGAGTGGGGTGACTGTGCAGGTTTCGGGTCGCCATGGCAGCGTAAGTTCAGGTAAATCGATGGCCAGCACATTTACTCGGTAACCAGTGGGCAAAAGTCATCGGCTGCAGGGTAGACTGTGCGCACCCCCACCTTTCATGTCCCGCCGCCCCCATGGAAAAAGAACTCTCCGCCGAGCAGATCCAGACGTTTCTGCAGGGCATCAGCGTGCCGCCCCAGCCACAGATCATGGTCGACCTGCAGTTCGAGCAGGTCATGCCCAACCCGGATCTCAAGGCCATCGCGCGCTTGATCAGTCAGGATCCGGGGCTCTCCGGGGCCTTGCTGAAGATCGTCAATTCGCCGTACTTCGGCCTGGCAAACCGCATCGGCTCGATCCAGCGTGCGGTCAATCTGCTGGGCAGCCGCTCGGTGATCAACATGGTCAACGCGCTGTCGATCCGTGGCGAGATGACCGACGACACCATCGTCACCCTCAACCGCTTCTGGGACACCGCCCAGGACGTGGCCATGACCTGCCTGACCCTGGCCAAGCGCATCGGTTACGAAGCCGTGGACGAGGCCTACACCCTCGGCCTGTTCCACAACTGCGGCATTCCGTTGATGCTCAAGCGGTTTCCCGATTACATGAGGGTGCTCGAAGAGTCCTACGCCAGCGCCAGTGCCGAGAAGCGCGTGGTCGATACCGAGAACCGTCTGCTCAACACCAACCACGCGGTGGTGGGCTACTACATGGCCAAATCGTGGAACCTGCCGCTGCACCTGTGCGAGGCCATTGCCAATCACCACAACGCCTTGGTCATCTTCGCCGATGAGAACGGTCGTGATGCGCAGCTCAAGAACCTGCTGGCCATCCTCAAGATGGCCGAGCATATCTGCCGCAGTTATCAGGTGCTGGGCAACCAGAGCGAAGATCACGAATGGCAGAGCATCGAGCCACTGATCCTCGATTACGTGGGGCTTTCGGGGTACGACTTCGAGAACCTGCGCGAGAGTATTCGCGACCTCGGCGCCGCTTGAGCCGGTCCGCCGCCGACGGTTGACGTCATGACCTGGCAGCGCCTAGGGTGCTGCCTGCCACTTTGTCGAAGTACTCCCCATGCCTGAATTGCCCGAAGTCGAAACCACCCGGCGTGGTATTGCGCCGCACCTCATTGGTCAGCGCGTCAGCCAGGTGATCGTCCGTGAGCGGCGCCTGCGCTGGCCGATTCCCGAGGACCTCGACGTGCGCCTGTCCGGCCAGCGCATCGAGGCCGTGGAACGGCGTGCCAAGTACCTGCTGATCAAGGCCGAGGCGGGCAGCCTGATCAGCCACCTGGGAATGTCCGGCAGCCTGCGCCTGGTCGAGGCCGGGCTTGCCGTCGCCAAGCACGATCACGTGGACATCGAGCTGGAGTCGGGGCTGGCGCTGCGCTACACCGACCCGCGGCGCTTCGGTGCCCTGCTGTGGAGCCAGGCGCCGCTGGAGCACGAGCTGCTGGTACGCCTGGGACCGGAGCCGCTGACCGACCTGTTCGATGGCGAGCGGTTGTACCAGTTGTCCCGCGGCAAGGCGGTGGCGGTCAAGCCGTTCATCATGGACAATGCCGTGGTGGTCGGCGTGGGCAACATTTACGCGACCGAGGCGCTGTTCGCCGCCGGTATCGATCCGCGCCGCGCCGCCGGTACGCTGTCGCGGGCGCGTTACGTGCGTCTTGCCGACGAGATCAAACGTGTACTGGCCCATGCCATCGAACGCGGCGGCACCACCCTGCGGGATTTCGTCGGCGGGGACGGCCAGCCCGGCTACTTCCAGCAGGAGTTGTTCGCCTATGGCCGCGGCGGCCAGTTCTGCAAGGTCTGCGGCAGCACCCTGCGCGAGGTCAAGCTGGGGCAACGGGCCAGCGTCTATTGCCCGAAATGCCAGCGTTAAGCGCTCGCGCCCGGTTGCCAGGCGATTGACGGCCATCACGCTGACAATCGCCAGCTCGCTGTTATAGTTATCCGCATCGTCCGCCTACCTCTGAAGGATCGCCCCATGAAACTGTTTCGCTCTTGCGCTGCTGTTCTGGCGCTGACTGCTGCCTCGCTGGCACTCGCTGCCAACGCGCAAGAGGTGCCGCAGAATGTCAGCGGAGACCCGCTCTATACCGTTCAGGCCCCGGATGGTTTCGCCATGATCGGTGACCTGCTGATCGCCCGTCCGCTGTTGATCGGTGCCACGGTCATCGGTGCAGCGGCCTTCGTGGTGGCGCTGCCGTTCTCGGCGATGGGCGGCGGCATCGGTGCCACCGGCCGAGCGCTGGTGGTCGAGCCAGGCAAGGCGGCTTTCGTCCGCTGCCTGGGCTGCACCGGGGATGGTTACAACCAGCGGCAATGATCGCCGGGTTGCCAGACGGCCCCTGACGCTCGCAGAGTCGGGGGCCGTTTTCGTTTGGATACAGGCAAAGGAGGTGCCGGTGGGCAATAGATCGATGCTGTTCATCCTGCCATTGGTGGTGCTCGGGCTGGGGCTGTCCTTCTGGTTCAGTGCGCCCTGGACGCAGCTCTGTGCCGGCCTGGCGCTATTCCTGTTCGGCATGCAATGCCTGGAAGAGGGCTTGCGGCAGTTGGCGGGCAGCAAGCTGGAGCAGTTGCTCGGGCGCAGCACGTCAACGCCATTCAGGAGCCTGCTGTTCGGTGTCGGCGGTACCTTCCTGCTGCAGTCCAGTACCCTGGTTTCGCTGCTGACCATCGCCTTCATCAGCACCGGGCTGATTCAACTGGCCGGCGGCATCGCCATCCTGTTCGGCGCCAACCTGGGCGCCACCAGCGGTATCTGGTTGCTGGCCATGGCCGGGCAGAACCTCAGCCTTTCGCCGTTGGCGCTGCCCTTGCTGGTATTCGGCGTGCTGGCGAGTTTCCTGGGGCCGCGCAGCAAGGCGGCCGGGCGCATCGTGCTGGGCATCGCTTTCATCTTTCTCGGCATCGACCAGATCAAGGAGGGTTTCGCGAGTTTCGGCGATGGCCTGGACATGACGGCCTATCAGGTACAGGGGATTCTCGGCAGCCTGCTGTTCGCCGCTATCGGCCTGCTGGTGACGGTGGTGCTGCAGTCCAGCCATGCCACCCTGATGCTGACCCTGGCGGCGCTCGCCAGTGGTCAACTGGAGCTGGGCCAGAGCCTGGCCATCGCCATCGGCTCGAATATCGGCAGCAGCGTGACCACCGCGTTCGTCGGTTCGCTCGGCGGCAACCGCAGCGGCCAGCGCCTGGCACTGGCCCATGTGCTGTTCAACGTACTGACCGGCGTACTGGCGTTCATGCTGCTCGACCCGCTGGCGTGGCTGGTGCAGGCCGGCGCCGCGCTGGTCGGTCTGGGCGACAACCCGATGATCCAGCTGGCCATGTTCCATACCCTGTTCAATGCCATGGGGGTGGCCCTGTTCTGGCCCTGGCAGCGCCAGTTGGCGCAGCGCCTGACCCATTGGCTGCCGGATCGCCAGGAGCCCCGGGTACTGATCACCGAGCTGGATCCGGCCCAGCCGGAGCGCACAACGGCGCGTTACCTGAACGAGCGAGCCCTGGACTCAGCCGACGCGGCGGCCGGCGCCGTGGTTCAGGAACTCGGCCACCTCGGGCGCCTGAGCCTGGAGGTGATCTGCCATGCCCTGTATCTGCCGGTGGACCAGTTGACCAGAGCGCGCATCGAGCCGGCCGTGTTGCAGGCGCCGCCAGAGCGTTTCCACTTGGATGCCGAGACGCTGTACCAGCAGCATATCAAGGGGGTCTATGGGGACCTGCTAAGTTTCATGGGTCGTCTGGAGCAACCGCTGGACGAGCAGCACCAGCAGTTCTGGGTCGCCTGCCAGGTGGCGGCGTTGCAGCTGGTGGACGCGGTCAAGGACGCCAAGCACCTGCAAAAGAATCTCGGCCACTACCTCGGCGCTGATCCGTCGGCGGCCCGCGATGCTTATGTGGAGCTGCGTGGCCATCTGCTGGCGGTATTGCACGAAGTCCATGACCTGGCGCGCTCTACCCTGGATGAAACGCCCTGGCGCGCGAATTTGCAGGCACTGGACAGAAAGGCGGCACGCTTCGACGGTGATTTTCGGCAGCGCCTGTTCGCCCAGGTGCGCAGCGGAAGACTGGATGGCCTGCAGACCAGCTCGCTGATGAACGACCTGGGCTACGCCAGCCGCATCATCCAGAGCCTGCGCAACGTCCTGCTGATCGGCGAGGAACAGCCGCTGTTCCATGAACTGCGACGGCTGGGGGGCAGCGACGAGCGGCTGATCGTCCTCGACTGAGCGCAGGGCTGCCGGCGGACTCAGCGGCCTTCGATCATGCCGGTGGCCTGCTGGGTCGCCTCGCTGGTGCGGGTGGCCAGCTTGCGCACCTCGTCGGCGACCACGGCAAAGCCACGGCCCGCCTCGCCCGCCCGTGCCGCCTCGATGGCCGCATTGAGGGCCAGCAGGTTGGTCTGGTTGGCGATGCCCTGAATGGCGCCGACGATCTGCGTCAGCTTGACGAGGTTTTCCTGTATTGCCTGGTGCTGCCGTTCCTGGGCCTGGCGCAGCTGGCTCTCTTCGTGACTGGCATGCACGTCGCTGATCGCGCCCACGGTGCGCAGCGGCGTGCCGTCGGCGCTGCGCCGGGTCTGCCCGCGGCCGCGAAACCAGCGGTACTCGCCATTACTGTGCCTGAGCCGGTAGACGACATCGAAGGGGGTTCGCCCGGAGCGGTCGCCGACATGGTCGACGAAAGCCTGTACGGCGCGCTGGCTGTCTTCGGGATGCAGGCGGGACAACCAGCTGTCGAACACGTCGGGAAATTCCTCGAGGGTCTGGTGGCCGAGCAGGCGGCGCATCTGCGACGAGAACCAGATGACGTTGTCCGGATTGGCCGGGTCGCCGGCAAGGATGTCGATATCCCAGAGCGCATCCTGGATGCACTCGCGGGAAATCTCGAAGCGGGTCGATAGCAGGGCGAACTGCTGGTCACGCAGGCGCTGCTCGTGGATATCGTGCAGGCTGCCGACGCAGCGCCGTGGCAGTCCGCGTTCGTCACGCTGGGTCTCGCCACGCACATGCACCCAGCGGTAATCGCCGGTATCGGTGGCCAGGCGTACTTCGATCCGATAGCGGGTCTGGCCACCACGATCGGCCAGATGTCGTGCCAGCGCGTCCCGGCTGTCCTGACGGTCGTCCGGGTGCAGACGCTCGTGCAACAGGCTCAGGCGTGTGGGCGGTTGCGCCATTGCCGCCAGGCTACCGCTCCACTGCAGCGCTGCATCACCGGCTGGCAGCAGGTCGCCGTCGAGCTGCAGTTCCCAGAACAGCCCGTTGGCCGTGTGCGCCGCCAGTTGCCAGTGCGCCTGCCGATCTCGCAGGCAGGCCTCGCATTCGCCGAGCCGGTTCGCCAGTTGCTGCCGCTCTGCTTCCAGCGCGGCCACCTGTGCCCGCAGCGCCGTGTGGTCGGCGAGCAGGCGTTCGCCACTGGCGACGATGCGTTGCAGAATGGGATCGCGGCTGCCGAGCTGCAGGTTGGCGTGCGGCCTCTCCAGCCAGTCGGCCAGCCGAGCCAGTGCCTTGTGGGTGCCGCTGGCGAAAAACGCCATCAAAGACCTCCCGTTCTTGCGTCCTGCAGTGATTGTTGCTGCCCGCCAGTGGTCCGAAACGACCCGCTCATGCCGGCAAGGCCAGGTGGTCGAAAGCGGCTGCGCCGGGCAGCATGGGCCAGCTCGCCGGACCGCCGAGGATCTCCTCGGGGGTCAGCAGGCAGGCGTCCAGCGCTGCTTTCAGCGCCTGCAGGTCGATACCCTGGCCGATGAACACGATTTCCTGCCGGCAATCGCCGACGATCTCGTCCCATTTGCCCAGGATCGCCTGGCAGCGATAGCTATCGCGAGGCCATTCGCTGCGCTCGATGAAACGCCACCAGCGCCCGACGTATTGCCAGCCGAAGCGTCCGGCGGTCTGGGCCAGCAGGCCGGTGTCCAGGTGTCGGCTGGCGACCCAGAGGTAGCCCTTGCTACGCAGCAGCCTGCCGTTGTTCCAGGGGCGCTGGAGCAGATCCAGCAAGCGCTGTGGGTGGAAGGGCGTGCGCTCTCGGTAGACCCAGGAGGCGATGCCGTAGGTGTCCGCTTCCGTAGCAGGCTGGTCGCTGTCTTCCAGGCGTTGCATCCAGCCGGGCGACTGCATCAGGCTCGGCAGGTCGAAGCGGCCGGTGTCGAGGATCGTCGACAGGTCGATGGCGCCGTGGGCCATGGGCAGGATGTGCGCATCCGGGTTGAGCCCGCTGAGCACAGCGCGCAAGGCCTGGAAACCGGGTTCGCCGATCAGGTCCAGGCGGCTGACGAGGATCACGTTGGCGTACTCCACCTGCTCGACCAGCAGGTCGGACAGCGCGCGCAGCGGCGTGCCCGCCTGCGTCTCGCCTACCACCGTCTCCCGCGAGTCGAGCAGTTCCAGGAAGTGGCTGCCGTCGACCACGGTGACCAGGGTGTCCAGGCGCGCCAGTTCGCTGAGGCTGAAACCGGCCTGGTCGAGGAAGGCGAAGGTCTCGGCCACGGGCATGGGCTCGGCGATCCCGGTGGACTCGACGAGCAGGTAGTCGAAGCGGTTCTGGCGCGCCAACGCGCTGACCTGCTCCAGCAGGTCGGCGCGCAGCGTGCAGCAGATGCAGCCGTTGCTCATCTCCACCAGTTCGTCGCGGCCGTGGTGCAGCTCGACGCTGCGTTGCACGTCCTCGGCGTCGATATTGACCTCGCTCATGTCGTTTACGATCACCGCCACCCGCCTGCCTGCGCGGTTGCGCAGGATGTGGTTGAGCAGCGTCGTCTTGCCGGAACCGAGAAAGCCCGAAAGGACGGTCACCGGCAGCCGCTGCGACACGGCGCCGTCCCTCATGCCGGCACCGCTTGGGCCACGGGTGTCTTGGCGGTGGAGGCCCTGTCCGGCGTGACGGTGACCTTATCCAGGTAGCTCTCGAACAGGTCGACCACCACCAGGCCGTCGTCGCAGGCGTCGCCCCAGAGATCCTTCGCCTTGAACTCCACGTGATAGCTCGGCTGGTGCGCCGCGCGGGTGTCGCCATGGCCGATGGCATCGGGGAAGGGCCAGGTTTCCGTGGTGCGGTGCAGCACCACGCCCTGCTTGCCGCGTACGTAGCCGGGCACGCGGATGTGCCCGGTGACGTGCTCGTCGCGCACCAGCACCCGGTCGCCCACCTCGAAGGGCTGGCGGCCGGTGATCGCCGGACGGCCAGTGGACTGCGGCGCATTGGCCAGCTTGAAGTGCGAACCCAGCGCGCGGTCGAGCTCTTCCTGGGTCAGCACCCCGGTCTCGACCAGCAGCGAGGCCGTGGCGATGACGTAGCGTTCGTAGTAACGGGTGCCGGCATGCTGGCGCACATCGATGCGCTCGACGGCATGGCGCACCTCGTCGACGCTGAATTTCTGCAGATGACCCACACCGACGAACATCAGGCCGTAGGCCAGGTGTTCCCAGTCTTCCTTGAATACCGGTTTGTAGCTCAGGCTGTTGATCGTGTGGGGGATGCGGCCGAAGCCCTGGAAACCGCCGAGATCGTGAAAGCCATTCATGCTGATTACCTCCGAAAGCTGGAAAATGATGAGCGGTTTGTCTCAGGGCTTGCCGGGCAGCGCGACGCCGATCAGCACATCCTTGGTGACCAGTGCCTGCAGGTCTTGCTCACTCAGGTGCTCGGTGCCTTCAGGGCGCATGGGCAGGACCAGGTAGCGGCTTTCCGCGCTGGTGTCCCAGACCTTGATGGTCATGCCTTCGGGTAGCTCCGTACCCAGCTCGCGCAGCACGGTGCGTCCTTCGCGCACCAGCCGGGCGCGGAATTCGAAGCTCTTGTACCACTCCGGCGGCAGCCCGAGCACCGGCCAGTTGGTGCAGGAGCACAGGCTGCAGACGATGACGTTCTTGAGGGTGGGCGTGTCCTCCAGGGCCACGATGTATTCGCCCTGCGGGCCGGTGTAGCCGAACTCGGCGCAGGCGGCGGTACCGTCGCGCAGCAGCAGCGCGCGGTACGCCGGGTCGACCCAGGCCTTGGCTACCACGCGGGCGCCGTTGGCCGGGTCGAACTGGTTGGCCATCAGGTCGGTCAGGCTTTCGAGGTAGCCCTCGGGGATCAGGTTCTTGTCCTGCATGACCTGGAACAGGGCCCAGGCCCGTTCGCCGGGCGTGGAGGTGGATGCCTGGGATACGGCTTTGCTCATCGCGTCGATCCTCATCGGTTTGTCTGCACGGGTTAGAAGCATTTGTCGGGGTTTACAGCGTCTGCCAGTCGGCGCTGGCTTCGAAGGCGGCAGCCGCCTGGTAGATGGTGCTTTCGGCGTAGTGGCGAGCGACCAGCATCAGGCCCACCGGCAGGCCATCGACCTGCCCGCAGGGGATGGACATGGCCGGGTGCCCGGTGATGTCCAGCGGCGCGGTGTTGCCGATCATCTCGAATGCGCGGGTGACATACTCGGCCAGCGATGCGCCCGACTGCGGCAGGGGCTGGGCGATGATCGGCACGGTGGGCATCAGCAGCAGGTCGTAGCGCTCCAGCGCCTGGTCGTAGCCGGCCCGGGCACGCCGCGCGATGTTCTGCGCCTTGGCGTAGTAGCGGCCGTTGTAGCGCTCCAGGCCGTACTGGCCGACGAACATGCACAGCTTGAGGGTGGCCGACAGCGTGTCGGCGCTGTCGCGCCAGGCGGCATGCCGGTCCAGCAGCGCTACGTCATAGAGGCCCTTCCAACTGAAGCCCATGCCGTTGCCGTGCATCATCTGCGCGGTCAGCCCTTCGCAGCCGATCGGCTGCCAGAGCGCGGCGGCCAAGGTGTGCGCCGGTACCGATACGTCGCTGACCTCGGCGCCCAGGCTTTCCAGGCGGGCGATGGCCTCGCGCACCTTGTCGGCCACCCGCGGATCCAGGTTGGCCAGTTGGAAGCCTTCGCCGAGGATGCCGATCTTCAACCCCTGCACGCCACGTCCCAGTGCCTGGCTGTAGGCGTCGACCGGCGGTGCGTACTGGCGGGGGTCGAGGCCGTCGGCGCCGGCGATGACTTCCAGCATCAGCGCGTTGTCACGCACGTTGGCGGTGATCGGCCCGGCGTGGTCCACCGTGGCCTCGATCGGCATGATGCCGGTGTAGGGCACCAGCCCATGGGTCGGCTTCATCCCGTAGGTGCCGCAGAAGGCCGAGGGAATGCGGATCGATCCCCCCTGGTCGCCGCCGATGGCCATGTCCACGTCGCCGGCGGCCACCAGGGCAGCGCTGCCGGACGATGAGCCGCCGGAGATGTAGCCGCGCCGGCGCGGGTTGTGCACCGGCGCGGGGTCGGAGGTATGGCTGCCGCCGGACAGGCAGAAGTGTTCGCAGGTGGCCTTGCCGAGGATCGTCGCGCCGGCATCCAGCAGGCGGGTGACCACGGTGGCGTCGTAGGACGGCACGAAGCCTTCCAGGGTCGAACTGCCGTTCATCATCGGCACGCCGGCCAGGGCGACGTTGTCCTTGAGCGCCACGCTGCGGCCGGCCAGCTTGCCTTCACCCGCGCCCTGGATCTCGGTGCGGTAGTACCAGGCGTTATGCGGGTTCTCGCTTGCGGCGGGACGGTGGCCGCCGGCGCGTGGATAACGCACCGGCGGCACTTCGTCGGACAACTCGTCGATCAGGTCGTAGGCGTCGAAGCTGCCTTGCATGAGTGCCAGGTATTCGTTGGCCTGCTCGGGCGTCAGGCGCATGTGCAGGCGGCTGGCGAGGTCTTGCAGTTGTTCGGCGGTGGGGCGGACGATGGCCATGTGGGTTCCTGTGTACCGTGCCGGCTCGTCGCAGCCGGCAGCTGTCTGGATAGTCGAGAGTCCGTCCAAGGGGACGCCTCTGTGGCTCTTGCTTGCGGCGATCCCGCTTGGGCGCCTGGTTCCACGCTATGCCTGGCGACTCGTCGGTGCTTGGTTGAAACGGACAGTCGCTTGGTCGAGAAGGACAGCCCTGCCAGCACCCGGACGCGAGCCGGCGTCAGAAGATGTGCAGGTAGCGAAGGTTCACGCGGAAATCCTCGCGAGACCCGTTTTCCACGGCGAGATCCCTGCCCAGTTGCACCTGCAGCTGATCCTTGGGGGTGACGAAGGTAGCGGCGGTAACGCGAAAATTGGTGGTCTGCATGGCGTCGTCCTGCCTGATACCGGCGACCTCGTTCTCACCCCCCCAACTGTGGCCGAAGCCGATGGCGAACGAGGTGCCGGCAGTGGGCATGTAGCGGCCCATCACCTGGGCGGCGTAGGAGACGTCCTGCTCGCGGCGTACGGAGGCGGCGCCGACGTCGTCGTTGTCGCCGTACCAGATGGCATCCCCGACCAGGTCGAGGGCCCATTTCTCCGAGAAATGCTTCACGTAGGCGGCCTGCAGATCCAGTTTCCAGCGGTTCTCGCCGAGGTTGAGCGTATTCTCGTTGTCGTAGCGGCCGGTCGGTACGTAGAGGTAGGGCGTCAGGGCGATGACGTCACGGGCCTGGTTGAGCCGCAGCCTGATCGGTGCCGCCAGGATAAGATCGGCCGTGCCACTGGCATCGCCCAGTGCCGAGGCGTCGCCGCTGCCGTCGACCTGGCCGAAGGGCAGCAGCACCTGGGGATCGACGGTGACGCTGTCGCTCAGGCCGATGACATGGATCAGGCGCAGGATGCCGACGTCGGAGGTCAGCCTGAAGTCCGAGCTGGACTTGTCCCCGCCGGCATACAGGGCATCGGTGGTCGAGTGCTGGTAGTAGACCAGACCTAGGGTGGTACCGGCCGGAAGCTGTTCGTAATCGCCGGGGGTCACTTCGATGGCCTGGGCGCAGACGGCTGGCAACAGGGCGGCGAGCGACAGGTAGTGGTTCTTTTGCATGATCGAAATCCTTTCTGCGGGAAATGGTCACCCACACCCCTGCGCGGTGGGCGCGCCGGGGTGGGGAGTGCGGGGCTTCTCGGTCAGCTCGGCAGGGGCTGTGCGTCGCGCATCATTCCTGTCTGCGGGTGGCAATTGATGTACTCGAACAACTGCTGGGTGGCGTCCGATACCGACACCTCGTGGTACAGCCGCAGCTTCTGCAGGCCGGCGGCCACGCGGAAGAAGGTGGTGAAGATGCGCAGGTGGGTGGGATGGGACTCGGCCCAGCGCTCCAGCCGGTCGAGCGAGCGCCAGTGGCCTATGTCGTAGGCGATGTCGAGCAGGTTGCCGTCCAGGTCGATATTGCGCACGAAGCGGTTGCTGTAACAGCCCAGTGGCTGGCCCTGGTCGCGCAGGAAGTCCATGCCGTCCTGCAACGGCGGCAACAGGTCATTGAAGTACAGTTCGCGCTCTTCCTGACCGGCCTCGGCCCAGTCCTGCCCGGAGCGGATCAACGTCAGGTTGTCGTGGCCGCGCACCGTCACCCGGCCACCCTTGGCCGGGTCGCCGAGGACCACCTGAAGCGCATCACCCGCCTGCAGCCAGTCGGTCTGCGAGACGGGCAAACGGTCGCGCGCCGAGCCCCAGTAGCCATGTTCCTGAATCTCGTCGCTGATGCCGTCCAGGATGGCGCCGACGCCGGGCAGGTCGTCCTTGAAGGCGTACAGGGTCTCGAACTGGCTGGCGCGCGGGGCGAACACTTCGCGGAAGTAGCCCAGTCCCTCGTGCAGGCGCTGGTCGGCGCTCCACCAGCCCTCCACGCCCGGCGAACGCAGCCAGCGGCAGTAGGCGGCCGGGTCGCGCCAGTAGCCGACCACGATGAAGTTGCCATGGCCCTGGTTGTCGAGGTGGTAGCTGAGGTCATGATGGCCCGGGCCATCGGCTGCATCGAGGCTGGCGACGATTTCGCGCATCGCCTGCAGGGCATCGGCGCGGCGCTCCTCGCGGAACTGCACGCCCAGGTAGGCCATCACCACCTGCTCCAGGTTCCGCTGCGCGCGACCGACGAACATCGGAAAGGGTGGCTGGTAGTCGTCGTGTACGCGGCGCGATAGCGTACGGGGACATTTCAGGTGCTTGTCGATAGCGGATTCCATGGTTGCTCCAGTTCTAGTTGTTGTTCAGGCGGAGTGCGGGTGTTCGCACCGGGGGCGGCGTTGCCGCCCGCGAAGAATCACCAGGACACTCGTTTCCAGCGCAAAGCAGGCGGGCCACCGTGTCAGGCGCAAGTCTGCGGCCAGGGATGTCTGTCGTTGTGGGGGCATGGCCTTTCCTCGTCGATCAGGCTGATTGAGAACATCGACGCGACAGACGTTAGGGGCGATGCCGCCGCCACGCTTGCTTGAAAAGGACAGCCGCTTGGTTGAAAAGGACAAGGGGGCACGGTACTAATGGCGATGTTCCGTAAGGGTGCGAAGCGCACCGCTCTGGGTCATTGGCTGCTTCGCAACATGGCCCGGACGGTCCATGCGTCGCTATGCACCGGGGCCGCTCGAGGCGGCGTGCGAGGCATTGCGCCACGCCCGGGCGGAATCATCTCGGGTGGCGATTGAAGGGTATTCGGATCATGGCCTGTCGATTGCATCGTACGGCGACCGATTCCGTTCACCACTGCAGTGGATCTACCGATACGAGGTGTTCGCCATGGGCAACTCCCACTACTCGACTGTGGCCATCGATCCTTCACAACGCTTCGAATACTGGAAGGAGGTGGTGTTGCGCCACTGCATTCCGGCCGCGAGCAAGCCCCTCACCGCGGGCTTCGAGGGTTCTCTGGATGTTCGCGAACTGGGGGTGCTGGACATCTGCACGCTGTCTTCCCCCGAGCACTACTGGGAGCGTACGGCGCGGCACCTGCGCAGCGGGCCGGATGACGACCTGTGGCTCGGTTTCAGCCGCCATGGCTTCGGGCAACTGGAGCAGGGGGGACGGGCAGCCAGGCTGGCATCCGACCAGCTGTTCCTGTATGACGCCTCGCAGACGTTTCGTTTCAGCCTCGGTGGCACCAACCACCTGGTGCGTATCCCCCGTCACTTGCTGAGCTCACGCCTTCCGGACGTCGAGCACCTGACCGCCATGGTGCTCGACGAGCGCCGTCCCGGCGTGGTGCCCTTGCGCGAGATGCTGCGCCAGGCCACCGAGGCCCCGGAGAGCCTGCTGGATACCGACATCGCCGTGCGCTTTTCCCAGACGCTGCTGGACCTGCTGGTGCTGAGCCTGGAATTGCAGGACCTGGAAAAAACCAGCTCGGAGCGGGATCTCTACGCCAGGGCCATGAACTACATCAACCGCCACCTCACCGAGGCGGACCTGGGCATAGAACGTATCGCCCAGGCCCATCATGTCTCCACACGCACCGTCACCCGGGCCTTCGCACGCCACCAGAAGACGCCGGTGTCGGTGATCTGGCAGGCGCGCCTGCAAGCCAGCCGCGACGCCATCGAGCGGGGGCACGTGCGCAGCGTGTCCCAGGCGGCGCTGGACTTCGGTTTCTCGGACTTTTCCCATTTCAGCCACGCCTTTCGCAAGGCCTTCGGCATCGCGCCGCAGAGCCTGCTGCGCCGTCACTGACCGTCCTGGGGCGTTTCAGCGGGGCGCTGGCACATCGCTGCTGCCGATACCCCGCGGGTCGCTGGCCGCCTCCACTTCGCCGCTGGCCTTGTTCCAACGCAGCACCTGCTGGTTGCCATATTCCCGATCCAGTTTCAGCAGGCGATGGCCGCGTGCCTGCAGGTCGGCGATCTGCGCGGCGCTGAAGGCCTGTGGCTCGTGCTCGATGACGTCCGGCAGGTACTGGTGGTGATAGCGCGGCACTGCTGGCCAGTGGGCGATCGGCTGGCCGTCCAGGTAGTCGAGGATCGACAGCAGCACCATGCTCGGAATGCGGCTGCCGCCTGGCGTGCCGAAGCTGGTGAGCTCGCTGGGGCTTTCCACGAAGGTCGGGCTCATGCTCGACAGCGGCCGCTTGCCGCCAGCGATGGCATTGGCGCGGCTGCCGGCCAGGCCGTAGGCGTTGGCCCCTGCAGGGTCGGCGGCGAAGTCGTCCATTTCATCGTTGAGCAGCACGCCAGTACCGGGCACGGTGAAGGCGGCGCCGAACGGCAGGTTGATCGACAGGGTGGCGCTCACCGCGTTGCCGTTGGCGTCCAGGACGGTGAAGTGGGTGGTGTGGTCGCCTTCCTTCCAGCGACCGGCGGGCGGCAGCTGGTTGCTGGGTGTGGCGCGCTGCGGATCGATGCCGTCACTCAGGCGTTGCAGGTAATCCGGGTTGAGCAGGCGGGCGGTCGGGCTGTCGACGAAATCCGGGTCGCCCAACAGCCCTCGATCCCGATAGGCCCGGCGCAAGGTCTCCACCACCAGATGGCTACGCTGCAGCGGATCGGCCTCGCGCCAGTGCAGGCGCTGCAGCATCAGTAGGCTCTGCGCCAGGGCCAGGCCGCCGGCTGAAGGCGGTGGCGCGCTGATCAGCTCACGGCCTTCGCTCAGCGGCACCCGCAGGGGTTGGCGGTGCACGACGCGGTAGTCGGTCAGATCCTGGTGCGTCCAGATGCCGCCCGCGGCGCGCACGCCTGCCACCAGACGCTCGGCCAGCGGTCCCGCATAGAAGCCCTGGCGACCTTCGCGTGCGAGCGCCAGCAGGGTTTCGGCCAGCTCCGGCTGGCGCAGCAGCGTACCCTCCGCGGGCACCGCCGCGCCGCGCAGAAACAGCCGGGCGGTTTCCGCATCGTCGCGCATGGCTGCCAGGCGCATTTCGGCGCGCTCGCGGTACACGCGGTCGACCGGGAAACCTTCGCGGGCCAGGCGGATGGCCGGGGCCAGGCTGTCGCGCAACGGCAGGCGACCGTGTTGCTCAGCCAGTTCGACCAGCGCCGCAGGCAGGCCCGGAATGGCTGCGGCGAGCGCGCCATCGCGTGACAGCGCCGTCTGTACCTGTCCATCGCGTCGATAGAGGTCGGCATGCGCAGCGCCAGGCGCGCGTTCGCGGGCGTCGAGAAAATCGTAGTGGCCGTCGGCGTTGCGCAGCAGGAAGAAACCGCCGCCGCCGAGCCCTGAACCGTAGGGTTCCACCACCGCCAGGGCGGCACTGATGGCGACGCTGGCGTCGAAGGCGTTACCGCCCAGCGCCAAGGTTTCCCGGCCGGCGACGGTGGCGGCCGGGTGCGCTGTGGCGATCGCGCTGCGAGCGGGTTGTTCGCTGGCCTGCAGGGCGAGGCTGCACAGCAGCAACAGCGCGTTGAAGAGTACCGACGTGGCGTATCGACCGCGGGGAGAGCGACTCACTCAGGCCTTGCCGGTAAGGATCTGGTATTTCTCCATCAGTTGCTCCTTGCTCTCGACGTTGTTCTCGTCGAGGGGAATGCAGTCCACCGGGCAGACCTGCTGGCACTGTGGCTCGTCGTAATGGCCTACGCACTCGGTGCACAGGCTGGGGTCGATCACGTAGATCTCCTCACCCTGGGAGATCGCCGCGTTCGGGCACTCGGGTTCGCAGACGTCGCAGTTGATGCAATCGTCGGTGATGATCAGGGACATGAAGGGCGCGCTCCTGCCGGGCCATTGGCCGCGACACATTCAAACAGGAATGCAGGATTGTGCCGGATTGTCACCGCCAGCGCACGCTCGGGCGCCGTACGGAACGACGCCCCTGCACTGCGTGTGGGATTGCCGGCGTGCTGCCGCCGGGATCACTGTGCCTTGAAGCGTTCGCTCAGGGCTTGGGCCACGGCAGGATGGACGAACTTGGTGATGTCGCCGCCGAGATTGGCGATTTCCCGTACCAGGGTGGAGGAGATGAACGAGTACTTCTCCGACGGGGTGAGAAACAGGCTTTCCACGTCCGGTGCCAATTGGCGGTTCATGTTGGCCAGCTGGAACTCGTATTCGAAGTCCGACACCGCACGCAGGCCGCGCAGCAGCACGTTGGCACCCTGCTCCTTGGCGAACGAGGCGAGCAGCGTGGAAAAGCCGATCACTTCGACGTTGGGCAGGTGCCGGGTGACTTCACGGGCCAGTTCCACACGTTGTTCGAGCGAGAACAGCGGGTTCTTCCTCGGGCTGGCGGCGACCGCGATGACCACACTGTCGAACAGGCGCGAGGCGCGCTCGACCAGATCGCCGTGCCCCTTGGTAATGGGGTCGAAGGTGCCTGGGTATAACACTCGATTCATCGTGACGTCCTGGCGGGAGCGTTGGGGACTCGGATGGTAGCGCAGCACGCCGGGGCGGGCCAAGTCGATGGCCTGCCCGGCGCTGCGGATGTGGGCGTTAATCGCGCTGGCGCAGCGCTCGTCAACGGATGAACAACCGGTAGACCAGGCGCTGCAGCGCCTTGCCGTATGGCGGGTAGATCAGCCGTGCGGAGTTGAAGCGTGGCTTGACCAGCACACCCTTGGCCTTGCTGAAGGTCAGAAAGCCCTCGTGACCGTGGTAGTGGCCCATGCCCGAGGCGCCGACGCCGCCGAAGGGCATGTCGTCCTGAGCGGCGTGCAGCAGGGTGTCGTTCAGGCACACGCCACCGGAGTGACTATGGTGGAGCACGTGGTGCTGCTCGCGGCGGTTGTAGCCGAAATAGTACAGCGCCAGAGGCCGCGGGCGTGCGGCGATGTAGGCCAGTGCATCGTCGAGCCGGTCGTAGGGCACGACCGGCAGCAGCGGGCCGAAGATTTCGTCCTGCATCACAAGCATGCTGTCGTCGACGTTCAGCAGCAGGCTAGGCGGCATGCGCCGGTCCGCGCATTCGGCGGCCAGTGGAATCACCATCGCGCCCTTGTCACGGGCGTCGTTCAGGTAACCGAGCAGGCGCTGCTGCTGGCGTGCATTGATGATGCTGGTGTAGTCCGGGTTGCCCTCGACCTGTGGATAGAAACGCTGCACCGCACGGCGATAGGCATCGACGAAGCCCTCCAGTCGCTGGCGCGGCACCAGCACGTAGTCGGGGGCCACGCAGGTCTGCCCGGCGTTCAGGGTCTTGCCGAAGGCGATGCGTTCGGCGGCGTGTTCCAGCGGCACGTCGGCGGAGACCAGGGCGGGGGATTTGCCGCCCAGCTCCAGGGTCACCGGGGTCAGGTTCTCGGCGGCGGCACGCATCACCTGGCGGCCGATATGGGTGGCGCCGGTGAACAGCAGATGATCGAACGGCAGCTTCGCGAAGGCCATGCCGACATCGGCCTCGCCGAGCACCACGCTGACCAGGTCGTCCGGGAAGATACCCGCCAGCATGTCCTTGAGGCGCTGCGACGTCTGCGGGGTGGCTTCGCTGAGCTTGAGCATCACCCGGTTGCCGGCGGCCAGTGCGCCGACCAGTGGGGCGATGGCGAGAAGCAGCGGGTAGTTCCACGGCACGATGATGCCGATCACACCCAGCGGCTGATAGATCACCCGAGCCGAGGCGGGCATGAAGGGCAGGCCGACACACCGTCGCGAGGGCTTCATCCAGCGGCGCAGGCGTTTGCGTGTGTAGCGGATGCCGTGCACGGCGGGCAGCATTTCGGCGAGCCGGGTTTCATCGACGCTGCGATTGCCGAAGTCCTCGCTGATGCAGCGAACCAGTTGGTCCTGATCGCTGAGCAGGCGCGCCTTGAGGCTGTCGAGCCAGGCGATGCGCTGTTCGGCCGAGGGCATCGGGTTGGCCATGAAGGCCTCGCGCTGTGCCTGAAAGCGCTGTTGCAGGGCATCGATTTGCTGCTCGCTCTGCACGAAACCGGGGTTGTCGACCATGCCTGGCTCCTCTACGAACCGATCGGGGTGGAGGCGCTGGGTTGGAGGCGCTGATCCATCGCCAGCAGCCAGGCAGGGATGCGCCGCTCCAGGTAGTAACCGGGCTGGCGCGCGGTGCCGTCGATGAAGCCCACATGGCCGCCCCTGGCGTGCAGTTCGAAGGTGATGCAGGGCGCCAGCTCATCGGCCTCGGGCAGGCTGTGGGGGTATACGAACGGGTCGTCGCTGGACTGGATCAGCAGCGTTGGCGTCCGGATGCGCCCCAGGTAATAGCGGCTCGAGGAACGGCGATAGTAGTCTTCGGCGTTTTCGAAACCGTGCAGCGGCGCGGTGATGCGGCCGTCGAAATCCCAGAAGGTACGCATGCCGTCCAGCGGGCCGAGCTTTTCCAGGATCGACAGGCGGTCTGCCTGGCCCTGGTGGGCGAACAGGCGCTGCTTGTCCTTCACGTAGGCGACCATGGCGCGCATGAAGTGGGCCTGGTACACCCGTGAGAACCCTACGCCGATACGGTCCGCGCACTGATCGAGGCGAAACGGTACCGACACCGCAGTGGCACCCTGCAGGCCGCTTTCGGCGCCGCTCTCGCCGAGGTACTTGAGCAACACGTTGCCGCCCAGCGAGTAGCCCACTGCATAGAGCGGCGCCATGGGGCGTTTGGCGCGCAGGTGACGCACGGTTTCGGCAAGGTCTTCGCTGGCCCCGGAGTGATAGCCGCGCGGCAGCAGGTTGGGCTCGCCCGAGCAGCCACGCCAGTTGAGCGCCACGCTGGCCCAGCCCTGGATTGCCAGTTGCCGCTGCAGGCCGAGCACGTAATGGGAGCTCGATGAACCGGTCAGGCCATGCAGCACCAGCACCAGCGGGGCATGGGCGTCGTGGGGGCCGTGCCAGTCGAGGTCGAGGAAGTCACCGTCCTCCAGCCACAGGCGCTCGCGTTGCCGCTCGAGAACCGGTGGGCGACGGCATAGCGAGCCCCACAGCGTTTGCAGATGCGGCCCCGACAGCCACCAGGCGGGGGCGAAGCGCGGTGTGCTGGTCATCGGCAGACGCCTGGCACGCTCATTACCAGTCGAACTCTTCAGCCAGCGCCTGTGCTGCCGAGCGTTCGCCCAGCAGAGGTTGCAGGGCATCGATCAGGCGTTCGCGATGCGCCGGGTTGACGCTGTCGTCGTCGAGAAAGATGTCGTCGCCGGCGCTGGCCCACACCGCATCGAAGCAGGCCAGGCAGGCAATCATCTGTTCCAGCCCGCTGAACACCGGCGAGGGCTGCCAGCCGCCCGCCCCGTGGCGGTCGTGCAGTACCTTGCCGCTGCTTATCTCGAAAATGAACGGATCGCCGCCCTGGTCGGCCACCACCAGCCAGTCATCGTGCCAGTCCATCAGGCGTTCGCCGCTCACACCGTGCCAGCGGTAGCCGGCCTGCAGTTTCCACAGGCGGCTCAACGAGGGAATGAAAAAGGGATTGCCTGCTGTTTCCAGGGTGCAGTCGTGGGGGCCGATCTTGCGGTAGAAGCGCGCGAGATCGGCAGGCAGGGGAATTTCGCCCTGCCACTCGTCAGCGGCCTGCTCACGCAGATCCAGGCCCTGATCGACAAGGGCCTGGCGCAGTACCCGAGTGGACTCATGCATGGCTGCGCTGCCACAGTGCGTAGTGCACCTGGCCGGCTTTCTGTTCACGGTGCAGGCGCCAGTTGCCGGGCATGCCCAGGCTCGACGGCGGCTGCTCGCTCTCGGTATAGACCCAGGCATCGTCGGCCAGCCAGCCGCGCCGTTCGAGCAGTTCACAGGCTGGCAGGAGCAGGTCCTGGCCGAACGGTGGGTCGAGAAACACCAGATCGAAGGGTGCAGGGAGCTGGCTCTGCAGGTAAGCGAGCGCATCGCTCTGCAGCACCTGGCCGTTATCGCAGCGCAGGGTCGCCAGATGACCGCGCAGGCTGTTCACCGCTGCCGGGTTGATATCCAGTGCCAGGGCGCTGCCCGCTCCACGTGACAGGGCCTCGAGAAACAGCGCGCCGCTGCCGGCGAACGGATCGAGGACCTTGGCCGCTTCGACGTAGGGGGCCAGCCAGTTGAACAGGGTTTCCCGCACGCGGTTGGGCGTCGGGCGCAAGCCGTGGGCCATGGGAAAGCCGAACTGCCGGCTGCGCCATTGACCAGCGATGATGCGCAACTGCCCGTCGCCACCATGGGCGACGGGTGGCTTGGCGGGAGTGGGTCGTCTGGCCATCAGTGCTCCGGAACGCCGGTCGGCAATTCGACTGGCTTGTCGGTGGGCGGCGGCAGCTCCTTCTGTTCGACCTTTGGTCCGGCCGTGACGATCACCAGCGCTTCGGGGTCGAGGTGCTTGGCCATGGCGGTTTTCACCTGCTCGACGCTGAGCGCCTGCACCTGGGCCATGAAGTCTTCCAGATAGGTCAGCGGCAGGTCGTAGAAGCCGATGGCGCCGAGCTGGCCGACGATGGCGGCGTTACTCGCGGTGGACAGTGGGAAGCTGCCGGCCGTCTCGCGCTTGGCCGCGTCCAGCTCCTCCTGGGTCGGGCCGTTGGCGATGAACTCGCCGAGCAGGTCCTTGACCAGCTGCAGGGTGCCATCGCTGAGCTCGGCACGGGTTTGCAGGTTGATCATGAACGGGCCGCGAGCCTGCATGGCGCTGAAGCCGGAGTAGACACCGTAGGTCAGGCCGCGCTTCTCGCGCACCTCGGTCATCAGCCGGGTACCGAAACCACCGCCGCCGAACACCTGATTGCCCAGGTACAGCGCGGCGTAATCCGGGTCCAGGCGGTCGATACCGAGCTGGGCGATCAGCAGGTGGGTCTGGTTGGACGGAAAATCGATGTGGGTCAGGCCGGCTTTCGGCTCCTCGGGAGCGATGGTCTTGGCCAGCGCCGGGCCCTTGGGCAGTGCAGCGGAGACCTCCGCGGCCATGGCCTCGGCTTCTTCCCGAGACAGATCGCCGACCAGCGCGATCACCGCATTGCCGGCGGCATAGGCCTTGGCATGGAAGGCCTGCAGCTGTTCGCGGCTGATGCCGGGAACCGAAGTGGGGGTGCCTTCGCTGGGATGACCATACGGGTGGTTGCCGTAGAGGCGCTCGAACAGCTCGAGGCTGGCCAGCTTGCCGGGGTTCTGCTTCTGGAACTCGAAGCCAGCGAGTACCTGATTCTTGATACGCGCCAGGGAATCGGCGGGGAAGGTCGGCTGACCGATCACCTGCTCGAACAGCTGCAGAGCCGGCTGGCGCTGCTCTGCCGCGCTGAGGCTACGCAGGCTGGTCACGGCCATGTCGCGGTAGGCACCATTGCCGAATTCGGCGCCGAGGCTTTCGAAGCCCGCTGCGATGGCGCCGACGTCCTTGCCGGGTACGCCTTCGTTGAGCATGGCGTTGGTCAGCATGGCCAGGCCCTGCACGTCACCATCCTGGCTGCTGCCAGCGGCATAGGTCAGGCGCAGGTCGAACATCGGCAGCTCGCGGGCTTCCACGAACAGCACCTTGGCGCCTTCGGCGGTCTGCCAGCTCTGGATGTCGAGCTTGCGCCGCTCGGGCGCCTTGCCGTCCAGCTCGGCCAGGGATTGCAACTGGGTGTCATCGCTCTTCGGCGCGTCGGCAGTGGCCGGTGCGGCGTCAGGGGAGCGCTGCACGGTGAAGGTCAGGGCCACCAGCAGGGCGATCAGGACCAGCCCCAGCAGGGCGTAGCGCGGGCCGTTACGCTTACTCATCGCGCTTCTCCTCGGGCAGTACGTGGGCGACGCTGAGGCGGTCGCGGGTGAAATAGGTCTTGGCGGCATTCTGGATATCGGCCGGGGTCACGGCTTCCAGTTCGGCCAGTTCCTGGTCGATCAGTTGCCAGGACAGGCCAACGGTTTCCAGCTGGCCGATGGCGGTGGCCTGGCTGGTGATCGAGTCGCGGTCGTAGACCAGCCCGGCGATCAGCTGGGCGCGCACGCGGGCCAGCTCTTCGGCCGAC
Source organism: Phytopseudomonas flavescens (assembly GCF_900100535.1). Taxonomy (GTDB): domain Bacteria; phylum Pseudomonadota; class Gammaproteobacteria; order Pseudomonadales; family Pseudomonadaceae; genus Aquipseudomonas; species Aquipseudomonas flavescens. Next base: position 77,829 of record NZ_FNDG01000021.1, read on the forward strand.
GGCGGGTTCTTCTGCAGGTCTTGCAGCTCGCGCCAGATACCCGCTTCGGTCTGCTCCAGGGTCTTGCCGGTTTGCACGTTGGGTGTGGCGGAGACCATGAACAGGCTGTCGCCGCGGGTGTAGCCGTTGTACCAGGCGCCTGCCCCGGAAACCAGTTCCTGGCCGCGCTCCAGGCGGGTTGCCAGGCGCGCGCTGTAGCCGCCGTCGAGCAGGGCGGCGATCAGGCGCAGGGCATGCACCTCGCGCGGCGCCTTGGCGGTGGGCAGCCCGGGTACGTTGAAGCCCATCATCAGGCTCGGCAACTGGGTCTTGAGGTGCAGGGTGATGCGTCGTTCGCCCGGCGCCGGCAGTTCCAGCGGAATCTTGGCAGCCGGTACTTCACGCTTGGGGATCGCGCCGAAGTAGCGCTGGGCGAGGGCCTTGACCGCATCCGGGGTCACGTCGCCGACCACCACCAGGGTGGCGTTGTTGGGCACGTACCAGGTCTGATACCAGTGGCGCAGTTCATCCACGCTCATGCGGTCGAGGTCGGCCATCCAGCCGATGGTCGGGATGCTGTAGCCGCTGGCCGGGTAGGCCATGGCCTTGAAGCGTTCGAAGGCCAGGCCCGAGGGCTTGTCGTCGGTGCGCAGACGGCGCTCTTCCTTGATCACCTCGATCTCGCGGGAGAACTCGTCGGCCGGCAGGCGCAGGCTGGCCAGGCGGTCCGCTTCCAGTTCGAAGGCGACGCCCAGGCGATCGCTGGCCAGCACCTGGTAATAGGCGGTGTAGTCATCGCTGGTGAAGGCGTTCTCTTCGGCGCCCAGGTCGCGCAGCACCCGTGAAGCTTCGCCCGGGCCGAGCTTGCGGCTGCCCTTGAACATCATGTGTTCCAGGGCGTGGGACAGCCCGGTCTGGCCGGCGGTCTCGTAGCTCGAACCCACCTTGTACCAGAGCTGGGACACCACCACCGGGGCGCGATGATCCTCGCGGACGACGACCTTGAGGCCGTTGTCGAGGGTGAATTCATGGGTCGGTTGCGGCGCCGCGGCCTGGACTGCCAGGGGCAGGGCGCAGGCTAACAGCAGGCCGGCGAGATGGCGGGCAAGTGAACTGGACAAACCTCTCTCCTCGTTGAACCACGGCGGGCGTGGCGATTGCGGCACGGGTGGGCCGCGTTGATGCAGGATGCTCGCGCATCGCCAGACGGCGCGCTTGGCTTCGCCCTGAGCGGTGCGGAGGTGCTAGGATACGCATCCGTTTTACCGGCGACCACGTCTGTGCTGCGATGGTGTGCGAATCCCCCGCGCGCCTGCCGCCAAGCACTGCCCTCAGCCCGACCGTGCGAGGGCCATGGCGTTCGCCCCTCTGAGATAGCCGTCCTCCATGTTTGGTTCAAAAGACGACAACAAGACCCCGGCCCCTGATGCCAGCGCCGAGCAGGGCGCAGAGAAAACTACCGAGAAGCGCGGCCTGTTTGGCTGGCTGCGCAAAAAGCCCGTCGAGCCTGCACCCGCAGCGCCTCAGGCAGAGCCCGCGCTCGAGACACCTGAGCTGGTCGTGGCCGAGGTGACTGCACCTGTCGAGCCGGTGATCATCGCCGAGCCAGAGCCAGAGCCAGAGCCAGTGGCCAGTGATCCGCTGCCGACCCGCCATGGCCCCGAGGCGCAGAACGAGCCGGTCACCGAGCAACCTGCCGCCGCGCTCGAACACCCTGTCGAACTGGCCACCGGCAGCGACGTTCTCCATCCCGTGCCGACCACTCCGGCTGCCGTGCTGGCCGCACCGGTCGAAGTGCCCGCGCCGGTCGCCGAGCAGAACAAACCGTCGGACAACAAGGGTGGCTGGTTTTCCCGCCTGCGCCAGGGCTTGTCGAAGACCAGCGCCAGCCTGGGCGAGGGCATGGCCAGCCTGTTCCTGGGCAAGAAGGCCATCGACGACGATCTGCTCGACGAGATCGAGACCCGTCTGCTCACCGCCGATGTTGGCGTCGAGGCCACCACGGCGATCATCCAGAGCCTCACCCAGAAAGTCGCGCGCAAGCAGTTGACCGACAGCGAGGCGCTGTACAAATCCCTGCAGGAGGAGCTCGCCGCGCTGCTGCGCCCGGTCGAACAACCCTTGCGCATCGATACCGGCAAGCAGCCCTTCGTGATTCTGGTGGTCGGTGTGAACGGCGCCGGCAAGACCACCACCATCGGCAAGCTGGCCAGGAAACTCCAGGGCGAGGGCAAGAAGGTCATGCTCGCCGCCGGCGATACCTTCCGCGCCGCTGCCGTCGAGCAGTTGCAGGTGTGGGGTGAGCGCAACAAGATCGCGGTGATCGCCCAGCACACCGGTGCCGACTCGGCCTCGGTGATCTTCGATGCCGTGCAGGCCGCGAAGGCCCGTGGCATGGACGTGCTGATCGCCGACACCGCCGGGCGCCTGCACACCAAGGACAACCTGATGGAAGAGCTGAAGAAGGTGCGCCGGGTGATCGGCAAGCTCGACGACAGCGCGCCCCACGAAGTGCTGCTGGTACTGGATGCCGGTACCGGTCAGAACGCGATCAGCCAGGCCAAACAATTCAACCAGACGGTGAACTTGACCGGCCTGGCCCTGACCAAGCTGGATGGTACGGCCAAGGGCGGTGTGATTTTCGCCCTGGCCAAGCAGTTCGGCCTGCCGATTCGCTATATCGGCGTTGGCGAAGGCATCGACGATCTGCGCACCTTCGAGGCCGAACCCTTCGTTCAGGCGCTTTTCCAGCAACGGGAGCAGTGATGATCCGATTCGAGCAGGTCGGCAAGCGTTACCCCAACGGTCATGTCGGGTTGCATGAATTGAGTTTCCGCGTCCGTCGCGGCGAGTTCCTGTTCGTCACCGGCCACTCCGGCGCCGGCAAGAGCACACTGCTGCGGTTGCTGCTGGCCATGGAGCGTCCGACCTCGGGCAAGCTGTTGCTCGCCGGCCAGGACCTTTCGCAGATCACCAACGCGCAGATCCCCTTTCTGCGTCGGCAGATCGGTGTGGTGTTCCAGAACCACCAGTTGCTGTTCGACCGCAGCGTGTTCGACAACGTGGCCCTGCCGCTGCAGATTCTCGGCCTCTCCAAGAGCGATATCGGCCGCCGTGTCGGGGCTGCACTGGAGCGGGTTTCCCTCAGCGACAAGGCCGAGCTGTACCCGGGCGACCTGTCCACCGGGCAGCAACAGCGCGTCGGCATCGCCCGAGCCATCGTCCATCGTCCGGCACTGCTGCTGGCCGACGAACCCACCGGCAACCTCGACCCGCGTCTGGCGGCGGAAATCATGGGCGTATTCGAAGACATCAACCGCCTTGGCACCAGCGTACTGATCGCCAGCCATGACCTGGCACTGATCGCGCGCATGCGCCATCGCATGCTCACCCTGCAACGTGGCCGCCTGATCGGCGACGGGGAGGCCGCAGAATGAGTGCCTCCCGCGTACCACCACCCCAGCCGGCCCAGCGTGTCGGCGCTGCGCCGAAGAACGCCGAGCCCCAGGGGCCGAACGACGAACCGGATTTCCGTACCCTGGCCCACGCCTGGGTGGAAAGCCACCGAGCCAGCCTGGTCGATAGCCTGCGCCGTCTCGGTAAGCATCCGATCGGCAGCTTCTTCACCTGCCTGGTGATGGCCGTGGCGCTGAGCCTACCCATGGGCCTGTCGCTGCTGCTTGGCAATGTCGAGCGTCTTGGCGGCACTTGGGAGCGTGCCGCGCAGATTTCGGTGTTCCTCACTATCGACGCCAGCGATAGTCAGGGCCAGGCCCTGCGCGAAGAAATTGCCGGCATGGACGCCGTCGCCGAAGCCGAATGGATCAGCCGCGACAAGGCCCTGGAAGAGTTCCAGCAGCAGTCCGGGTTGGGCGAAGCCCTCAAGGAGTTGCCGAACAACCCGTTGCCCGGCGCTGTGCTGGTAACGCCCAGGGAAGTCGACAAAGCCACTCTTGAGGCCTTGCGTTTGCGGTTGGCAGAGCTGCCCAACGTGCAGCAGGCCCAGCTGGACTTGGTCTGGGTCGAGCGTTTGAGCGCGATCCTCAAGTTGGGCGACCGTTTCGTTTTTGGTCTCACGGTTTTGCTGATCATGGCGCTGCTGCTGGTGATCGGTAACACCATTCGCCTGCATATCGAGAACCGTCGTACCGAGATCGAAGTGATCAAGCTGGTCGGTGGTACCGACAGCTACGTACGTCGGCCCTTCCTTTATATGGGCGCGCTGTACGGCCTGGGCGCCGGTGTGCTGTCCTGGCTGGTGCTGGCCTTCGGGTTGAACTGGTTGAACGATGCCGTGGTGCGCCTGTCCGGTTTGTATGGCAGCGACTTCGCACTGGCCGGCGTGCCACCGGGAGACGGCCTGTCCCTCTTGCTGGGAGCGGTGCTGTTGGGGTATATCGGTGCGTGGCTGGCGGTGGCGCGGCACCTGAGGGAGCTGGCACCTCGCTAGGGCATTGCTCTGGCGCCTTGCCAAGTTATTGATTTGGCTGATATTGACTATTGACCGGGGAACCAGGATGGTGGCTTCCGGTCACAATGCGCAGTGCTAAACTGCGTACGTTACGTGAATCGGAGGATTCAAATGTCCACTTCCTTGCAACCTGTTCATGCTCTGGTTCCAGGCGCAAACCTGGAAGCATACGTGCATGCCGTCAACAGCATTCCGCTGCTGACGCCCGAGCAGGAGCGCGAACTGGCCGGCAATCTCTTCTACCGCCAGGATCTCGAGGCCGCCCGCCAGATGGTGTTGGCCCACCTGCGGTTCGTCGTGCATATCGCGCGCAGTTATTCCGGCTATGGCCTGGCTCAGGCTGACCTGATTCAGGAAGGCAACGTTGGCCTGATGAAGGCGGTCAAGCGCTTCAACCCGGAAATGGGTGTGCGCCTGGTGTCCTTTGCCGTGCACTGGATTCGTGCCGAAATCCACGAGTTCATCCTGCGCAACTGGCGCATCGTCAAGGTTGCGACCACCAAGGCTCAGCGCAAGTTGTTCTTCAACCTGCGCAGCCAGAAGAAGCGTCTGGCCTGGTTGAACAACGACGAAGTCAATGCCGTGGCCGAAAGCCTGGGCGTCGAGGCCCGTGAAGTCCGCGAAATGGAAAGCCGCCTGACTGGCCACGACATGGCCTTCGATCCGGCTGCCGATGCCGACGACGACAGCGCCTTCCAGTCGCCAGCCCAGTACCTGGAAGACCACCGTTACGACCCTGCCAGGCAGATGGAAGACGAGGACTGGAGCGACACCTCCAGTGCCAACCTGCATGAGGCCCTGGAGGCGCTCGACGAGCGCAGCCGCGATATCCTCCAGCAGCGTTGGCTGGCCGAGGAAAAGGCCACGCTGCACGAGCTGGCGGCCAAGTACAACGTCTCGGCGGAGCGTATCCGTCAGTTGGAGAAGAACGCGATGAACAAGCTCAAGGGCTCCATCGCCGCCTGATTCCGGCACGCTGAAGCCAAAACGCCCCGACATCGTTCGGGGCGTTTTGTATCTGCAGTATTTCCTGGGTGTAGGGTGGACGACGCTTCACCTACGCGGCCCGACCCGTCCACCACCCTGTGCTCACTGAAGCTACCTATACCTGGTGCCCATGCCGCCCATTGATCGCATCACACCCGTTATGTGCACGATCTTGCCTACTTCTCCCACCAGCCTGGCCCTGGTGCCTGCAGCTGGTTCAGGTAGTGGCTGCCACCGAGCTGGCGCATCTGTCGGCGGATCCAGCCGGCGCGCTGGTTGACGTAGCCGCTGGGGCGACCCGCATCGAGCAGCCGCGGGTTGGGCAGCACGGCTGCCAGCAGGCTGGCCTGGCGTGCCGAGAGATAGGAGGCGCCGGTATCGAAGTGGTGCTGTGCCGCCGCCTCGGCGCCGAATACGCCATCTGCCCATTCAGCGCTGTTCAGGTAAACCTCGAGGATGCGTTGCTTGGGCCACAGCAGTTCGATCAGTCCGGTGAACCAGACTTCGAAGCCCTTGCGCAGCCAGCTGCGACCGGACCAGAGAAAAAGGTTCTTCGCTACCTGCTGGCTCAGGGTGCTGGCGCCCCTTACCGAACCGCCCTGTTGGTTGTGCGACACTGCGGCCTTGATTGCATCGACGTCGAAACCCCAGTGCTGAGCGAATTTCTGGTCTTCGCTGGCGATCACTGCCAGCTTCAGGCCATCGGGCAACTGCTCCCAGGATCGCCAGCTACGCTGCAGGTCGATGGGCTGGCCGTCGATCCAGGATTCGACCTTGCGCTCGACCATCAGCGCCGTGCCCGGCGGCGGAACCCAGCGAAAGGCGAGCACCAGCAGGACCGAGCCAGCGATGAACCAGAACAGCAGCTTCAGCAGGAGGCGGCGAACGGATCGGAGCATGCGTGGGGCGCCAGGCGTTATGGGCCGGCCATTATACGGTTCCCAGCGCCGCTGCGGGCAAGCGTGCCTACCACTGCGGCAATCGCGAGCGCGCGCAGGAACGGCCGAGGGCGTAAACTGCCTTATCGTTTGATGATCCGTGGAGAACGCGATGGTTCGTCTGTGGTTGCTGCTGTCGGCCTTCGCCGGCTTCTCCGGTGTCGCCCTGGGGGCATTCGCTGCCCATGGCCTGAAGAACAGGCTGAGCCCCGAATACCTGGCGGTATTCCAGACCGGCACCCATTACCAGTTGATCCACGCCCTGGCATTGCTTGGCGTAGCCACTCTCGCCCTGCTGGTGCCGGGTCGCCTGGTGAACCTGGCAGGCAGTTTCTTCGCCATGGGGATCGTGCTGTTTTCCGGCAGCCTTTATCTGCTGACTCTCAGTGGTGTCAGCAAGCTCGGTATCGTCACCCCTTTCGGTGGGCTGGCGTTTCTGGCCGGCTGGGCCTGCCTGGGGTTGCTCGCCTGGCGCATGACTTGATGGGAAGGCCATTGCAGGGCGAAAAGGCGAGCCTTGCAGCTTCTCCAAGCTGAGTCAGAGGATGAATGGGCGGCCAGTACCTTGGTCATCGTCGGTGATCGGGCTAGAATGCCGGCCCTTTCTCCTGTTGCGACGTGTCGCCATGCATATCCAGTTGAACGGTGAAACTCTCGAGCTGCCCGAAGGTGCCAGTGTCGCCGACCTGATCGAGCACCTGCAGCTGGCAGGCCGCCGCGTTGCAGTCGAGCGCAACCTCGATATCGTTCCGCGCAGCCAGTACGCCAATACCCCGTTGGCCGAGGGCGATAGCCTCGAAGTGGTGCATGCCATCGGCGGCGGTTGAACGCCGCGTCGCGCCCTTCCCACTCTTCCGTGCAGAGGAATTCCCATGAGCCATGCTGTCAGCGACAAGCCCTTCATCCTGGCCGGCCGTACCTACCAGTCGCGCCTGCTGGTCGGTACCGGTAAATACAAGGACCTCGACGAAACCCGTGCGGCCATCGAAGCCTCGGGTGCGGAAATCGTTACCGTGGCGGTGCGCCGTACCAACATCGGCCAGAACCCGGGCGAGCCCAACCTGCTCGAGGTGATTTCGCCGGATCGCTACACCATCCTGCCGAACACCGCTGGCTGCTACGACGCCGTCGAAGCGGTGCGTACCTGCCGCCTGGCCCGTGAGCTGCTCGACGGCCACGCACTGGTCAAGCTGGAAGTGCTGGCCGACCAGAAGACCCTGTTCCCCAACGTGATCGAAACCCTCAAGGCCGCCGACGTGCTGGTCAAGGAAGGTTTCCAGGTGATGGTGTACACCAGCGACGACCCGATCATCGCCCGGCAACTGGCGGAAATGGGCTGCATCGCGGTGATGCCGCTGGCCGGTCTGATCGGCACCGGGCTGGGTATCTGCAACCCTTACAACCTGCGCATCATTCTCGAAGAAGCGAGCGTTCCGGTGCTGGTGGATGCCGGGGTGGGTACCGCCTCCGACGCCACCATCGCCATGGAGCTAGGCTGCGAGGCGGTGTTGATGAACAGCGCCATCGCCCATGCCCGGCAGCCGGTGCTGATGGCTCAGGCCATGAAATACGCCATCGAGGCCGGCCGCCTGGCCTACCTGGCCGGGCGTATGCCGAAAAAACTCTATGCCAGTGCTTCATCGCCCCTGGACGGCATGATCCGCTAGATCCTACAGCTCTGGATTCAGCCTGCCGCGCAGGTGTCGAATGGGGACAGGCAGCCCCGTTCGCGCTTTCTCTTCCCTATTCCGTGTCCCGAGTACTCCATGAGCGATATCGAACAAACCCCAGCCGAAGAAATCCCACGGCACATGCGTGCCATCAAGAGCTTCGTGATGCGTGCAGGACGCATGACCGAAGGCCAGCAGCGCGGCTTCGATCAGGGTCTGGCGAAGTTCGGTCTGGCGTTGAGCGATGGCCTACAGGATTTCGACGCGGTATTCGGGCGTCAGGCGCCGCGCACCTTCGAAATCGGCTTCGGGATGGGCCACTCCACCCTGGAAATGGCTGCCGCAGCCCCTGAGCAGGATTTCATTGGTGTGGAAGTGCACCGACCGGGTGTTGGTGCATTGCTCAACGGGGTGATGACCCAGAACCTCAGCAACCTGCGGGTGTACAGCTGCGATGCCCTGGACGTGCTGCGTCAGTGCATCGCCGACGCCAGCCTCGATCGTGTGCTGCTGTTCTTCCCGGACCCCTGGCACAAGGCACGGCATAACAAGCGGCGTATCGTTCAGCCGGCGTTCGCCGAACTGGTACGTCAGAAGCTCAAGGTCGGCGGTGTGCTGCACATGGCCACCGACTGGGAGCCCTACGCCGAATACATGCTGGACGTGATGAACGTCGCTCCGGGCTATCGCAACCAGGCTGTCGATGGCCGCTGCGTGGAACGCCCGGCCGAACGCCCGGTGACCAAGTTCGAACGCCGTGGCGAGCGCCTGGGTCATGGTGTGTGGGACCTGAAGTTCGAGCGCGTCGACTGACGATGGTGCATCCCTCGCGGCGGCAGGTCCGGAAGGCGAGCCACGCTCGCAATCGACCGCAATTGCAGGCGTCTGACCCTGCCGTGCGGGAAGCTGGGCGTGGGCGCTGGCTGATGTACCTGGTGGCCGTGGTTACGCTGATCTGTGCCAGCTGCATGCTGTTTCTGATCGCGCAAGCCGTGCACAGCGGGGTTGCGGTATCGATGCCACGAGGTGGGCCGAGCGTGGTATATCCTCTGGTTACTCGGCCCTTGGGGTTCTATCTGCACCTGCTCCTGTACTCGGGCAGTGCTGCATTGTTTCTTGGCTTCGCCTGGCTGTGCCTGAGGGTGTCGCGTATCGGCTGATCACGCTGCTGCACGACGCACTCGCTGCAACAGCTGGGTACCGAACACGTTGATCAGCAGGCCGAGCATGACCACGGCCGCACCGACCCACTGGAGCCGGCTCAACCCTTCGCCGAGCAGCAACCAGGCCGAGCTGAGGCCGACCACCGGTACCAGCAGCGAGAAGGGCGCCACCTTGCTGGCCGGATAACGTGACAGCAGGCGGCTCCACAGGCCGTAGCCGAGCAGGGTGGCGATGAACGCCAGGTAAGCGATGGCCAGCAGCGAGTTGAGGGAGATGTGGCGCAGCGCCGTTTCGATCTGCGCAGGCCCTTCGAGCATCAGCGACAGCGCCAGGAATGGCAGTGGCGGAATCAGGCTGCCCCATACCACCAGGCTGACCAGGTTCACCTTGCCGATGCGTTTGGTGACGATATTGCCCAAGCCCCACATCGCTGCCGCGCACAGGGTCAGCACGAAACCGGCCAGGGTGAAGCTGCGCCCGCTTTCACTGCCGATCAGCAACAGTCCGGCGGCTGCCACGACCAGCCCGATCAGGCTGCTGCGACGTACCGTTTCACCGATGAACAGTGCGGCGAAACCCAGGGTGAAGAAGGCCTGGGCCTGTAGTACGAGCGATGCCAGGCCTGCGGGCATGCCGGCGTACATGGCCGAGAATAGAAAGGCGAATTGCCCCAGGGAGATGGTCAGGCCATAAGCGAGCAACCAGCGCAGCGGCATGTCCGGGCGGCGTATGAAGAGGATCGCGGGGAACGCTGCCAGTGCGAAACGCAGGGCACCGAGCAACATCGGCGGTACGCCTTCGAGGCCGACCTTGATGATCACGAAGTTGACGCCCCAGGCGATGATCACCACGGCAGCCAGCAGTATGTCCTTGGGTGTCATGGGCGCGGCCTCGTGTGGTGGTATGCGGAGGCGCAGGCTAGCGCGGATGGCTCGCGCTGACACGCCACAGTTGGCGGCGTTTTTCCCAATACAGAGCAGCGCAAATGAAAACGCCCCGACCAGGTCGGGGCGTTTTCGTGTCAGCGACAGCGATCAGACGGTCAGCGTCCAGTCGTAGTCGACGATCAGCGGCGCATGCTGAGAGAAGCGCGGCTGACGCGGCAGGCGTGCGGTGCGCACACTGCGGCGCATGCCTGGAGTGAGCAACTGGTAATCGAAGCGATAGCCCAGGTTGAGCATCTGGGCCTGTTCGTTGTCCGGCCACCAGCTGAACTGGTCAGCTTCACGATTGACCTCGCGCACGGCATCGACATAACCCATGGTGCCAGTGATCTCGTCCATCCAGGCGCGCTCGGGCGCCATGAAACCGGGTGATTGCTGGCAGTCGCGCCAGTTCTTCACGTCCAGTTTCTGATGGGCGACATACAGCGAGCCGCAATAGATGTAGTCGCGGCGCTTGCGGCGCTGCTTGTCCAGGTACTTGGAGAAATCGTCCATGAACTTGAATTTCTGATTCAGGCTCTCGTCGCCGCCCATGCCCGAAGGCAGCAGCAGCGTGGCAATACTCACTTTGTCGAAATCTGCCTGCAGGTAGCGCCCGTAGCGATCGGCCGTTTCAAAGCCGAGCCCGCTGATTACCGCCTTGGGTTGCAACCGCGAGTAGAGCGCCACGCCACCTTGGCTTGGTACTTCTGCATCGCAGGCATAGAGGAAATAGCCATCCAGTTGGAGGGCTTGGTCGTCCAGCTCAAAGGCGGAGGCACGGGTGTCCTGCAGGCAGATCACGTCGGCATTCTGTGCTTGCAGCCAACTGAGCAAACCGCGCTCGACTGCAGCATGAATACCATTCACGTTCACACTGATGATCCGCATAAATGGCCCCCAAAAACACGTGCGTGTATGATACCTGAGCTAGACGCCATTTAGTAATTCCAAGCCACATCCAGCACCGCCTCAGGGTCATTCATGCAAACGTACCAGCGCGATTTCATTCGTTTTGCCATCGAGCGGGGCGTTCTTCGCTTCGGCCAGTTCACCCTCAAGTCAGGACGCGTCAGCCCCTACTTCTTCAATGCAGGGCTATTCTCCAGTGGTCTGGCGCTGGCCCGGCTCGGGCGTTTCTACGCGGCTGCCGTGGTCGACAGCGGCATCGAGTTCGACGTGCTGTTCGGCCCGGCCTACAAGGGCATTCCGCTGGCCGCCAGCACCGGCATCGCCTTGGCTGAGCATCATGCTCTCGACCTGCCCTGGTGCTTCAACCGCAAGGAAGCCAAGGATCACGGCGAAGGCGGCAGCCTGGTCGGCGCGCCGCTCGATGGCCGTGTGCTGATCATCGATGACGTGATCACCGCTGGTACCGCGATCCGTGAAGTGATGCAGATCATCCAGGCGCAGAACGCCCAGGCCGCCGGTGTGTTGATTGCGCTGGATCGTCAGGAGCGGGGGAGTGGTGAGCTTTCGGCGATCCAGGAAGTGCGGCGCGACTTCGCTATTCCGGTGGTGAGCATCGTTTCTCTGCAACAGGTGCTGGAATATCTGGCCGATGATGCTGAACTGAAACACTACCTGCCTGCCGTCCAGGCTTATCGGGACGAGTACGGCATCTGATCCTGGCAAGCCGAGGGAACGCGTTCCATGTCCAAGTCGCCCATCATGCGTCGCACCCTCTGGCTTGGGCTGTTGCTGCCGCTGTGGGCGAGCGCCAGTGAGATGTACCGCTACACCAATGCCCAGGGCATCACGGTGATCGACCGCCAGGGGGTGCCCAGCGAATTCATCGCCCAGGGCTACGAGGTGCTCAACGAGCAGGGCCGCGTGGTGCGGGTGGTGCCACCGGCGCCGACTCCGGAGGAAATGAAGAAGCTGCTGGCCGACCGCGAGCGGGCGAAGTCAGACGCCCAGTTGCTGCGCCTGTACAGCAGTCTCGAAGACGTCGACCGCGCGCGATCCCGCAAGTTGGCAGAGTTGGACGGGTTGATCGGCGTAGCCAACGGAAACTTGCAGTCTGTGCGCCTACAGCAGGCCAATCTGCAGCAACAGGCGGCGGATCAGGAGCGTGCCGGTCGCCAGGTACCCGAGCAACTGCTCGGCCAGATCAACAGCCAGCGTGATGAGCAGGTTCGCCTGAAGAAGGAAATCGAACGCCACCAGGCCGCCCGCATGCAGGCGGACAGCAGTTTCGCGGCGGATCGCTCACGGCTGAGCGAGTTGATCGGCCAGGGTCGCCAGAACTAGAAGGCGCTGCTGCCGCCGGCAAAGGCGGGAGTGTCCGCGTTCAGCGGCGCGGTGGCACCGAGCGGGTACGCCCGCTGCCGTCGATGGCGACGAACACGAAAACCGCTTCGGTGACCTTGCGCCACTCGCTGGACAGCGGGTCGTCACTCCATACCTCTACCAGCATCTGGATCGAGCTGCGGCCGATCTCCAGCGCTTGCGTGTAGAAGGACAGCTGGGCGCCAACCGCCACCGGAACCAGGAAGGCCATGCGATCGACCGCCACGGTCGCGACGCGACCTGCAGCGATCTTGCTGGCCATGGCCGTTCCGGCCAAGTCCATCTGCGAGACCAGCCAGCCGCCAAAGATGTCGCCGAAACCGTTGGTTTCGCGTGGCAGTGCGGTGATCTGCAGTGCCAGATCGCCCTGAGGTATCGGGTCTTCCTGTTCGAAGTCTTTCATCGGTTCACGGCTCGCGGCGCGGTGGTGGGCCCTGTGGGAAGCATCTCTGAAAGGCAGCTGCGTCGTCATCGCTGCGTCAAAAACAGCCATGCTCAGGCTGGACGCGTCATCAGAATACTCATTCGCAGTGTTCTGACTCACTCCACAGGCTTCAACCTGCCGCTGACTGCCTCGCCTGCATTTCCAGAGCTGCTCTGAGAGTGGGCCGGGAAAGTATACCGACTGGGTACTCGCCCTGCGACCTTAGCGCGTTGCGCGTGCCCATGCATCAGGATTCGCATCGGCGATGCCCTGCGGGCATCGTCACCCAACTGTCACATTGTTTACATAGAGTGGTCACAACGGCTGACGATACTGAGCCCCGTTCCAACCAACACGACCCCATCGTGAGAAGCCGGTAGACCGGGCGCTACGACCACGGCACGCCGGCCTTCCACTGATTACCACTCTGCTAGGAGCAAGGCATGAAACTGAAGCGTTTGATGGCGGCCATGACATTTGTCGCAGCTGGCATCGCCACTGCCAATGCGGTTGCCGCTGTCGATCCGGCTCTGCCGACCTATGAGAAGACGTCCGGTGTATCGGGCAACCTGTCCAGCGTCGGTTCCGACTCCCTGGCCAACCTGATGACCCTGTGGGCCGAGAATTACAAGCAGTCCTACCCGAACGTGAACATCCAGATCCAGGCTGCCGGTTCTTCCACCGCGCCGCCTGCGCTGACCGAAGGCACTGCCAACCTCGGGCCGATGTCGCGCGCCATGAAAGACAGCGAGATCCAGGCGTTCGAGCAGAAGTATGGCTACAAGCCGACTGCCGTTCCGGTCGCCATCGATGCCCTGGCCGTGTTCGTCCACAAGGACAACCCGATCAAGCAACTGACCATGCAGCAGGTCGATGCCATCTTCTCCAGCACCCGCCTGTGCGGTGAAGCCAAGGATGTGAAAACCTGGGGTGAGCTGGGCCTGAGCGGCGAGTGGGCGGCCAAGCCGATCCAGCTGTTCGGCCGCAACTCGGTATCCGGCACCTATGGCTACTTCAAGGAAGAGGCCCTGTGCAAGGGTGACTTCAAGTCCAACGTCAACGAGCAGCCGGGTTCGGCTTCCGTGGTGCAGTCGATCTCCAGCACTGTCAACGCAATCGGTTACTCGGGCATTGGCTACCGTACCGCCAGCGTTCGTGCCGTTCCCCTGGTGAACAAGAAGGGTGAAGTCGAGGAGGCCAACGAGAACAACGCACTGTCGGGTAAGTACCCACTGGCTCGCTTCTTCTACATCTACGTGAACAAGGCGCCTAACAAGCCGCTGAGCCCGCTGGACGCTGAGTTCCTCAAGCTGATCCTGTCCAAGCAAGGCCAGGACGTCGTGGTCAAGGATGGCTACATCCCGCTGCCGCTCAAGGTCGTCGAGAAGACCCGCAAGGAGCTGGGGCTGTAAGCCTCTAGCAACCTGCAATTCGCGAAGCCCGCCTCTCTCCGAGAGGCGGGCTTCGCTACGTCACCGCGCTGTAACTTTTCTGTCACACGAACGCGCTAGATTGGCCGGGCTCGTGAAATGGACGAAAAATACCGCGCGCTCATGGCCGCGCAGAGACGCTCTCCACTATGAATGACCTGGCAAGTGAACCCATGACCGCCTCTTCGAATTCCCTCGGGCTGGACTTCAATACGCCAGCCCTGAAACGCAAGCGCCGCATACGTGCTTTCAAGGATCGTCTGGCACGCTGGTGCGTGTCGATCGGTGGCCTGGCGGTGCTTGGCGCCATCACCCTGATCTTCTTCTACCTTGCCTATGTCGTGCTGCCGATGTTCCAGGGCGCCGATATCGAGAAGCGTGAGGCCGTACAGCCGGCCTGGCTGGCCGATGCCGGTGCGCCGCTGCTGATGGCCCTGGAAGAACAGAACCAGGTCGGCATGCGCCTGGCGCGTGATGGCACGATCCAGTTCTTCGACGCCGAGAGCATGGCGGCATTGACTCGCATCGATCTGCCACTGCCTGCTGGCACCGAGGTGGTCTCGGTCGGTGAAGACCAGCCGGGCAGCCACCGCATCGCCCTCGGGCTTTCCAACGGCCAGGCCTTGGTATTCGAGCACACTTACCGTATCTCCTACCCGAACGACGTGAAGACCATCACGCCGTCCATCGTCTACCCGTTCGGCGAGGCGCCGCTGACCATCGACCCCGAAGGTCGCCCGCTGGAGCACATGGGCATCAGCGTGAACAGCGGTACGCTGCTGATCGCCGGTTCGGTGGGTAGCGAGCTGCAGGTGCTGAGCCTGAGCCGCGACGAGAACATGATGACCGGTGAGGTCGAGGTTAGCGAAGAGCGCCTGTCGCTGCCGCAGATCGCAGAGCCGATCAAGGAACTGACCATCGACCCACGTCAGCACTGGCTGTTCGTGATCAACGGTCGCGCCACTGCCGATGTATTCGATCTGCGCAGCAAGGCTCTCAATGGTCGCTACAAACTGCTCAACGATGGCAACCGCGAAATCACCTACGCGACCTCCCTGCTGGGCGGCATCTCGCTGCTGACCGGTGATAGCGCCGGCGGCATCCAGCAATGGTTCATGGTACGTGACGAGGATGGCAATTCTTCGCTCAAGCCGGTTCGTGAGTTCAAGCTCGCTGACAGCCCGATCACCCAGATCATTTCCGAAGAACGCCGCAAGGGCTTCATCGCCCTGGACGACAAGGGCAATCTGGGTATTTTCCACAGTACCGCTCACCGCACCCTGCTGGTCGAGCCGGTCGCTGAAGGTCACAACATCGCCGCGCTGTCGCCGCGCGCCAACCGTGCTCTGGTCGAAGCCAATGGCAAGCTCGAGCGCGTGTTGATCGACAACCCGCACCCGGAGATTTCCTGGAGCTCGCTGTGGGGCAAGGTCTGGTACGAGAACTACGACAAGCCGGCCTATGTCTGGCAGTCGACCTCGGCCAACACCGACGCCGAACCGAAGATGAGCCTAGCACCGCTGGCATTCGGTACCCTCAAGGCCGCCTTCTACGCCATGTTGCTGGCCGCTCCGCTGGCCATCGCCGCGGCGATCTACACCGCGTACTTCATGGCTCCGGCCATGCGTGGCAAGGTCAAGCCGGTGATCGAACTGATGGAAGCGCTGCCGACGGTGATCCTCGGCTTCTTCGCCGGGCTGTTCCTCGCCCCTTATGTGGAGGGACACCTGCCGGGTATCTTCAGCCTGCTGATATTCACGCCGATCGGCATCCTGCTGGCGGGCTTCCTGTGGAGCCGCTTGCCTGAGTCGGTGCGTCTGCGTGTGCCGGATGGCTGGGAAGCGGCGCTGCTGATTCCGGTGATCCTGCTGGTCGGTATCGTCTCGCTGAGCATGAGCGGCTACCTGGAGAACTGGCTGTTCGACGGCAACATGCGTGCCTGGCTGAGCGATGACCTGGGTATTCCGTTCGATCAGCGCAACGCACTGGTAGTCGGCCTGGCCATGGGC
This sequence comes from Phytopseudomonas flavescens, assembly GCF_900100535.1. Classification (GTDB taxonomy): domain Bacteria; phylum Pseudomonadota; class Gammaproteobacteria; order Pseudomonadales; family Pseudomonadaceae; genus Aquipseudomonas; species Aquipseudomonas flavescens. The sequence goes on from NZ_FNDG01000021.1 coordinate 94,116, forward strand.
TTCGCGGTGATCCCGAACATCTATTCGATCGCCGAAGACGCCGTGTTCAGCGTGCCCAAGAGCCTCACGTTCGGTTCCCTGGCCCTGGGTGCCACACCGTGGCAGACCCTGACCCGCGTGGTGATCCTGACCGCCAGCCCGGGCATCTTCTCGGCGGTGATGATCGGCATGGGCCGTGCCGTCGGCGAGACCATGATCGTGCTGATGGCCACCGGCAACACGCCGATCATGGACATGAACATCTTCGAAGGCCTGCGCACCCTGGCAGCCAACGTGGCGGTGGAAATGCCCGAGTCGGAAGTCGGCGGTACCCATTACCGGGTGCTGTTCCTCTCCGCCCTGGTGCTGCTGTCGTTCACCTTCGTCATGAACACGCTGGCCGAGCTGGTGCGTCAGCGCCTGCGCGTCAAGTACGCTTCGCTCTGAGGACTGCAAGACTATGTCCGTGAAACAGCACAACATGAAATCCTGGTTCAAGAGCGGTTCGCCCTGGATCTGGATGAACGCCGGCGCGGTGTCCATCGCCATCATCATGACCCTGGGTCTGTTGGCGGTGATCGCTACCCGTGGCCTGGCCCATTTCTGGCCGTCCGACATCATCGAGGCCCGCTACCAGATCCCGGGCCAGGAAGCCAAGATCATGGCGGGCGAGGTGGTGCAGAAGGAAGAGATTCCTCGCGCCCGCCTGGCCTCGGCAGGTCTGCCGGTGAACGTCGACGGCGGTGAGTTCATGACCCGCGAGTTGCTCAAGGTCGGTAACCGTGATCTGTACGGCGCGGACTTCTCCTGGGTGGTCGGCGAATGGCTTGGCGAACAACGCAAGCCCGCGAACCTGACGGCTTTCGAGCGCCGCGAGTGGGGCAACTTCTACGGCTACCTGCTCAACGTCAAGGAAGACGGCAAGCTGGTTGCCGAAGGCGATGCCGCCTGGGCCGAACTGCAGAAGCGCCTGCTGCGCGTGGAAAACCTGCACGGCGAGATCGTGAAGCTGGAGAAGCGCGACATCGGTCGCATCAACGCCGGCCTCGAGCGTGTGCGCCTGCAGACCCGCAAGCTGGAGCTCGGGGGTGAGCTGACCGATGCCGCGCAGGCTGACCTGGCTGCCGAGCGCGCTCGCTGGGATGCCGAGTACAAAGTACTGGAAGCCGAGCTGAATGCCCGTCACCAGCAGTTCAACCGCGATAGCATGACCGTTCGCTCGGCCGATGGCCGCGAGCAGGAAATCAGCCTTGGCAAAGTGGTTCGTGCCTTCCGTCCCAATGCCATGTCGAACCTCGACAAACTGAGTTTCTATGGCAGCAAGCTGTGGGAGTTCGTCAGTGACGACCCCCGTGAGGCGAATACCGAGGGCGGTATCTTCCCGGCGATCTTCGGCACCATCATGATGACCCTGATCATGGCGGTCATCGTCACTCCGTTCGGGGTGGTCGCGGCGATCTACCTGCGCGAGTACGCCAAGCAGGGGCCGCTGACCCGGGTCATCCGTATTGCCGTGAACAACCTGGCCGGCGTTCCGGCGATCGTCTATGGCGTGTTCGGTCTGGGCTTCTTCGTCTACGTGCTCGGTGGTTCGATCGACCGGTTGTTCTTCCCCGAGGCCGCGCCGGCACCGACCTTCGGTACCCCGGGCCTGCTGTGGGCCTCGCTGACCCTGGCGCTGCTCGCCGTGCCGGTGGTGATCGTCGCCACCGAGGAGGGCCTGGCGCGAATCCCGCGGGCGTTGCGTGAAGGCTCCCTGGCGCTGGGCGCCACCAAGGTGGAAACGCTGTGGCGCGTGGTGCTGCCGATGGCCAGTCCGGCGATGATGACCGGTCTGATCCTCGCCGTGGCCCGTGCTGCGGGTGAAGTGGCGCCACTGATGCTGGTTGGTGTGGTCAAGCTGGCCCCGAGCCTGCCGGTGGATGGCAACTACCCTTACCTGCACCTCGACCAGAAGATCATGCACCTGGGCTTCCATATCTATGACGTCGGCTTCCAGAGCCCCAACGTCGAAGCGGCGCGGCCGCTGGTCTACGCCACTGCGTTGCTGCTGGTCATGGTCATCGCGATTCTCAACCTGACGGCCGTCTACCTGCGCAACCGCCTGCGCGAGAAGTACAAGGCCCTGGACCACTAAATCCGAGCCGCAAGCCCCAAGCCGCAAGCTTCAAGCAGAAGCGCGGCGGACGGGCTTGCAGCTTGCAGCTTGCAGCCTGGCGCTGCGAACGGAGTGAGCACTTATGCAACACGAAACCGCTTCCCATGGCATCGACATCTCGGCCCTTGGCCGTGACAAGCAGAGCCTGAACCTGGCCAACGAAACCGTGGCCATCGAAGTACCCGGCCTGAACCTGTTCTACGCCGACAAACAGGCGCTGTACGACGTCAAGATGAACATTCCCAAGCAGCGCGTGACGGCCTTCATCGGCCCCTCCGGCTGCGGCAAGTCGACCCTGTTGCGCACGTTCAACCGGATGAACGATCTGGTCGACGGTTGCCGCGTGGAGGGCGAAATCAACATCGATGGCCGCAACATCTATCGCAAAGGTGAAGATGTTGCCGAGCTGCGCCGTCGCGTCGGCATGGTGTTCCAGAAGCCCAACCCGTTCCCCAAGAGCATCTACGAGAACGTGGTCTATGGCCTGCGCATCCAGGGCATCAACCAGAAACGCGTGCTCGACGAGGCGGTGGAATGGGGCCTGAAGAGCGCCGCGCTGTGGGATGAGGTCAAGGATCGTCTGCATGATTCGGCCCTCGGTCTGTCCGGTGGCCAGCAGCAGCGGCTGGTGATCGCCCGGACCGTGGCGGTGCAGCCGGAAGTCCTGCTGCTCGATGAGCCGTGCTCGGCCCTCGACCCGATCTCCACGCTGAAGGTCGAGGAGCTGATCTACGAACTGAAGTCCAAGTACACCATCGTCATCGTCACCCACAACATGCAGCAGGCTGCGCGGGTTTCCGATTACACGGCGTTCATGTACATGGGTAAGCTGATCGAATTCGGCGACACCGATGCACTGTTCACCAACCCGGCCAAGAAGCAGACCGAGGACTACATCACCGGTCGTTATGGCTGACAGCAGATGCAAGCAAGCGGCAAGTAAACGAGATGATGACCAACTGACTGGTGGCTTGAAGCGTGTAGCTTGAAGCTCGCGGAGCGACAAAGATGATCAACAAAGACAGCCTGACCCATCATATTTCCCAGCAGTTCAACGCCGAGCTGGAGGAGGTGCGCAGCCACCTCCTGGCCATGGGTGGCCTGGTCGAGAAGCAGGTCAACGATGCCGTCACCTCGCTGATCGAGGCCGACTCCGGCCTGGCTCAGCAGGTGCGCGAGATCGACGACCAGATCAACCAGATGGAGCGCAACATCGACGAAGAGTGCGTACGCATTCTCGCCCGTCGCCAGCCAGCGGCTTCGGATCTGCGTCTGATCATCAGCATCTCCAAGTCGGTGATCGACCTGGAGCGCATTGGTGACGAAGCCACCAAGATCGCCAAGCGCGCGATCCTGCTGACCGAGGAAGGCGAGTCGCCACGGGGTTACGTGGAGGTTCGCCACATCGGTGATCAGGTGCGCAAGATGGTGCAGGAGGCGCTGGATGCCTTCGCCCGTTTCGACGCCGACCTGGCGCTCTCGGTGGCCCAGTACGACAAGACCGTCGACCGCGAATACAAGACAGCGCTGCGTGAGCTGGTCACCTACATGATGGAAGATCCGCGTTCGATCTCCCGCGTGCTCAATGTGATCTGGGCGCTACGATCGCTGGAGCGTATCGGTGACCACGCGCGCAACATCGCCGAGCTGGTGATCTATCTGGTGCGCGGCACCGACGTGAAACACATCGGCCTGACCCGCATGCAGGAAGAAGTGCAGGGCAGCGCCAAGGAGTAATTCCGGCTACGCTTTCGCGCTGCAGGTATATGCAGGCCTGGCACGCCCTGGCTGCCCGTGCGTGTGCCCGCAGCATCGCGCTTTAGTGTTGGCATTAGGCCAGTGCTCGCGTCTATGCTAATGGCCATTCGAGGGAGTGGTCGATGAGCAAAGTCAGTGTACTGGTGGTGGACGATGCCACCTTTATCCGCGATCTGGTGAAGAAGGGCCTTCGTGACCATCTTCCCGGTATCCAGATCGAGGAGGCCGTCAACGGGCGCAAGGCCCAGCAGGTGCTCGACCGTAATCCGATCGACCTGATCCTCTGTGATTGGGAAATGCCGGAGATGTCCGGTCTCGAGCTGCTGCAATGGTGCCGTGAACAGGAGGCGTTGAAAGGCGTGCCGTTCATCATGGTCACCAGCCGGGGTGACAAGGAGAACGTCGTGCAGGCCATTCAGGCCGGGGTATCGGATTTCATCGGCAAGCCGTTCTCCAACGAGCAACTGATCACCAAGGTCAAGAAAGCCCTGCAGCGCAGTGGCAAGCTGGCTGCGCTGATGTCGGCCGCTCCGCCGAAAATGCTCGGTAGCGGCGCCTTCGCCAACGATTCGCTGGCGGCGTTGACCGCTGGCAAGGCCGAGGTCGTACGTCCGACCGCTTCGGCCCAGCCTGCGGCTGCGTTCAGCGCCAGCCCGGCGCCTGCCAAGGCGGCGTCGAGCACCCCCATGGGCCGTAGTCAGGGGCAACTGCGCCTGCCCGGTGGCACCATGGCGTGTATCGTCAAGGCACTCAGCCTCAAGGAAGCCTTGCTGGTGGTCAAACGTGGTGAGCTGATCCCACAAGTGCTGGAGAGCGTGGTAATCGACCTGGAGCAGGGCGAATCGTCCGAAGTGGCGCGCCTCAACGGCTATCTGCACAGCGTCGCCGCGTTCGAGCCGAAGCCCGATAGCGAGTGGCTGCAAGTGGTCTTGCGTTTCGTCGACCGTGATCCGCAGAAGCTGGACTACCTGTCCCGGTTGATCGCTCGCGGCACCACCCAGAAGCACTTCACGCCAGGCGGCTGAGCGCGCCTGGATCGTCCTCGATGGCGGCTGCCCGGCCGCTCGTCAGGTCTGCTCCCTTGCTGTGTTATGCCACGTCATGGAGATGCTGCTGCCAGGATTGTGGAATCCGCTCCAGCCTCGGGTAGTTGATCGCCTCCAACTGCGCTGGCGACAGCAGGAAGGGCGTGTGGCGAAACTGTTCGGGCAGGCTGCGCAGTTCCGGGATCCACAGGCTCACGTACTCACCGTGCGGATCGTACTGGCGGGCCTGCTTGAGCGCGTTGAACAGGCGTTTGAGCCGTGGGTCGCTACCGACTCCGGCCAGGTAGGCCCAGTTGCCCCAATTGCTGGCCGGATCGTAATCGATCAGGTGTTCCTCGAACCAGGCCGCACCGTGGCGCCAGTCCTGCTGCAGGTCACTGACCAGATAGCTGGCCACCACCTGGCGGCCGCGATTGGACATGAAGCCGGTGGCGATCAGCTCGCGCATGTTGGCGTCGACCAGTGGCATGCCGGTGCGGCCGTGGGTCCAGCGCTCGAAACGCTCGTCTATCTGGTGGGGCGCGCGTTCCGTGGCTTTCAGCCCGCCTGCTTCGAACAGCGCCTGGCCATGACGCTGCAGCGTACAGCGGAAGAACTCGCGCCACAGCAGTTCCAGCCACAGCCAGTAAGTGGACTCGTTGGCGCCATGCAGCGCTTCATGTCGACGCAGTTCGGCAGCGACACGGCGCGGCGACAGGCTGCCGTTGGCCAGCCAGGGTGAGAACTTCGATGAATATTCGCTGCCGATCATGCCGTTGCGTGTGTCCTTGTAACGCCGCACGCCCTGGCTGTCCCACAGATAATCACGCAGGCGTGCCTGTGCCGCTGCCTCGCCGCCGGAGAAAGGGAATGCGCTCGGCGCGACGCTCAGGGCATCACCTAGCCCTAGCTGGGATTGGGTCGGCAGTGCAAAGGCGTGAGGATCGATGCCCTCGGGTAGTGGCGGTAGTTTGTCGGGCGCGGCCTGGGGCTGGAAGACGTACTGGCGGGTATCGATCAGCGCGCGGAACTGGCTGTAGACCTGCGGCATTCGCGATAGAGGGCAAGGCAGTTCGGCTTCGCTGAGCAAGCCGTTGCTCTGCGCCGTATGCAGGGGGATGTCACCCAGGCTATCGACAACACGAGCGAGCAGGGCGAGTTCCTGAGGGGCAATTTCATCGAGGGTCAGCACACTTTGCAGGTCGAACTGCGCGACCAGTTGCCCGATCACCTCTTCCGGCCTGCCGGTTATCACCAGCAGCTTCGAGCCGCGCTGGCGCAGGGCGCTGTCGAGAGCGGTCAGGCTTTCCAGCAGAAAGCGTGCCCGGTGTACGCCGATGCGCCGGCTGCCGAATTCATCGAATTGCAGCAATGCCGGATCGAGAACATACAAGGGCAGCAACCGGTCTGCTCCCAAGGCTGCCTGCAGTGCGGGATGATCGTCGAGGCGTAAATCCTGTTTGAACCAGAGCAGCGCACGCATGGCGTATTTCCTCGCAATATACCCAGTATGGATCGCCAGGAGGCTCGGCAAGTTCAGCACCGTCCGGCGCCGACCGGCGGCAGCCGTGGCCTGGCAACGCACAGGCGCATTGCTGACTGACGCCGGCGTTGGCAGCCAGTAGACTGTCCGGCTGTTTCCGGGAGCCCTGCATGGACATCGTCAGCATCGCCGTTCTGATCTTTCTGGTCACCGACCCGTTCGGCAATATCGCCATCTACATCGCTGCGTTGAAGAATGTCGCACCCGAGCGCCGTTTCCGCGTGGCCGCCCGTGAGCTACTCTTCGCCCTGGCTCTGTTGATGCTGTTCCTGAGCTTTGGCGACAAGGTGCTCAGCGGCCTGGGGTTGTCGCGCGAGGCGACGGCGATCGCCGGGGGTATCATCCTGTTCGTCATCGCCATGCGCCTGATTTTCCCCAGCCCCCAGGGCCTGCTGGGCGAGGTACCGGACGGCGAGCCGATGCTCGTTCCCTTGGCTACGCCAGCGGTGGCCGGGCCTTCTGCATTGGCGGTGCTGATGACCCTGCGCAACACCCACGAGGGTCAACTCTGGGAGCTTTATCTGGCGGTGTTGCTGGCCTGGGCCGCGACCGCCTTCATCCTGCTGCAGGCTTCCACGCTGCAGCGTTTCCTCGGCCCTCGCGGGCTGACGGCAGTGGAGCGGCTGATGGGCATGCTGTTGATCATGCTCAGCGTCGATATGCTGCTGGACAATCTACAAAGCGTATTGCATATCCAGCCATGAAATTCTTCAGTCTTGTCCTGTCCGCCCTGCTGCTCGTCGGTTGTGCCAGCGGCCCGCGCATCGATCATCGTTACACCTCCACTGGTCAGAGCAGCCGGGTGCAGTACATCGTGCTGCACTACACCTCGGCCGACCTGCCACGCTCCCTTGAATTGCTCACCAAGCAGGAGGTCAGCGCGCATTACCTGATCGACGCGGTGCCGCCGACCATCTACCAACTGGTGGATGAGGATCGTCGCGCCTGGCATGCAGGTGTCAGCGAATGGCAGGGGCGTACCTGGCTCAACGGCACCACCATCGGCATCGAACTGATCAACCAGGGGTACTTCGACACGCCCAAGGGGCGTTACTGGCAGCCCTATGCCCAGCAGCAGATCGATGCGCTGATCGTGTTGCTCAAGGACATCATGCAGCGCCATCAACTGCCGCCCGGCAGCATCATCGGTCACAGCGATATCGCGCCGCAGCGCAAGGTCGATCCGGGCCCGCTGTTCCCCTGGAAGCAACTGGCCGATGCCGGCCTCGTGCCGTGGCCGGATGCCGCCGCAGTCGCCCGTGAGCAGGCTGCCTACACCCTCAGCCTGCCGGACGTCGCGTGGTTCCAGCAGCAGTTGGCCTTGCAGGGCTATGAGGTGCCGGACAATGGCGTACTCGACGAAGCGACGCGCAATGTGATCCGCGCGTTCCAGATGAAGTACCGACAAACGCTCTACGATGGCCAGCCGGATGCGGAAACCGCGGCACTGCTGCTCGTACTCAATCGCATGGCCAAGGCCTAGAGTCTGTTGACGTTTCAGCGCGGTGGTGCGTGAAACGTCAACAGACCCTGGAGCCGGCGGCAGTCGTCAGGGCGCCCTGACGTTCAGGAAACGCCGCTCACAACGGCAGTGCCATATGGAAGCGTGCGCCCTGACCCGGCTGGGATTCGGCGCCGATCCGTCCGCCATGCAACTGGACGATTTCCTTGCACAGCGCCAGGCCGAGCCCGGCCCCGCCCTTCTTGCGCCCGATCTGCACGAAAGGTTCGAACAGCCTGGCCTGCTGGCCGTAGGCGATACCTTCGCCCTGGTCTTGCACGCTGATCAGCAGCCGGTCGTCCAGGCGTTGTGCCTGCAGGCGGATGGTTCCCGATTCGGGGCTGTGGCGCAGGGCATTGTCGATCAGGTGATCGAGTACGCGGTCTATCTGCGTCCGATCGAGGTGAATGCGGGGCAGCGCCTCGGCCATGTCCAGCACCAGGCTGAGCCTTCGCGCCTGAGCCTTGCCGGCATGCCGTGTGCTGGCTTGCGCGAGCAGGTCGGGTATGTCGCAGGGCGCCAATTCGAGCTTCTGCACACCGCCCTGGTAGCGGGAGAAATTGAGCAAATCCTCGATCAGGTGCACCAAACGCTCCATTTCCTCGTCGACGATGCTGACCAGATCCGCTTCGCGGGATCCCTCGGCGAATTTGCTGCGCTCGCGCAACAGGCCGAATGCCATGTGCATGCCAGTCACCGGCGTGCGCAGCTCGTGGGACGCGCGCAGCACGAACTCGTTCCGGGCGCGCTCGAAGGCGCGCTGTTCGGTGACGTCATGCAGCACCATCACGGCGCCGAGGATGTGCCCCTGGCTGTGACTGACCGGGGTCAGGCTGTAGTTGAGCAGGCGGGTCTCGCCGTTCGCCTCGACCTGTAGATCCGTCAGGCGTTGCTCCAGGCTATGGCCCTGCAGCACGTGCTGCAGTTGGTCATCCAGTTCGACGCGTGCCAGGGCCTGGCTCGGGCTTTGGCCAAGTGGCTGATCCTGCCAGCCCAGCTGGCGCTGGGCGACCGGATTGAAGTGTTCCAGCAGGCCGTCGCGCCCGAAGATCAGCAGGCCATCGTCGATGCTGTCCAGCACCGCCTGCAGGCGGTGCTGTTCGGCCATCAGCGCTTCCACGTTGCTGTTCTTGAACTGTCGCAGACTCTCCGCCATGAGACCGAAGCGGCGGCTCAGCGCGGACAGTTCGGCGACCGGGGTAATCGGCAGGGTGACCTGGAAATCGCCCCGGCCGATCTGGTCGGCCGCACGGGCCAGCGCGTCGATCGGTTGGCCAACGCGGCGGGCGATGGTGTGGGCGGTGATGAAGCCGATCACCAGTACCGCGAGGCCGACCAGCCCCAGCAGGCCGGCGATCAGCCAGGCGCGGTCGTGGGCTTCGGCTTCCGACTGCCGTACGGTCGCCACGTAGCTGACCTGCAAGGAATTGAGGCGGTCACGAACGGTTTCGATGGTTTTTGCGAAGTCGCCATTGCGCAGCAGCTCATGCCGTACGGTCAGCGGATCTTCGAGCAGGTGGCTGAAGTTCTGGTAGGCGCTCTGGATCTCGATGATCGCCTCGCGGTCGCTGTCCGTCGTGTTCGCCTTCAAGCCGTCATCGATCCATTTGCGAATGCGCCGATCGGACTCCTGCAGGCTCTGCACCGTCTGTTGGTCGAAGTCCTCGCCGAGCATCAGAAACAGCTGCTTGCCCAACTCCTGACGCAGATCCAGGCTGTCACTGATGACCTCCAGGTTGTGCGCCAATGTGCGGCTTTGCGACTGGGTAAGCTGCAGCACGCTGAAAATGCCCAGCATCAGGCCCAGCAAGGCGACGGTGAGCAGGGCGCTGGTGCTGAGAAACAGCTTGCTGCGAAGCTTCATAGGCCCAGTTGCTTACGTTTGCGGTACAAGGTGGAGGCGTCTATCCCGAGGGTCTTGGCAGCCTGGTCGAGTGTGTCGCTGTTGGCCAGCACTGCCGAGATATGCGCCTTCTCGAGTTCTTCGAGGCTGAGATCCGCCCCTACCCGCGGAGCGCTGTTGGTGGTCGGTGCACTCATCCCCAGGTGGGCGACATCCACCCATTCGCCTGGACAGATGATGCTGGCACGCTCGATCACGTTGCGCAGCTCGCGGATGTTGCCCGGCCACTGGTAGTCGAGCAGTGCCTTCAACGCTTCCTCGCTGAAACCGCGGGCAGGGCGCGCGTAGTCCTTGACGAAGCGCGCCAGGAAACGATCTGCCAGGGTGAGGATGTCATCGGCACGCTCACGCAGTGGCGGCAGGTTCAGGGTGATGACATTCAGGCGATACAGCAGGTCTTCACGGAAATGCCCGTCCTTGACCATCTCGCCGAGGTCTCGGTTGGTCGCGGCGAGGATGCGCACGTCGGCATGGCGGGTCACCGGATCGCCGACGCGTTCGTATTCCTTGTCCTGGATGAAGCGCAGCAGCTTGGGCTGCAGGGTCAGCGGGAAGTCGCCGATCTCGTCGAGGAACAAGGTACCGCCGTCCGCCTGGTTGACCCGGCCGAGGGTACTTTCGCTGGCGCCGGTGAAGGCGCCGCGACTGTGACCGAACAGCTCGCTTTCCATCAATTCGGCGGTCAGTGATGGGCAATTGATGGTCACGCAGGATTTCCGCGCCCGGCGGCTCCAGCCGTGAATGGCCCGTGCCAGTTCGCCTTTACCGGTGCCCGATTCGCCGAGAATCAGGATGTTGGCGTCGGTCGCCGCCACCTGCCGGGCAGTTTCCAGGATCGCCATCATCGCCGGGCTGTGCGAATCGATGCCGTCGCTGGGCTTGCGCACTTCACCTTCCAGGGCTTCCAGGCGTGCGGAAAGTTGCCGCACTTCCAGTTGCTTGGCGGCGGCCAGGCGCAGTTGATCCGGGCTGCACGGCTTGACCAGGTAATCGGCGGCGCCAGCCTGCATCGCATCCACGGCACTGTCGATGGCCGAGTGTGCGGTGACGATTACAACGCGCATCCAGGGCGCGAGAATGCGCATTTGCGCCAGCACGTCGAGGCCATTTTCATCGCCCAGACGCAGGTCGAGAAAGCACATGTCGAACACCTGCCGTTGCAGCAGCGACTCGGTCTGCGCAGCGCTGTTGGCAGTGGTGACCTGATAGCCCTCGTCCTCCAGGCAATAGCGGAAGGTACGCAGAATAGCCGCTTCGTCGTCGACCAATAGGATGCGCCCGCTCTGACCCGTTGCTTCCATTTACATGCTCCATGGGTTGGATGGCAGAGATTAGTCTGGAGATCTTCGTGCAAGTTGCACGGCCAGTATGACGTGATCTTGCATCGTGCAAGCGGCCAGCTGCCATGGCTTGGATTTAAACAACTGATTTTAGTTGGTTTTTATTTTTTATGCGGCTGGCATAGCGCTTGCGACGTATGCCGGGCCGCTTCGTTGTGGCGTTTTTGAATCACAGGAGGACGCGTTACATGTTGTCGAGACAATTCGCGCAGGCCGTCGCCATCACCGGTTTCATCGCCCTGGCCCCGCTCGCCCAGGCAGCTGACCAGGCGCTAGCGCGGCAAGTGAGCGACGCCCGGCAGCAGGGTGCCATCGTCACGGCGTTCGCGCTCAACCCTCACCTCAACCCCTTCGACATCCAGGTATCCGTCGAGGATGGCACGGCCACCCTGGCAGGGGCGGTGGAAAACGCCGCCGAGCGCGAGCTGGCCGCCGAGCTGGCGCAAAGCATCGGTGGCGTGCAAGGGGTGAGTAACCACATAAAGGTCGACCCTGCCATCGAGGTTGAGTCGACCGACGAGCAGGCACGAGTCACTCCCGACAAGACCCTCGCTCAGCGCTTCGATGACGCCACCCTCGCGGCAACGGTGAAGTCCAAACTGTTGTGGAACAGCAATACCGAGGGCCTGGACATTCAGGTGCGCGCCGAGAACGGCGTGCTCAGTCTCAGCGGCACTGCCGGAACGCCGGTGGCCAAGGAACTGGCCGGTGAGCTCGCCACCCATACCGAAGGTGTACGTGAGGTGCACAACCACCTCAGCATCAATACGGCCGACAGCGCTGCGGCCGAGGCGCAGAACGCCGCCAATGACGCTGCTGCTTCGATCAGCGACACCTGGATCACCCGCAAGGTGACGTCCAGCTTTCTTTACAGCCGCAACCTCGACAGCCTGAACATCAAGGTCGATACCCGCGAGGGTTTCGTGAGCCTCAGTGGCACCGTGCTGAGCAACGCCGAGAAACGCCTTGCCGTGGAGACGGCGCGCAATATCCGCGGCGTGCGCGGCGTCGATGCCGATGCCTTGCGCATTGCCAGTTGAAGAGCAGCAAGGGGGCGGTCGCTTGCGACCGCCATTCTATGCAGCGCCGCTGACGGCACTGCCTATAAAGACAGGAATATCGCCATGAGCAACAAGACCGAACAACTGAACGAACTGATCGCCATCGTCCGTGACGGCCAGCGTTTCTACGAGCATGCCCATGATGAGGTCAAGGACGTGCGCCTGCAGGCGCTGTTCCGCGACATGTCGCAAACCAAGCACCAGGTGATCCAGGCCCTGGCGGTCAAGGTCGCTGCCAATCAGGAAGAGCCGACCTCCAGTGGCACCCTCGTCGGCAAGCTGCGTCAGGCCTATGCCGATGCCCGGGCCACGCTGTCCAGTGACGAGGACGCCACCTACGTGGGCCAGCTCGAAGAGGCTGAAGACCGCATCCTGCATGCCTTCGAGGATGCATTGGAGGATGCCGAACCAGACGTACGCGCACTGCTTGCCGTGGAAATGCCCAAGGTACGCGCCTGCCACGACCGCATGCGTGACCTGAAGCATGCCATGTAAAACGGCGGGCACAGGGATGTGCCGCCTTTGGCGTCGTGCAGAACGCCCGAGATTTGTAACGTGATCGTGCAGGATGCCAATGATGGCATTTGGTTTTCTTTTTTAAGATATTGATTTTTAACAGTTTTATTTTTTTATGTAGCTGGCACGCAGGCTGCAATTACTCAGTCATGAACAGAACGCCGCGCCGTTCGGTAACGACTTCGAGGAACCCTCACATGAACATTCACCGCGCCCACACCGAGATCCTGATCCTTGCGGTCGCTTCTGTGCTGGTTTTGTTGGTGAGTGTGTCGTTCAAGGCTCCTCAGGCGAAGCTCGCAGAACCGCAGGCAACCAGCCAGACACGTTTCCAGCCAGCGGCTGCGGCAGCCGTCACCCAGGCGTCACTGCAGATCGTCAGTGCGCAGCAGGCTACGGGTGACTGGGTGCGCGCCGAGGCTGTCGATGCACCCGTCAGGCAGACCCGTTGGGTGTTCTGAACGGCGATCCGTTTTTAACCGCTACACCCGCAATATCTCAAAAAACCAAGGAGAAACGCCATGCTGAGTTGGGCCATTACCTTTCTGATCATCGCCATTGTCGCTGCCGTTCTGGGCTTCGGTGGTATCGCAGGCACTGCCACAGGTATCGCGAAAATCCTTTTCGTGGTGTTCCTGGTCATGTTCATCGTTTCGTTCATCATGGGCCGCCGCCCTCGGGGCTAGGCCATGGCAATGACTCGATTCAAGACCCTCGTTGCCGCCCTGATGTTGGGTGGTAGCGCGGCGGCCTTGGCCGCCAACGATGGTGAATTCCACCTGAACGACCTGCTCGGGAGCAATCCCGACTACCGTGAAGCCTGGAAGGAACTCATTCAGGACGAGGAGCGTTTACCCGAGTGGGTAATCAATCTCAGCGGCGTAGCCACGCCCATGAGAACGCTGGAAGAAGACGGTGACCACTATCTGGTCGGGCAATTGTGCGAAACATCCAATTGTTTCAATCAGCGCCTTTACGTTGCCTTCACCCCGGACAAGGATGACGCTTATGCGCTTTGGGTACAGCTGCCCGAAGGCTTGCCCAAGGATAAGGCGCCCAGTGAGCATGCCGATTTGCGTTGGCTCGGTGAGCCGGACGACGGCATCAAGCAATTGCTGCAGGAACAGTTGAAGAAAGACCCCAACTGGTACTGATGCTGCTGACGGCGCCTTCTGGCGCCGTTGCTCCATCTGCGGTCGGTAAAATCTCAAGCGCTCCCTCACCTCCCGCTTCCACTTCTCCTCCCTGGCCGCGTTATCATCAGCCGCTATGTTCTAGGGGGGTGACCTATGCTCAACGGCCTGTGGCTGAGCTTTTTCGTAACAGCGGCGGTGGCAGGACTGAGCCGCTGGCTGTTGGCCGACGACCCGGCGGTGTTCGCTGCGATGGTGGAAAGCCTGTTCGCCATGGCCAAGTTGTCGGTCGAAGTGATGGTACTGCTGTTCGGTACGCTGACCCTGTGGCTCGGCTTGTTGCGCATCGCTGAAAAGGCCGGGCTGGTGGATGCTCTGGCACGGCTGCTCGGGCCACTGTTCGCCCGCTTGATGCCTGATGTACCGCGGGGCCATCCGGCACTGGGTTTGATCACCATGAACTTCGCCGCCAACGGCCTGGGGCTGGACAACGCAGCCACGCCCATCGGCCTCAAGGCCATGCGCTCCCTGCAGGAGCTCAACCCCAGCAGCACCACGGCGAGCAACGCGCAAATCCTCTTTCTGGTGCTCAACGCCTCGTCGCTGACCCTGCTGCCCGTCACCATCTTCATGTACCGTGCCCAGCAAGGTGCGCCCGATCCGACGCTGGTGTTCCTGCCGATCCTGCTGGCGACCAGCGTTTCCACTCTGGTTGGCCTGTTTTCCGTGGCCATCATGCAGCGCCTGCGTTTGTGGGATCCGGTCGTGCTGGCCTACATGATTCCCGGCGCACTGCTGCTCGGCGGTTTCATGGCGATGCTCGCCGGCATGTCCGCCACCGCCCTTGCAGCCTTGTCATCGCTACTCGGCAACCTGACGCTGTTCGGCATCATCATCGCCTTCGTGGTGATCGGCGCGCTGCGCAAGGTGCAGGTCTACGAGCAGTTCATCGAGGGTGCCAAGGAAGGCTTCGATGTGGCCAAGAGCCTGTTGCCGTATCTGGTGGCGATGCTCTGTGCGGTGGGCGTGTTGCGCGCGTCCGGTGCCCTGGAGCTGGCGCTGGATGGTATCCGCTGGATCGTCGCCTGGGGCGGCTGGGATACTCGTTTCGTCGACGCCCTGCCGACTGCGATGGTCAAGCCGTTCTCCGGCAGCGCGGCACGGGCCATGCTGATCGAAACCATGCAGAGCCAGGGTGTCGACAGCTTCCCGGCCCTTGCGGCAGCGATCATTCAGGGCAGTACGGAAACCACCTTCTACGTGCTGGCCGTGTACTTCGGCGCCGTGGGTATTCAGCGTGCCCGGCATGCCGTGGGCTGTGCGCTGCTGGCCGAGTTCTCCGGGGTGGTCGCGGCGATCGCCGTGTGCTACTGGTTCTTCGGCTGAGGGGGTGTCGGTTCGCTGGTGCCGGTTTGCGTCGGCCGATCAGGCGGCGATTCACTCGCAGCAGGCTGCGGCGCGGCACCCGGGGTCACCTCGAAGCGCAGCACGCCGATCATCTGGCCTGCCTCCGTCAACACCTGAATCTGCCAGCTACCTTCCACGTCCTGCGGGAAGTTCTGCTTGTGGGTCCAGGCCCGGTAGCCTTTTTCGCGCCCGCCATGAATGTTCAGGGCGATGCGTTCCAGCTCCCGGCCGTTGTGTTTCCAGACGTGGTAGATGCGTTCATCGAGCCCGCGGGGCGCATTGATCGCCGTGTAGGCATACAGGCCGGTGCTGCGTAGCTGACTGGCACTCAATTCTTCGAGGCCTGTTCCAGGGGAGCGATTCTGATTGTCGAACTCCGTGGTGATCGCCACCTCGGTGAGCCACAGGGTGGCAGGTGGCACCCAGACCCGAGCCAGCCAGCCGAAGGCGCCGATGGCCAGGGTCAGGCCGATCAACAGCAGGCCCCGCCACCATTTGCGCACGGTGATGATGCTGAACAGGCTGGGAAACGACAGCAGCACGGCGGCCGCCAGCGAATACTGATAGCTCTCGGTGGTGTTGAGCTTGAAGATGATCGGCAGCGCCGTGAGCATCACCGCGAACAGCGCCAGGGTGTGATAGGCGAGGAAGATCCAGCGCCGTGGTGCCAGCCACTTGTAGTAGAGCGGGTCGGTGATCGACACCAGCGCCGCTGCGGCCAACAGCCCGCTGAACAGGGCCTGGCTGCTGTTCCAGGTGGTGGTGATGAAGAAGAACGGCAGGACGAAGAACAGGCTTTCCTGGTGGATCATCTGCGTGGCATAGCGCAGCAAAGGTCGCGGCAGCTCGAAACCGAAGCGGGCCGCGATGCGCTCGCGCAGCATGTTTTCCAGGATCAGCCAGAGCCAGCTGACCAGCATCACCAGCGCCACCACCTTGGCCAGCCCGGCCTGGCGGTCGACCAGTACGAAGCTCGCCACCCCGGATAGGAAACCGAATATGGCGATGGCGCCGGGATGCCGTTGCATCAGCGCGATGATCCGGAAAACGAGGCTTTTGCTGGAGGCTATAAAAGACAAGGTGGTTCTGGCAGTGGTCAAGAACGACCCGCAGGATACTGCATTTGCCCACGTTTGCGGCCTCCACCGATCAGGCGTGGCAGACGCACTGCCTCGCGGGCGGGTCGGTTGAGCGCAACGAGGCGAAAGCGACGTTGGGTGGACAACGCTCTTTTTGTCCACCATTACGGTCATCAAGGGTAGGCAGGGCTAGCCGCGTGGGCAAAGCGTCAGCCAGGCACACCTATATCTACAGCCAAAAAGTCCGCTGCTGCCCTCTGTCCGCCATGCATCGTTGCTCAGCCTATCGCCCCCCGATACTGCTGTGCCTCACCCAACAGCCAGTCACGAAAGGCCCTGAGCGCCGCGGACTCGACCTTGCGCTCCGGTACGGTCAGGTAATAGGCGCGGCCGTTGTCCGGAACTGGATGGTCGAGGGCGACCACCAGGCTGCCGTCGGCCAGTTCGCGCTGGATCAGGAAGGGCGGAATCAGCGCCACGCCCATCTCCTGGCAGGCCGCCTGGGCGAGCATGGAGAACAGCTCCAGGCGCGGGCCGGTCATGTCGCGGCCGACATTCAGCCCCTGCGCCGCGAACCACTGGCGCCAGGCGTAGGGCCGGGTGCTCTGCTGCAGCAGTGGCAGCTCGGCGATCCGCTCGGCGCTCACGGCGGCG
This sequence comes from Phytopseudomonas flavescens, assembly GCF_900100535.1. Classification (GTDB taxonomy): domain Bacteria; phylum Pseudomonadota; class Gammaproteobacteria; order Pseudomonadales; family Pseudomonadaceae; genus Aquipseudomonas; species Aquipseudomonas flavescens. The sequence goes on from NZ_FNDG01000021.1 coordinate 111,173, forward strand.
CCCTTCAGCAGGGCCGGGCTGCACACTGGCATCAGGTGTTCGTGCATCAGGAAGTGCGCTGCGGTACCTGACCAGTCGCCATCGCCGAAGTAGATCGCTGCGTCGAAACCGGTATCGGCGAACAGGAACGGTCGGGTGCGGTTGGTCAGGTGTACGGTGACCTGCGGGTGCAGTCTCTGGAAATCCTTCAAGCGTGGCAGCAACCATTGGGTGGCGAAGGTCGGCACCACGGCCAGCTCCAGGCTCATGGCGCCTTGAGCTCCCATCAGCGCCAGGGTGTCGCGCTCCACGGCATCGAGCTGGGCGGCGACCTTGCCAGCATAGGCGGTGCCCGCTTCGGTAAGCACTACGCCCCGTCGCGAACGGCGGAACAGCTCCACGCCAAGAAACTGCTCCAACCCGGCGATCTGCCGGCAGACGGCGCCTTGGGTCAGCGCCAGTTCGTCCGCCGCGCGTGTGAAGCTCTGATGGCGTGCCGAGGCCTCGAAGGCGATCAGCGCTGCCGTGCTGGGGATCTTGCGACGCATGTATGCGAGCGCCTCACTAATCTGTGCTTTTATAGGTTGGTCAGGCTATCTCGGAGTGAGCTTGGTGCACAACTGCGTGCGAATTACTCGTTTGCCGAGAGGTGGGCGGCTGCCTAGGCTAAGGCCAACAAGAACTGTTCACGCACGAGGATTCTGCGATGGCCGCCAAGGCAAGCTTCAACTGGATCGACCCGCTGCTGCTCGATCAGCAGCTCACCGAAGAAGAACGCATGGTGCAGGGCAGCGCCGAGCAGTTCGCCGCCGACAAGCTGGCGCCGCGGGTTCTCGAGGCCTTCCGTCATGAAAAGACCGACCCGGCGATTTTCCGTGAGATGGGCGACACCGGGCTGCTCGGCGCGACCATCCCCGAAGCCTATGGCGGCAGTGGTCTCAACTACGTGTGCTACGGCCTGATCGCTCGCGAAGTGGAGCGTGTGGATTCCGGCTACCGTTCGATGATGAGCGTGCAGTCGTCGCTGGTGATGGTGCCGATCTTTGAGTTCGGCAACGAAGCCACCAGGCAGAAGTACCTGCCCAAACTGGCCACCGGTGAATACATCGGCTGCTTCGGCCTCACCGAGCCCAACCACGGCTCCGATCCGGGCTCGATGATCACCCGGGCGAAGAAGGTCGACGGTGGCTACCGCCTGAGCGGCAGCAAGATGTGGATCACCAATTCTCCTATCGCGGATGTCTTCGTGGTCTGGGCCAAGGATGACGCCGGCGAAATCCGCGGTTTCGTGCTGGAAAAGGGTTGGGAAGGGCTGTCGGCTCCAGCGATCCACGGCAAGGTCGGCCTGCGCGCCTCGATCACCGGTGAGATCGTCATGGACAACGTGTTCTGCCCCGAAGAGAACGCCTTCCCGGACGTGCGCGGCCTGCGTGGCCCGTTCACCTGCCTCAACTCTGCCCGCTACGGCATCAGTTGGGGAGCCCTGGGAGCCGCCGAGGCGTGCTGGCACACCGCGCGTCAGTACACCCTGGACCGTCAGCAGTTCGGTCGCCCGCTGGCTGCCAACCAGTTGATCCAGAAAAAGCTGGCCGACATGCAGACCGAGATCACTCTGGCCCTGCAAGGCTGCCTGCGCCTGGGACGGATGAAGGATGAAGGTACCGCTGCGGTGGAGATCACCTCGATCATGAAGCGCAACAGTTGTGGCAAGGCGTTGGATATCGCGCGCCTGGCCCGCGACATGCTCGGCGGTAACGGTATCAGTGACGAGTTCGGCGTGGCCCGCCACCTGGTCAACCTCGAGGTGGTGAACACCTACGAAGGTACCCATGACGTGCACGCACTGATCCTCGGCCGCGCGCAGACCGGCATCCAGGCCTTTTTCTAGCGGCAAGCTCCAAGCCACAAGAAAAAGCGAAGACAACCACCGGTGCCCGGTTACGTCTACCTGTGGTTGAAACGTTGTTCCCATGTCGAACCGTCCGCGTGGGAACGCCGCCGGTGACGCTCCCGCGTCACGCTTGCACGAGGCCTCTGCGATGTCCGGTGCCCTTTCCCATCTCCGTGTGCTCGACCTGTCCCGCGTACTCGCCGGGCCCTGGTGTGGACAGAACCTCGCCGACCTCGGCGCCGAGGTGATCAAGGTCGAACGCCCGAAAGTCGGCGACGACACTCGCCATTGGGGCCCGCCCTACCTGCGCGACGATGAGGGATGCGATACCAGCGAAGCGGCCTATTTCCTCTCGGCCAACCGCAACAAGCAATCGCTTACCCTCGACTTCACCCAGGTGGAAGGTCAACGCCTGGTGCGCGAGCTGGCGAGCAAGTCGGACATCCTCATCGAGAACTTCAAGGTTGGCGGCCTGGCTGCCTACGGGCTGGACTACGCCAGCCTGAAGGCGATCAACCCACGGCTGATCTACTGCTCCATCACCGGCTTCGGCCAGAGCGGCCCTTACGCCAAGCGGGCCGGCTACGACTTCATGATCCAGGGGCTTGGCGGGCTGATGAGCCTCACCGGCCAGCCCGATGGCGGGGAGGGCGGTGGGCCGGTCAAGGTCGGCGTCGCGCTAACCGATATCCTCACCGGCCTCTATGCGACGGTCGCCGTGCTGGCCGCCCTGGCCCATCGTGAAAAGACCGGTGAAGGCCAGCACATCGACATGGCGCTGCTCGACGTGCAGGTCGCCTGTCTGGCCAATCAGGCGATGAATTACCTGACCACCGGTGTGTCACCGAAGCGCCTGGGCAATGCCCACCCGAACATCGTCCCCTATCAGGCGTTCCCCACCGCCGATGGCGACCTGATCCTCACGGTTGGCAATGACAGCCAGTTCCGCCAGTTCTGCGACGTGGCCGGGCATCCCGAGTGGGGTGTCGATCCGCGTTTCGCCAGCAACGCTCAGCGCGTCGCCCATCGCGCCGAGCTGATCCCGCTGATCCGCCAGGCCACGGTGTTCCGCACCACGGTCGAGTGGGTCGGCCTGCTGGAGGCGGCAGGTGTGCCGTGCGGGCCGGTCAACGACCTTGAGCAGGTCTTCGCCGACCCTCAAGTGATCGCCCGCGGCCTGCGTATCGACCTGCCACACCCCCTGGCCGGCAATACGCCGCAGGTAGCCAGCCCGCTGCGCCTGTCGGCCAGCCCGGTGGAGTACCGCCAGGCGCCTCCGCTGCTGGGCGAGCACACCGAGCGCGTCCTCGCCGAGGTGCTTGGGCTGGACGTCAGCGAGATCGAGGCGCTACGCCGTCAGGGCGTGATCTGACCCGCTTCTGTTAATAAGCGTGCGCGTCAGGCATCCAGCTCGGAGGCCGGGCCGAAGAACTCGTAGTGGCACTGCTCCGCTGGTACGCCGAGCTCCCGCAAGTGACGCTTCACCTGAGCCATGAAGGGTTTTGGCCCCAGGAAGTAGGCATCCAGATCGCGCTTTTCAGGCAGCCAGTTGGCCAGTTGCTCACGGCTGATCACGCCCTGGCCGTGTGGCCTGTCGCCATCGCGCGGCTCGCTGTAGCAGAACCGATAGCTGATCTGCGGGTAGTCGCGGTTCTGCTCTTCGATCCATTGCCTGAAGGCATGTACGCCGCCATGGCGTGCATAATGAATGAAGTGGATGGGGCGTCCGCTCTCGCGGGCGGCTTCGACCATCGCCAGCGCCGGCGTGATACCCACGCCGGCAGTGATCAGCGCCAGAGGCTTGTCCGACTGACGCAGCACGAAGTCACCGGCTGGCGGGAACAGCTCCAGGGTATCGCCGACCTGGACGTGGTCGTGCAAGTAGTTGGAAACCTTGCCGCCTGCCTCGCGCTTGACGCTGATGCGGTACTCACGGCCGTTGCCCCGGGCGGACAGCGAGTAGTTGCGGCGCTGCTCCTTGCCATCGATGACCAGGCGCAGGCCGATGTACTGTCCGGGCTGCTGAACCAGCACCTCACCGCCATCGACGGGCGCCAGATGGAAGGAGGTGATTTCCTCGCTTTCCACGGTTTTGGCCACCACCTTGAAGTCCCGCGAGCCACGCCAACCGCCCGGCGCCTGTTCGTGTTCACGGTAGGCGCTTTCCTCGGCACCGATCAGGATATCTGCCAGTTGCCCGTAAGCGGCAGCCCAGGCGTCGATGACCTCATCGGTAGCGATCTCCTCGCCCAGTACCTCGCGAATGGCGCGCAGCAGGCAGGTGCCGACGATGGGGTAATGCTCCGGCAGGATCTGCAAGGCCACGTGCTTGTTGACGATGCGGCCCACCAGCGGGCCGAGTGCTTCGAGCTGGTCGATATGCCGGGCGTACATGAGCACGCCGTTGGCCAGGGCACGTTGCTGGTCGCCACTGGCCTGGTGGGCCTGGTTGAACAGCGGGCGAACCTGGGGATACTCCTCCAGCATCATGGCGTAGAAGTGTCGGGTCAGCGCTTCACCGCCGGTTTCCAGCAAGGGGACGGTGGCTTTGATAAGGGTGCGTTGTGGGTTGGTCAGCATGGTGATGGTTCCTGTCGCAAGGCATGAACGTTGGTTGCCTTGGTCATTACAGATCCCGTGCCAACTCGCAAAGCCGCTGGATTGCTGGGCTTGCGCGTGCTATGAGTCTTTTTGACTCGTTCTATTTCGAGTCTATATGACTCTCTTGGTGTCTTTATGACCTCCAGCCCCCTGCTTCTCTCTCTGCTGCCATTGGTCGATGACCTGTCCCTTGAGCTACCCGAAAGCGAGCGCTATCGTCGGCTGCTTGCTGCGCTGCGGCAGTTGTTTCCCTGTGATGCGGTGGCACTGCTCAGGCTCGATGGCGACGTGCTGGTGCCGCTCTCGGTGGAGGGGCTCAGTGCCGATACCATGGGCCGGCGTTTCAAGGTGAGCGAGCATCCCCGTTTGCACGAGTTGCTGCAGCACCGTGGCCCCACCCGCTTCGCCGCGGACTGCGAACTGCCCGATCCTTATGATGGGCTGCTCGACGGGCAGCATGGCCATCTCGAGGTTCATGACTGCCTGGGTTGTCCGCTCTATGTAAAGGAGCAGCTCTGGGGGCTGCTGACCCTGGACTCGCTGCAGTCGAGCAGCTTTGGCCGTGTCGACCTCGGCATGCTGGAGGCTTTCGCCAGCCTGGCCGCCGCGACGGTGGCAGCCAGCGAGCGGATCAGCCTGCTGATGGGCCGCGTGGAAGACGAACAGCGCCGCGCCGAACTCTATAAACAAGCGGCCGACGCCGTACGACCCCGGGAGATGATCGGTCAGAGCCCCAGGCACAAGGCCCTGCTTCAGGAAATAGCGCTGGTCGGCGGCAGTGACCTGACCGTCCTCATCAGCGGCGAAACCGGTGTGGGCAAGGAGCTGGTTGCCGAAGCCTTGCATGCAGCTTCCGCCCGTGCCTCGCGGCCGATGGTCAGCATCAACTGTGCGGCGTTGCCCGATACCCTGGTGGAGAGCGAGCTGTTCGGTCATGTCCGTGGAGCGTTCTCGGGGGCTGTCAGTGAGCGTCGTGGCAAGTTCGAGGTGGCCGATGGTGCCACTCTGTTTCTCGATGAGGTGGGCGAGCTACCGCTTGCCGTGCAGTCGAAGCTGTTGAGGGTGCTGCAGAGTGGCCAGCTACAACGGGTAGGCTCGGACCGGGAGCATCGTGTGGACGTGCGGGTGCTGGCCGCCAGCAACCGTGACCTGGCCGAAGAGGTACGAGCCGGGCGATTTCGCGCCGACCTCTATCATCGCCTCAGCGTTTACCCACTCAAGGTGCCGGCACTGCGCGAGCGGGGGCGTGACGTGCTGCTGCTCGCCGGCTACTTCCTGGAAGACAACCGTGCACGGCTTGGGCTGCGTAGCCTGCGCCTTGCTGCCGATGCCCAGAAAACCTTGTTGCAGCATGACTGGCCGGGCAATGTCCGCGAACTGGAGCACCTGATCGGCCGTGCAGCCATCAAGGCGTTGTCGGCATGCGTGGAACGCCCACAGATACTCACCATCGATAGCCGCGCACTGGACCTGCATCCATCCACCGTGATGCCTGGGGAAGAAGAGCGCCCCTCGAGCGGCGCTGCCGAGGCGTCGACCACCGGCCTGGGGTTGCGCGATGCAGTGGATGAATACCAGCGGCGCCTTATAGACGCAGCACTGGCCCGCCATGCCGGGCGCTGGGCCGATGTAGCCCGCGAACTGGATGTGGACCGTGCCAACCTGCAGCGCCTGGCCAGGCGCCTGGGGCTCAGATAGTGTCCTCTGAGCTGCTGCTTATATAGAGGGAAAGCCGGCTGAGTGGTTTTATTGCAATTGGATGAAATAACCCCTTGACCAGAAAGCGAGGGGGCCTATAATGCGCACCACTTCCGGCGCTGCCTGATCTGAAAACTTCTTTTTAAACAAGGAGTTAGACGAAAATAAAGGTTGCAAGGACGGCGAATTCGAGTAGAATGCGCCGGCATCGACAGGGTGGTTTGAGTGGTTCTGTTGGTGGTTCGATCAGGCTGGATCGAAAGCGGTTGAAGAGGTGGTTGACAGCGGTTTGTAACGCTGTAGAATGCGCCTCCCGCTGGAGAGAAGATGGTCTGGTGGGGCGCTGCAAGGTGTTGAGAAGAAAGAAGAAGTTCTTCAAAAACAGCTTGACAGGA
>NZ_FNDG01000020.1 GCF_900100535.1 Phytopseudomonas flavescens
CTGCGCTGTACGCGCCGCCGATGATGTTGTGGCCGATGGTAGCGGGCATTGTGAGCTCCTGTTGGTGACGTATGAACACGTACGGAAAGGCTTTGATTGTACGATGTCTGATAAGTTGCGCAAGTCTGCAATCAGCCAGCCCAGCAGGTGGGCGGGCTGACTGCGCTTTGAATCGTTCTAGCGAACCTGAAACGCGACAAGCAAAAAGCAGCCATAAGCGGCAAGTGGCAAGTGGCAAGTTAAAGGAGGAAGCAGCCGTAGGGTGGATCGGGGCGCGTAGCTGACGCTCTTTTCATCCACCATCGCGATCGCAGAGCGGTGGACGGATGAAGCGTCGTCCACCCTACAAATGACTGCTATCGCCTTTTTTCGGTCGTGCATGAAACATCTGCAGGCCAGCCTCCTAGAACAGCTGCCTGGGCAGCCAGGTGGCGATACCGGGCATGGCCAGGATCAGCAAAAACAGCAGCAGTTGGATGGCGATGAAGGGCAGCACGCCGCGGTACATCACGCCATAACCGTAACCCGGCGGGGCGATGGACTTGAGGTAGAACACCGAAGGCGCCAGAGGCGGTGTCAGGTAGCAGGTCTGCACCACCACCATGAACATCACCGCGAACCACACCGGGTCGATACCGGCAGCTTTCACCAACGGGGTGAAGATCGGCACGAAGATCAGCACCAGGGAAATCCAGTCCAGCACCATGCCGGCGAAGAACACCATCAACATCAGGATGAGGATCAGCACGTAAGGGCTGAAATTCATCTCCTCCATGAAGTCGCCGATCAACCAGCCACCGCCGCTGGCGGCGAAGATGGCGGTGAACATGATGCCGCCAGCGACGATCAACATGATCATCGAGGTGATCTTGATGGTGCTGATCAGCGCCTCGATCAGCCGTGAGAGGGTCAGCTCGCGGAACCAGATGGCCAGCACGGCGGCACCGAACGCACCCACGGCGGCCGACTCGGTGGGCGAGGCGATACCGGCGAGCATCGAACCGAGCACGGCAGCGATCAGCAGCAGCGGCGGGATCAGCGCGCTGATGGTGATCTTCAGCTTCTCGCCCAGTGGCGTGGCCTTCATCTCCGGTACAGCCGGCGCCAGCGAGGGCTTCAGCCAGCAGACGATGATGATGTAGAGCAGGAACAGGCCCAGCATCAACAGCCCTGGGAACAGCGTGGCGGCGAACAATTGGCCGATCGATAGCTGCGCCATCGAGGCATATACAACGACGATCACCGACGGCGGGATGATCGCCCCCAGCGAGCCACCGCCGCAGATGGTGCCGGAGATCAGCGCGCGGTCGTACTGGTATTTGGACATGGCCGGAATAGCCATCATGCCCACCACGATCTCCACCGCGCCGACCACGCCGGAGCTGGCAGCGAAGATGCCGCACATCAGCATCGAGGAAATCGCCAGGCCGCCGGAGAAGCCGCCGAGCCACAGCTGCAGCGCATTGAACAGACGCTGCGCCAGGCCGGTACGTTCGAGGATCGCGCCCATCAACACGAACAACGGAATCGCCGACAGGGCGAAGTTGGTCGAAGCCTGCAGCAGCGAGCCGTACATCTGCTGCAGGATGTTGTCGCCGAACATGAACATGCCGAACAGGAACGACACGCTGATCAGCGAGAAGGACACTGGAATGCCGAGGAAGATGAACAGGAACAGCAGCACGAACATCAGTACAGGTATGTATTCCATCATCGGTCAGTGTTCCTTGGTGCCGGGCTGCTTGCGATTGCCGATGAACAGCACGGCATCGACGATGAGCTGGTAGGTCAGGCCGGCGAGGCCAACCGCCAGTGCCAGGTAGAACGGCCACATGAGCGGCGCCCAGGGGCTGACGTGCTCGACCTCGCCAGAGACGAAGGCGTGCCAGGCGCGCCGACTGGCGACGAAGGTAAGGCCACCGATGGTGGGTACCAGCACCAGCAGGTAGAAGGCCGCATTGAGCCAGCGTTGGGCGGCGGGCTTGAACCGCGAGGAAAGGAAGTCGACACGTACATGGGTTTCTTCCTTCAGCGCGTAGGCGCAGCCGAGCAGGAAGATGCAGCCATTGAGCATGTAGGAAATATCGAAGGCCCAGAGCGTCGGGCTGTTGAGGGCATAGCGGGCGAAGACTTCGTAGATCATCACCAGCACCATGATCAACGCCATGCTCGAGGCCACGGCGAGCAGTATCTGCGCCGGCCAGTTGTACCATCTGGTGTTCATAACGCCTCCTGTGACCGGCCACCGTGGTGGCCGGTCTTGTCTCGTCAGGGCGCGTCTAAAAACCTGGGCGAGGCGGTCAGAACAAGGCGAAAACAAGCGAAAAAGCGGAATTTACTGGCTGTAAATGAGCATTTTGAGCTTGTTTTAACGCAGTTATGCCAACGCAGGTAGTTTTTAGAGATGCCCGCCAATCGTGCGGCTTAATGTCTGTAGAGGTAGGAGGAGTTTTCCGACCAGCGCTGCAGGTAGTTGCTGTAGTCCTTGAAGATGGCCTTGGCGTCGATGTCGTCCGCCTTGCGTGCTTCGAGCTTGTCGGCGATCAGCTTGTTACCGCGCTGGGCCAGGTCGTCGGTGATGCTCTTGTCCAGCTCGATGATCTCGATGCCGGCCTTGCGATAGGTGTCCATCGCCTGCATGTCACGATCGAGGAAGTGGAAGTAGCTCTGCATCGTGGTCAGCTTGGCTGCCTCTTCCAGCTTGGCGCGGGTCTTCTCGTCGATGGCATTCCAGTTCTCCTCGGTCATGAAGAACTCCCAGACGAACGACGGCTGATGCACGCCGGGGGTGAGCAGGTAAGGCGCCACTTCATGGAAGCCTTCGGTCAGGTTGGCACCTGGCGTCGCCCACTCGACGGCATCCACGCCCTTGCGTTGCAGCAGGGTGTAGATCTCCCCTGGCGGCACCACGGTGGGCGATGCGCCGACCTGCTGAATCACTTCGGCCCAGGCACCGGCGGTGCGGAATTTCAGGCCTTTGAAGTCTTCGAGCTTGTCGATCTTCTTGTTGGAGTGGGCCAGTACTTCAGTGCTGCCGACACCGACCACCAGACTGTGCAGGCCCATATTCTTGCGGCGGAATTCCTGCAAGTACTTGAGTCCGTTGCCTTCATAGAGCCAGGCCAGGGTTTCCTCGCCGGACATGCCGCCCGGGTAGCCGGCGAACACGTTGTTCAACGGGTCCTGGTTGACCAGATAGGTAGGCGTGGAGTGGCCGGCCTTGAGCACGCCGTTCTGCACCGACTCATAGACCTGGAACGGCGGTACGATCACACCGGCGCCGACCGGGCGAATTTTCACCCCGCCATCGGTGAGCAGGGCGGCGTTGCTGGCGAAGCGTTTGAGGAAGTTGTCGAAGAAGAAACTGCCTTCCGGGACCGAAGTCGGTACCGAATAGGTGTAGCTGGCCGCCTGGGTGGTCGCGCAGCAAAGCGCCAGGCCGAGAGCGGCAAAAAGCTGAGTGGTCTTGTTGATCATCCTGTTCCCCTTGGTCTTTATGTGTTTGCCAGGTACGCGGCGTGCGCATCTATCAGGCAAGGCAGATGAGGCCAAAGAAGCGGGGGGTGGTCTCCCGCATCATGCAGCTGTAGCTGTTGTCAAAGGCCGGCATCCGGCTGGTGCGGACGGTTGGCCTGTGCCTTGGCCATGATGGCTTCGATGTGGGCACGGTCTTCGCCGTGTAGTGGCTGACGGGTCAGCTCACTGCTGCACCGACGATGGCTTCACGCAGTGCGGTGCACCCGCTCGGCCGGATGCGCTGGAGCCACCCGGCCGACGTACAGCGATCAGGCGGCGTTGTTTTCGGCCGACCAGTTGGCGTACCACTGGCGGAACAGCGTGTATTGCGTCTCGGCGTAGTTACGCTGGGCGTCGCTGAGGGCATCGCTTTCGTAGAAGTGCAGGGCGTATTCCTGGTCGCCGCCCAGCACCATCAGGTGCTTGTAGTAGAGGACCAGGTCGGTGCCTTCGTCGAAGGACGACAGCACGTTCAGCGCCTCGGACAGCTCCAGGGCAAGGCGGCGGGCAACGGCGTCGCCCTTGGCGGCCTTCTTGCTCAGCTCGACCAGTTGCAGCACTTCGCGCGGCAGGGCGTTGCCGATACCGGTGATGGCGCCAGTCGCACCGCAATTGACGAAGCCATGCACCACCTGGGTGTCGACGCCGGCCATGAGAATCACGTCCTCATCCTGCGAGGTGATGTGCTCGGCGGCGTAGCGCATGTCGGCGGCGCCGCCGAATTCCTTGAAGCCGATCAGGTTGGCGTACTGGCGACGCAGCTTGAAGAACAGCTCGGCGCGGGTTGCGAAGCCGTAGTACGGGCTGTTGTAGATCACTGCCGGAAGCTCTGGCGCCGCTTCGAGAATGGCGGCGAAGTGCGCTTCCTGGGCGGCCGGTGAAGCGCCACGGGACAACACGCGGGGGATGACCATCAGGCCATGGGCACCGACCTTGGCGGCGTGGGCGGCGTGGGAAACCGCTTCGCGGCTGTTCACCGCACCGGTGCCGACGATGGTCGGGATGCCGGCAGCGACCAGGCGTGCAACCCCTTCCTGGCGTTGGGCTTCGGTGAGCAACGGCCAGTCGCCCATGGAACCGCAGTAGACCACCGCGCTCATGCCGGCCTGGATCAGCTCCTGGCCCTTGCGCACCAGGGCGTCGAAGTCCGGCTTGCGCTCGGCGGTGCAGGGGGTCATCAGGGCGGGGATGGTGCCGGTGAAGATGTTGCTGCTCATGGTGTTGCCTCCTGGGCAGATTAAAAGTATTTCGTATACGAAAACAGATGGCCGTAGCAGGCCGTCCGTTTTCCGTTGTTGGGCATGGCGCCCGGTTCGTTGCGCCGGCGAACCGGCAGTTTCAAATCTTCAATACGTTTTAGAACCGGTTCACGATCTTGCGAGCTAGAGCGATACAAGGCAAAAACAAGCGAGGAAGCGGAGTTTACGAGTGCTAAATGAGCATTCCGAGCTTGTTTTTAACGCAGTAGCGCCGACGCGCAGCTGATCGTGAGCTGGCTCTTACAGCTTCAGCTCCACCGGCCAGGTGTCCGACAGGCGATAGCCCGTTGGCCACGGATCGCTCGGGTCGAGCAGGTGCTGGTGAGTACCGGTGATCCACGCGCGGCCGGATAGGCAGGGGTAGATCGCCGGACGGCCGGCCACGTCGGCCAGCGAGTCGATGCGGCAGTGGAATTCGGAGCCGATGATCGAGCGGCCGATGAAGCGTTCGCCCAGCGCCAGCTGACCCTTGGCATGCAGCACCGCCATGCGTGCCGAGCAGCCGGTGCCGCAGGGTGAGCGGTCGATCTTGCCGGGGCGGATGACCACCGCATTGGCGCCCGTGGCGATGCCGTTCTCGTGAACTACCGGAGCGGCGATCTGGCAGAAGGAGATATGGCTCCAGTCCGGGTTAAGCGGATGCTGGAAGCCGAGCTGCTCGTTGGCGGCCTTGGTGATACGCAGGCCCACGGCGACCAGATCGGCCGCTTCATCGGCCTGGATGGCAAACCCCAGGTGACGTGCATCGGCGATCACGAAGCTGTCGCCGCCGTAGGCGGTATCGACCTGCAGCGAACCCAGGCCTTCGACCTCGATCCAGGCGTCGAGCTTGTCGGCGAACGAGGGTACGTTCTTCACCTCGACCCGCTCGGCCTTGCCACCCGCGCAGTCGGCGATCACTTCCACCAGGCCGCCGGGCGCTTCCAGTGTCAGGAAGGTCTGCGGCTCGGTCATCGGCAGGATGCCGCTGTCGAGCAGCACGGTGGCCACGCACAGCGAGTTGGAGCCGGACATCGGCGGTACGTCGGCTGGCTCCATGATGATCCAGCCCATCTGCGCCTTGGGGTTCTTCGCCGGCACCAGCAGGTTGACGTGGCGGAACACGCCACCGCGCGGTTCGTTGAGCACGAAGTTACGCAGGAAGTCGTCCTGTTCGATCCAGCGCGACTGCTGCCACAGGGTATCGCCGGGTGGTGGCGCGACGCCGCCGACGATGACGTCACCGACTTCACCTTCGGCATGGCAACTGACCACATGAATGACTTTGCTGGAGCGCACGGGGCAGTCCTCTTTAGTGAACCGACTTGAGGAAGTCGGCGGTTTCCGGTCGTTGCGGGTTGCCGAGCACCTGCTCGGGCGCGCCGATCTCGTGGACCAGGCCGTTGCGGAAGAACGCCACACGGTCGGACACGTCTCGGGCGAAGCGAATCTCGTGGGTCACCAGCACCATGGTCATGCCGTCTTCGGCGAGCATGCGCATGGTGTCGAGCACTTCGCCGACCAACTGCGGGTCGAGGGCGCTGGTGGCCTCGTCGAACAGCATGTAATCGGGGCTCATGGCCAGGGCGCGGGCGATCGCCATGCGCTGCTGCTGGCCGCCGGACAGCTTGCCGGGGAACACCTTGAGCTTCTCGCCCAGGCCCACGTGGGTCAGTTGCTGCACGGCGATGGCTTCGGCCTCCTGCTTGCTCAGGCCGAGCACCTTGCGCGGCGCCAGCATGACGTTTTCCAGCACCGTCAGGTGCGGGAAGGCGTTCCACTGCTGGAACACGATGCCGATCTTCTGCCGCAGCTTGTTGATGTCGGTGCCCGGTGCGTGAACTTCGGTACCGTCGACGCGGATGCTGCCGCTCTTGATGGACTCCAGGCCGTTGATGCACATCAGCAGGGTCGATTTGCCGGAGCCGGAGCCGCCGATGATCGACACCACTTCACCCTTGTTCACGGTCAGGCTGACGCCCTTGATCACTTCGAGGTCGCCGAAGGATTTGTATACGTTGTCGATCTCAATCATTTTCCTGCCACCTTCTTTCCAGACGGGCGCCCAGTTGGGCGACCACCAGGCTCATGACGTAGTAGATGAGGCCGGCGATGCACAGCACCAGCAGCGGCTCCTGAATGCGTGTAACGATGGTTTGCGAAGCGCGCAGCAGCTCGACGATGCCGATCCACATGACCAGCGCGGTGTCCTTCATCACGCTGAGCACCAGGTTCAGCCAGCCGGGGAAGGCCACCCGCGTGGCCATCGGCAGGACGATGTAGCGCAGGTCCTGCACATAGCTCAGGCCCAGGGAGCGGCTGGCGCGGCGCAGGGTGAACGGCACCGACAGCACACCGGCCCGCACGATCTCGGTGAAGTAGGCGGCGGCGTAGATGCCCAGCACGATGCAGCCCACCGCGAAGGCGCTGATGTCGATGCCGGCGATGCTCTTGAACGAGTTGAACAGCACGAACTGGATGAGCAGAGGCACGCTGCGAAACACGTCGAGTACCCAGGCCAGCGGCAGGGTGGCGCGGGGCAGCAGGGCACGCAGCAGGCCGAACAGCAGGCCGGCGAAGGAGCCCAGCAGGATGGCCCAGAAAGTCAGCTGCAGGGTGACCCAGGCACCGTCGAGCAGGTAGAGGAAATCGTTCCAGGTGAAGCTGGTATCGAACATGTGCGTGCTTCCTCAGTAACGGAACAGGCGCCAGGCCAGCAGCCGGGCAACCGCTACGATCGCCTTGGCGATCAGGTAATACAGCACCGCCGCGATGGCGAAGAACTCGAAGGTGCGGAAGGTCTTGACGTTGTAGTCCTGGGTGACGCCGGTGAGGTCGTTGTTGAGGCCGACGATCACCCCCAGCGACGTCATCAGCACGGCCCAGACCATCTGGTTGGTGAGCGGGTAGAAGACGATGCGCAGCAGCTGCGGCACGACGATCATCCGGTAGGCCTGAAAGGCGCTCATGCCCAGCGAGCGGGCCGCCCGCACCTGAGTGTCGGGCACCGCCTTGAGACCACCGCGGAAGTTCTCCGCCAGGTAGCCGGCGTTGTTGAAGGTGATGCCGGCCAGCAGGGCGACCCAGGAGCTGACGTGCCAGCCCATCGAGCCCAGGCCGAAGTACAGGATGTAGATCTGGAACAGCGATGGCGTGTTGCGTGCGATGGATACCCAGCCATTGGCGAAGCCGCGCGCCACGGGGTTCTTCAGCTCACGCATCACCGTCAGGGCGAGGGCGATGAGTACGCCGAAGATCATCGACAGGGCGGCCGTCTCGAAGGTCACCCAGGCGCCGGCGAGCATGTCTGGCAGAGCCTTGAATGCCTGGCGCCAATGGAAGCTGTAGTCAAACATGCGTGGGGTTCTCCACAGGGCAAGCCGGTTGCAGCCAGCGCGGCAGACGGCCGCTGGCCTGGCCCGAACAGGCGGCGTCGACGCACTCGGCCAAGCTGGCGAAGTGCACCGAACGGCCGACCAGCCCGGGCGCGTAATGGGCGTATTTGCCCGAGTTGGTCATCAGGGTGCGGCAACGGGTCGGCACCACCGGCTCGCCGAGCATGCACCAGCAGGTGTCGGTCACCAGCGTCGCACCGAAGGCTTCCAGCACGCTCAGGTAACCCGCCGCGCGGGCCTGCTCATGAATCGCCCGGCCGCAGGTGATCACCAGGCTTACCTGAGCATGCTTGCTGCGGCCCGCGCACAGGTGCGCGAGGCGGGCGAATTCGCTGAGCGAGAAATGCGGATTACCGAGCGCGATCAGCCTTACCTCGGCTTCATCAGCGCTGTTGAGTTCGTCCCAGCTGCGACGCAGATCGGCGAGGGTGACCCGCTCGGTGGGCGCCGATTCGGTGCTGTGGATAACTGTCTCAGGGTGCCTGGCTTCCGGCGTCACCCCGGCGATATGGAACAGCGGTGCTGCCGAGCTGGTGGCGAAGGCAGCGCCAAAGGCCTTGAGATCGTCCAGGCTCGGCTGGGCCTGTTCCAGGCCGCGTACCAGCGGAATATGGCTGCCGCAGAGCAGGCCGACGTGGTAGCCGAGCAGCGGGTAGAAGGCATCGTCCAGCTCGGCGAGCGCCGGCAGCTGGATCTGCAGGCTGGCCATGCGGTGCTCGTCGAGGTGACAGCCGACCCTGGGCGCACGGCCGGTGAGGGCGATGCAGATATCCAGGTAATCGGGATATTTGAGGGTGCGTGCCCCAAGCACGCTGTTGGCGTAGACCACCGCATTGGATTCGGCCCAGACGATCTGTTCGCCTCTGGTGGGGGCGCTGTCCAGCAGGTAGGGCGCACAGGTGAAACTGAGGTGTGCACCCATGGCCATGTAGGCATCGCCGAGTGCGCTGGCCGGTTCGCCGAATGCGGCATCGATGCCCAGAGCACGCCAGCGGCGCTGGTCCACGGAAATCGAATTGAGGGTGGTGGGAACCCGCACCCTGGCGCCCCAGGCCACCAGTTGCTCGGCGAAGCGCAGGCTGGCCGGGCCGGTATAGATGCAGCCATCGATATGCGCCTGGGTGACATCCAGCAGTTCGCTGGCACCCTGCAGTTCGGCCATGCGCAGCACCAGCTGCATGGCCACCTGCGCAGCCTTGCCCTGGCTGCCATCGAGCAGGGCACGGTCGCTTTCGCTCAATTGCAGGGCGCTGGCGAACAGCGGCTGCTGATGTATCGAAGCCACACCTGTCGGTCGGGCATCGGCAGGAGGCTGTGGATAAAGCTGCAGCCGTTCTCCATCGAGGCGCGCGTAAGCCTGACCGCGCAAGCGGGTGAAGGCGTCATGGCCGATGCACAGCACGGCGATGGAGCGCTGGAACAGCCGTTCGGCCACCAGCACGCCCAGGGTAAGGATCTCATCGGCCTCGGCCAGCACCAGCGCGGTAGGGGCGTGCTCGCCGCTGAGCAGTTCCATCATCACGCTGCTACCGGTGCAGGAGCCGCGACCGCTGGGAATCGCCAGTACGCGGCCCGCCAGATTCTGACCACTGAGCGGGTGGTGACGGTCGATCACTTCGCCCGTGAACGGGTCGACGCCACCCCAGAAACTCAGGCCCATCTCGGCGAACAGCAACGCACCCTCGGCGCGCCCGGCGACCAGGCTGCGGCCCTGGATGGCGCAGGCCGGCGAGTGGGTCGAGGCGTGGTCAGCGACTGTTGGCATCGATGGCTCCAGGCGTGGATGAAAAGCCCGGCGCCATGGGGCGCGCGCGCATGAAATCGTGGTTGTTGCAGGTACGGAAGCGTGGAGTGGGTCGGGCCGCGCAGCTCAGGCATGGCGTCGCTGACCCACCCTACGAATTGCCGTTGATCAGTAGTACACGCCCGGCACGCTCAGGTTGGCCGGCTTGATTTCGTCGCCGACCCACTTCTTCCACAGCTCGTCGTAACGGCCACTGCGCACCTGCTGGTTGACGAACAGGTTGAGGTAGTTGATCAGGCCGTACTCGTCACGCTTGGCCGCCAGGGACACGTAGTCGACGACGTAGGGCGCATCACCGACCACTTTCAGGCCCTTGTACTTGCCGGACTTGAGGGTGGCGGCGGCCACGGTATTGGTCACCACGGTGGCGGCGATATGGCCCTGGGCGACGGCGAGGATGGTGTCGTTCTGCGACTGGTAGGCGCGGAAGGTACCGTCGCCCCATGCCTTCACGTCCTTCTCGAGAGCGATGGCTTCGTAGGTGCCGCTGGTGTTGCCCACAGGCTTGCCCTTGAGGTCGGCATAGCTGTTGATGCCAGTGTCGTCACGGGTCAGCACGACCATCTGGAAGGCGAAGTAGGGCACGGTGAGGCCTACGGTCTTGGCACGCTCCAGCGTGTCGGACGTGGACGCGACGATCACATCGGCACGGCCGGAAACCAGCGCCGGAATACGATCCGGGAACGGTGTTTCCACCACTTCGGCATCGACACCGAGGACTTTCGCCAGGTCATTGCAGTAATCGACGTCGAAGCCGACCGGCTGGTTCTTGTCGTCACGCGAGCCCATGGGCGGGAAATCCAGGGTCACTGCGCAGCGCAGCTTGCCCGATTCGATGATCGAGTCGAGCTTGTCGGCGTGTGCGGTGCCGATCAGTGTGGTGCTGAGTACTGCGCTGAGGGCTACGGCAAAAGCGGGATTCTTCATAGGAGCCTCGAAAGTGTGCAGACGCTAGTTATAGGAAATTTCGTATACGATATTTCATATGCAATGGCTGTGCCTGTTCTTCGGCTCGTCGCCGAGCGGCCCACCGGCCGTGGGATTGGCAGAAACGGGAGGGGAAAGTGCGGCGATCAGCCTAGCTGGGTGTTACATAACGGAGCGATGCAGCGCGTCGGGCGCCCCGTTTCGGAACACCGCCGGTATCAGTCCCTGCGCGAATCGCGAAACTGGCTGGGTGTCAGCCCGGTCAGCGCCCTGAACTGGCGGCTGAAGGCGCTGTGGTCGGTGTAACCGCAGCGCAGGGCGATCTCGGTGATCGGCAGGTCCTGCAGCAGCAGGCGGCTGGCCTCGCCAAGGCGCGCCTTGTGGATCATCTGGCGCGGGGTGAGCTGGAAGATGCGCTTGCAGTGACGCTCCAGTTGCGCCACCGACAGGCCTGCCAGTTCGGTGAGCTCGGCCAGGCTGATTGGCCGGGCGAAGTGCTCGCGGATATGGGCGTCCACCTCCGCCAGTCTCGGGTAGGCCGGGTGGCTCGATTGTGGCAGTTGCACATCCCTGGAGATACCCGCCACGCCGATGATCTCGCCCCTGTGATTGCGCAGCGCCAGTTTGTGGGTAAGGCACCAGACGGGCTGGTTGCCGTAATACAGATGCAGCTCCAACTGGTCGGCGAGTTGGCTGCCATCCTTGAGCACTCGTCGATCCTGCGCCGTGTAGGAGGGCCCGAAGCTGGCCGGGAACACCTGTTCGGCAGTCATTCCGAGCAGCCTGGTCTTGTTCTTGAAGCCCAGCCGCTGCGTCAGCGTCTGGTTGACCAGGGCATAGCGAGCTTGGCTGTCCTTGATGAAAAACACCACCTCGGGCAAGGCATCGAGCAACGGCTCGATCTGCCGCAGGCTGGTGATCAATGCAGGCAAGTCTTGATGTAGGGCGGTGGGTAGCAGAGTTTGCATGGCGGTGGCGGCTGGTCAGATGGCGCTGAGCCTACCGCGTCGGATTGACGCAGGAAAATGTACCGTCTGGTTAATTTTCGGATGCGACTCGTACCGTTTCGGTGCACACTGGCAGGTATACAAATTATTACAAACAGTATTGGCAACTATCCTCAGGGATGGTGGTGTCGATGCTGTGTCTCTGTGTTCGTGAAAAACGGGATAAAACGATGAATGAGGGTAAAGGTGCCCAGCGCGGCACGCGTGCACTATTGCTGATCGTCGGCGCCTTGATCGCCCTGGTCGGCCTTGCCTTGCTGGGCGGTGGTGGTTATCTGGCCAGTCTCGGCGGCAGCTTGTACTTCCTGATCATGGGCGTGGCCGTGCTGGCCAGTGGTGTGCTGATCGCCGCTCGCAAACCCGCCGGCGCCTGGCTGTTCGCCCTGGCACTGCTCGGTACCGTGATCTGGGCACTGGCCGACGTCGGCCTGGTGTTCTGGCCACTGTTCTCGCGCCTGTTCACCTTTGGTGTGATCGCCCTGGTCGTCGCACTGATCTACCCGACCTTGAAAAAGGCCGCTGGTAATTGCGGCGGGCGTGGCGCCTATGCGCTGGCAGCCGTGCTGGCGGTGGCGCTGATCGCCAGCTTCAGCGGTACCTTCCTGGCTCACCCCAGCGTGGCGGCGAGCGGCGATGGCCCGGCCGTGAAGCCGGTCGACCCGACCCAGGCGCAGAAGAACTGGGAACACTACGGCAATACCGCTGGCGGTAGCCGTTTCGCCGCGCTGGATCAGATCACCCGTGCCAACGTGAAGGATCTGCAGGTCGCCTGGACCTACCACACCGGTGACGTGGCCGAGAGCAACGGCAACGGTGCCGAAGATCAGCTCACCCCGCTGCAGGTGGGTGACAAGGTGTTCATCTGCACACCGCACAACAACATCATCGCGCTCGACGCCGATACTGGCAGCGAGCTGTGGCGTAACGACATCAACGCTCAGGCTTCGGTCTGGCAGCGCTGCCGTGGCCTGGCCTACTTCGACGCCGATGCACCGCTGCAGCAGCCTGATGCCGCAGGTGCCGTCGCGGTTCCAACCGTGGCCATCGCCGAAGGCGCCAACTGCCGTCGTCGTTTGCTGACCAACACCATCGACGCCCGTCTGATCGCCGTAGACGCCGACACCGGCGCGCTCTGCGAAGGCTTCGGCGAGAATGGCCAGGTCGACCTCAAGACCGGTCTGGGGGCTGCGCCGGACCCCCACTACCAGCTCACCTCGCCGCCGCTGCTGGCCGGTACCACTGTCGTGGTGGGCGGGCGTGTGGCCGACAACGTGCAGACCGACATGCCTGGCGGTGTGATTCGTGGTTTCGATGTGGTCACTGGCGCCATGCGCTGGGCGTTCGACCCGGGTAATCCCGAGGAGCGTCAGGCTCCGGCCGAGGGGCAGACCTACGTGCGCAGCACGCCGAACTCGTGGGCACCGATGTCCTACGATCCGGCCATGAACACCGTGTTCCTGCCCATGGGTAGCTCGTCCACCGACCTCTACGGTGCCGAGCGCACCGCGCTGAACCACAAGTACGGCGCCTCGATCCTCGCTTTGGACGCCACCACCGGTGCGGAAAAGTGGGTCTACCAGACCGTACACAACGACCTCTGGGACTTCGACCTGCCGATGCAGCCCAGCCTGATCGATTTCCCCAAGGCTGACGGCAGCAAGGTGCCTGCCGTGGTGATCGGCACCAAGGCCGGACAGATATTCGTGCTCGACCGTGCTACCGGTCAGCCGCTGACCGAAGTGGCGCAAGTGGCGGTCAAGGCTGCGGACATCGAGGGGGAGCAGTACGCGCTCAAGCAACCCCTGTCGGTGGGCATGCCACAGATCGGCGCGCAGACCCTGACCGAGTCGGATATGTGGGGCGCCACACCGTTCGACCAGATGCTGTGCCGCATCGCCTTCAAGCAGATGCGCTACGAGGGGTTGTACACCGCGCCGGGTACCGACGTGTCGCTGAGCTTTCCCGGCTCGCTGGGCGGGATGAACTGGGGTAGCCTGTCCACCGACCCGGTCAATGACTACATCTTCGTCAACGACATGCGTCTTGGCCTGTGGGTGCAGATGACTCCGGCGCAGAATCGCGGGCCGGCCTCGTCCGGTGGCGAAGCCGTCAACACCGGCATGGGCGCGGTACCGCTCAAGGGCACGCCTTATGCGGTCAACAAGAACCGCTTCCTGTCGCTGGCCGGCATTCCCTGCCAGGCACCGCCGTTCGGAACGCTGACCGCCATCGACATGAAGACCCAGAAGATCGCCTGGCAGGTGCCGGTCGGTACCGTGGAAGACACCGGCCCGCTGGGCATCAAGATGCGCCTGCCGATGCCTGTAGGCATGCCGACCCTGGGCGGTTCCCTGGCCACCCAGTCCGGCCTGGTGTTCTTCGCCGGTACGCAGGACTACTACCTGCGCGCCTTCGATAGCGGCACTGGCAAGGAAGTCTGGAAACAGCG
The DNA here is from genome assembly GCF_900100535.1 of Phytopseudomonas flavescens. GTDB lineage: Bacteria > Pseudomonadota > Gammaproteobacteria > Pseudomonadales > Pseudomonadaceae > Aquipseudomonas > Aquipseudomonas flavescens. The sequence continues at coordinate 14,337 of NZ_FNDG01000020.1, forward strand.
CCTGCCGGTAGGCAGCCAGGGCACGCCGATGACCTACGTGTCGCCGAAGACCGGCAAGCAGTTCATCGTGATAACGGCTGGCGGCGCCCGTCAGTCGCCGGACCGCGGTGACTACGTGATCGCCTACGCGCTGCCGTAAGCTCCCCTGCACGCTAATGGAGGCCGCATCGCCCAGGAGGGGATGCGGCCTTTTTCATGCCTGTGATTCGAGTTGCTGAAATTCATGACTGAGGTAAGGGTCATCACACTCGTAGGCGCCCCGCCCTCGAGGCGAAGCGATTCTGGCCATCCACAGAATCTGCAGTGCGCCTGCCATTCGCCGCGGTGTCGCGGCTCCTGAAGGGGCGTGTGAGTTATCCACATGGACTCACCTCCAGGGCTACGAAGTGGCTCCAGGCGAATCTGCATAGACAAAGGAAACTGGCCGTAGCCATGGGGAGGGAGAAAAGGCTGAACGCCAGAAAGCAGAAAGGGGAGCCGAGGCTCCCCTAAATCTTGTTCGAATCATCGTTCTTATTAGTGCTACCGGCCTTTTGTTCTTGTTTTAGCCGCGGCCCCCAAGGGGGGCCAAGAGCGAACGGATTTGTTTGGACGCTGATGTTGCCGTGATCCTGAGATCCAACCCGTCTGTCGCTGCCTTGCAAAGCAGTTTTATTGTTCTCGACCCGGTTGCGGTACAAGCCCGAGGGCGGTCCTCTCCAAAGAAATCAGTTAGCTGCGTCTCTGCGATTTTGTCTTTCTTATGCTAGAGCCGTTGTCTTGTTCTTGTTATCAGATGTGTCTTGTTATTTTTGTTGTGCGGAACATAGAGCATATCCTGTGCCAATTTTAGAATATCCATATTTTTCAATAACTTAGTATTTTCTGATTTTTTCAGCGCTGGTTTTCGCTACAGAAAGCGTTACCGCACTACCCGCTTTGTTACCGTTGGATGGTGCGCTGGAACACCTTGTGGAAAATGAGATTCATTTCCCATGTCCGGTGCTCTGGGACGGGCTTTCCAACTGCATCAGGGTGCCGATTCGAGTCGGTCCGAACGGTGGGCGGGGCGCCCCGGGCTGCCAGCCGAACAGGTATTGCGCGGCTGCACCGCATACCCGGCCCTGGCAGGCACCCATTCCGCAGCGGGTCGCCAGCTTCGCTTCGCGCCAGTTGCTGTGCCTGGCGACGGTGGCGTAGGGCACGTCCTCGCAGCGGCACAGCAGGGTATCCGGCTCGGCCAGGCCTTTGAGCGCCGGGTCGAGGGCGAATCGCCTGTTCAACTCATCGGCAAAGCGCTGCCAGCGGGCGCGCCCTTTCCACAGACGTTGCGCAGCCTCGCGGTTACCCGTTGCGGCATGGCCGGCGATGCGGCCCTCGACCAGGGCCAGCTCGCTGCCGCCGAAGCCGGTGCACTCGCCTGCGGCGTAGATGCCGCTCACATCGGTGGCCTGCCAGGCGTCTACCTTGATGACTTGGTTATCCAGCGTACAGCCGAGGGCCTGCCCCAGTTGCCCATTGGCAATCAGGCCGAAACCGCAGGCGAGGCGCTCGCACTCCAGCTCTTCGATCTTGTCATCGCGCTGCAGGCGTACGCCTTCCAGGCGATCCTTGCCCAATGCGGCGATGATCCGGGTGCCAGGGCGGTAACCGCCGTCGAACAGGCTGAAGGACTGCCACAGCTTGTGCGGCCAGCGCGGCAACTGCATGGCGAAGGCGGTCACCGAGCCCGCTGATGCCTGCTCGGCGATGCGCAGCACCCTGGCGCCGTTGTGTTTCGCCGTGCTCGCGCTGGCCAGCAACAGCGGGCCGCTGCCGGCGATCACGATGCGTTCATCGACTACTGGCAAGCCGCCCTTGATCAACGCCTGCAAGCCACCGGCACCGGTAACACCGGGCAATGTCCAGCCGGGAAACGGCAGTAACAGCTCGCGCGCGCCGGTGCACAGGATCAGCTTGCGGTAGGCGATTACCCAGCCACGCAGAGGATCTTCCACCAGCAGTGCATGGCTGCCGGAGCGTGCCACCACGCGGGTAGCGGCGTGGCGCTGGATAGTGTGGTGTGCATCCACCGCATCGCGCAGGCGGCGAGCCTGTGCGGGGACGCTTGCCTGAGCCCCGTCGCGCCAGATCTGTCCGCCCGGCAACGGGTTGTCGTCGAGCAGCACCACGTGCGCGCCATCGTTGGCAGCGGCCAGGGCTGCCGACAGGCCCGCCGGGCCGGCACCGATGATCAGTACGTCAGTCTGTTCGCTCATGGCCGCGTCTCCACGTGCATGCCATCGCGGCACAGGGTCTGGCAGGCCAGGCGGCGCAGGCCGTCGATGGTTACCCGACATTCCTGGCAGACGCCCATGCCGCACAGTGGCGCACGGCGCTGGCCGCTGACCGAGGTGCGCGCGCTGCCATCACCGGCCAGCGCCAGGGCTGCGGCGACCGTGGTGCCCGGCGCTACGCTGAGCGGGCGGCCATCGAGATGCAGGTCAGGCATGGGCGGGGTCTCCAGCTTGGCGCAGGTAACGTCGCGGCGAATATGCCGCCGCAGGAATGGGTTCGGCCTCGTTGAACAGCAATGCAGCCAGCAGATCGGCGGTACCCGGCGCTGCGGTAACACCCAGCCCTTCATGGCCGACCGCCAGCCACAGGCCGGGCTGTGCGGGGTGTTCGCCAATCAGCGGCATGCCGTCCGGGGTGGCGGCGCGAAAGCCCGCCCAGGCGCGGATACCATTGAGCTGCGCCAGGCCCGGCGCATAGCTCGCGGCATGCTTGAGCATGCGTGCCAGCAACCAGCCCTCGACCTCGGGGTTCAGGGTATCGAACTGCCTTGAGGTACCGATGAACAGCTGGCCCGTCGGCCGCGGCTGGATGTTGCAGGCCACCGAGGCACCGCTGCTGTTGTGCACGCTGGTCAGGTAGCTCAGCTCGGTGATGGTGTGGGTAACCGGATGCGGGTAGCGATCGGTGATCAACAGGTGGCCTTTCTTCGGCGCGATGGGCAGCTCCGGGCATAGCTCCACGGCCTGGATGCCATTGGCGAGCACCACTGCCTCGGCACTCAGCCACTCACCGTCTGCGAGGCGAACGCGGTTGCCATTCAGCTCGGTGACCCGGGCGCGGCGTTGCGTGATGCCGGGGGCGTCGAGCATCCAGCGGGCGGTGTTCGGAGCGTAGAGAATGCCGTCGTCGGGCAGGCGCAGGGCACCGTGCAGGCCGTCGCGCAGGATCGGCTCCAGCCGTTGCAGGGCGTGGCCGGGCACCATCTCGCAGGGTATTCCCTCGACGCGCAGGTTGACGCTCTTGGTTTCCGCCGCCGCCAGTTCCTGTTCGTTGGCGGCCAGCCACAGCGTGCCGTTGTTGCGATAGGCGCAGTCGCCCGGCAATTGCGGGCCCAGCTCACGCCAGCGGCGTACCGAGTAACGGCTGATGTCGAGTTCGGCCTGGTTGTCATCGAGCACCAGCAAGTGCCCCATGCCGGCAGCGGTGGCACCGTGCAGACCGGCATCGATGACCAGCACTCGCTGGCCGCGGCGGGCCAGTTCGCGGGCGCAGGCGGCGCCGATGATGCCGGCGCCAATGACGATCACATCAGCGACCCGCATCGGGTTCACGGGCGGATGCCCCAGGCGAACGGGTCGTCCTGTTCGAGCAGCAGGGTGGCCTCGGCGCTGATATTGGCGCGACCGCGGATGGTAGGAATCACCGTGTCGCCCTGCCATTCGAACGAGCCGTCGAACAGGCTGCCGATCACGCTGGCCTGGCGCCAGATCTCGCCGGGTTGCAGCTTGCCATCGGCGGCCAGGCAGGCCAGCTTGGCACTGGTGCCGGTGCCGCAGGGCGAGCGGTCGTAAGCCTTGCCGGGGCAGAGCACGAAATTCCGGCTGTCGGCTCGCAGCGAAGCTGCTGCGCTCGATGATGCTGCGTTGGGAGCTGGCTGCTGATCTTCGGCAAACAGCTCGATATGATCGATAAGGCCGCCGTCCTCGCCACGCACGCCCTGCTCCTCGAGCGCCTTCTGTACCGCGTAGGTGTAAGCGGTCAGGGCTTCGACGTTGTCTCCCGCGATGCGCTGGCCGTGGTCGGCGATCAGGAAGAACCAGTTGCCGCCCCAGGCGATGTCGCCCTGCACCGAGCCGTAGCCCGGCACCTGCAGTTCGACGGCCTGGCGGTAACGGTAGGACGGTACGTTGCGCACGCTGACCGAGCGATCTTCACGGAGGGTCGCCTCGACCATGCCCACCGGCGTCTCGATCCTGTGCACGCCGGCGCCGATGCGCCCCATGTGCGCCAGCGACACCACCAGGCCGATGGTGCCGTGCCCGCACATGCCGAGGTAGCCGGTGTTGTTGAAGAAGATCACTCCGGCACAGGCGCTGGGGTCGACGGGCTCGCAGAGCAGGGCACCAACCAGCACGTCGCTGCCACGGGGTTCGAGGATGCAGGCGCTGCGCCAGTCATCGTGCTCGCTGGCCAGAAGCTGGCGGCGCTCGGCCATGCTGCCACTGCCCAGGTCGGGAAAGCCGCTGATCACCAGTCGAGTCGGCTCGCCGCCGGTATGGGAGTCGATAACTTCGATGCGTTTCATGGGGGCTGTGCCTGTATGCCGTTCGAATGGCTACAGCGTGACGCGGGCGGGCTGCCGCGGCTTGAAGGATTTGCACGAGGGCGATGACGAAATCGGCATAGTGATGCAGATCGTTCCTCACGCGTTGCATGGCAGCCATCGATCTCTGCTTGGTGGGTTTGAGCCCACCAGTCCTCGCGGACAACCGGTGGCCGCCTGGCGCCACCACGCTTCATTCCACCTCGAACAACCCATCACGGACCGGCGCATGAGCCAGACGTTCGCGGATATCCTCGTCGATGCGCGGGTCGTCCGGCGGGTAGAGCATCACCTGCCGATAGGTGCTGATGCGGTTGATTTCCGTGCCGAGGAATTCCCACACCACGCGGGTGCACGCCGGGGTGCGGCGGTCACCGCTGGAGACCCCGGTCTTCAGGCCATTGAGGCGCGTGATACGACTCTTGAAGCTGGGGATCAGGATGGTCTGGCTCATCTCGTTGACCGTCAACGACTCGTAGTCGATGAGAAACAGCCGATCCTGCAGCTGGAACGCGGCGCCCAGGTAGCGACAGCGTGCCGAGTCTTCGGCGAGGCCGCCGGCCGAAGTCACCTGGCGTTCCTGGCGCTCGAACAGGAATGTGCCGCTCTCCTCGCGCATGTGGATCAGCGACAGCAGGATGGTGCCCGGCACCGACATGCAGTTGGCGTATTCGAAGTAATAGCCGCAATAGCGCGAGAGATCACCGGACTGCTCACGTAGCGGCTGTAACAATGCGTGTAATGGATCCTGCTCGGCGGGGGCGCCGATCTGCGCGCCCCGTGCGCCGATCAGCCGGGCGAACTGATCCCCCGGCAATCCCAGCTCATAGCCCTCGACACCGAAGAAGTCCCCGATTCTCTTGAGGTTATAGGCGGTCGGCTGACTCTCGCCAGACAAGTACTTGTTGAACTGGGCACGGTTGATGCCAAGTTTGCGGCACACCTCCGCAATCGAGCGGTAGTGGCTGCAGAGTAGGCGGAGGTTCTCACCGAGGTGACTGGACATGGGCGGCTCAGATGATGCGAGTGACGTGATTATAGCATCAGGTCGCATCACCTATGATCGACCCGCGAAATTGTTCCGACGACCACCTTGCCCAAACATTGGCCACCGCATATCGCGTCAGCGTTCGCCCGCCGAACAACCACAATAAGAATCGAGGATTCTCATCATGCTCGAAGTATTGAACGACTTCCTTTCCGGGAAAGTGTTGATCGTGCTCATCGTCGGCCTGGGTAGCTATTTCACCCTGCGCTCGCGCTTCGTCCAGTTCCGCCATTTCGTGCACATGTTCAGTGTGTTCAAGGACTCGCTGCGCAGCAGCGGCGGCCAACTCAGCTCGTTCCAGGCGCTGATGCTGAGCCTCGCCGGGCGGGTGGGGGCCGGCAATATCGCCGGTGTCGGCATCGCCGTGACGCTCGGCGGCCCGGGTGCCGTGTTCTGGATGTGGGTGACCGCGCTGGTCGGCATGTCCAGCAGCTTCTTCGAGTGCACCCTGGCTCAGGTCTACAAGCGCAGCGACGGTGACGGCCTGTACCGCGGCGGCCCGGCCTACTATATCCAGCACGGCCTGAAGCTGCGCTGGATGGCGATGACCTTCGCCGTGCTGCTGCTGGTCACCTACGGTTTCGCCTTCAACGGCCTGCAGTCGTACACCGTGACCCACTCGCTGCAGAACGCCTTCGACATTCCGGTGCAGTACAGCGGCATCGCGCTGGCCGTGTTGCTGGGGCTGGTGTTCATCGGTGGCATCAAGCGTATCGCCTCGGTCTCGGATCTGCTGGTTCCGGTCAAGACGCTCCTCTATATCGCGGTCACCCTCTACGTCATCGCCCTCCAGATCGAACACGTGCCGGGCATGCTGGCGACCATCGTCAAGAGTGCCTTCGGCCTCGAGCCTGCCTTCGCCGGCCTGCTCGGCAGCGCCATCGTGATGGGCGTGAAACGCGGTGTCTTCGCCAACGAGGCCGGCCTGGGCAGCGCCCCCAACGTGGCCGCCGTGGCCTCCGTCAAGCACCCGGCAGCCCAGGGTGTGGTGCAGGCGTTCAGCGTATTCCTCGACACCTTCGTGATCTGCACCTGCACCGCGCTGCTGATCCTGCTGTCCGGTTTCTACACCCCTGGCTTCGAAGGGGACGGCATCGTGCTCACCCAGAACTCCCTGGCGGCGGTGGTCGGTGACTGGGGGCGGACCTTCATCAGCGTCGCACTGAGCCTGTTCGTGTTCACCTGCATCCTCTACAACTACTACCTCGGCGAAAACGCCCTGCAGTTCCTGGTCGGCCGCAGCAAGGTCGCGCTGCTCGCCTACCGTGGCCTGGTGCTGGCGCTGATCTGCTGGGGTTCGATGCAGAACCTGGGCACCGTGTTCGCCTTCGCCGACATCACCATGACCTGCCTGGCGTTCGTCAACCTGACAGCGTTGGCGATGCTGATCAAGGTCGGCATGCGGGTGATGAAGGACTACGACGAACAGCGCAAGGCAGGCATCGCCCAGCCGGTGTTCGATGGCTCCAAATTCGCTGACCTGGATCTCGACCGCGCTTCCTGGCCGGCCGCCAAGCCCACTGCCGGCACCGAGGACAGTGCGGCGCAGTTGCTGCCCACGCAACGCTGAGCCGTCCAGCCTGACCGGGCGACACGCTGCGTGTCGCCCGCTACGCCGTTCACGTCACGATCACTCCCTTGCTGCCGTTGCTTTTCTCGATCCCGGTCGAGGAGGGCACGGCATCGTCTCGAGATTCCCGTCCCTGGTCTTCACGAGCGGCAATCGGAGGTATCTTGTCGCTATACTCATTCGTTCAATAAGGAAAAAGGCATGCCTGCAGCGCAGAAACTCCTCGTGCTTTATACCGGCGGCACCATCGGCATGCAGATGAGCGCTGCCGGCCTGGCCCCTGCCTCCGGCTTCGAGGCGCGCCTGCGCGCGCAGCAGAGCGAACGGCGCGAGCGGATACCGGCCTGGCGTTTCTGCGAACTGCTGCCACCGATCGACAGCGCCAACATGAGCCAGGACAACTGGTTGGCGATGGTCGCGGCGATCCGCCAGGGGGTCGAGCAGCAAGGCTGCGACAGCGTGCTGGTACTGCACGGCACCGACACCCTGGCCTACAGCGCCGCGGCGCTGAGTTTCCTGCTGCTGGGCCTGCCGGTACCGGTGCTGCTGACCGGTTCGATGCAGCCGGCGGGTACCGAGAACAGCGATGCCTGGGACAATCTGTTCGGCGCCATGCAGGCCTTGCACGAGGGTGTGCAGGCAGGCGTGCACCTGTATTTCGACGGGGCGCTGATGCACGGTGCGCGCGTCAGCAAATTGCGCAGCGATGCCTTCGATGCGTTCCAGGTCATGCCACGCCTGCGTCAGAGCGAGCGCCTGGCCGAGCTGCCCGCACACATCGACTTCCGCCAGCAGCGCCACCCGGTCAACCTGCTCAGCCTGCCACTGATTCCCGGCCTGCGTGCCAGCCACCTGCGTGCCCTGCTGGGCAGTGGCGTACAGGGCCTGCTGCTGGAGTGCTACGGCAGCGGCACCGGCCCGTCCGACGATGCCGAGCTGCTCGACGTACTGCGCGAGGCCCATGGGCGCGGCGTGGTGCTGGCGGCCATCAGCCAGTGCCCCCAGGGGCATGTGGCGTTCGACGTCTACGCCGCTGGCAGCCAACTCGCCTCGGTCGGCCTGGTGTCCGCTGGAGGCATGACCCGCGAAGCGGCGCTGGGCAAACTGTTCGCGCTGTTGGGAGCCGGCCTGCCGCAGGATGAAGTGGAGCGCCTGTTCAGCCTGGACCTGTGTGGCGAGCGAGCGGAATGAGCCATGGATCGGGGCGTGGCCAGCCTGTATAGTCGCGCCCGGCTGCCGGAAGCCAGCCATTCCTGCGCTTCACTGACCTTCACAAGGACGTCCCATGCCTTTGCTTCGCTCCAGCGTTTTTCTGTTGCTCCTCCTGGCCATCAGCGGCTGCTCGACCAAAGCCTTCTTCAAGCTGCCCGAGCACAGCACCATCAGCGTCAACGACCGCGCCGAGCAGCATCCTCAAGGCCTGGTGAAGACCCGTCCGTTCTTCTGGAACCGCGCCGGCGGTGTGCCATACACACTGACCAGCGCGACCGGTGAAACCCGTGCCGAAGGCAAGTTGCGCACGCGTTTTCGCGTGGCCTCGATCTTCTGGCCGCCGTTCAGCATCATTTACTGGCCGATGGGCTTCGGCCAGCGCTGCTATGACCTGACCGGCGCCACGCCAGGCTCCTGCACCTATCAGGACCTGAGGGCACTGCGCCAGGAATACCGCGCCAACAACTGATGCCGAGGCTGATTTTCTGTCAGCCCGAATCGCGTGTGATCGACGAACAAGTCGATCACACGCGACAATCGATCGTTCTCACGCTCGGCATCTCTGCTACCGGTTCCCCACCCAGACCGACCATCAGCGGATTGCTCTTGCCTGAGGCTTCAAGCTTGCGGCTTGCGCCTCAGAACACCGACCAGCCAATCCGCTCGCTGAGCAACTCCAGCGCCTTCATCCCAGCCAGTGAGTTTCCGGCGGCGTTCAGCTCCGGTGACCACACGCAGAGGGTGTACTGCCCCGGTACCACCGCGACGATGCCGCCACCCACGCCGCTCTTGCCCGGCAAGCCGACGCGGTAGGCGAAGTTGCCGGCTTCGTCGTAGAGCCCGCTGGTGGCCATGATCGAATTCACCTGTTGGGTCTGCCGCACGCTGAGGATCTGCTCGCCGCTGTGCTTGCAGAAACCGTCGTTGGCGAGAAAGCAGAACGCCTTGGCCAGGTCGACGCAGTTCATGCTCAGGGCGCAGTGGCTGAAATAGCCGCGCAGCACCGTCTCCACATCGTTGTGGAAGTTGTCGAAGGACTGCATCAGGTAGGCCATCGCTGCGTTGCGCGCGCGGTGCTGGTATTCCGACTCGGCGATACGGTTATCCACAGCCACGTCGCGATTGCCCGACAGGCGCCGGACGAAATCACGCATCGACAGCACCGGGGCGGCGAAGCGTGACTGGTTGATATCGCTGATCACCAGCGCCCCGGCATTGATGAAAGGATTGCGTGGCCGGCCGTTCTCCAGCTCCAGCTGCAACAACGAGTTGAAGGGCTGCCCGGACGGCTCGTGACCGAGGCGCTCCCAGATGGCCTCGCCACTGTGCTGGATCGCCTGCACCAGGCTGAAGACTTTCGAGATGCTCTGGATCGAGAACGGCACCAGGGCATCGCCCGCGCAGAACAGCTCGCCATCGTTGCCATACACCGCGATGCCGAGCTGCTGGGCCGGCACATCGGCCAGCGCGGGGATGTAGTCGGCCACCTTGCCCTGGCCGATCAGTGGCCGGACCTGGTCGAGAATCTCGTTCAACAACGCTTGCATGGTGGCACTCGCAGTCATGCCCGGCGCAACGCCGGAGCCCTGAGGCTAGACGCGATCACAGGGCTTCGAAGCACACCCGCAGAGGCGCTCTCAGCGCAAGCGCTGCGCCAGTACGGCGATATGCTCCGGGCCGATGCCGCAGCAGCCGCCGAGGTGGCTGGCGCCCCGTGCGCGCCAGTCGGCCACCCAGCGCAGGTAACCCGGTGGGTCGAGGTCCTCGCGCAGCGGGTCGAGGCCATCGTTGGCGGTGGCCTCGGCGGGCTGTGGCGGGAAGGCGTTGGCGTAGGCACCGATGGCGATGTCCGCCCCGAGGCTGGCGAAGGTGTCGCGGGCCAGGTCGATGGCCGTACCGATCACTTCCGGCTGGCTGCAGTTGAACAGCAGCACCTCGACGCCCAGTTCGGCGGCGGCGCGGGCCGCATCGGCCACCGGCTCGCCGGAGCGCAGGCGTGGTACCGCGTCGGTATCCTCGTCACGCAGGGTGAAGGACAACCAGAACGGCTTGCCGTCGTCCGGCAGATGGGCACGGATGGCCCGTGCTTCGGCGATAGCGCTCTGGGTCTCGGCCAGCCACAGGTCGATATGGGGCGCCAGGCCCTCTATCAGTGGCGTCAGCACCTCGGTCACCCGTTCGGGCCGGAACAGATCCGGGCGGTAGGAGCCGAATAGCGGTGGCAGCGAACCGGCAACCCGTACTGCGCTGGCAGCCCGATCGGCCGCGTTGCGCGCCAGTTGACCGGCGCGCTCGGCAAGCGCGCGGCCTTCTCTGGCGAAGCGCTGCTCGCCGATATGAAAGGGCACTACCGCGTAACTGTTGCTGGTGATCACCTGGCTGCCATTGGCGATGTAGGCCGCATGCACCGCTTCCACCTGCTCGGGCGCCTCGCTCAGCGCCAGCGCCGACCACTCCGGCTGCTGAAATGGCGCACCACGGCGCTGCAACTCACGGCCCATGCCGCCATCCAGCAAAATCAGAGGTCGCGCGCTCATATAAGCTCCAGTCATATCGATATGCATTCAATTCATTTGGACGCATTCATTTATAACTATTTAATACACACGCACCGCCTGTCACAACCCCTTTCGTGCTTAAGGAATTCTGTGAAAACCACCCTGTTCGCGGCCCTCGGCCTGACCCTCGCGTCCTTCTGCAACCTGGCTCTGGCAGGCCCTACCCTCGACCGTATCGAGAAGAACGGCGAACTGGTGAACGTGCTGATGGAAAACTATCCGCCGTTCTCCTTCCTCAACGAGCAGAACCAGCTCGACGGCTTCGACGTCGATGTGGCCAAGGCCCTGGCCGACAAGCTGGGCGTCAAGCTGCGCCTGGAAACTCCCTCCTGGGACGTGATCGCCGCCGGCCGCTGGAACGGCCGCTACGACATCTGCATCTGCTCGATGACGCCAAGCAAGGCACGCGCCCAGGTGTTCGACTTCCCGGTGACCTACTACGCCTCGCCGGCGGTGATCGTGGTCAACGCCAGCGATGACCGCATCCACTCGGCCAAGGATCTCTCCGGTCTGAAGGTCGGCGTCACCAGCGCCTCGTCCTATGAGGGTTACCTGAACAAGGACCTGGTCATCGAAGGCGCCGAGGACAAACCGCTGGAGTACCCGTTCGACGCCGTACAGGTCGCGCCCTACGACAACGACACCGTGGCCTTTCACGACCTCGCCCTGGGTGCCGGTGTGCGCCTCGATGCCATTCTCACCAACCTGGTCACCGCGCAGCCGCGCATCGACCAGGACAAGCGCTTCAAGCTGGCCGGCGACGCGCTGTACGCCGAGCCGAACGCCGTGGCCATCGAGAAGGACGACGCCCAGTGGCGCGCGCGAGTCGTGGAGGCCTTCGCACAATTGCGCCAGGACGGTACCCTGGCGGCCATCTCCAGGAAGTGGATCGATTCCGATATCAGCCAATGACACCCCCACCTGAATCTCCTCGCCCGCCATCCCTGGCGGGCGTGTTCGGCTTTCGCACCCGTCTTTATCTCACCTGGGCGATCATGTTCGCCCTGTGCGTGGCGTTCTTCCTGAGCTTCGACCTGAAGTTCTCGATCATCCTCGACAAGCTGCCCAACCTGCTCGGCACCAGCCTGGCGCCCAACGGCTTCCTGCAGGGCGCGGTACTCACCCTGTTCCTGTGCTTCTGCTCGATCTGGGCATCCCTGGCCCTGGGCTTCGTCACCGCCCTGGCGCGCCTGTCGAAGAGTGCCGTGGCGTTCGGCATCGCCAGCTTCTACGCCTCGTTCTTCCGTGGCACGCCGTTGCTGATCCAGATCCTGCTGATCTACCTGGGCCTGCCGCAGCTGGGCCTGGTGCCGGGCGCGATCACCGCCGGGATCATTGCCCTGTCGCTGAACTACGGCGCCTACCTGAGCGAAATCTTCCGCGCCGGGCTGATCGGCGTGCCGCCTGGCCAGCGCGAAGCCTCCCTGGCACTGGGGCTCAAGCCAGCGGTGATCTTCTGGCGGGTGACCCTGCCACAGGCGATGCGCACCATCATCCCGCCGACCACCAGCCAGTTCATCTCGATGCTCAAGGACTCGTCGCTGATCTCGGTGATGGGCGTCTGGGAAGTGATGTTCCTGGCCCAGTCCTATGGCCGCTCGTCGTATCGCTACATCGAGATGCTGACCACCGCGGCGGTCATCTACTGGCTGCTGTCGATCGGCCTGGAGCTGATCCAGGCACGCCTCGAGCGTCATTACGGCAAGGCTTATCTGAACGGACGCTGAGCGATGCAGATACCCGCTGCTGCCATCGAGCGCCTGTCGCGCATCGACTGGTTCGCCAACATCGGCAGCCCTACGAGGCTTGCAGGTGTGCGCCAGGCCGCTGCACAGGAGCTGGGCAGATTGCTGGCCAGCGACACCTGGGAAGCCGCCACGCTGGAGGCGCGCAATGCCATTACCGCGCGCCTGGCCCGTCTGCACCCGCGCGATTATCAGGCTTGGAACGACCTGGCAGGTCAGGCCGAAGCGGCGCTACGGCCAATCTGGCAGGACCTGCCGGCAGCGCTGGCCGAGGCTACCCTGCTCGCCGACCTGCAATGGATCCTCCACGCCTATCTGATGGAGGCCGCCTACAGCCGGCAGCTGGCGCAGCCGCTGTTCTTCGACGACTTGCTCAAGGTCTACGAGGCCGGACATATCCCTTGCGGCTGGGACGGCGAGTGGCCGACCGGCCAGTTGGTCATCTGCTGAGCGCCCAACGCGCTTGCGGTGAACAGCGCCACGACGCAGGATGGCGGTCGACCGACTTTCAGGAGAGCTGTCCATGGCCGTCCGCATCCCCGTGGAAATCCACGCCGTCGCCGCCGCCGATCACGCTGCCTGGTTACCGTTGTGGCAGGGCTACCAACGCTTCTACATGACCGAGATCGACGCCGACACCAGCGCGCAGACCTGGCAGCGCTTCCTCGACCCTGCCGAGCCGATGTTCGCCGCCCTCGCCTGGCACGATGGCGAGGCCATCGGCCTGGTGCACTGGATCTACCACCGCTCCTGCTGGACCACCGGCGACTACTGCTACCTGCAGGATCTGTTCATCGGCAAGGACGTACGGGGCAATGGCGTCGGCCGCCAGTTGATCGAGCATGTCTACGCGGTCGCCCGGGCCGCCGGTTGCTCCCGCGTGCACTGGCTGACCCACGAGACCAACGCCAAGGCCAAGCTGCTCTACGAGCGGATCGGCGAGCACTCGGGCTTCGAGCAGTACCGTAAACTGTTCTAGGCACAGCCCCTGGCACGTAACCCGCATCTCCGTCGGCCTCAACCACCGACAGAGCGAGCCATGAACAAACTGGACAACGCGCTGCTGAATATCCTGATCAAGGATTCGCGCACTTCCTTCGCCGATATCGCCCGCCAGCTGAACATCTCCCGCGCCCATGCCCGCACCCGGGTGCAGGCACTGGTGGAGAGCGGCGTGATCGAGAAATTCACCGCGGTGGTCAACCCGGAAAAGCTCGGCAAGGGCATCTCCACCTTCGTCGACCTGACCGTCGCGCCCCACGCCATCGAGGCCGTCGCCGAGCGGCTTTCGGCGACCATGGAAGTGGTCAGCCTGTACATCATGAGCGACCTGAAAAGCCTGCATATCCACACCCTGACCGACAGCTACGAAACCTTCGATGCCTTCGTGCGCCAGCACATCTTCAATCATCCGGAAATCCTCACGGTCGATTGCAAGGCGCTGATGACCCGGGTCAAGCATCGGCGTGGCGGCGCACGTCTGTAACCTCGACTCAGGGTCCGCTGCGCACTGCGTCAAAAGCGTGCCGCCGATGCGTTTTGGTGCACGCATGACATTCGCACGCTCACCACGGCCCCGCTTGACGGAACGTACCCGGACAGCCGGCGTGACCTGACAAATGTTCAGCAGCACCTGCTGCGGTTACCGTTTCGTCACCTCACGAACCTTTGCCACGCTTGTTTTGTGTGCGCCCGGCATCGCCAAGGAAAATCAGATGATCAATAAAAATACTTTTAAATCATAAGGTTGGAATAATTTGCTGCTGGCATGGCAGTTGCTCAAGGGTTGCACGAGCAACTTTACATCCGGCAGGCAGATGCCTGGCGCAACGGCCACTGTGGCAGGAGAACCCCATGAGCCTCAAACGACGACATTTCATCGGCGCCGGCGCCCTCGCGGCGGGTGCTGGCCTGGCACTGGGCGGCAGCGGCGTGGCCAGTGCGGCAGTCAGCGGCAAGACCTTCAACTGGAAGATGACCAACGCCTATGCGCCGGGTTCGCCCTTCTACGTGCAGGGCCCGGGCAGCCCCACCGACTTCTGCAAGCGCGTCGAGGACATGTCCGGTGGCCGCCTGAAGATCCAGCACTTCGCCGCCGGTGAGCTGATTCCTGCGCTGGAGGGCTTCGACGCCGTCTCCAGCGGCATGGTGGAAATGAACGCGGCGAACGCCTTCTTCTGGGCGGGCAAGATCCCCGCAGCGCAGTTCTTCACCGCCGTGCCGTTCGGCATGAATACCCAGGGCATGAACGCCTGGCTGTACAACGGCGGCGGCTTGAAGCTCTGGGAAGAACTCTACGAACCCCACGGCCTGGTGCCCATGCCCCTGGGTAACACCGGTACGCAGATGACCGGCTGGTTCCGCCAGCCGCTGGAGAACGTCGACAGCCTCAAGGGCCTGAAGATGCGCATCGCCGGCCTGGCCGGCAAGGTCTACAGCGAGCTGGGCGTGGCGGTGCGCCTGTTGCCCGGCGGTGAGATATTCCCAGCCCTGGAGCGTGGCGTGATCGACGCCGCCGAGTTCGTCGGCCCCTATCAGGATCGCCGCATGGGCCTGCACAAGGCGGCCAAGAACTACTACACCACCGGCTGGCACGAGCCGACCAACGTCACCGAGCTGATCATCAACAAACAGGCCTGGGACAGCCTGCCCGCCGACCTCCAGGCGATCGTGCGTTTCTGCGCCCAGGCCTGCAACACCGACAGCTGGTCATGGTGCGATGCGGTCAACGCCGAGGCCCTGCAGGATCTGGTCAACAACCAGGGCGTGATCGCCCGGCCGCTGCCGGACGACATCATCAAGCGCCTGCACGAAGTCACCCACGACACCCTGTCGAGCATGGCGGCGAGCGACCCGGCGACCCGGAAGGTCTACGAGCACTTCTTCGCCTTCCGCAAGCAGTACATCTCCTGGGCCTCGGTAGGCGAGAAGGCCTTCATGGACATCGGGATGGGCGAGGCATGATGGCCATCGTCACCCTTATCGAAGGGCTGGTCGAGACACTGGGCTCCATTGCCCGGGCCTGCGTGCTGCTGCTGGTCCTGCTGGTGTCGTTCGATGTGCTGATGCGCTACCTGTTCGACTTCAGCCCGGTCGCCCTGCAGGAACTGGAGTGGTACCTGATCTCGCCCATCGCCCTGCTCGGTATCGCCTACACCCTCAAGCACCGCCAGGACGTGCGCGTGGACTTTCTCTACGAGAAGTTCGCGGTGAAGACCAAGGCCGCCGTCGACCTGTTCAGCGGGATCGCCACCGCAGCGATCGGTTTCTACATCGCCCGCCTGGCGTTCAACTACACGATGCAGTCCTACCACATGGGCGAAGGCTCACCCGATCCGGGTGGCCTGCCCTACCGCTTCCTGGTCAAGGCCTTCCTGCCGCTGGGCTTCGGCCTGTTCGGCCTGCAGGGCGTGGCCGATAGCCTGCGTGCGCTGTGCACCCTGTTGCAACCAACGCAGGCCGGGGAGGTGCGCCCATGAGCCCCAACGAATGGCTGGCCATCGCCATGGTCTTCGGCTTCTTCGCCATGATGATGGCGGGGGTGCCGGTGGCCATTTCCCTGGCCGTATCAGGGTTCGTCGCCGGCATGATCGGCTTCGGCCCGATGCTGTTCGCACTGCTGCCGGCACGCATGTTCGGGGTGGTCAGCAACTACACCCTGCTGGCGATACCCTTGTTCACGTTCATGGGGGTGATGCTGGAGAAGTCCAGGGTCGCCGAGGACATGCTCGATACGATTGGCCGCGCCATGGGCGGCCTGAACGGCGGCATGGGCCTGGCGATCATTCTGGTCGGCGTGCTGCTTGGCGCCTCCACCGGTATCGTCGGTGCCACCGTGGTGACCATCGGCCTGCTGACCCTGCCCACTCTGCTGCGTCGCGGCTACAACAAGACCGTGGCCTGCGGCACCATCTGCGCCTCCGGCACCCTCGGGCAGATCATCCCGCCCAGCCTGGTGCTGATCCTGCTGGCCGATATCCTCGGCCAGTCGGTGGGTTCGATCTTCGCCGCGGCCTTCATCCCCAGCCTGGTGCTGGCGCTGATCTACGTGGTCTACATGCTGGTGCTCGGTTGGCTGCGCCCGGATTGGGTGCCGGCGATTCCTGCCGAGGAACGCGCCCTGACCAGCCGCAAGCAATTGCTCAAGGACATGGCACGCAGCGTACTGCCACCCCTGCTGCTGGTAATGGCGGTACTGGGATCGATCATAGGAGGTGTCGCGGCGCCCACCGAAGCGGCCTCCATGGGTGCACTCGGCGCACTGCTCATCGCTGCGCTTTCAGGTCGTCTGAGCTGGCCGACGCTGAAGGCCACCCTGCACGGCACCCTGACCATCAGCGCGATGATCTTCCTGATCCTGCTCTGCTCGCAGCCGTTCTCCCTGGCCTTCCGTGGCCTCGGTGGCGAGGCCCTGGTGCATGATCTGTTCACCCTGCTGCCAGGCGGCGAACTCGGGGCGATCCTGTTCCTCATGGCGGTGCTGTTCGTGCTCGGCTTCTTTCTCGAGTGGATCGAGATCTCCTACATCGCCCTGCCGATGTTCCTGCCGGTGTTCATCGCCTACGACACCGACCTGGTGTGGCTGGGGATCCTGGTGGCGCTGAACCTGCAGATGTCCTTCCTGACACCGCCTTTCGGTTGGGCGCTGTTCTTTCTCAAGGGCGTTGCGCCACCGGGGGTCAGCACCAAGGACATCTACCTCGGCGCCCTGCCGTACGTATTCCTGCAGATGCTCGCCGTGGCCGTGGTGTTCTGCTTCCCGTCCCTGGCCACCTGGCTGCCTGCCGCTATCGGTTGGTGATGCCATGACGGGCACCTCTGGAAACTGCCAGTGCGGTCATCTACCCGCGCGAACGTTTTTAGAGGCGCCCTATCGGGCCGTGCCGTTATGATCGGTGCGGCCCGAAAACAACAAGGAACCTGATCCCATGCTCAAGAGCACCCACGCCACAGGCGGCCTGTTCGTCGCTCCCCACCATCTTGCCGCCCAGGCCGGGCGCGACGTGCTCAAGGCCGGCGGCACCGCCGTGGAGGCGATGGTTGCGGCAGCGGCGACCATCGCGGTGGTCTATCCACACATGAACGCCATTGGCGGTGATGGTTTCTGGCTGATTCACGAACCAGGCAAGCGACCGCTGGCCATCGATGCCTGCGGCAGCAGCGCGGCGCTGGCCGACCGCGATTTCTACGCGGGCCACGCGCAGATCCCCAGCCGCGGCCCACTGGCTGCGCTGACCGTGGCGGGCACCGTCGGCGGCTGGGCCGAAGCACTGGCACAGACCGCTCACTGGGGGCCGGGCATGGCCCTGCCCGACCTGCTGAGCGACGCCATCGGCCATGCCCGTCGCGGCATCGTGGTCAGCCGCAGTCAGGCGCAACTGACCCAAGGCAAACTGGCCGAACTGAAGGACGTGCCTGGTTTCGCCGAGGTCTACCTGAACCATGGCCAGGCGCCCAAGGAGGGCGACTTGCTGCGCCAGCCGGCCCTGGCAGAGACCCTGCAGCGCCTGGCCGATGCCGGCCTGGACGACTTCTACCGCGGTGAACTGGCCACACGCATGGCCGCCGATCTCGAGCGCCTGGGCAGCCCGCTGCGTCTCGCCGACCTGCAGGGCTACCGGGCCCGGGCGGTCGAACCGCTGAGCGTGCGCCTGAACGACGCCACCCTGTACAACATGCCGCCGCCGACCCAGGGCCTGGCATCACTGCTGATCCTCGGCATCTTCGAAAAGCTCGCGGTCGAACAGGCCGAAGGCTTCGAGCATGTGCACGGGCTGGTGGAAGCGACCAAGCAGGCGTTCCTGATCCGCGACCGCGTGGTGACCGATCCAGGTCGCGTACCCCAGGAGCCACAGGGCCTGCTGGACGACGCCAACCTGCAACGCCTGGCCGCCGCCATCGACCCGCAGCAGGCGCTGCCGTGGCCACAACCGGCAGCGCCGGGGGATACCATCTGGATGGGTTGCATCGACGATCAGGGCCGCGCCGTCAGCTTCATCCAGAGCGTGTACTGGGAGTTCGGCTCCGGCGTGGTACTGCCCTCTACCGGCGTCGCCTGGCAGAACCGCGGTATCAGTTTCTCCCTCGACCCTACCGCGCTGCAGAGCCTGGAACCGGGCCGCAAGCCCTTCCACACCCTCAACCCGGCCCTCGCCCTGTTCGACGATGGGCGCACCCTGAGCTACGGCACCATGGGCGGCGAAGGCCAGCCACAGACTCAGGCAGCGATCCTCAGCCGCTACCGCCTGGGCAGTGACCTGCAGGCCGCCGTCAGCGCACCACGCTGGCTGCTCGGCCGCACCTGGGGCGACGTCAGCACCACCCTCAAGCTGGAAAGCCGTTTCCCGGGCGAACTGGTCGAGCGGCTGCGCCAGGCCGGGCATGTCGTCGACGTGCTGGACGAAGCCTTCAGCGACACCATGGGCCACGCCGGCGCCCTGTTGCGCCATCCCGACGGCATCCTGGAAGGCGCCGCCGACCCGCGCAGCGACGGCAGCGTCTGCGGGCTTTGAGGTGAGCACGTGGAAGTCGGCTACCGGGGGGAGCGGGCCGCGCCGGCGATTCGCGCGCATGGCGCGCTCCCACAACGTGGTGGCTCATCCAGCCCGTAGGGTGGACGTAGCCTTTCACGTCCACCGCAATGGTGGACCGGTAAAGCGTGACCCACCCTACAGGCTAATCTTCGGTCTTCCAGCCCGGTAGGGTGGACGTCGCTTTTCACGTCCACCGCAATGGTGGATCGGTAAAGCGTGATCCACCCTACAGGCTAATCTTCGGTCTTCCAGTTCTTGCGGCTCATGTAGTCGCGGGTCTCCCTGACCACGATGCCGGAGAGCAGCAACAGGCCGATCAGGTTGGGCAGCGCCATCAGGCCGTTGGCGATGTCGGAGAAGGTCCACACCACTTCCAGTGACGTCACCGCGCCGACGAATACCACCACCGAGAAGATCAGCCGGTACGGCATCACCGCCACACGACCCATCAGCCGCTCCATGCAGCGCTCGCCGTAGTACGACCAGCCGAGGATGGTGGTGTAGGCATAGACCAGCACGCCGATGGTCACCGTATAGACGCCCCAGCCACCCCCCAGGCCCTGCTCCAGGGCCCAGGCGGTCATCGGTGCGCCCTTGAGGCCTTCCTGGGTCCAGGCGCCGGTGACGATGATCGCGAAGGCGGTGAAGGTCACCATCACCAGGGTGTCGAGAAAGGTCTGGGTCATCGACACCATGGCCTGGCGCACCGGCTTGTCGGTCTTCGCAGCTGCCGCGGCGATGGCGCCAGTCCCCAGCCCCGACTCGTTGGAAAAGATGCCCCGCGCCACGCCCATCTGCACGGCCAGGATGATGCTGGAACCCAGGAAACCACCGGCCGCGGCGCTGCCACTGAAGGCATCGGTGAAGACCAGCACGATGGCGTCCGGCAGGCGGTCGGCGAACACCACCAGTACGGCGACGTTGCTGATGATGTAGAGGACGATCATCACCGGCACCACGCCCGCGGCGAAACGCCCGATGCTCTTGATGCCGCCGATGATCACCACGGCAGTCGCAATGGCCATCAGCAAACCCGTGGCGGTCGGCGAGATGCCCCAGGTGTCGTACAGCTGATGGGCCGCGGTGTTGGCCTGCACCATGTTGCCGATGCCGAACGAGGCAATCGCACCGAAGATGGCAAAAGCGATACCCAGCGTCTTGCCCAGGGTGCCGCCGACGCCACGCGTGAGGTAGTACATCGGCCCGCCGCTCTGCTCGCCCCTGGCATCGGTGACCCGGTACTTCACGCCCAGCAAGGCTTCGGAATACTTGGTGGCCATGCCCACCAGGCCGGTCATCCACATCCAGAACAGCGCCCCCGGGCCGCCGATGCCGATGGCCGTCGCCACCCCGGCGATGTTGCCGACGCCGATGGTCGCTGCCAGCGCGGTGGCCAGGGCCTGGTAGTGAGAGACGTCTCCCGGTACGTCGCCCTTTTCCGTGCGTTTGACGAAGGCCAGCCAGAAGGCGTGGCCGAGCACGCGGAACTGGATGCCACGCAGGCGGATGGTCAGGTACAGACCGGTGAGCAGCAGCAGGGGGATGAGCAGGAATGGCCCCCAGATAAAGCCACTGATGGCCGAGAGCACAGCGAGAAATTGTTCCATCGTGGATGTCCTTGTTGTTCTATCCGTTGCGGCTCGTGGCCGGCAGGAACGGCACCCGGGCTGGTAGCACGGGATGTCGAGGGATGAACGCAGATGCGTCCTTGCAACGTCGGGTGACAGCGTTACGAACGCCAGGAACGTAACGAAATGTTAGGCGAATCAACCGATTGCGACCGGTCGATTGTTGCCAGGAGGGCAAGGCTATAACAACTTGCCCATGAAAGGGGCTGAAAAACGGGGAATTTAGCTGCAGCAGCGCACCGAATCAGGCGTTCGCCTTGCCCACCCGGGTTTCGCCAGAGTTCATTGAGCGCACTGCAACGGCAACTGCCGCCACTGTGCCCAGGCGGCCTCCCAGCCGTCGCGGTGCGACACCTGTGCGAGGCTGACCGCCTCCACGCACCGCGCTTCGCCAAGGCCATCGAGGTACTGGCGCAGGACTTCGGCCGGTACCACGCGATCATCGTCGCCCACCAGATGACGTTGCGCCACATGCGTCAGCCGCTCACGGTAATCCAGCGGCTCCAGCGAGCCGGTCAACGGGCTCAACTGGCGCACCTGTACCCAACGACGCGGGCTCAGGTTGCCCGCGAGCGTCTGCACGCTGGCTACATCATCACGGCGGGCGGCGAGCAACAGGGCCAGGGCCGCTCCACCGGAGTAGCCGACCAGTTCGAAGTCACGGTTGCCGTAGCGCGTCTTGATGAGATCGAGGGCGCCGTCGAGGCTGGCCAGCACCTCGCTGCCAAAGCGCCGATCCGTCCACAGCGCGGTGTCGCAGGCATCGCTGCGCACGAACTGACAGGGCCGCGCCAGGTACAGGCTCGGCGTCGGATCGGCGAACGCCAGACGAGCCACCAGCAGGTCACGGGGAGAAGGGTCGAGGCTGGGCTGCGAACGGGTCGCCCAGGCCTGACCATCGCCTTCCATGTACACCCGAATCCGCGAGGTGGACAGCGCTCTGCCTGGCGCGCTCAGGAGCAACGGAAAGGGCGTGCTGTCGAGGGTTTGCAGGCGTTGATCCTGCTTGCCCGCCAACTCATCGAGCTGTTGCAGCGGGGATTGGCAGCCGCTCAATGCAACGCTCAGCAACACGCCAAGAATCAGCGCGCCCGAGCTTGCGCGGCTGGCCATCAGCATCCCGTCAGCTTCTCCTCGCGTCGCTCGCCTGGAAAGAACAATGGCCGTAGGCGCACGCCCACGCCATTGCCGATGAACGCTGCCACCAGCCACAGCCAGCCATGCAGGCTGCCGGAGGCGATACCGCTGAAGTAGGCGCCGATGTTGCAGCCATAGGCCAGGCGCGAACCGTAGCCGAGCAGCAGGCCACCGATCACCGCAGCGATCAGCGAACGCAGCGGAATGTTCAGGTTCGGCGCGAAACGCCCGGCCAGGCCGGCGGCCAGCAGTGCACCGATGACGATGCCGATATCCATCACCGTGGTGATGTCCTGCCACAGCGGCGCGGCCAGCGCCTGGGCATTGCCCGGTTGCTGCCAGAACGCCCAGGCGGAAACCTCGATGCCGCTGCCCTGCAGCACCTTGGCACCCCACAATGCGAACGCCGAGGTGATGCCCCAGGGGCGACCGGCCAGCGCCAGGGTGGCGAAGTTGAGCAGTGCCAGCAGCACTGCGCCCCAGATCAGTGGCCAGGGACCACGCAGGAAACGTTGCCAGCCCCGCTGCTCACTGGGCGCCGCACGCTCCAGGCTGCCATGTCGACGCAGTTCCAGGCGCGCGCTGAGCGCGGCGATGGCGGCGAACAAGGCGAGGCTGACCAGCAGTGCGGGCACCAGGCCCAGGCTGGCGACGATGGAGGTCGGCGGCAGGCTCGGCAGGGCCGACCACCACTGCAGATGGTGAGTCGCTGCGACGCCACCGATGATGAAGAACAGCAGGGTGACCAGCATCCGCGCGTTGCCGCCGCCCACGGTGAACAGCGTGCCGGACGCACATCCGCCGCCCAGCTGCATGCCGATGCCGAAGATGAAGGCGCCGACGATCACCGAGGTACCCGCCGGCGCTACCAGCCCCTTGACCGGCTCACCGAACAGCGTGCCTGCCGACAACGCCGGGAAGAACAGCAGCACGGCAATCGCCAGCATCACCATCTGCGCGCGCAGGCCAGCGCCGCGGCGCTCGTTGAGCAGCACGCGCCAGGCCGAGGTGAAGCCGAATGCCGCGTGATAGAGCACCAGGCCCAGCGCGCCACCGACGATAAACAGCAATGCCTGACGGCCGCTGACCGCAAAGGTCAGTGCCAGGGCGCCAGCCAACAGCAGCGCCAATGCGACCAGCGGCGTACCCGGACGGTTGGCCGGCGCAGCAGCAGGAATGGAAAGATTCATATAGACCTTCGAATGACCAGTTGTAGCGGTCGGCTATTGTAGCCCGCCCCGCGCGCTCGGACGGGCTGATCGTTAGACCGATTCCTGAGAGGGTTATGACACTGCGCTAAAACGAATGCCAGCCACGCGAATGTGCACATCCAGCCCAATGGTCAGCGGCGACCCAGCGACCATGACTGGCCACCCGAGCCGCAGGCACTGCGCGCTCAGTACACCCCGTCGCGGGCGGCCGGCGGGGTGAACAGCGCGGCCGGGTCGCGACGTACCGAACCGTCCTTGATCTCGGCCGCCTCGACGACGTCGACCTGCTCGCCATTCAAGGCCTTCTGCACGGTCTGCTGGGTCAGCACACTGGAGAGGATGGTCTTGCCGGAATCGGTGAAGTCATAAACGGTGGACGAACCCTGTAGCGGTACCGAGGCCAGGCGCTGACCGCGGCTATCGAATACGTCGGCAGTCAGCGCGTGAGTCAGCACCACCCCCATGAAGCTCTCGCTCTTCCATTCACGCACGCGAATCGACAGCAGCATGGCATCGGCGGATGACGCCTGGCTTACCTTGCTATCGACGGCGCGGGCCTTGACGCCCTTGCGCTCGAAACCGCCCAGCACGGATTTCTGCAGCTCCTGCGCCAGCGGCTCGCCAGAACGGGTGTTGACGTCATAGGGGATGTAATAGCTGCCGCGGATCAGCCCGACGAAATGGCCCTTCTTGTTACCGGAAAGCACATAGGGGCGGTCGTCGATGACCTGCACTTCGACGGACTTGGCGAAGGCTTGCGGCACCTCGGGATACGCCTGGGAATAGTCGATTTTGCGGCCATTGGAACAAGCGGCCAGGCTGAGTAACAGCATGAGGAAAAAACAGCGACGGAGCATGAAATATCCCTATCAGAGTTGACCTCGCCCCTTCAGGAGCGACGGTTGAAAGCGCAAGGCTGCGGTGGATCCGAAGCGACGCGGTACGAACGCAGCCGCTATATGCCAAAGCAGCGGGGCCAACGCAAGCGACCGCGCCGATATGGACAGGGGAAATATGAAAAGTGCGATGACGGCAGCATATGCCGGACAAAAAAAGGGAGCCTTGCGGCTCCCCAGAGGTTAATTGCTGGTCAGGCTTCGATTTCGATCAACACCTCGCCCGGGTTGACCCGGTCGCCCTTGGCCACGTGCACGGCCTTGACGGTGCCGGCGATCGGCGCCTGCACTTCGGTTTCCATCTTCATCGCTTCGCTGATCAGCACGGCCTGCCCCGCCTTCACGGTGTCGCCCTCCTTGACCAATACGTCGACGATGTTGCCTGGCATGCTGGTGCTCACGTCACCCGGCGCGCTGGCGGTGCGGCGCTTGCTGCCGGTGCCGCCGGCGACGTAGTCGTTGAGCGCTTCGAACACCACCTCTTCGGGCATGCCGTCGATGGACAGATAGAAGTGCCGCTTGCCCTCGCCCTTCACGCCGACGCCGGTGATATCCACGCGGTAACTTTCGCCGTGCACGTCGATGATGAATTCGGTCGGTACGCCAGCCCCGCCGGCTGCCGCCACGCCGCTGCCGTCGGGAATCGGCAGCAGCACTTCCGGTTGCAGGGTGCCGGCCTCGCGCTCCTCGAGGAACTTGCGGCCGATGTCCGGGAACATGGCGAAGGTCAGCACGTCCTCCTCGGACTTGGCCAGGTCGCCGATCTGCCCGCGCAGCTTGTCCATCTCCGGCCTGAGCAGGTCGGCCGGGCGCACGTCGATCACTTCCTCGTTGCCGATGGCCTGCTTGCGCAGCGTCTCGTTGACCTTGCCGGGCGCCTGGCCATAACCGCCCTGCAGGTAGAGCTTCACCTCGTTGGTGATGGTCTTGTAGCGCTCGCCGGCGAGCACGTTGAAGAACGCCTGGGTGCCGACGATCTGCGAAGTCGGCGTGACCAGAGGCGGAAAGCCAAGGTCTTCGCGCACCCGCGGGATCTCCGCCAGCACGTCGTTCATGCGGTTCAGCGCGCCCTGCTCCTTGAGCTGGTTGGCCAGGTTGGAAATCATCCCGCCCGGCACCTGGTTGACCTGCACCCGGGTGTCGACGGCGGTGAATTCGCTTTCGAACTGGTGGTACTTCTTGCGCACCGCATGGAAGTACATGCCGATTTCCTGGATCAGCGAGAGATCCAGGCCGGTGTCGTAGTCGCTGCCCTTGAGCGCGGCGACCATCGACTCGGTACCGGGGTGGCTGGTGCCCCAGGCGAAGCTGGAGATGGCGGTGTCGATATGGTCGGCGCCGGCCTCGATGGCCTTGAGCTGACACATCGAGCCCAGGCCCGCCGTATCGTGGCTGTGGATAAACACCGGCAGGTCGATCTCGGTCTTCAGCGCCTTGACCAGATCGGCCGTGGCATACGGCGTGAGCAGGCCGGCCATGTCCTTGATGGCGATGGAGTCGATGCCCATGGCCTGCATGGCCTTGCCCTGGGCGACGAAGGCCTCGACGGTGTGCACCGGGCTGGTGGTGTAGGCGATGGTACCCTGGGCGTGCTTGCCGGCGGCCTTCACCGCTTCGATGGCAACGCGCAGGTTACGCACGTCGTTCATGGCATCGAAAATGCGGAACACGTCGATGCCGTTCTCCGCCGCCTTGGCGACGAAGGCGCTGACCACGTCATCGCTGTAGTGACGGTAGCCGAGCAGGTTCTGCCCGCGCAGGAGCATCTGCAGGCGGGTGTTGGGCAATGCCGCGCGCAGACCGCGCAGGCGCTCCCAGGGGTCTTCCTTGAGAAAGCGCACGCAGGCGTCGAAGGTGGCGCCGCCCCAGACTTCCAGCGACCAGTAGCCGACCTTGTCGAGCTTGTCGCAGATCGGCAGCATGTCCTCGGTGCGCATGCGGGTGGCCAGCAGAGACTGGTGAGCATCGCGCAGGATGGTGTCGGTGACCGTGATCGTTCTTGTCATGGTGTGTTCCTCACAGGCCGGCATGGGCGGCGATGGCGGCGGCGATGGCCAGGGCCAGTTCGCCCGGCTTGCGTTTGATCGAGTAGTTCAGCAGCTCGGGATGGTCGTCGACGAAGCTGGTGTTGAAGCGCCCGCTGCGGAATTCGTCGTTGCCGAGAATCTGCTGGTAGTAGGTGGCGGTGGTCTTCACGCCCTGCACGCGCATGTCGTCCAGCGCGCGGGAGCCACGGGCCAGGGCCTCTTCCCAGGTCAGCGCCCAGACGATCAGCTTCAGGCACATGGAGTCGTAGTACGGCGGAATGGTGTAGCCGGTGTAGATCGCCGTGTCGGTGCGCACGCCCGGGCCGCCAGGGGCGTAGTAGCGGGTGATCTTGCCGAACGACGGCAGGAAGTTGTTGCGCGGGTCCTCGGCATTGATGCGGAACTGCAGGGCGAAACCGCGGTGCTGGATGTCTTCCTGCTTGACCGACAGCGGCAGGCCGGAAGCGATGCGGATCTGCTCGCGGACGATGTCGATGCCGGTGATTTCCTCGGTGATGGTGTGTTCCACCTGCACCCGGGTATTCATTTCCATGAAGTACACCTCGCCATCTGCGAGCAGGAACTCCACGGTGCCGGCGTTCTCGTAGCCGACGGCCTGGGCGGCGCGCACGGCGAGATCGCCGATGTAAGCGCGCTGCTCCGGGGTCAGCTGCGGGCTGGGGGCGATCTCGATGAGTTTCTGGTTGCGCCGCTGGATCGAGCAGTCGCGCTCGAACAGGTGCACCACGCTGCCGAAGCTGTCGCCGAGGATCTGCGCCTCGATGTGCTTCGGATTGACGATGCACTTCTCCAGGAACACCTCGGCCGAGCCGAACGCCTTGGTCGCCTCGGAGATCACCCGCGGAAACGCCTGCTCCAGCTCTTCGCGGCTGTTGCAGCGGCGAATGCCCCGACCACCGCCACCGGAGGTGGCCTTGAGCATCACCGGATATCCGATGCGGTCACCTTCGAGCAACGCCTCGGCGATATCCGCCACGTTGCCCTCGGTGCCCGGCGTCACCGGCACGCCGGCCTTGATCATGCTGCGCCGGGCTTCGGTCTTGTCGCCCATGCGGCGGATGACCTCGGCGCTCGGGCCGATGAACTTGATGCCCCGCGAGGCGCAGATATCCGCCAGTTCGGCGTTCTCGGAGAGAAAACCATAGCCGGGGTGCAGTGCGTCGCAGCCGGTTTCCACGGCGAGGTTCACCAGCTTGCGCGGGTTCAGGTAGCCCGCCAGCGGGTCATCGCCAATACCGTAGGCCTCGTCGGCACGCTTGACGTGCAAGGCCTGGCGGTCGGCGTCGGAATAGATGGCCACCGAACGAATGTTCATCTCGGCGCAGGCCCGCACGATACGGACGGCGATCTCGCCACGGTTGGCTATGAGGATTTTCTTGATCACGAGCCAGCATCCTCGATCACGTGAACAGGCGACCCAAACGAGTCGGCGTATGACCGGATATATCCTGGTCCTGTTTCAACCCTACGCCGCTGTAACAATTAACCAAAATCAATATTTATTGGGTTATGCATAAGTAAGAACTTATGCTTGTTGGACAAGAATCCACCCGGTGGTGAAGAAAATCCGCAAGTCCTTGTTACGCATTACATTTCGTCAGCTTCAGGTGTTTCGCTCGGTATGCGACAACCGCTCGTACAGCCGCGCCGCTGAAGAAATGGCCCTGACTCAGCCAGCCGTCAGCCTGCAGATTCGCCAGCTCGAAGAGCTGCTCGATCAGCCGCTGTTCGATTACGTCGGCAAGAAGCTGTACCTGACCGAGGCGGCCGAAGCCTTGCAGCGCGCCAGCGAGGACATTTTCGGGCGCCTGGAAAGCCTGGACATGCAGCTGGCCGATCTCAAGGGCTCGTTGCAGGGCCAGCTGAGCCTGGCCATCGAGTCCAGCGCCAAGTACTTCATGCCGCACCTGTTCGCCGCCTTTCGCCGCGAGCATCCGGAAGTCAGCCTGCAGCTGACCGTGGTCAATCACGCCCAGGCGGTCAGGCGACTGAGTGCCAACCGCGACGACCTGCTGATCATGTCCCAGGTGCCGGCGGACATGTCCCTGGAGTTCCTGCCCTTCCTGAACAATCCGATCATTGCCGTGGCACCAGCGGATCACCCACTGAGCCAGGCACAATCGTTGCGGCTGCAGGATCTGTGCGCCTGGCCGTTACTGGTGCGCGAGCCTGGCTCGGGCACACGACGGGCCTGCGAGGAGTACTGCCACCAGAAGCGCGCACATTTCGCACAGATCCAGGAAGTCGGCTCCATGGAAGGGCAGCGCGAGGGCGTCATCGCCGGGCTGGGCCTGGCCTTGATACCGCGGCATGCGGTGCGCCGCGAGCTGCAGCTGGGCGTGCTGCACGAACTGCCGGTGGTCGAACTGCCGCTGCTGCGCAGCTGGTGCGTGGTGCACCCGCGCGGCAAATACCTGTCACCGGTGGCCCAGGCGTTCTTCAACTTCGTGCGTAACGGGCGCACCCAGATTGGCGCCCTGGCCGAGCAGTTCAGCGGCGCGAGCAATTCGTTGTAGCGATTTCGTATATGATATCCAAAACCTCAGCTAGCGGGTGCCGCAGCGTGCCATTACCTCCCCTGAATGCCCCCAACCTGGGCATCACCCCGTCTGCTTCCGAGGTGATCACCAAGCACCTGCGCGATGCCATCGTGTCCGGCCATTTCGCCGAAGACGAGCCGGTGCGTCAGGACGACATCGCCAAGCTGTTCAACGTCAGCAAGATTCCCGTGCGCGAGGCGCTCAAGCGCCTGGAAGCCGAGGGGCTGGTGGTGTTCCAGCGCAACAAGGGCGCGGTGGTCACACGCATCTCCGAGCCAGAGCTGGCACAGATGTTCGAGGTGCGCATCCTCCTCGAGGACAAGGTGCTGCGCCTGGCGATTCCCAATATGAGCGAGGAAACCTTCGCCCGCGCCGAACGCATTTGCGAGGAGTTCATCGGCGAGGACGACATCGGCCGCTGGGCCGAACTCAACTGGCAACTGCACGCCTGCCTCTACGAGCCGGCGCAGCGTCCGTTCCTGGTCAGCCTGATCCGCTCCATCCACGACAAGCTGGAACGCTACCTGCGCATGCAGATGAGCCTCTCCGAGGGCAAGGATCGCGCCGACCGCGAACACCGCGAGATCATCGCCGCCTGCCGCGCCCGTGACGTCGAACTGGCGGTCACGCTGCTCGACCAGCACATCATCGGCGTCTGCCGCAGCCTGTTCGAGCACCTGCCCGAGCATCATTGAATCGGCAGCCTTGGTAGGGTGGACGACGCTTTAACCGTCCACCGCTCCGGGGCCTCAATGGTGGACAAAAAGAGCGTTGTCCACCCTGCCAGGAGCGTCGGCACCATCAAATACGCGTACGGGCATCGCTCCTCTCCTCGATTCATCCTGCGAGCGGCGACTCACCCTAGATCCGGTTCGACGCATCCAGCGCCTTGAGCAGGCGGGCGTCGTGGCCGTAGATATCCGGGCGGAACTGCACTTGCCCGTCGGCGCCGACCTGGGCTGTCCAGTACGCCATCAGGATAGGTACCGGGCGTGGCAGATCGGCGCGCAAGGTACGGCCACTGTCCCATTGCTTGGCGATACGGGCGCGCTCGGTTGGGGTGGCTTCAGCAAGCAACTGATCGACCAGCTCGGTCACCCGCTCGATGCGCACACAGCCCGAGCTGAACAGCCGCGGCAGGTTGTCGAACAGGCGCTGGCTCGGCGTGTCGTGCAGGTACACCGAGAAGGGGTTGGGAAAGCGGATCGCCACCTTGCCCAACGGGCTATGGGCCCCGGCTTCCTGGCGGATCATCACGCGGCCGGGGCGCTCCCAGTCGACGCTGCGCGGGTCGACCGTATTGCCGTCGTAATCGATCACTCGCATGCGGTTGGCCGCCAGGTAGCCGGCCGCATCACGGCGCAGCTCCGGCAGCTTGTCCTCACGCAGGATGGTCGGCGGAATCGTCCAGGTCGGGTTCAGGGTCAGGTGAGTGATCCGCGAGCGCAGCAACGGCGTCGGCCGGGCCGGGCGGCCGACCTGGGTACGTGCCTGCCAGGCGACGATGTGATCACGCAGGAACAGCACCTCGGCGCCGGCCACGTCGATCAGCACGCTGGTTGGCTCGATCTCGTGGGACAACCAGCGCAGGCGTTCCAGGTTGATGCGGATCTGATCCATGCGCTCGCTGGCCGAACGGTTCAACTCGGTCAGCGTGCCGGGGCCTACCACGCCGTCGGGCTTGAGCAGGTGGTTGCGTTGAAAGGCCTTGACCGCCTCGACCAGGGCCGTCGAGTACACCGAGGTCTGCTCGGCGACCAGTGCCGGGGCGCCCTGGGACAGATCGCCATGCAGTTGCAGGCGTTGCTCGAGCAATGGCACACGCCCGTCTACCGCGCCGGGCCGCAACAGGGTTCCGCCTGGAATCGCCAGCCACTGTGGCAGCGCCTGACGACGCAGCTCGGCGTAGCGGTGGCGCAATTGCCGGTAGGGGCCGAAGTCCGGACGGGCCTGTTCGAATGCCTTGGCCGGATCGCTCAGCCCCGCCTGGGCGATTGCCAGCAGCGGCGCCTGGCTCTGCTGCACCGCCATGCTCTCGGGCTCCCAGAGCGGCTCCACCCGGGACTGCTCCAGGCGTCCGTAGGCCAGGTCACGCAATGCTTGCAGGTAAGCCGTGGTGGCGAGTACCTCGACGCAGGCCGACAGGCGCGGCGAGGGATTCTCGACCGCCGCCAGCTCGCGCAGCGGTTCCAGGTGATAGGCGCGCGGTTCCAGGCCATCGTCCACCAGCGCGTCGAGCTGGTCGAACAGCCCCGGCAGGTTCTGCTCGTTCCATACCGGCTGCGAGCCGCGCAGCAGATAGAAGGGTTCCAGCCACTCGCGATCCTTGTCGACCAGCTTCAGGGCCGGCGATACGCAGGTCAGGCTGGGTTCGGCGAGCTGCTGTTCGAGAGGGCTGGGCGGGGTGGCATCGGCCAGTGCCAGAGGGGCGCTCAGGGCCATCGCCCAGGCAACGGATGAAGGGGAAGAGAACAAATCGCCACTCCAGATTACGACAAAGTGAATGACAGCCCGTCGGATTGGCCCGCGGGTCAGAAGATTTCGGCTGTTAGAATCGCGGGCTTTGATGTGCCCGCAGTGCCTGGCGAAGGCTCGACATATCGATGGCCGAAACTCAGAGACTTGAAATGATGACCACGATTCAGCGAATTTGCTTAGCCTTTCTTTGCCTGGCATTGCCCGTTCCAGCGCTGATGGCCGCCACCCTGGCTCCCGACCCGTTGCTGGAAAGCCTGTCCGCCGAGGCCCCGGCGTTGCAGCGCAAGGTACTCAACCATGCCATCGACGCCATGCGCTGCGCCATCAATAACGGCGCCGTACCGGCCCAGCGTCTCGCCGTCATCGATTTTTCCAAACCCTCCAGCGAACGTCGCCTGTGGATCTTCGACCTGACCAAGAAACGCCTGCTGCTGCATGACCTGGTCGCCCACGGCCAGCAATCCGGTGACAACTTCGCCACCCGTTTCTCCAATACCGAAGGCAGTCACCAGTCCAGCATCGGCCTGTTCCGTACCCAGGAAAGCTACACTGGCAAGCACGGCTACTCGTTGCGCATGGACGGCCTGGAGCCCGGTTTCAATGACCTTGCCCGCCAGCGCGCCATCGTCATTCATCCCGCCGACTACGTGAACCCGGCCTGGATCAAGACCCAGGGCCGCATCGGCCGCAGCCAGGGTTGCCCTGCTGTGCGCCCGGAAGTCGCCCGCATGGTGGTAGACAGCCTCAAGGGCGGCCAATTCATGTTTTCGTATTACCCGGACAAACGCTGGCTGCAATCCTCGTTGTACATCAACTGCCAGCCCGGGCTGGTGGCCGGGATTGTCAGCGCCAGGGAAGGTTGAGAGCCCGCTGGCGATGCGCTAAAACCCGGCGTCCGGGCGCAAGGACCACAGCCCGTGACGCCCTTCAACTGCCTGTCAGCGCGCAGCTCCACAGTTCCACCGCGGGCTGGCTCGCGGTGGGTGGGCCGAGCCAGTGGCTGAGGGGGCGGCAGCCCTGGGCATCGCACAGCTGGTAATCGTCCGCCTCGGGCGTACGGCCGAGGCGTAGCGGTTGCAGGGGGGGCAGCTGGCGCCGGTAATGCCAGGCGCCATCACGCAGTACGGCGCCGTCCGGGATCTCCATGCCGGCTCCGCTGCCGCGCACCCGCGCCTCGCCGAGCAACAACCCCTCGGCACTGACGCGGTAGTCCTCTTCCCAGCGGATCTTCTCGATGCTGTGATTCCAGGCCAGGGTGAACGCCGGGGTGGGCACTTGCGCCCAGACCACCCCGGCCAACCCCATGCACAGTGCGATCAAGCGGCAGCCCGTGCAGGTTGACGGCGTGCACGCAGCACGTGCTGGGCAATCACCGCAGCCGCGACCAGAAAGCCGATTTCATCGGTGGTCACGCTGTACAGGCCGAGCAGGTCGTAGCTGAACACCGAGGCCGGAATCACCAGCGACGCGCCGGCGGCGAACACCAGCAAGCGTTCCCAGGCGCGTAGCGGTGCATAGAGGTAACCGACCACCGCCATCCCCCACAGGCCGACGGCAAATACCGACTTGATGAACATGTAGAGGATCGCCCCCCAGTCATCGCCCTGCATCAGCAGCGCCGGGTCATACACCGCCATGAAGGGGACGACGAAGCCACAGGCGGCGATGCGCACCGACCACAGGCTGATCTTCAGGCCGTTCTCCTTGGCGATCGACCCTGCGGCGAAGCAGGCCAGCGCCACCGGCGGCGTCAGGTCGGCCATCAGGCCGAAATAGAACACGAACATGTGCGACACGATCAGCGGCACACCCAGCTCCAGCAACGCCGGCGCGGCAATCGCGCTGGTGATGATGTAGTTGGGGATGGTCGGGATGCCCATGCCCAGGATCAGGCACGTGAGCATGGTCAGCAGCAGCGACAGGAACAGGTTGTCCTTGCCAATGGCCATGATGTAACCGGCGAAGGTGGTCGCGATGCCGGTCAGCGAGACCACACCGATGATCACCCCCACCAGGATGCAGGCGACCGCCACCGGCACCGCATGGCGCGCGCCCTCGGCCAGCGCCCAGACGCAGGCGCGCAGGGTTTCACGCCCGCCCTTGACGTAGAAGCAGCCGGCAACCAGCACCGCGATCACGCCGAATACCACGCCAATGCCGAATGTGAGGAAGCCGGAACTGACCAGCCCCAGGGCGATCCAGAAGGCGATCTTCAGCCACAGGTTGCTGGCGCGCATGACGATCGCCGTGCCGAGGATGACGATGGCCGTCAGGGCCAGGCCCACGGTACCGGAGAACATCGGGGTGAAGCCGGCGAACAGCAGGTACACCAGCACACCCAACGGAATCAGCAGGTACCAGCGCTCCTTGATCGCCGCGAACGGATCCGGGCATTCGTCTTTCGGCAGGCCGACCAGTTTGAGGCGCTGGGCCTCGAGGTGCACGGTCCAGAAAATCGAGCCGAACCACAGCAGGGCCGGGATCAGCGCCGCCTTGGCGATCTCCACGTACGGCACGTTGATGGTCTCGGCCATGATGAACGCCACGGCCCCCATGATCGGCGGCATGATCTGGCTGCCCATGCTGGCCGAGGCTTCCACCGCGGCGGCGAAGGTGCCCTTGTAACCGAAGCGCTTCATCAGCGGGATGGTGAACTGGCCGGTGGTCACCACGTTGGCCACACCCGAACCGGTGATGGTGCCCATCAGCGCCGACGAGACCACCGACACCTTGGCCGGGCCGCCGGTCTTGTGACCGAACATGCCCATGGCGAAATCGGTGAACAGCCTGATCATCCCCGCCTGCTCGAGGAAGGCGCCGAACAGGATGAACAGGAAAATATAGGTGCCCGACACGTAGGTCGGTGTGCCGTAGAAACCTTCGGTGCCGAACGACAGCTGATTGATGATCTGGTCGACGTCATAACCACGGTGCGCCAGGTCGCCCGGCAGGTGCTCGCCAAACAGGCCGTACGCCAGGAAGCAGCCGCAGATGATCGGCAAGGCCAGCCCCATGACCCGTCGCGCCGCCTCGAATACCAGTACCAGCAAGGTCACCCCGATCACCATGTCGAAGGAGGTGAGGTCGCCCGAACGCTGGATCAGGTCGGCCTCGAAATACCACTGGTAAATCGCCGTGCTCAGGCCTGCCAGGCCCAGGGCCCAGGCCACGGGTGCCCATGGTCGACCCTGGCCTCGCAGCGGGAAACACAGGTACACCATCAGCAACACGAAGCCGACGTGCCCGGCGCGCAGCACCTGGCTGGAGAAAGGATGGAACGCAGCCCCGATGATCTGATAGATCGAAAACAGGATCGCGACGTAGAACACGGCCTTGGGCCACTGACCGGGATTGCCGGTCAGACCTGGATGATCGCTCATGGATAGATTCTCGATACAGCTGCAATGACAGTACGCCGACACCATCAGGGCATGGGCGAACGCTGACTCGATGAACGAGGGCGCCGGACACGGGTCCCGGCCCCTCTTCCATCCGTGTTACTTGAGAACGCCGGCTTCCTTGTAGAAGCGCTCGGCGCCCGGATGCAACGGGATCGGCAGGCCTTCCGTGGCCTTCTCCAGGCTGATGTCATTGGCTGCGGAATGCGCAGTACGCAGGCGGGCAAGGTTGTCGAACAGCAGCTTGGTCATCTGATAGGCGACATCGTCGGACACGCCTTCATGGCTGACCAGCAGGTTGATGATCGCCGCAGTCGGCACATCCTCGGTCTGGCCGTCATAGGTGTTGGCCGGGATCACCATCGGCTGGTAGGCGCTGCTGCCGATCCTGGTGACGACCTCCTCGGGAATCGCCACGAAGGTGAGCGGCACCATCGACGCCAGATCGCGGATCGCCGCCATGCCCAGCCCCGAAGACTGCAGCGTGGCGTCCAACTGGCGGTTCTTGATCAGTTCGACCGACTCGGCATAGGGCATGAACTCGACCCTGCCCATGTCCTTGTAGCTCAGGCCAGCGGCCTTGAAGATGGCCCGGGCATTGAGCTCGGTGCCGGACTTCGGCGCGCCGACCGAGATGCGCTTGCCCTTGAGGTCTTCCAGGGTCTTGATCCCGGATTCCTTGCTGGCCACGATCTGGATGTAGTTCGGGTAGGTCGCGGCAATGGCGCGGATCTTGGCCAGCGGCGCCTTGAAGCCAGCGTCCTCGACCCCCTTCCAGGCATCGTCCACCGAATCGCCAAGCGCGAAGGCCAGTTCACCACGGCCTGCCTGCAACAGGTTGAGATTTTCCACCGAGGCCTTGGTCGCCTGCACGGAGGTCTTGGCACCCTCGATACCGTTGCCGTAAAGCTGCGAAAGGGCCACGCCAATCGGGTAATACACCCCGCTGGTACCGCCGGTAAGCACGTTGATGAAGGTGGGTGCGGCGAGTGCTGCGGTGCTGGCAGTGAAGGCCGCAGCGGCGGCGAAGAGGCTGAAGCGCTTGGTCAGTCGCATGGTGTTTCTCCGTGATTATTCTTGTCAGAGAGCCGGTTCGAATCGATCACCAGAAAGAGCGCGGAGCGGCAGGCGGATGGTGGCCGGGCGGCTTTCCTGGGGTCACCGACTCGGAACTCGGTTGCCCAGGTGACATAGCAGGTGCCATGCCAGTGGCCAAGATGCCCGGGCCAGAGGGGGCGGGCATTTCCACCGCGGCTGAAACCAGCGGAACCCCGCCGATTGGCGGCTGGGCAATCGGCAAGATTTCGCTCAGAAAAACGCAAGATTCACTGATGGCTCACACGCTCCGGTGTGGGAACGATCTGATTGGTGGGCATAACGAACGTGTACGACTGTCCCTCTGCCCACACTTAGAGCCTGTTCACGGTCGTTCGACGAGACTCCACACGCAATGGCAGCAAAAAGGCGAACGCGGCCGTAGGGTGGATGACGCTCTTTTCATCCACCATCGCGATCTCAGAGCGGTGGACGGATGAAGCGTCGTCCACCCTACACATGGCCGCTTCCGCCACTTTGCCGCCGATCTATAGGAATACGGGTTCCGGTTTGCCAGGTGCACAGGATCGTGAACAGGCTCTTGGGTGGTCAACGGCTGCGGCGCATCTCTGCCAGTTCCGCCCGCAAGGCTCGGAGCTCCTCGAGGATCATCCGTTCGCGCTGCACCCGTGCCTGCGCTTCGGCATCTGGCCCCTGGGCGTCCTGCATGGCATTGACGATCACCGCGATGAACAGGTTGAGCATCATGAAGGTGGCGATCAGCACGTAAGGGATGAAGAACAGCCAGGCCAGTGGGTAGACCTCCATGATCGGTCGCACCGTGCCGCTCGACCAGCTGTCCAGCGTCATCATCTGGAACAGCGAATACAGGCTGGCGGTCAGCGAGCCGAACCATTCGGGAAAGCGCTCGCCAAACAGTTGCGTGGCCATCACCGCCGACACGTAGAAGATCAGCACCATCAGCATGATGATGCTGCCCATGCCAGGCAGCGACGCGAGCAGCGCCTGCACCACCTTGCGCATGCTCGGGTTGATCGATACCAGGCGCAGCACCCGCAACACGCGTAACGCCCTCAATACGCTGAACGGCCCGCTGGCCGGAACCAGGGCGATGCCCACCACCAGGCAGTCGAACACCGCCCACGGGTCGCGCAACAGGCCGATGCCCCGGGCCGCGAAACGCAGCGCCAGCTCGATCACGAACACCGCCAGGATGAACCTATCCACAGGCAACAGCAGCCAGCCCCACTCGCTGACGATCTGCGCCGAGGTCAGCATGCCGAGGATGGCGGCGTTGATCAGGATCAGCACGGTGATCAGGCGCTGCACGGGGGTGCCGTCCATCACCTCGGCCAGTTTCAGGTGCCAGGTGGCGTTCGAGGAAGGTAGGGGGCTGTTCATGGGCGTGCGTCAGTCGATGTCCGGTTCGGTCAGGAGGCTGACGATTCTAAGGTCTCGGGCTGGCAGTGATCAGGCACAAGCGGCGTTTCGGCCGGGATTTCGGGTTACCCATTGTTTCAGCGGCCCGCTCTCCAGGGTTGCTGCCGCCACCGCAGGGCGTGAACACCATGAGCATCGGGCTTGCACGCCGCGCGGCTGCGACGAGGGGCTGCACTGCCTGAGCGGGGAGAAGACGCGTTCGCCATGCCGTGACCTCGATTCCGGCTGCTAGCCGATTGACCCGGATGGCGGCTGGGCAAACACCTTGAACAGATCGACCTCTTCGCTCTGCGGTGGGGCCAGGCGCAAACGCTGTTCGATATTCAGCAGGTGTTCCTCCATGCACTGCGTCGCCTGCTGAACATTGCCGTCGAGCAGGGCCCTGGCCAGGGCCTCGTGCTCGTTGTGCGAGCACTGGATGCCGCTGTGGTTCTCATACAGGGCGATGATCAGCGAGCTGCGGGCTATCAGGCCTTCGAGCATTTCGCCCAGCGTGCTGTTCCCGGCGATACGCGCCAGCAGGCGATGGAAGTCCCCTGACAGGCGGATGAATTCGGGTTTGGCCGGTTCGTGGCCAAGTGTCAACTCGGCCTTGAGGTGCGCTTCGATGGCGCGTCGGTCGAGGGCCTGCATGCGCTTGCAGGCTTCCTCGATCAATGCCTTTTCGATCACCCGGCGGGCGGCGAACACTTCGCGGGCCTGTTGCGGCGTGGGCTCTTCTACAAAGGCGCCACGGTTCATCTCCAGGCGCACCAGCTTGAGGTGGGCCAGGTCGCGCAGGGCGCTGCGGATGTGGTTGCGATTGGCCTGGAACACCTCGACCAGGTTGAGTTCGGTCAGGCGTGTACCGGGCGGCAGACGCTGTTCGACGATGGCATCGTAGATCGCGTTGTAGATGCGTTGCACTTCACGAATGACGTGACTGGCCATGGGGTGATGCTCGTTTGCGGGAAAGCCAGGGCGGCTGAAACTTGGTGGCAGTGTAATTGTTAACAATGGAGGGGCAAAGTGGCAGCGCCTACATGGACTGGTGCACAGTTGTACCGCATTGCCCCATTGTTGTGCAGTGAAGCGCTATTTTTCAGGATTCAACCGGCAACACCGGCATATCCAGCGGTATTCACGGCCACAGAAAAACTATCCGGTTTTCAGCCGGATACACCGGGGCGGCAAAATCCCGGTACAGGTTGTGGGCGCATATATGAATGCCTGGCACAACGGTTGCTAACACTTATTTTATAATTGTTAGCAATTTGGGCGGCAAGCATGTCTGGGAAGGGTCAGGTCGAGCTGGTGGCGGTGCACAAGGCCTACGGTGCGCGGGTGGCGGTCACTGATCTCCATCTGAAGATTCCCAGTGGCAGCTATTGCTGCCTGCTCGGCCCCAGCGGCTGCGGCAAGAGCACCACCTTGCGCATGCTGGCCGGGCACGAAGCGGTGAGCGAGGGCGACATCCTCATGGATAACCGCAACGTCACCGCGTTTTCGCCGACCCAGCGCGGCACGGCGATGATGTTTCAGAACTACGCGCTGTTCCCGCACATGAGTTGCCTGGACAACGTCGCCTTCGGCCTGCGCATCGCCGGCATGGCCAAGGCCGAGCGCCACGCCAAGGCCCGCGAGCTGCTGGCGCTGGTGAACATGCAGGATTACGCCGAAAGTTATCCCGAGCAGCTTTCCGGTGGCCAGCAGCAGCGCGTGGCGCTGGCCCGTGCCCTGATTACCCAGCCGGATGTGGTGCTGCTCGACGAGCCGCTGTCCGCTCTCGACCCGTTCCTGCGGATTCGCATGCGCAAGGAGCTCAAGGCGATCCAGAAGCAATTGGGGCTGACCTTCATCCACGTCACTCACTCCCAGGAAGAAGCCTTTGCCCTGGCCGATCTGGCGGTGGTGATGGACGCTGGCAAGATTCAGCAGGTAGCGCCGCCACGGGAATTGTTCGAGCGGCCGGCCACTCCCTTTGTCGCGCAATTCATCGGCGGCCACAGCCTGATGCGTGGCGAGCTGACTGCGCGCGAGGCGGATCGCGTGGTACTCAGCGTCGAAGGCGCAGGGCAGGGCAACCTGAGTCTGGCGCAACTGGGCGACGACTATGCCGAGGCCCTGGTGGGCACGCCGCTGGCGTTCTCGGTGCGCTGCGATCACCTGGACCTCCTGCCGCCAGGCAGCGTTCCCCCGGCCGGGCGGTTTGGCTTGCCTGCGCGGGTCTGCGATGTCGAGTTCCAGGGCGCCTTCATCTATGTCGAATGCCAGACCGCCAGCGCTACGCCGCTGATGGTTTACCTGGCCGACCGCCAGCGCCAGGTACCCGAGGTGGGTGCCGAGGTCACCCTGGCCTGGGACGCCGCGCACCTCAACCTGTTCTCCCCGCAACACGCCAACCCGACAGAGGAGGTTCACTGATGAGCGAGCACGACGACAGCACCGCGCAACTCCCCGCCGAAACCCCGCAGGTGGAATCCGCCAAGGGACTGTCCAGGCGCAGCCTGATCAAGGGGCTGGGGGTGGCCTCGGCAGTGGCCGTGGGTTCCGGCGCGATCACCGGTTTTCCGATGATCTGGGCGCAGAACATCAAGAACATCACCTTGCGTCAGTTCGGCACCGGGGTGTCCAACCTCAACGACATCGCCATGAAGGCCAAGGAAGATCTGGGGATCACCCTGCAACTCACCGCACTGGACTCCGATGCGGTGGCGCAGCGGGCAGTGACTCAGCCACGCTCCTTCGACATCGCCGACATCGAGTACTGGATCGGCAAGAAGGTGTACCCGTCCGGCACCCTGCAGGCCATGGACACCCGGCGCCTGAAGAATTTCGAGAAGATCTCGCCGCTGTTCATCAACGGCAAACTGAACGCCGATTCGGTGATCGCCCAAGGTACTGCGCCGCACACCGTTGGCTTCGTCGAAAGCGCCGATTCGCTGAAGTTCGCCAGTGAGCCGACCCGCTGGATGACGCTGGTGCCGACCATCTACAACGCCGACACCCTGGGCATTCGCCCGGATCTGGTCGGGCGCCCGATCAACAACTGGCGCGACATCATGGATCCGGCCTTCAAGGGCAAGGCCTCGATCCTCAACATCCCGTCCATCGGCATCATGGACGCGGCGATGATCTGCGAATCCATGGGTGAGATCACCTACGGCGACAAGGGCAACATGACCCAGGCCGAGATCGACAAGACCATCGCCATCCTCATGCAGGCGAAGAAAGACGGCCAGTTCCGCGCCTTCTGGAAGAGCTTCGATGAGTCGGTGAACCTGATGGCCTCCGGTGAGGTGGTGATCCAGTCCATGTGGTCACCGGCCGTGGCCGCCGTGCGCAGCCGCGGTGTGGCCTGCACCTACCAGCCACTGGAAGAGGGCTATCGCGCCTGGGGCGGCGGTATCGGCCTGGCCAGGCACCTCAGCGGCCTGGAGCTGGATGCGGCCTATGAGTACATCGACTGGTACCTGTCGGGCTGGGTCGGTGCTTACCTCAACCGCCAGGGCTACTACAGCGCTGCGCCGGAGACCTCCAGGCAGTACATGAGCGCCGATGAATGGGGCTTCTGGATGGAGGGCAAGGCCGCCCAGAGCGACATTCTCAGCCCGGACGGCAAGGTCATGGAAAAGGCCGGCGCGGTGCGTGATGGCGGCTCCTATGAGCAGCGCATGGGCAGCGTGGCTTGCTGGAACTCGGTGATGGACGAGAACCGCCACATGGTCCGCAAGTGGAACGAGTTCATCGTTTCCTGACCCGGGGCCGCTTCAATGCGTAGGGTGGATCGGGGCGCGTAGCTGACGCCTTTCTCGTCCACCATTTGGGCCGCCGCAAGGTGGATGGGTGGAGCGTCATCCACCCTACGAACGGTAGCCAATGAATGTTCACTCGACTGGATTCGATATGCGCACCGGACTCGCCAACATCAGCCACCTGCAAGCCCTGCCGCTGGCGCTGACCCTGCTGCTGTTCCTGGTCTTCCCCATCACGGTGATCGTGGTGGTGAGCTTCTGGGACTACGACGCCTACCAGTTGATCCCCGACTTCATCTTCGGCAACTACCAGTACCTGCTGTCATCGCCGACGACCTTGCAGGCGTACCTGAATACCTTCAAGTACGCCTTGCTGACCTGGCTGATCACCCTGACGCTGGGCTTTACCGTGGCCTACTACCTGGCCTTCCACATCCGCAGCAACAAGGTGCAAACCTTGCTGTTTCTGCTGTGCACCATCCCGTTCTTCACCTCCAACATCATCCGCATGATTTCCTGGATACCGCTGCTGGGGCGCAATGGTCTGGTCAACAGCGGCCTGATCGGCGCCGGGCTGATCGAACAGCCGCTGGAGTTTCTGCTGTACAGCGACTTCTCCATCGTTCTGGCCTATGTGCACCTGTACACCCTGTTCATGGTGGTGCCGATCTTCAACACCATGATGCGCATCGATCGCCGCCTGATCGAGGCCGCGCGGGATGCCGGAGCGCAGACCTGGCAGATCCTCCTGCTGGTGATCGTGCCGCTGTGCAAGTCGGGCATTCTCATCGGCAGCATTTTCGTACTGACCCTGGTGATGGGCGACTTCGTTACCGTGCGCATCATGGGGGGCGGCCTGCATGCTTCGGTCGGCGTGCTGATCCACAACGAAATCAGTTTGCTGCAATACCCGGCGGCTGCGGCCAGTGCCGTGGTGCTGCTGGCCACGGTGCTGCTGATGCTGGCGGTGATGTTCCGCCTGGTGGATATCCGCAAGGAGTTATGACCATGAAATCCACGGCACGGCCGTTGAGCTTTTATTGCCTGAGCCTGTTCTTTGGCCTGTTCGTACTGTTCCTTTACGGGCCGACCCTGACCATCGGCATTCTCTCGTTCCAGGGGCCGGACGGCGGGTTGACCTTTCCCATGAACGGCGTGTCCCTGCATTGGTTTCACAACCTGTTCCTGGCCCAGCAGGTGGGCGATTTCGCCGGTGCCTTCAGCCGTTCGATTCTCCTCGGTATCGCGGTGATGGCCTGCACCCTGGTGTTTTCGGTGCTCGCCGGGTTCGCTTACCGGCGCCCATTCGCTGGCAGTCAGGCACTGTTCTACCTGACGTTGGCGAGCCTGATCATTCCGTCGATTCTGGTCAGCCTGGGCATTGGCCTGATGTTCGATCGCCTTGGCTGGCAGCCGATCTGGTACAGCTCGGCCTTTGGCGCGCACCTGACCTGGACCTTGCCGTTCGGCCTGCTGATCATGTTCGCCGTGTTCAACCGCTTCAACCGCGCCTACGAAATGGCGGCCCGCGACCTCGGCGCGAGCGCCTGGCAAACGGTACGCCTGATCGTTCTGCCGCTGATTGCCCCGAGCCTGTTCGGTGTGGCGCTGTTCGGCTTCACCCTGTCCTACGACGAATTCGCCCGCACCCTGATGGTCTCCGGCAGCTTCAATAGCCTGCCTCTGGAAATCTTCGGCATGACCACCAACGTCACCACCCCGGTGCTCTATGCGCTGGGCACACTGACCACGCTGTTTTCCCTGGTGCTGATTGGTCTGGTGCTGCTGTTGATGAATCTGAGCCAGCGCATGAGAAAACCGGTATGAAGATTCGCGTGATCAACCCCAATGGCTCGCCGGGCATGGCCCAGTTGCTGGAGGCAACCTGCCAGGGCATCAAGGCGGTCGATACGCAGTTGAGCGTGATCCATCTGCCCGGCTCGGTGGCGAGCATCGAGGGCGCTGCCGATGGCGTGTGCGCGGCTTATCACCTGCTGGGCGCGATGCGTCAGGGCCAGGAAGAGGGCGTGCAAGGTTTCGTGATCGCCTGTTTCGACGACACCGCCCTGGATGCCGCCCGCGAATTGGCCAGTGGCCCGGTGCTGGGCATCGGCGAAGCGGCCATGCACGCGGCGAGCATGCTGAGCGTGCGCTACTCGATCCTTACCAGCCTGCCGCGCTCGATCCATATCATCGAGCGCAACATGCACAGCTATGGCCTGCAGCGGCGCTGCGCGAATATCCATGCGGCGGATATCCCGGTGCTGGAGCTGGAGCGCGATCCCGCCCATTACCTGCGTCTGCGCGACCTGGGCCAGCAGATCCTGCGCGCTGACCGTAGCGAATGCCTGGTGATGGGCTGCGCTGGCATGAGCCAGTGGGCACAGCGCCTGCAGGAGGATCTCGGCGTGCCGGTGGTCGATGGGGTGCAGGTGGCGCTGAAATGGGTGGAGGCGCTGGTGCAGTTGCGCCTGGGCAGCAGCAAGAGCCTGAGTTACGCCTGGCCACGCGAGAAGGCGGTGTAGCGGCTGTGCCGCTGGCACATTATCGCCATTCCGCGCGCCGGCAAATCACGCGCTCACGGCCCCTGCACTGTCTACCCGAGCGCTACGCGGATGCCCTCGGGTCTATCACCTATAAAGCAGCCTAAGGAGGAACATCGTCCATGGTTCAGGCGACTCCACATTATCCCCGTGATCTGCGCGGATACGCAGGCAACCCGCCTCAGGCAAACTGGCCGGGCAATGCGCGAATCGC
Organism: Phytopseudomonas flavescens; assembly: GCF_900100535.1. Taxonomy (GTDB): domain Bacteria; phylum Pseudomonadota; class Gammaproteobacteria; order Pseudomonadales; family Pseudomonadaceae; genus Aquipseudomonas; species Aquipseudomonas flavescens. The sequence goes on from NZ_FNDG01000020.1 coordinate 57,905, forward strand.
TGTCCAGTTCGTGCTCAATATCGAGGAGGGCAGTGAAAGTTGTGTGCTGCATGGGGATCCGCAGAGCGAAACGTTTCTTTCCGAGATCGTCGGTGCGCAGAGCTTTGCCGATCGGCATATGAGCATGGAGTCGATGTACGAATACGGCTCCCGTGCCGGGGTGCGGCGCATCCTCGATGAGTTCCAGCGCCGCCAGCTGCCGCTTACCGCCTTCGCCGTCGCCATGGCGCTGGAGCGCTGCCCGGACATCACCCAGGCGCTGGTCGCACGCAACCACGAGATCGCCAGTCACGGCTGGCGCTGGCTGCATTACCAGAACGTGCCGGTCGACCTCGAGCGCGAACACCTCGAGCGTGCGGTCGAACTGATCACCCGCCTTACCGGTGCCGCGCCGCTCGGCTGGTATACCGGCCGAGACAGCCCCAACACACGGCGCCTGGTGGTCGAGCAGGGCGGCTTTCTCTACGACAGCGATTATTACGGCGACGACCTGCCGCTATGGAGCACCGTAGAAACTCGCGACGGTACCCGTCAGCCTCACCTGATCGTGCCTTATACGCTCGACGCCAATGACATGCGCTTCTCGAGCCCGGGCGGATTCAACAGTGGTGAGCAGTTCTTTGCCTACCTGAGAGATACTTTCGACGTGCTCTACGCCGAGGGCGAAACGGCGCCAAAAATGATGTCGATCGGTCTGCACGCACGGCTGATCGGTCGCCCTGGGCGTTTTCTAGCGCTGCAACGTTTCCTCGATCATATCGAAGCCCATGATCGTGTCTGGGTGGCGCGTCGAGTCGACATCGCCCGGCACTGGGTCGAGCATCATCCTTACCAAGCGTAGAAACGCGCTGCTTCGCCAGGGCGGTTGGCTGGGTATTTCGAAAGACGCCTGCAGCAGATAGGAATCAGGGTATCGGGAGCTGCCGAGCCTGAGCGGATTGCCGAATCCACCGCGGGTCATTAGCCTGCGCTCTTTGCCTGGGCCGGGTGGCCCTGACCAACACGATGGATCACGGTATGAGCGAGCAGGTCGAAAACATCACCTACTACCTGGAAATGCACAGCCCCGAACAGGTGCGTGGCAAGGCGTTGCCGGACGACTTGCAGATCGTCGAATGCCGGATCAAGCAGTTCCCGCTCAACCGCTTTCTCTACCAGTTGGTGGGCGGGCCCTGGGAGTGGACGGACAAGCTGTCCTGGTCGGATGCGCAGTGGCGCGAGCTGGTCGAGACTGACACTCATCGTACTTGGGTGGCCTACCACCAAGGCGCTATCGCCGGTTACTACGAGTTGCAGCGTGACGCCGACGGCTCGGTGGAGATTCTCTATTTCGGTCTCGCCGAAGCGTTCTTCGGTCAGGGTTTCGGCGGCCCGCTGCTGACCCACGCGCTGCAATCCGCCTGGGCCTGGCCCGGTACCCGGCGAGTCTGGGTGCACACCTGCACCTTCGATCACCCCAGCGCCCTGGCCAACTATCAGGCCCGCGGGTTGCAGCTGTATCGCCAGGAAGTCGAAGGCTGAGAGGCGTTTCAGCTCAAGCGGATCAGATAACCCGGTAGTGCCGGTTCCGGTAGTACCGACAGCACCTTGAGGCGTTGCAGGGTGCGCTCGCGGGCGCAGCTCAGGTGATGGCGCAGGGCGTTGGCGGCGCGGTCGATATCCTTGGCCAGCAGTGCCTCGATCACCTGATGGTGTTCGTCGAGCATCGCGTCGTCCAGGCTTCTGCGCAAGGCGCCGTGGAGGATGCGGCCGATGTTCATCTGGCTCTGGCATTGGCGGATCAGCGAAGCCATCTTCTGATTGCGCAGGCCGGCCAGGCACTCGACGTGCAGGTCGTGTTCGATGCGTTCGATGGTGGCCCGCTCGGCGCCGTTGCTGGCCTGGCGGGCGCGCTCGAGGCGCTCGAGCATGCCGTGCAGTGCTTCTTGGCTCAGACCTGGCGCGCTCTGCCTCAGCGCCTGCGGTTCGAGCAGGCCGCGCAGTTCGTAGTCGTCGATCACCGATTGCGCCGTGAGCGGGCCGGCCAGCCACTGCGAGTAGGGCTCCTTTTCCACCAGACCACGGTCGCGCAGGCGCATCAGCGCTTCGCGGACCACGCTGCGGCTGACGTTCAGGTGCTCGGCCGCCAGTTGCTCGTCCAGCCGGTAGTGGCCGAAGACCATGAAGGTACCAACGCTGGCGGCGAGGTCTTCATAAGCACGTTCACCCAGCGGCCGCACGTCGATCAGTTCATCGTCCGTTTCCAGGCCCAATAGCTGGCGTGTCAACGGTGTGCGCAGCGGTTCGACGGCGGCGTCGTGCGGGTTGACCAGATAGCCGCGGCCTTCGAAACGGCAGATCAGGCCTTCGTCATGCAGCAGGTTCAGCGCCTGACGTACCGGTACGCGGCTGGTGCCGAACAGCTGCGCCAGCGGGGCTTCGACCAGCACCAGGCCAAGGGCTGCGCGTCCCTGAGTGATGGAGGCGCGCAGGGTGTCGCGGATCATTTCGTAGCGCGAGACCGCAAGGGATTCTTCCTGAGGGGCGCTGGCTGCGGGCATACCGGGTTTCCGGGGACGAGTACGAGGTGGCGATTCTCTCACAGGTTCGGCCCTGCCGATTACGTCGATGGCGGTGCTCCAAAAGGAAGCATCTCCAAAGGCAGCGTTACCTTTTCGCACAAAAATGAATCTTTTTAATTTATATCCATTATTTGTGTTGGCAACCTTCAGTCCCGTGCTTGACGGGCTCGCGAAGCCTTTTTGAAAGGTTGGCATGAAGGCTGCTTTTGTAAACGTACTTTTTTGTATATGTACGTTTTGAGGTGTCCATGCCCGGTCCATCCCGCGCTCTCGAACTCGCCCAAGCCTATGCTGCGGGTTCGACCGATCCCGTCGAGGTGTTCGAGGCCGCATTGGCGAAAGCTGCCGAGCTGCCGGCGGCATTCATCTCGCTGAGCGCCGAGCGTGGCCGTCGCGAAGCGCTGGCATCACGTGCGCGCTGGCAGGCCGGGCAAGCGCTGTCGGTACTGGATGGCGTACCGGTGGCCTGGAAGGATTTGTTCGATATGGCCGGCAGCGTCACCACCGCCGGCTCGGCAACCCGTCGCGAGCTGGCGCCAGCCACTGCTGACGCTGCGCTGGTTGGCGCGCTGACCAGGGCTGGCCTGGTCAATCTGGGCAAGACCAACCTCAGTGAGTTCGCCTATTCCGGGCTCGGCCTCAATCCGCATTTCGGTACGCCGATCAACCCATTCAGCGGGCACGCGCCCCGTGTTCCCGGTGGCTCGTCGAGTGGTTCTGCGCTTGCCGTGGCCGCGGGTGTGGTGCCGCTGGCGATGGGCACCGACACGGCAGGGTCGATTCGTGTCCCGGCGGCTTTCAACGGCTTGGTCGGTTACCGCAGCAGCCGACGCCGTTACGCCTTCGACGGTGTCTTTCCCCTGGCCCGGTCTCTGGACGCCCTTGGCCCACTGGCGCGCACTGTCGAGGACGTCGTGGCAGTGGACAGCCTGCTGCGCGGTCGCCTGGTGTCGCGTTGCCCAACAGCCTGTTCATTGTCTGGCGTGCGTGTGTGCGTCGACCCGGCCTGGGCCGACGATTCGCGTGTACAGCCAGCGGTCAGGCAGAACCTGGAGCGCGCGCTGGAGCGCCTGGCCTGCGCCGGTGCCATGATCGAACGCAAACCCATCAAGGCCATGCGCGAGGCGCTGGCGATGATCGAGCGCGGCGACTGGGTCGGTTCCGCAGAGGCCTTTGCCCTGCACGAGAGCCTGCTCGACAGCGCCGACGCCAAGCGTCTCGACCCGCGTGTGCGCAAGCGGCTCGAAGGGGCGCGCTCGATCCCGGCCAGCCACCAGATACGCCTTTACCAACAGGGTGAAAGCCTGCGCAGGCAACTCGTCGATGAGCTGGATGGAGCCTTCGTGATCACGCCGACCGTCGCTCATGTGGCCCCGCTGCTGGCGCCCCTGGAAACCGACGAGGCGCTGTTCGTGGCCACCAACCTGGCCACTCTGCGCCTGACCATGCCCGGCAGCCTGCTCGACATGCCCGCGGTTGCCTTGCCTAGCGGTGTCGATGAGCACGGCTTGCCCACCAGCCTGCTGCTTGCAGCGCCCAGCGCCGCGGACGACCTGTTGTTACGTGCGGCGCTGGCTGTCGAGGCTGCCTTGCTGCCCTGAATTCGCTTGGGCGAGCAGCGGGGCCCGGCCCGCTTGCCCGTCGCTCACCGATCCGGGCCAAGAGGATTCAACGATGGCAAAAGAAATATTCGTCTCCATCGGCGTCGACGTGGATGCGGTCGCCGGCTGGCTCGGCTCCTACGGCGGTGAGGACTCCCCGGATGACATCTCCCGTGGCTTGTTCGCCGGTGAAGTGGGGGCGCCGCGCCTGCTCAAACTGTTCGAGAAGTACGGTTTGCGCACCACCTGGTTCATCCCCGGTCATTCGGTCGAAACCTTTCCCGAGCAGATGAAGGCGGTGGCCGATGCAGGCCATGAGATCGGCATCCACGGTTACAGCCACGAAAATCCGATCGCCATGACTGCGGAGCAGGAGGAGATCGTTCTCGACAAGTCCATCGAGCTGATCACGGCACTGGCTGGCAAGCGTCCTACCGGGTATGTCGCGCCCTGGTGGGAATTCAGCAACGTGACCAACGAGCTGCTGCTCAAGAAAGGCATCAAGTACGACCATAGCCTGATGCACAACGATTTCCATCCCTACTACGTGAGGGTTGGCGATCGCTGGACCAAGATCGACTACAGCCAGCATCCGGATACCTGGATGAAGCCGCTGGTGCGTGGCGAGGAAACCAGCCTGGTGGAGATTCCGGCCAACTGGTACCTCGATGACCTGCCGCCAATGATGTTCATCAAGAAGGCGCCGAACAGCCATGGCTTCGTCAACCCGCGTCATCTCGAAGAGATGTGGCGCGACCAGTTCGACTGGGTCTACCGCGAGCACGACTACGCGGTGTTCCCGATCACCATCCACCCCGACGTGTCCGGTCGTCCGCAGGTGCTGTTGATGCTCGAGCGCCTTATCGAGCACATCAAAGGCCATGACGGTGTGCACTTCGTGACCATGGACGAAATCGCCGATGACTTCCTGCGTCGCCAGCCGCACACGCGCTGACTAGCCCCTGATGAGTATGCCGACATGACAACAACGCATGCCGCAACACCGACGCACGTCAAACAATCCGGCACCTGGAAACCGGTGCAGCTCTCGTCCAGGGATGTCACCTATTCGACCTGGATCGCTTTCTTCGCCTGGGTTTTCGCCGTCTATGACTTCATCCTGTTCGGCACGTTGTTGCCGGTCATGGGCGGGCACTTCAACTGGAGCGAGGCCGAGCAGGCCAAGATAGCCACCTGGGTCGCTCTGGGCGGTGCCATCGTCGCTTTCGGTATCGGCCCGCTGGTCGACCGCATCGGTCGCCGTGGCGGCATCATGGTCACGATTGGCGGAACGGCGATTTGCTCGGCGCTGACCGCCGTCTGCGCCGGCATGGGCAAGGTGCCGTTGATCCTGGTGCGCTCGGTGGCTGGCCTGGGTTATGCCGAGGAAGCCGTCAACGCCACTTACCTGACCGAAGTGTATGCCGCGTCCACCGATCCGAAACTGATCAAGCGCCGTGGCTTCATCTACAGCCTGGTGCAAAGCGGCTGGCCGGTCGGTGCGCTGATCGCTGCCGGACTCACCGCCCTGCTGCTGCCGCACATCGGCTGGCAGGGTTGTTTCGTGTTCGCCGCGATACCGGCATTGGTCATCGCCGTGCTGGCTTACAAGCTCAAGGAAAGCCCGCAGTTCCAGGTGCACCAGCGTATTTCCCAGCTTCGCAAGGCGGGCCAGGATGCCGATGCCCGTGCTCTGGCCCGTGAATATGACGTGGACTACGAGGAGCATGCCAAGGCTGGCGTGGCGGCTGCGTTTCGCGGTGCTGCGCTGCGCCCGACCCTGGTGCTGAGCCTGGCGATCCTGCTCAACTGGTCGGCGATTCAGGTGTTCAGCGTACTGGGTACCTCGGTGATCGTCAGCGTGCACAAGCTGTCGTTCGAGAACTCGCTGGTGATCCTGGTGCTGTCCAACCTGGTCGGCTTCATCGGCTATCTGTTTCACGGCTGGCTGGGTGATCGCTTCGGTCGCCGCAACACCGTGGCGCTCGGCTGGATGTGCGGTGGTGTCGCCTTCTTCGCCATGGTTCAGGCGCCCAGCGACCTGGCGACCGTCATCGCGTTGTACAGCCTCGGCCTGTTCTTCCTGACCGGTCCGTACTCGGCCATGCTGTTCTTCATGGGGGAAAGCTTCCCCACCAGCATTCGCGCTACCGGCGGCGCCATCGTTCATGCCATGGGCCCGATCGGCGCGATCCTCGCCGGCCTCGGCATCACCGGGGTACTGACCAGCGGCGGCGAATGGCACAGCGCGGCGCTGTGGTTCGGTGCCCTGCCGTGTTTCCTGTCCGGTGTGGTGATGCTGGCCGCGCGTCACGTCGAACCGAACAGCGTCAAATGACCGAGGAGGCTCTTCCCATGACTCTACCCGTTGCCATGATCACCGGTGCCGCCAGCGGTATCGGTCAGGCGCTGGCCGTGGCGTATGCCAGAAGCGGCGTGCGTGTGGCCGGTGGCTATTTCGCCGGCGATCCCCATGACCCTGCCGAAACCCGGCGGCTGGTCGAGGCCGCAGGTGGCGAGTGCATCATGCTCGCGGCCGACGTCACCGACAGCGCCTCGCTGGACGCGCTGGCCGCTGCCGCCGTCGAGCGCTTCGGCCGTCTCGACTATGCGGTGGCCAATGCCGGCCTGCTGCGCCGCGCACCGCTGCTGGAAATGACCGACGAGCGCTGGAACGAGATGCTCGACGTCGACCTGACCGGGGTCATGCGTACCTTCCGCAGCGCCGCACGCTACATTGGCGAAGGGGGTGCGCTGGTGGCGATTTCCTCCATCGCCGGCGGCGTCTACGGCTGGCAGGATCACTGCCATTATGCCGCCGCCAAGGCCGGCGTACCCGGCCTGTGCCGCTCGCTGGCGGTGGAGCTGGCGCCGCAGGGTATCCGCTGCAACGCGGTGATTCCCGGGCTGATCGAAACGCCGCAATCGCTCGACGCGAAAAACTCCCTCGGCCCGCAGGGGCTGGCCCAGGCGGCCAGGGCCATCCCCCTGGGTCGGGTGGGGCGCGCCAGTGAAGTGGCCGATCTGGTGCGTTACCTGACCAGTGCCCAGGCCAGCTACATCACCGGGCAGAGCATCATCGTCGACGGCGGCCTGACGGTGCGTTGGCCGGATTGACGGCTATAAGGCGATAGCCGCCGTAGGGTGGATGACGCTCTTTTCATCCACCATCGCGATCGCAGAGCGGTGGACGGATGAAGCGTCGTCCACCCTACGAATGTCCGCTTTCATCTTTTTGCAGCTGTAGGGTGGGCCGGGCGGCGATCCGCTTCAGCCCGCCAATTGGCGCCCCACAATGAACGGCTGCTTCCGCCTTACTCCAACCCATTGCACCGAGACGGCAACGAACTCCGATAAGGACAGACCATGAAACAGCTACAAGACCGTCGCGCCGTGATCACTGGCGCCGCCAGTGGCATCGGCGCGGCCATCGCCCATGCCTATGCCGATACAGGCGCCCGCCTGGTGCTCTGCGACCGCGATGCCGCCCGCCTGGCGATCATCGCCGGTGAGTGCCGCGAGCGCGGGGCCGAGGTGGTGCAAAGCGTGGCCGACGTCGGCAGCCGCGAAGGTGCCCAGGCCGGTGTCGATGCCTGCGTGCAGGCCTTCGGCGGTATCGATATCCTGGTCAACAACGCCGGCATGCTGACCCAGGCGCCGTGCGTCGAGCTGACCCAGGAAATGTGGGATGACATGCTGCGCGTCGACCTCACCAGCGTGTTCATTGCCAGCCAGCGCGCTTTGCCGCACATGCTCGCCCAGCGGTGGGGGCGGATCATCAACGTCGCCTCGCAACTGGGCATCAAGGGCGGCGCCGAGCTGACCCATTACGCCGCGGCCAAGGCCGGCGTGATCGGCTTCACCAAGTCCCTGGCCCTCGAGGTCAGCAAGGACAACGTGCTGGTCAATGCCATCGCCCCCGGCCCCATCGAGACACCACTGGTCGAGGGCATCAGCCAGGACTGGAAGACGGCCAAGGCCAGAGAATTGCCCCTTGGCCGTTTCGGCAAGGCCAGTGAGGTAGCGCCGGTCGCCGTGCTGCTGGCCTCGGAGCCGGGTGGCAACCTGTTCGTCGGGCAGACCCTCGGGCCGAACTCCGGCGATGTGATGCCCTGACATGTGCGGACTCTGCGGCCTGCTCGGCGAAGAGCTGCACTGGAGCGATCCGCTCGGCGATACCCTGCCTCGGCGCCGCGAGCGGCTGCGTCGGATCGCGGCGATCAATCAGGTGCTGGCCCCATTCCGCCTCACCGTCAGCGACGTACAGGGTGCATCCTATCTGGTGCAGGGGGCGACCGGCCGCCAGGAACTGGCCAGCGGCCTCGACCAGCTCTGGCTGCAGGCCGAAGCGATCCTCGGCCGACCACTGGATCCGCTCGACCCACGGGTGCTCGATCATCTGGAGGCACAGCCATGAGCCTGCCAATCAACGTCGTCACCGGCTTTCTCGGCAGCGGCAAGACCACCTTGCTCAAGCGCCTGCTGGCCGACGAGGCGCTCGGTGACACGGCGCTGCTGATCAACGAGTTCGGTGAAGTCGGTATCGATAATCTGCTGGTCGAGGAGGTCGCCCCGGGAACCGTGTTGCTACCCAGCGGCTGTGTCTGTTGTTCGGTACGTGGCGATCTCAAGCAGGCGCTACTGGAGTTGCACGGCAAACGCAGCCGTGGCGAGGTGCCGGCCTTTCGCCGGGTGCTGCTGGAAACCACCGGGCTGGCCGACCCGGCGCCGATCCTGGCCACCCTGCAACGTGATCCGCAACTGCGTGGCCGCTTCCATCTCGGGCTGCTGGTGACGGTGGTCGATGCGCAGCATGCCGAGCTGCAGGAGCGCCTGCACCCCGAGTGGCTCGGTCAGGTCACTGCTGCCGACCGCCTGCTGCTGAGCAAGATCGATCGGGTGGCAGCCGAGGTGGTCGACCCGCTGCGCTGCAGACTGCTGGCGCTCAATCCATCCGCATCCCTGGCCCTGACCGCTGACATCGTCAGTGGTGACGAACTGCTGCTCGGCGAGGGGCTCAAGGGGCGCGACCCGGATGCCGAGGTGGCGCGCTGGCAACTGTTCGCGCCGCTCGGCAACGACCGTCATGGTAGCGCCGAGGTGTGCTGCCTGGAGTTCGATGGCGCGCTGGACTGGATCGCCTTCGGGGTCTGGCTGTCCATGCTGCTAAGATGCCACGGCGAACGCATACTCCGAGTCAAAGGCATCCTCGACGTGATCGATTCTCCGCAGCCCATCGTCATCCATGGCGTGCAGCATTGTCTGCATGCGCCGGTCCATCTCAACGCCTGGCCGGGTGGTGTGCGCCGCTCGCGCCTGGTGTTCATCGTCCGCGAGCTGGACACCCTGACGCTGCGCCGGTCGTTCAATGCCTTCCTCGCCCGGCTTGGGCGCGCCGCATGATCACCCTGCGCGTACTCGGCACCTCCGTCACCTTGCTCGAACCGATCCGGCAGCGCGCCGAGCAGGAGCTTGGCATTCGCCTGGACTATCAGTTGCACGACACCCAGACCGTACAACGCATCGCAGTGATGCAGCCGGAGAGCTACGACCTCTATGACCAGTGGTTTCACAACGTCGACTTCGTCTGGCCTGCGCGGGCGATTCAGCCGATCGACACGCGGCGGGTGGCGCTCTGGGAAGAGATCAACGACCTTCCGAAGAAAGGCCGCCTGCACCCGGACGATCGGCTGGCCAGCGGCAGCCTGCCGTGCGACCGACTGTTCGTGCAGCCCGACGGCAACCTGGGCAGTGCGCCGACCGACCACATCAGCATGTTGCCGCTGACCCACAACGCCGACAGTTTCGCCTATCTGCCCGCGCACCTGCCCAAGGCCCTGGCTGGCAACGAGGAGAGCTGGGCCTGGCTGGTCGACGAAGGCTGGTGCGGGCATATCGCCCTGCAGAACGACGCCGCCATCGGTGCCCTCGACGCGGCACTGGCGCTTCAGGCCGGAGGCCTGGCGCACTTCGAGAATATCGGCAACCTGCGTCTCGGCGAAATCGACCGCCTCGCCGAGCGGCTGATCGAGAAGCAGCGTCACGGCCACTTCGCGGCGTTCTGGTCGGATGATCGTGAGGCCAGCGAACTGATGCTCGGTCCCAACGTGCATGTGCAGAGCCTGTGGTCTCCGACCCTGATGCAATTGCATCGCGCCGGCGTGCAGTACCGTCTGGCTGCGCCCAAGGAGGGCTATCGCGCCTGGTTCGGCGGCCTCTCGCTGTCGCGTTGCGTCGAGGGCAAGGTCAAGGACGCTGCCTACGCCTACCTCAACTGGTGGCTGGCCGGCTGGCCTGGTGCACTGATGGCCAGGCAGGGGTTCTACATCTCCAATCCGCCCCGCGCCCGTGACCATATGTCCGCTGCCGAATGGGACTACTGGTACGACGGCAAGCCTGCCGCGGAGCAGCTTCCGGGCAGCGATGGGCTGCCATTGATCGAGCCCGGCGAGGTGCGCGAAGGCGGCACCTATGCCCAGCGCATGGGCCACATCGGCGTATGGAATGCGGTCATGGACGAGCACAACTACCTGGTGCGGCGGTGGAGCGACTTTTTGCGTGCGGGGCGCTGAAGGGCTGGCGTGATGCGACAATCAGCGGCGACATCTCGCCCGGGCTGCTGTCCTAATCTGGGCGAGCCACGTCGCGGTCACTGAACGGAGCCTTACATGCCGATGCCCAGTTTGAAGTTCCTGCCACTTTGCCTGCTGGCGCTGCCGTTGATGGCGACGGCCCAGCAGCAGATTCAACCCGGTCTCTGGGAAATCACTTCGAAGAATATGCAACTGGGCGGTCGGGCGTTGCCGAGCAGTGACGTGATGTTGCAACAATTCAAGAACCTGCCCCCGGCGCAGCGCGAGATGATGGAAAGGGCAATGGCCCGGCAGGGCATCCAGTTGGGCGACAAGGGCGTGCAGTACTGCATCAGCCAGGCGCAGGTCGATGCCCAGAATATCCCCCTGCAGGATCCCAACTGCCGTCAGCAGATCACCTCGCGCGACGACGATCGCTGGGTGTTCAACTTCACCTGCCCACAGGGCCAGGGGCAGGGCGAGGCGCATTTCCTCGATGACAAGTCCTTCACCTCCAGGGTCAGTGGCGAATTCGACAGCGGTGCCGGCCGTCAGCAGGGCAGCATGGAGTCGGACGCCCGCTGGGTGTCGGCCGATTGTGGTGCGTTGAAGCCGCGTCAGCCCTGATACGTCTGGGCCAGCGGTAGCCTAGCGCGGCAGTCGCTCCTGAATCACCCGGGGGTCGCTGTCAAAGTCCGCCAACTGGTCGGTCGTGCCGGTGGTGATCAGCGTCCAGCGGGTGTTCAAAGGCGTCCAATACTGCTGCTGATCGCGACCCAGCTTGCTGGCATCGGCCAGCACGAAGACCTCTGCGGCCTGGCGGATCATCAGATCCTTGAGGTAGGCCTGGCTGGCGCTCGCTTCGCACAGGCCGCGCCCGGCAACCACGCCATCGGCGCTGACGAACACCTTGTCGGCGCTCAGCCGTTCGAGCATGGCCATGGCGGCGGGGCCGAAGGTGGCCATGCTGCCGGGTCGCAGATCGCCACCAAGCACCGTCACCCGGCCTTGCGGCAGCTCATGCAGCGACTCCAGTGCCAGCAGGTTGTTGGTGATGACGTGCAGACCGCTGCGTTCGTGCAGCAGCCTGGCCAGGCTGGCTGTCGAAGTGCCGCCGTCGAGCAGCAGGGTGTCGTTGTCTTGCACGTGGGCCAGAGCGGCGCGGGCGATGCGCTGTTTCTCCAGGCTCGAATGGCTGCTGCGCTCTTCCAGCGAAGCCTCTGGCGCGTGCTTGCCAATGTGCGTGGCGCCGCCATAGGTGCGCATGATCATGCCCTGCTCGGCGAGGGAGGTGAGGTCGCGGCGAACCGTGGCCTCGGACACATCCAGCGACTTACACAGGGTCTCGACGTTGACGTTGCCGTTGTTCGAGAGCACCAGTTCGATGATGGCCTGGCGGCGTTTGGCGACTTTCATGGCGGTCCTTCCGGGAGAGGCGGCTGCACTTTACCATTTACGCCGTGGCGCCGGCTCGTGCCGAGCGGGCGCGGTAAAGGCCATGGTCAGCCGATGCTCCAGCCCAGCGCGTTGGCCGTCGAGTACACCCCCAGAACGACGATGGCAATGCTGCTGATCAGCAGCGAAACGGTGAAGAACGCCTGGCGTTTGAAGCGCGCGGGTACCTCGCTGCTTCTGAGGTGCCAGACGGCGATGACCACGGCCACCAAGAAGATGCCGCTGGCGACGCCGCCAATCTGTACCATCAATACGGGGGACTGGATGAGCAGGAAGCCGATGCCCCAGATGATCGGGAACAGCACGGTCATGAGGCGGATGGCGCGTTGGCGCTGCGCCAGGTTGTGCCAGTCGATCACCCCCAGCATGCCCAGGGTGTTGGCCCACAGGCGAGGAACGCTGGCGGTCGAGGCGATCAAGGTGGAACCCAGCGTGGTGATTGCTCCGATCAGGAACAGCCAGTGTGCCCAGGGACCGAGCGTATCGGTATAGATGTGGCTGAGCGTCACGATCATTTGATTGCCCTGAGGGACCAGGCTCTGCGGGTGCAGGACCGCCGCGCCAATGACGTAGAACGCCATGGTGCAGAGCGTACAGATGACCCAGGAGATCAGGACGTCGGTACGCATCACCTTTATCCAGCCCTCGGCGCGCCGGGCCCGTGCCTCGCTGCCGTCGTTGGGCCCCGTCCAGCGGGCGTAGCCTTTTTCGATGCACCAGTAGGTGTAGGTGGTCATCTCGTCCGCGCCGACTCCGGTGATGCCGAACATCGCCACCGCGAAGCCGAGCGCGCCGGCCGGAATGGCGAAGCTCAGCCCATCGAGCAGCATGGAGCCGCTATAGGCGAAGGGGGTCAGCGGAAGCCCCAGGGCCAGCCCGACGGTGATCAAGGTGAAGACCACCACCGAGATGAGCGCCGCTTTTTCGAGAAGGCCATATCGGTTGGTATAGAGCAGGGTGATGACACTGGCGATCAGCAGGATCGTCCAGAAAACCAGCGAGGGGGTTCCCAGCGGTTCGCCGATCACCGGGTAGAGTAGGCTCAGTGCGGCCACGGTGCCGCCAATGATACCGCCGCGCTGCAGGACCTTGGCAAAATCCATGAGGATCCATAACGCATTGATCCAGCCGATGCCGAAGTATTTCGGCCCGACCTGGCTATAGCCCTGCAGGGCAGGCTTGCCACTGAGAATCGCCCATTGGGCGAGTTCCAACTGTACCCATACCTTGACGGCGGTACTGATGATGACCAGCCATAGCAGGGCGAAACCGGCTTTTGCACCGAGGGCCGTTGTGGTGATCAATTCGCCGGAGCCGATCACGGCGGCGGAAATGACGATTCCCGGTCCCAGGTAACGCAGCCGGCCTGCCCAGGTGGTGGGCGGATCCAGTATGTCGTCCGGGCTCAGGGCATAGGGGTCTTTCAGGGGCGTCGTGTAGCGGGTTTCTTCGCGAGCGTTTCTTGTTGTTATCGTCGACATGGCAATGACCTTCTGACAAAGGATTGGCGGGGTGACTCAGTCGCTTACGACATGCATGAGAGGGGTGCCGCGTGCGCTACGGATGACGTTCTCGACGCAAGCGAGGCTCAGGGTGGTCAGGGCTTGTTCCGTGTAACCGGCGATGTGAGAGGTGGCGATCACGTTATCGAGGCCGAGCAACTCGCTGCCGTAGGGCGGTTCCTGCTCGAAGGCGTCCAGGGCCGCACCGGCGAGCCCGCCGGCCCGCAGCGTCGCGAGCAGCGCCTGTTCGTCGACGATGCCGCCACGGGCCGCGTTGATCAGCATGGCCGTGGGCTTCATCCGGGCCAGGGCCTGGGCATCGATGAGGTGGTGCGTGCCGGCGTCGAGGCCGACGTGCAGGCTGATGAAATCGCTACGGCGGCACAGCGCCTCCAGGGTGCAGAACTCGACGCCCAGCTGCTGTGCCAGCTCGGGCGCGGGATAGGGATCGTAAGCGAGCACCGGCATGTCGAAGCCCCTGGCCCGCCGCGCCACTTCACGGCCGATGTTGCCCAGCCCGACGATACCCAGCGTCTTGCCGTGCACGCCTGCGCCGAACAGCCGAGGCCATTGGCCGGCGCGGGTCAGACGATCCGCCTGGGGGATCTGCCGGGCCAGCGCCAGCAGCAGCGCGAAGGTGAAATCCGCCACGGCATGGCGATTGGCGCCTGGTACGTTGCAGACCTTGACGCCGCGTGCGCGTGCGGCAGCGACATCGATGTTGTCCACGCCCACGCCATGCTTGCAGACCAGCCGAAGCTGCGGCAGGGCGTCCAGCACGCGCGCGGTGATGGGCGTGAAGGCGACGATGGCGGCCTGGGCATCGCGAGCCTGCTCGATGAAGGCGTCCTCGTCGAGGTCGGCGGGGAGCCGAACGTGGTCGATGCCGTGCTCGGCCAGCAGCGCCAAGGGCTCCTGGGAGTATTGGGCGAAAGAAGGTGAGGTACTGACGACACGCATGGGAGTCTCCGTTATCGCTGTCGGGGTCAGCGGCTGGCGGCCATCAGGCAACCTGGCTGCTGCGTTGTCGGGTGGCCAGTTCCACCGCCTGGCGCAGGGCCTCGATCAGGCTGCGTTCGTCGGCGATGCCTGTGCCGGCAATGTCGAAGGCGGTGCCATGGTCGACCGAGGTGCGGATCACCGGCAGGCCGATGGTGACGTTGACCCCGGCCTCCAGCCCCATGACCTTCACCGGGCCGTGACCCTGGTCGTGGTACATGGCGACCACCGCGTCGAAGTCGCCACGGCCGGCACGGAAGAACAGGGTGTCGGCCGGCAGCGGCCCCTCCACGCGCCAGCCGCGGGCGCGCAGCTCGTCGATGGCCGGCTGGATCTTGGTGGCTTCCTCGCCGTAGCCGAACAGGCCGTTCTCGCCCGCGTGCGGGTTGATGCCGCACACGGCGATCAGCGGGTTGTCGATACCGGCGCGTACCAGGGTCTCGTGGGCGCGCTCGATGGTGCGGCGTACCAGGCCCGGCTCGATGCGGGCGATGGCGTCGATGATGCCGATGTGGGTGGTGACGTGGATGACCCGCAGGGTCGGCGTCATCAGCATCATCGACACTTCCTCGATGCCGGTCAGGTGCGCCAGCATCTCGGTGTGGCCGGGAAAGAGGTGACCGCCGGCGTGCAGGGCTTCCTTGTTCAGCGGCGCGGTGCAGATGGCGTCGAGTTCACCGGCCTCGGTGAGCTGCACGGTACGCTCGATGTAGCGGAAGGCGGCATCTCCGGCGATCGGCGAGAGCTGGCCATAGGGCAGGTCGTCGGGGATCAGGTCGAGGTCGATGCAGTCCACCACGCCCGGCTGGAAGCGCGCCTGGCGCGGGTGTTCGATGGCGTTGACCTGCAGGTTGCCGCCGACGATGCGGTTGGCATCGGCCAGGCGCCGGGCATCGCCGATGACCAGCGGCCGGCACATGGCGTAGACGCTGTCATGGGCCAGGGACTTCATGATGATTTCCGGGCCGACGCCGGCAGCATCGCCCAGGGTGATGCCGATTACGGGGCGTTCAGACATGGTGAGCTTCCTTCTCGGAGAGGGGCTGGGAATGGCTGGCACCGTGCAGGCGAGCCCAGGCCTGGTAGAGAGTGTCCGGCTGGCCGAAGCCGCCTGCCTTGGTGACGATGGCCAGCTCGCGGCCCTGCCGGCGGGCGCTGGACAGCACTACGCCGGGGGCCAGCTCGCCGTGCAGTTGCAGACTGTCGATGGCCGCGGCGCTTAGCAGCGCGCGGGCGGTTTCGCCGCCCGTGGCGATCAACGCGCCGGCCCGGGCGATGGCCGGCAGCAGCAAGCGCGCCAGGGGAGCGCCAAGCAACGCGGCCTGGACGGGATCGCGGTCATGCTGTTCGAGGCTGACCAACAGGTCGGCACCGCTGGCCATCTGCGCGGCCAGACGAGTGCTCAACGCGTCGCGTCGATCCCCTGCATCGGCCGCCAGCAACAGCTGCGGTTCGATACGTTGCCAGTGCTGGCCGCTGCGTTCGGCGAGCAGCGCCGCCTGGGCCTGGGAATGACGGGACATGCTGCCGACCACGGTGAGCACCGGTAAGGCCGCAGCGGGCAGGGCAGGCGCGACGCGCGTCGTGAGCCCGAGCGCCGCAGGCAACTGCTGGGCCAGGCCAGCGGAGCCGACCCAGAACAGCTGGTCCGCCTGCTCGACCGAAGCCAGGGCCAAGGCTCGCAAGTCGGCGTCTAGCTGGGCGTCACAGACCAGCACCTGGGTGCCGGCCTGCAGATGCTGCACCAGCAACTCGGCCAGCTCGGCGCCGCGTACCTGGTCGAGGCCGAGGGCGGCGCAGCGCAGCCCCTGGGCGTCGAACAATTCGAGCAGGTCGGCGGTGCCGCTCAGCCCTTCGTTGCGCCATAGGTCGCTCTGGTTCACGGCAATGCCGTCGACGTACTGCACGCTACCCAAGGTGATGCGGCCCATGGCCGGAAAGGCCGGCGCG
The DNA here is from genome assembly GCF_900100535.1 of Phytopseudomonas flavescens. Taxonomy (GTDB): domain Bacteria; phylum Pseudomonadota; class Gammaproteobacteria; order Pseudomonadales; family Pseudomonadaceae; genus Aquipseudomonas; species Aquipseudomonas flavescens. The sequence continues at coordinate 74,545 of NZ_FNDG01000020.1, forward strand.
ACCAGGGCCATGCCCCTGCCCAGCAGCGCGGCGACTTCACTGACCAGGTTGCCGCGCAGGGTCGAGTCGACCTTCTTGTACAGCGCATGGCCGGCAAAGGTCGCAGCGCTCAGCACGGCGCTGTTCAGGCGGGCCGCCTGGCCGGCTGGCAGGCGCCGGGTGTCCAGATCCAGCGCGGTCACCGGTTGTGCGCGGTGTTCGGCGTGCTGATCCAGCAACACCTGGGTCGCCACATGGCGAGCGAAGCCAGCGGCGCAGTCGGCGGCGCCGGACAGGTCGTCGGCGATCACCAGCAGTGGCCGTTTCATGGCAGCAGGCACCGGTACAGTTGCTGGATATCGTCCAGGCTGAGCGCCTTGGGGTTGTTGACCATCAGCCGGGTGACCTGGGAGGCGGCCACCGCCATGTCCGCCAGGTGCTCCTCGGCCACACCGAAGTCGCGCAGGTTCTGGGGAATCTCCAGGCTGGCGGTCCAGGCGCTGATCTGGTCGATCAGCTTGCGGGCGGCCACCTCGTCGCCGTCCGTCTCTTGCGCCAGGCCGCAGGCGCAGGCCGCCCGCTTCAGCCGCGGCGCGCAGCTGTCGAGGTTGAAGGCCATCACGTGAGGCAACAGCATGGCGTTGGCCACCCCGTGGGTGACGTGGAACTTGCCACCCAGCGGGTAGGCCAGGGCGTGCACGGCGGCAGTGCCGGCGGCGGTCAGCGCCAGGCCGCCGTACATCGAGCCGAGCAGCATGTCGCTGCGCGCCTGCACCGAGCCGGGCTGCCGATAGGCCTCGACGATGCTGCCGGCGATCAGCCGCATCGACTCCAGGGCGAAGGTGTCGCTGATCGGGTTGGCCTTGGTGGAAATGAACGACTCCAGCGAGTGGGTGAAGGCGTCCATCCCCGTGGCGGCGGTGATCGGTCTGGGCAGGCCCAGGGTCAGCATGGCATCGAGAATCACCAGGGTCGGCAGCAGGTGGCGGCTGACCACGCCGATCTTCAGTTCTTCGTCCGGCAGGGTGACGATGGCGTTGGGGGTGACCTCCGAGCCGGTACCGGCGGTGGTCGGCACCAGCACCATCGGCACGCCGGCATTGGGCACCTTGTCGATGCCGAGCATGCCGCGCAGGGGCATGTCGTTGGTGAGCAGCACGGCGAACAGCTTGGCGGCGTCCAGCACGCTGCCGCCGCCGATGGCGATCAGCGCATCCGGGGCGGCAGGTGCGACGGCGCGGCGGAACACGCCTTCGATGTTCTCCAGGGTCGGTTCGATCTCTACGTCATCGACCAGCGTGACGGCGATCGACTTGGCCTGCAGCTGGGCGACCACCCGCTCGGTGACGCCGAGACGATGCATGGCGTTCTGGGTGACCAGCACCACGCGCTGCAGCGGCGTGTCGAGCAGCGCCAGTTTGTCGCCCAGGGCATTCAGGCTGTCGGGGCCGTGGACGATGTGTTTGACGGTCTGGAAGTGGTACATGGGTGTCCTCCGGCTCAGCGCTGATAGGCGGCCAGCAAGCCTTCGAGCTTGTGGACGGTCTGTTCATCGAGTGCGGCGGTGGGGGCTCGGCAGGGGCCCACCGGCACGTTGAGCAGGTCGGTGGCTTTTTTCAGCACGGACGGCATGGTGCCCAGGGCGAAGGCGTCGCGCAGCGGGCGCAGGGCTTCCTGGGCGGCGCGGGCGGCTTCGTGGTTGCCGGCCTGGAACTGGTTCCAGATCTCCATCACCACATGGGGCAGCGCATTGGCGGTGGCTGCCACCGCACCGTCGCCACCGGCCAAGAGGTTCCAGTAGATCAGCGAGTCGGTACCGGCGAACACCGCGAAGTCGTCGCTGCGGTAGCGCATCATCTGCACCAGTGCGTCGAAGTTGCCGGCGCTGTCCTTGATGCCTTTGATCTGCGGGTGCTGGGAGAGCGTGGCGACCGCCTGGACGCCGATCGACATGCCGGTCTTGGCGGGGATGTTGTAGAGCATGATCGGCAGGTCGGAGGCGTCGCCAATGGCCTGGTAGTGATTGATCAGCTCGCTCTGGCTGACAGCGTTAAAGAACGGGGTGATGACCGACAGCGCCTGAACGCCCACATCGCTCATCTTCCTGTTCAGTTCGATCACATCACGGGTGGCGAAGGCGCCGGTGCCGGCGATCACCGGCACCCGGCCGGCGGCGATCTCGACGGTCAGGCGGGCGATGCGTACCTTCTCGGCGTCGGACAGGGCGAAGAACTCGCCATTGGTGCCCAGCACGAACAGGCCATGCACACTGGCGGCGACAAGGCTCTCGATCAGCGCGGCAAGCGCCGGCTCATCGACTTCCTGGGCCGCGTTGAACGGCGTGACGAGGGCAGGGACGATACCGTGGAATTTCATGGCTTATCCTGTTTTATGATTGTTGTGGTCAGCATGAATAGCATTTCTGATTGAATCGATCAAATATTTCTGTATTTTTTCACTTCATCGAATGATTTTGATCGTTTTGATCGTTTCAACTGGCGGATCTGATCGACTTGGTGGGTCCTGGCTGCGCGACCGGGAAGACGCACGCCAGCCCGCCCGCTCGGGCATCGCGGCGGCCTGTTTGCGTAGGTATTTCTTGAGGATGGACGCCTGCCGAGAGCCTCAGTGTTGCGTGGGCTCTCTGCAAGCATTCAGGTTTGGCCGGGCCTTTCTTGCCGGCAGAAGCATCGCTGAGCGTGTGCAAGCGAAGCGCGAGGCTGCTCTGAGTCAGGCAGGGGTGGCTGTCAGCCGGCGCCGGGCACGAACACCGACGTTGAAACGTCAACTGGGCTGCCTGCTACACCAGCTCTGACGCGCTTCGGCCGACAGCCGGCAAACCGCTCGGAGCGGCGTGCTGACTGGCGGTTCGTCCCTCAGCAGGCGACAGCGGTGGGTATGAAGATGCGGCAGGTCTTGCCCGGAGTGACCACGGTCGTCGGGCCCTATTCTTCTGCTGCCTGCTTTGGCAGTGCATGGAGCGCCATCAACCATGATGTCACTGCCCCCAGGCAAAACCTCACGACAGGCTGGGTTTCCATCGGCAGCACCTCACCCCAGAGCAGGGCAACCGTGCCACCGGCGATGCAAACGATGACTACGTGCAGAAGGCAGCGATGAAGCCGGCAACAGGCGTACACCAGCGACAGTCCAAGGGCGGGCACTCCATAGAAAATCATGCTCGTCACGGCTGACAGAATGCCGAACCAGAACGTACCCATCACGGTTTCCACGACGCTCATGCTGGTGGTTCGGCCTATCAACTCCGCCGTGCAGAAATACCCAAATATGAACACCCCCGCCAGCGCCGGGCAGAGAGTGAAGGATGCCACTATGCGTTTGAACGGGTACGTCACAGCCTATCCTCGTAATGAACACGCAGCAGGTCGTTTGAGGCGTTGAGACCCTGGTATCACCATTTCAATGAATTCAAGCCCCCGAAGTGGCTAGATCAATGAAAGCAGTTCGCTCTTGTGGTTCTATGACCTTCACTTTGAGTTCGTCCACTAAGCCATAAAGGAGTGCACCCTCGAATCCTAAGTTTACGTCAGCATACCCAATGCCAGCTGACTCAAGCAGGAGCGTTTTTTATGTAGCCATCCTGAAGGTGTATGTCGAATTGGAAAGCATCGTATCCCTGAGGAACTCCTGCTTCGATAAGCTCAAATAAACGCTGAGCAATCTTGAAATCATCGGCGGTTATAACTTGACTCCCGGATTTTTGACTCAGGTGCGGGACCTGTTTAGGGGAGGGCACAATTTATTGAAAGAAAGGAGTTGTAGTCTATCCGCGAGTCTGCGTACGCATGTTTAGTGCATGACGTATTATTAGAAATGAAGACGCTGCTTCGAGGGATCGGGCATAACGTGAATGCCGCTGCTGTGTATTTGAAGCTGCGCCCCTTGTCGTACCGTGTGGCAATCGTTAGTCGTCGAGATTTACGGTTAATAACTTCAAAATGGTCTGCCTTTTCCACGCTTTGATAACGGCACAGTGCAGTAATCTAGCGCTTCCGATGCTGAGCATTACCAGGGCTGTTTAGGAGGTCGAAGTCATAAAAAGTGTTACCCGTGTAATTTCAAGTTTTGCACCTGCTAACGAGTAGTTCACTATCAGTTAATATGCTGGTGCCGCCCTGACGCCAAAGCTCAAAATAGTTTGAGCAATCTAGCTCGAAGTCCAGCAGGGGCGTTGCGATATACCATGCCAGATAATAGTCAGCGGCGAGGCCATAAAACGCTTCTAATAGTCCGAAGACAGGCCCTTTAGAAAACGGCAAGGCATCCCAGAACTCATCGCTGATATGGTCGAACATCCAACGCTCAGGTAAGTTTCGTTGAAGGTGAGGTAAATCATCGTAGTCTTTAACGAACCTGGATGTGACTGAGCTGGCGATTGAGCTCAAGCGTTGATTTCCAGTAACCTCGCAAAATCTGGCTCTTTCGCTCAACCAATTTTCGGACGCCATCATTAAGGTTTCATCGGAACTGCTCTGTACAGGAATGAGGTAGAGTCGGTCAGCAAATGACCCCGCGTTTAAAACCTCACTCAAACGAAATTGGATAGCGTCTGAGTGGGGGAAATATCTCAAGATATTTACAAGCTCTTCTGGAGTCGAGTGAGACTTTAAAAGTCCAACAAAGTCGGAGCTTTCATGTTTTTCGCTTCCCTCACAATAAGAAACCCATTTTTCCAGCAACGAAGACATTAATCATTTCCTTTTTGGCAGTTCTGGTAGCAGAGAGGGGTTTATGCCCCAGCGATCTCTGAGCGAAACTATCCCAGTGTTGAATTCCTCAAGAGACTTGCTATTGTCGATGATTGATTTTAGCTCGTTGTGGAACTGGCCTGACCCGAGACCACCATGCCCTCCAATCGCCCCATCTTCTGGCCTGATCCATTTTAGCTCATCGGTTTTAGTACGAAAACGCTGGATTTCATCCATAGGTACGCCCCATTCCTTGAATGTCGGGGCGCGACATACCATGCACCACTCATGAAGCCCCCTAGGCTCGCGAATTCTCGACTCGATTCGCGCTTTTATCTTTTCGTCTTTCCAAAGCAGTTCAAGCTCGGCCTGACTAAGGTTGTCGAACCACTCGTTGAATTTACCGCCTTCGGTAGAGGGAACCTTACCATCGGGTAATAGCTCGCTCATTGGACGTACAGAGTCGGGCTTGGCGTGACTTGGCAACTGGGGCGACGCTTCGGTGATAGAATCTGCGTGTGAACTCCCACCTAGCTTCTGCGTGACCCATTTCCCTCCAGTTTTTACTATTCTAAGACCGTACTTGCCGACGTTGCCGGCAATCACCTGAGTTATGTAGTCCTCTCCTTTTTCCATGGCCAGCTGTTCCAAGGTTTTTTCCCCTGAACGAAGTGCCTGGATATCCTGGTAGGCGTCATAGGCGGTCATGCCTTTATCGATCAGCCAGGCAGCACCAATGATGACGGGAACCCAGAACGCATTATTTTCTGCTTCAATTTGCGCCGCAGTATTTGCGATGCCAGCTTCGCCACCCGATGCGGCGGTCACGCCTGTAATCAGAGAGCTGACGATATTTTTGCGAGCTTCTTTTTCCGCTGGCGTCAGTGATCCTCCGGCCTGCTCGGTTATCTGCTCCACCAGGTTGTTGATGACGACGCTAGAGGCCGCGCCCAATGCGCCGCTTCCACAATCGGCGCGTTGTGCCGCGGCTCCAGCACATGCCACTACAGCATGCAGCGCAGTGCGTGCGACTTCAGAGTCTCCGCTGCGGGCGGGCGCGATACTCAGAGTATCGGCGAGATCAGCCGCGCCACGCGCATGCCCAGTTGCTGCAGGCGATGCACCTCGCGGCGGTCGGCGCCGATCAGTTCGCGGGACTGGCTGAAGTCGGTTTCCAGCATGGCCTCGACCTGCCGGGCGAATGCCGTGTCGACCGTTACCAGGGTGATCTCGAAGTTGAGGCGGAAGGAGCGGTTGTCCAGGTTGGCGCTGCCGACCACGCCGATGTCCTGGTCGATCAGCGCGACCTTCTGGTGCAGGAAGCCCGGCAGGTAGCGGAAGATTCTCACCCCCGCGCGCAGTGCTTCCAGGGCGAATAGGCTGGACGCGGCGTAGACGATACGGTGATCCGGCCGCGATGGCAGCAGGATGCGCACGTCGACGCCGCGCAGTACCGCCAGGCGCAGCGCGGCGAACAGGGCTTCGTCGGGGATGAAATAGGGACTGGTCAGCCAGATGCGTTCGCGGGCCGCGTTGAGCATTTCCACGAACAGCAGCGAACAGGTTTCCTGGGCATCCGCCGGGCCGCTGGTGAGTACCTGGCAGAGCATGCCCTCGTCCGGGTAGCGCTCCGGCAGCAGCAGTGGCGGCAGTTTGCGGGTCGCCCAGAACCAGTCCTCGGCGAAGGATTCCTGCAGGCAGGCCACGGCCGGGCCGTGAACGTGCACGTGGGTGTCACGCCAGGGTGACAGGCTCGGTTTCTCGCCGAGGTACTCGTCGCCAACGTTATGGCCGCCCAGGAAGCCCTGCTCGCCATCGACCACCACGATCTTGCGGTGGTTGCGGAAATTCAGCTGGAAGCGATTGAACAGGCCACCGCCGGTAGGGAAGGCATGCATGTGCACGCCGCCTTCGCGCAGGCGCTTGATGTAGCGGCGTGGCAGGGCGTGGCTGCCCACCGCGTCGAACAGAAAGTGCACCTGCACGCCAGCGGCGGCGCGTTCGAGCAGGACCTGCTGCAGGCGCCGGCCAAGCCTGTCGTCGTGGACGATGAAGAACTGGATGAGGATCACCTGACGCGCCTCGGCCAGTGCCTGGAAGATCGCCTCGAAGGTCGCCTTGCCATCGATCAGCAGACTTACCTGATTGTTCGCCAGGCAGGGCATGCGACCCAGCCGCGGCAGGGCACGTAGCTGGCCGTAGGCTTCAGATTCGCCGGCGGCGATGGCTTCCTCGACCCAGGGGCGCCAGTCGAGGGCGGACATGGCCTGGTGCATCTGCTTGTCCACCTGGCGGCGGGCTTCGATGTAGGCGTAAAAACGGCTGCGTCCGAACACCACGTAGGGCAGCAGCGTCAGGTAGGGCATGAAGAACAGCGACAACGCCCAGGCGATGGCGCCCTGAGCGGTACGTACGGTAAGGATCGCGTGCACGGCAGCTATCGCCCCGAGGCCATGGGTGGCCGCGATCAGGTAGCCGAAAAAATGCTGTATGCCGAATTCCATTGCCGTTCGCTTGTTGGCTGCTGTGCCAGCATAGACCACGCTATCGGCGCGACGTCACCGATAAATAGGCACCTCTGAAAACTACCTACGTTGTCATCGCAGCGTTAAAAACAGGCTGGATTGCCAGCCCAGTCAAAATGCTCATTTACAGTTCGTAAACTCCGCTTTTGACTCACTTCGTTCGCCCTGCGGGCCAGCCTTCAGCTGTTACTCCGCTGCGCTACGTTTCGCCTATTTTTGCCTCGCGCTGACTGCCTCGCCTACGTTTTTAGAGGTGCCCGTATACGGGAGTTCCACGTGAAACCCCGGCGATTCAGACCGCCCGGTAGCCGGCGCTTCGCGATATCTGGGCGGCACTGGTCAGAAGGGTTTCACGCAGGGTCTGGCGATTGGCTTCGTCGTCCATCACGGCATCCGGCCCGGACAGGTTGATGGCGGCGACGATATGCCCGCTGTGATCCCGTACCGGGGCGGCGATGGCGGTGGAGTAGTCCGAGCGATGCAGGACGAAACCACGGGCGCGGTCCTCGTCGCTCATGCGCAGCAGCTCTGGCAACGTCTTCGGTGCGGGGGCCGGGTAGCCGTCCAGGCGGACGTGTGCGTAGAGCCCGGCCAGGGCGTTTTCATCCAGTTCGCTGAGCAGTACGCGGCCAAGTGCGGTGACGTGGCATGGCAGGCGCGTGCCGATCGGCACGTTGACCGACAGCCGCTGGGCGGCGAAGGCACGGTACAGATAGACCACCTCGGTGTGCTCGCGGATGCCCAGATGGCAGGACATCGAGGTACGGTCGCGCAGGGTGTTGAGGTGCGGCATGGCGATATCCACCAGGTCGCGACTGGCCAGGTAGGCGAAGCCGTCGCACAGCACCTGGGGGCCGAGTTCGTAGTTGTTGGTGCCCAGCTTGTTCAGGTAACCCATGTCGGTGAGGGTGACGAGAATGCGGTAGATGGCCGAGACGCTGACGCCCAGGCGTTCGGCGATGAGATTGCTGCTCAGGCTGCGCTCGCGGGCATTGAACATCTGCAGGATGCCGAGCCCGCGTTGCAGCGCCGGGACGCGGTAGTCGCTCTCGCGTTCCAGCCCGTTTTCTGGGATGCCCATGGCGTTATCCTCCGGGGTATAGGTGCAGAAATGCCAGCCCGTGGCTTGAAGCGTGAAGAAAACGGCGATTGCTCGCCCCGAGCTCCCGTAGCTGGCTCACAGGGCAGGGTGGATGCAACGGTGGATGGGTGAAGCGTCAGCTGCGCGCCCCGATCCACCCTACGAGTACTGCGCAGTGGATCCATTGACCATCCCCTGAGCTGCGTATTCTTCGTAGCAGCCCGCTTGCGGGCGACCCTCGTGCCGAGGGATCGCGTGCCAGAGAGCGCCTGCAGATATTCTCAGGCCAACCCTTCGATTCCCGCCGGTTTGCCGGCGAACTCGTGCATGGCGTCCAGCAAGGCGCCCCACAGGTAGTGGGCGGAGGCGCGGTCGCAGAGGATGTGGAAGATCGGCAGGGCATCCGTGCCGGCATTGACCACGATGGCATTCAGGCGCGCGACCGAGGTCTGGGCCACCGCGCCGACCGGGAAGGCGTCGGTGCGCAGATCCACGCCGCAGACCTTGGCCAGCAGTTCCGGCAGGTGCGCACCGGTCAGTGCCAGCCAGGCGTGGCTGTCCTGACGGGGCAGCAGGTAGCTTGCCTGGCTATCGTCGTAGCGCCAGCCGGCTTCATCGGAGGCGATGCGGGCACCGCCGTCGGTCAGGCTGCCGAGCAGGAAATACTCGGTCTGCGACAGGCGCAGCACCCGCTCGCCGCTGCTCTGCAGACGCGCCTGATTGGGTGCGTCTGGCAGTTGATAACCCTTGCCCTGCAGATAGGCCGCGCTATCGGTGCCACGCAAGCCGAGCCGTGGCAGATTGCTCAGGTCGATCAGTGCGCAGCGTTGCAGTTGTTCGCTGTCGCTTTGCGAGCCGGCGACGAACAGTCGCTCGCCCAGCAGCGTCAGCGGTGCGTTGCCATACAGGTCGTAGAGAGGGCTGCGTTCGGTATGGTCGCGAATGGTCAGGCTCATGATCACAGCTCCTGGCGTTTGCTTTCAGGGTCGAAGAACGGCAGTTGCACCACCGTGGCCTGGACGATTTCACCGCCTTCCACGCGAATCGGAATCTGCGTGCCGGGCGTGGTTTGATCGGCGCCCGCGTAGGCCATGCCGATGATCGCGCCGACGGTTTCCGAGTACTCGCAGGACGTCACGTTGCCGCTGATATCCGGGCCCTTGAGCACCAGATGGCCTTCCAGGGGGTTGGTGCTGCCCCTGGGCAGGGTGAAGCCCACCAGCTTGCGTTTGAGGGGCTGCGCTTCGAGGATCTCGATGCTGCGTTTGCCGACGAAGAAGGGCTTCTTGCGGCCGATGGCCCAGCCCATGTCGATCTCCGCAGGGTGGGTCATGCCATCGGTGTCCTGGCTGATGATCACGTGGCCTTTTTCCAGGCGCAGCAGGCGCTGGGTTTCCACGCCGAACGGGCGGATGCCTTCGGCCTTGCCCGCCTCCATCAGCGCATCCCAGAGGTGCTCGCCGAAGCGCGCCGGCACGTGGATCTCGTAACCCAGCTCGCCCACGAAACCGACCCGCAGCAGCCGCGCCGGCACCCCGGCAACGCTGCCCTCACGCACGCCGAGATAGGGGAAGCCCTCAGCGCCAAGGTCGACATCGCTGCAGACCTTTTCCAGTACCCGGCGCGATAGCGGCCCGGCCAGGCTGACCGCGGCGAAGGCGGCGCTGACGTTGGCGATGTCGACGTTCAGGCGCCACTGCGCATTCCACTTGAGCATGCTGCGGTAGACGCGATCCACGCCGCTGGTGGTCGCCGATACGTAGAAGTGCTGCTCGGCCAGGCGGCAGGCCACCCCGTCATCGATCACCACGCCATCCTCGGCGGTCATCAGCGCGTAGCGGGTACGGCCGACGGCGAGCTTCTTGAAGCCGAAGGTATACATGCGTTCCAGCAGCTCGGCGGCATCCGGCCCGCGGATGTCGAGGCCGCCCAGGGTGGACACGTCGATCAGGCCGACCTTCTCACGCACATGGCGGGCCTCGGCCTGCATGCAGGCTTCACGATCTTCGGCCTTGCCGTAGAACGCCGGGCGCTGCCAGACGCCTGCGGGCATCAGCCTGGCGCCGAGCTCGACATGACGGCGGTGCATGGCGGTCTGGCGATAGGGGTCGAAGCCGCGGCCGGCGATGTGCGCGAGCTTCTCCGCCGAGAAGGGCGGGCGTGCCGTGGTCACGCCGGTTTCGCTGACGCTGCGGCCGGTGGCATCGGCGACCAGGCGCGCCGTGGGCAGCGCCGAGTGACGTCCCTGGGACGGCCCCATGCCGACGGTGGAGAAGCGCTTGACCAGTTGCACGTCGCGGTAGCCGTGACGGGTGGCGTTGACGATATCGCGGATCTGCAGGTCTTCGTCGAAGTCGACGAATTCCTTGCCCTGGGGGTGGGCGAAGATCGGCCAGGGGAAGTTGACCCGGCTGTCGTCCTTGTCCGCGCCGTCTCCCGGAGCGCCGCCCAGACCGAGGTCGACGAGGGCTTCGCTGGCGGCGCGCTGACCGTCGGCGATTACCCGCTGCAGGTCGTGGCGGCCGTTCACCGAGCCGGCCACGCGGAGCATCTTCGGCAGGTTATGGATCGAGAACGCCGCATGTTCGTCGGCGTAACGCAGGCTGCCGCCGGCCTGGCAGAGCAACTGGTAGACCGGCATGTAACCGGCGGACATGCACAACAGGTCGCAATCGATCCGCGTGCTGGCCTCGGCCACCTTGCCTCGAGCGCTGATACGCCTGACGTCGACAGCGGCGATGTGGCGCGCGTGCTTGTCGGCGAGCGCTTCATACACGGTGTGTCCGGCGTGGCAGGGAATGCCCTTGGCTTGCACCGCAGTGACCAGGCCGGGCGTATCGATACGCTCGCGCATGTCGACCACTGCGGCGACCTCCACACCCGCGTCACACAGATCGAGGGCGGCCAGGTAGCCATCGTCGTTGCCGGTCAGTACCACCGCGCGCTTGCCCGGTTTCACCGCGTACAGGCGCATCAGACGCTGGGCGGCACTGGTCAGCATTACCCCCGGCAGGTCGTTGTTGCGGAAAATCACCGGCTGGTCGAAGGAGCCGCTGGCGATGATGCACTGCCTGGCGCGCACCTTGTACAGGCGGCTGCCCTGGATCACCGGCAGGTAGTTGTCGGCGAACCAGGCGTTGCACAGGGCGTGGTCGAGCACGCGGATATTGGCATGGCCCTTCACCGCACTGACCAGTTCTTCACGCAGGCCCATGGCGGCATTGGCGTCGAGGCCGAAGCGGGCGTAGGTCAGCGAGCCGCCGAGTACCGGGTTCTGTTCGATCAGCAGTACCTTGGCACCGCCGTTGGCCGCGTGCAGGGCGGCGGACAGGCCCGCTGGGCCGGAGCCGATCACTGCCAGGTCGCAGAACAGGTAGGCCTTGTCGTGATAGGTCGGCTCGAACCCGAGGTCGAGCACGCCGAGGCCGGCCTTCTTGCGGATCAGCGGTTCCCAGCGCTTCCACATGCCCTTGGGCTTGTAGAACGCGCGGTAGTAGAAACCTACCGGCATGAATTTGGAGAACTTGCCGAGTACTGCGTCGCGATCCTTCTCCAGGCTGCCGTTGACGTTCTGCGCCGTGACCTCGAGACCGGCTTCGAGCGGGTAGTCGTCCGCCAGCACGTTGGGTTCGTCCGGCAGTTGCACCAGGGTGTTGGCGTCCTGGCCGGCCATGGTCAGCGGGCCGCGGGGGCGGTGGTACTTGAACGAGCGCGACAGCAGCCAGCGGCCATCTCCAGCCAGGGCGCTGGCGACGGTATCGCCGGCAAAGCCCTGGCACGAGCGGCCGTCGAAGCTGAAGGTCAGTGGTCTGTTGCGGTCGATCAACAACCCCATGGGAGCGGGCAGGCGGTTCATTGGGCGGCCTCCGGTGCGGCGAAATCGACACGCTGGTCGAACAGTTCACGAGGGTCGAAGGTACGCAGGATCTCGTCGCTGCCGGTGTGGCGCTCGGCCAGGAACCAGTAGCTCGACGGCGTGTGCATCCACCATTCGGTGACCACACCGAGCGGGTTCTCGCTGTTGAACACGTAGTCGGCCCATTGCGCGACGCTGCAGGTCGTCGGGTCGGGCATGTGCTTGAGTTCGCCGCCGTAGGTGAATTCGCTGATGTTGCGCGGCCCGTTGAGCGGGCAAGTCATGATCTTCATTGGCTGTAACCCGTCAGTGGCTGGCCGCCGTGGCGCCCATTTCGTTGACCTGCTGGAAGCGGCTGAAGCGATCCAGGCCGAACGGTGCGATCAGCTGCGGAACCTTGCCGCCGCTGGCGACCAGCTCGGCCATGGTCTTGCCGCAGATCGGCGTGGCCTTGAACCCCCAGGTTCCCCAGCCGGCATCCAGGTAGTAGCCGTCGATGGGCGACAGGCCCATGATCGGGCTGTAGTCCGGGGTCATGTCGGTGATGCCGGCCCACTGGCGCATCAGCTTGGCGTTGGCCATGAAGGGGAACATTTCCACTGCCGAGGCCAGCAGGCTTTCCTTGAGGTCCAGGGTCGAACGGGTGTTGTACAGCGGGTAGGGGTCGGAACCTCCGCCAAAGACGATCTCGCCACGGCTGGTCTGCTGCACGTAGCAATGCAGGGCCGAGGAGCTCACCAGCGGATCGAGGAACGGCTTGAACGGCTGCGTGACCATCGCCTGCAGCGGATAGGTGTGGATCGGCGCCTTGATATTCAGCTTGTTCATCAGCAGCGAGCTGGTACCGGCCACCGCCTGAACCACGCAGCCGCACTGAATGGTGCCGCGATTGGTCTTCACCGCGCGAATGCGCCCGGCCTCGACGACGAAGTCCTGTACCTCGGTGAGCTGGTGAATTTCCACCCCACGCTTGGCTGCGCCCTTGGCGTAGCCCCAGGCCACGGCGTCGTGGCGCGCGGTGCCGCCGTCGATGTGCCAGAGGCCGGCGAGCACCGGAATATGGCCGGGATCCAGATTCAGGCTCGGCACCAGCTCGCGGATCTGCTGGCGATCGATCATCTCGGTACGCCCGCCGAAGTGCTTGTTCACTTCGGCGCGCTGGCGGAACGCCCGCACGCTGGCGTCGGTGTGGGCCAGGGTGAGCTGGCCACGGCCGGAGTACATGATGTTGAAGTCGAACTCGTTGGAGAGGTTTTCGAACATCCGTACCGACTCGATGTAGAACTTCACACCCTCGCTGGTCAGGTAGTTGGAGCGGATCACCGCGGTGTTGCGCGCGGTGTTGCCACCCCCCAGGTAGCCTTTCTCCAGCACCGCGATGTTGCTGATGCCGTGGTACCGCGACAGGTAGTAGGCGGTGGCCAGGCCATGCCCGCCGGCGCCGATGATGACCACGTCGTAGGAGGACTTGAGTTCCTTCGGTGCGGGCAGGTCGACCTCGACGGGATACTCCGACGACAGGCCGTATTTGAGCAGCGAGAAAGGCATCAGCGAGCCTCCTGAATGGCCTGGCCGGTCTGCTGACGGGCGGCGAGGACGGTGTTGTGCATCAACATGGCGATGGTCATGGGGCCGACTCCACCGGGTACCGGGGTGATGGCCGCGGCCACGGGTTGCACGGCAGCGAAATCCACATCCCCGACCAGGCGGCTTCTGCCGTCTTCTTCGATGCGGTTGATGCCGACGTCGATCACCACGGCCCCGGGCTTTATCCAGCTGGCGTCGATCAGCCTCGGGCGGCCGACCGCGGCGATCACGATGTCCGCCTGGCTGCACAGCTTCTGCGGCTCGATGCTGCGCGAGTGCACCACGCTGACGCTGCAGTTGGCCGCCAGCAGCATCGCGGCCATTGGCTTGCCGACGATGTTCGAGCGGCCGACCACCACGGCGTGCTTGCCGGAAAGGTCGCCCAGGGTGTCACGCAGCAGGCGCATGCAGCCGGCTGGCGTGCAGGGGGTCAGCACCGGTCGGCCCTGGCTCAGGCCGCCAACGTTCTCGCTATGGAAACCGTCGACATCCTTGCCAGGGTCGATGGCCTGCAGCACGCGCACTTCGTCGATGTGTGTCGGCAGTGGCAACTGCACCAGGATGCCGTGCACGGCCGGGTCGACGTTCAGCGCGCCGACCACGTCCAGCACCTCGGCGACACTGGCTTCGGCCGGCAGGCGGTATTCGAGCGAGCGAATGCCGACTTCACCGGCGCGCAGCACCTTGTTGCGCACGTAGACGTGGCTGGCCGGATCGTCACCGACCAGCACCACGGCCAGCGCCGGCTCGATGCCCTGAGCGTGCAATTGCTCGACCTCTGCCTGTACGTCGGCGAGTACGCGGGCGGCCGCGGCCTTGCCGTCGATCAACCGGCTCATCGAAAGATCACCGTGCGGTCGCCATTGAGGAACACGCGGTGCTCGATGTGATATTTCACCGCGCGCGACAGCGCCACCGTTTCGGTATCGCGGCCAATGGCGACCAGGTCGTCAGGTCGCAGGGCGTGATCCACGCGCTGCACTTCCTGCTCGATGATCGGGCCCTCGTCGAGGTCCGAGGTGACGTAGTGGGCGGTGGCGCCGATCAGCTTCACGCCGCGCTCGAATGCCTGGTGGTAGGGTTTGGCACCCTTGAATCCGGGCAGGAAGGAGTGATGGATGTTGATCGCCCGGCCAGCCAGCTGCTTGCACAAATTGTTGGAAAGAATCTGCATGTAGCGCGCCAGCACCACCAGGTCGGTGCCGGTTTCATCGACGATCTTCATCAGCTCGGCTTCCTGCCCGGTCTTGGTGTCCTTGGTCACCGGCAGGTAGATGAAGCGGATGCCTTCGCGCTCGGCCATGGGACGCAGGTCGAGGTGGTTGGAGACGATGGCGGTGATCTCCATGTTCAGCTCGCCCTTCTGGTGGCGATAGAGCAGGTCGGCCAGGCAATGATCGAACTTGCTGACCATCAGCAGCACGCGCATGGGTTTGCGGGTGCTGAACAGGCCCCAGGTCATGTCGAAGGCGCCCGCCACCGCGGCAAAGCCTTCCTCGATCTTCGCCAGGTCATCGGTCACGCCGGTGTTGAAACGGAATACCGCGCGCATGAAGAAGGTGCTGCTGACCTCGTCGTCGAATTGCGACATCTCGCTGATGTAGCACTGATGCTCGGCGAGAAAGGACGCCACCGCGGCGACGATGCCCGACGTGGCCGGGCAACTGATCTTGATCACGTACTGATTCTGGGCGTGCTGCATGTCGGATCCTCTGAAGGGTCGGCGGCAGGGAATTCTTCATGGATGAAGGCACGGTTCGTCTATGAATATTTTTTATTGTGAAGAATCTAATTTTCTCGATAGTGATTTTTATAAGCGAATGTTTTGTTGGTGTCCATGCCTGTGGAGAATTTATTTATCTTCACAGGAATTTTTTGGGTTGTGGTCGCGAGGATAATGGTGAGGGCACCATCGCTTGTTTCCGGCACCAGTGCGCAGCCAGGTTGCGGGTTGGTCTCTGAGGCGAGAAAACGAAAGGAGGCATGGCGCCACCCGTCAACCAGCTCTGTTCGACCGGGCGGGTGTGCGCTGGAAAGAAGGGCGTTGAGTGCGACGTGGGCTGTTTAAAGGCGGAAGCGGTCATTTGCAGGGTGGACCGGGGGCATGGCCGACGCTTCGCCTGCGCGGCCCGATCCGTCCACCAACCTGGCGATCGCGATGGTGGATGAAAGAGCGTCATCCACCCTACATCTGCTTTCGCCTTGATAGCCGCCGAATGAACCCGGTCTTCACTCTTTGCCGTAGTTCATGATCGACAGCAGGCGGATCGGCACCTGCACCAGCTGTTCCGGGCCGTGGGGGACTTCGGCGTCGAAAGTCAGGCTGTCGCCGGCCTGCATGGGGTAGAGCTGGTTGCCGTGGCGATAGACCAGTTCACCTTCGAGCAGGTGCAGGAACTCGGTCCCCGGGTGAGAGAAGGTGGGAAACTCCTCGCTGGCATCGTCCATGCTGACCATATAGGCCTCGAAGCTCTTCTTCGGCCCGCGGGTATGGTTCAGCAGGTGATAGGTGTGACCCTTCTCTGTGCCGCGGCGCACCACTTCCAGGCCTTCGTCGGCCTTCACCAGGAGCGCGCCACTGCCCTGCTGGTCGTATTGGCTGAACAGCTTGGACATCGGCATGCCCAGCACATCGCACAGCCGACTCAGGGTATCCAGGCTGGTGGATACCTGAGCGTTCTCGATCTTGCTGAGCATGCCCTGGCTGATGCCGGCGATGCGCGCGACTTCGGCGATCTTCAGTTCCTGAGCCTGGCGCTGACGGCGGATCTGCATGCCCAGGTATTGCTCGAGTTTCAGACGGGGCGGCGTTTCTGTGGATTTGCTCATGCACGGCCATTTTCTAGTTATGAATAATAAATTCGCACCAGGAATGATCAGGCTGCTTCGCAACGGTGCACGCCGATGGTGTGAAATTCCTGCTATGAAAGCATTTTTCCTCTGCGGATAGAAGAAAACCCGCACGGCAGCTGGCTCGGGTGTGATGTGCTGAAGATTGGCAAGTTGATTGCATTCTTATTGGGAAAGTTAATTTCCTAATCGGAATAATCATCGAGTCGACAGGAGGCACATGATGTTGCCCAGTGAAACCCAGCAGCTCATCGAGAAACATGCGATCAAGTATGTGCTTGCCCAGTTCGTGGATATCCATGGCTCGGCCAAGACCAAGTCGGTGCCGGTGTCGGGCCTCGAAGCGGTGGCGGAAGCGGGGGCAGGGTTCGCTGGCTTCGCCATCTGCGGCATGGGTATGGAACCCCATGGGCCGGACTTCATGGCCAAAGGCGACCTGTCGACCTTGATTCCCGTGCCGTGGCAGCCGGGTTACGGCCGGGTGGTGTGCATCGGGCACGTCGATGGCCAACCCTGGCCGTACGACAGCCGCTATGTTCTGCAGCAGCAGGTGGAGCGTCTCGAGGCGCGCGGCTGGACCCTCAATACCGGCCTGGAACCCGAGTTCAACCTGATGCGCCGTGACGAGACCGGCACCCTGCAGCTGGTCGATGCCAGCGATAACCTCGACAAGCCCTGCTACGACTACAAAGGCCTGTCGCGCTCTCGCGAGTTCCTGGAAAAGCTGACGGAAGCGCTGCAGCCGGTCGGCTTCGACATCTATCAGATCGACCACGAAGACGCCAACGGCCAGTTCGAGATCAATTACACCTACAGCGACGCCATGGAGTCGGCTGACCGCTTCACCTTCTTCCGCATGGCGGCCGGCGAAATCGCCAACGATCTGGGCATGATCTGCTCGTTCATGCCCAAACCGGATCCGAAGCGCGCTGGCAACGGCATGCACTTCCACCTGTCCATCGCCAGTGCCGAGAGCAAGAACCTGTTCTTCGATGCCAGCGACAAGAACGGCATGGGCCTGTCGAAACTTGCTTATCACTTCGCCGCCGGCTTGCTGGCTCACGGCCCAGCGCTGTGCGCCTTCGCCGCGCCGACGGTGAATTCCTACAAACGTCTGGTGGTCGGCAACTCGTTGTCCGGCGCCACCTGGGCGCCGGCCTTCATCGCCTTTGGTGCCAACAACCGCTCGGCGATGGTGCGTGTGCCCTATGGTCGCCTGGAATTCCGCCTGCCGGATGCCGGCTGCAATCCGTACCTGGTCAGCGCCGCGATCATCGCCGCCGGGCTGGACGGTATAGACCGGCAGCTGATGCCCGAGCAGATCTGTAACGAAAACCTCTACTCGCTCGGCCTGGAAGCCATTGCCGCGAAAGGCATCAAGACCCTGCCGCAGTCGCTCAAGGAAGCCTGCGACGCACTGGAAGCCGACCCGCTGTTTGCCGAGGTCATGGGCAAGGAGATCGTCGGTGAGTTCATCAAGCTCAAGCGCATGGAGTGGGTGGAATACAGCCGCCACGTCTCCGACTGGGAGATCAAGCGCTACACCGAATTCTTCTGATCCGACCTTCTCTTCAACCCTTTCCGGCGCCCGCCCGTGGGTAGGGCGCCTTCTGCCCAGGAGTTTTTAGCTATGTGTGGAATCGTGGGGCTTTACCTGAAAAATCCGCAGCTGGAAGCGCAGCTCGGCAAGCTGTTCGAACCGATGCTCGAGGCCATGACCGACCGCGGCCCGGACAGCGCCGGCTTCGCCATCTATGGCGATGAAGTGGCCGATGGCTGGGTCAAGCTGACCCTGCAGGCCACCACGGAGGGCTACGACTTCACCGCTCTGGTGAGCGCCGTGAAGGAAAAGCTCGGTGCCGAGCTGGACTGGTTTCAGAACGCCAGCGCCATCGTGCTCAAGATCAGGGCCGAAGAAGCCACCGTACGCGCTGTGCTGAACGAGCTGGCGCCGACCGTGCGCATCATGAGTGCCGGGCAGAGCATCGAGATCCTCAAGGGCATGGGCTTGCCCAGGGAAATTTCCGAGCGTTTCGGCCTGGCGTCGATGAAGGGCAGCCACATCATCGGCCACACCCGCATGGCCACCGAAAGTGCCGTGACCATGGAGGGCAGCCACCCGTTCTCCACCGGTGCCGACCTGTGCCTGGTGCATAACGGCTCGCTGTCCAACCACTTCCGTCTGCGCCAGGAACTGCGCCGCGAAGGCATTCATTTCGAAACCGAGAACGACACCGAGGTCGCTGCCGGTTACCTGGCCTGGCGTCTGCAGCAGGGCGATTCTCTGAAACAGGCCCTGGACAGCTCACTGGAGGCCCTCGACGGCTTCTTCACCTTCGCCATCGGCACCCGCAACGGCTTTGCGGTGATCCGCGACCCGATCGCCTGCAAGCCGGCGATCCTCGCCGAGACCGATGACTACGTCGCCATGGCCTCCGAATACCAGGCGCTGTCCAGCCTGCCGGGTATCGACAAGGCCAAGGTCTGGGAGCCCGCTCCCGCCACCCTGTACATCTGGGAACGCCAGCAGGAGCACGCCGCATGAAAACCATCGATCTTTCCAGCGCCAGCGTGCGTGACCTCAACCAGGCGCTGCATGACCAGGCCAAGGCGGTCAGCGATCGCGAGTGGGTCGTGGCCCACCCCAACGGCGCCCACAACCTCGCGGTTGGCGTCAACGAAGCCATCTCCATCGATATCCAGGGGCATGCCGGCTATTACTGCGCGGGCATGAACCAGAAGGCTTCGGTCACCGTGCACGGCAACGTCGGCGTGGGCTGCGCCGAGAACATGATGAGCGGTTACGTGCGGGTCAAGGGCAGCGCTTCCCAGGCCGCCGGTGCGACGGCCCATGGCGGCCTGCTGGTGATCGAGGGTGATGCCGGGGCACGTTGCGGCATTTCCATGAAAGGTATCGACATCGTGGTCGGCGGCAGCATTGGCCACATGAGCTGCTTCATGGGCCAGGCCGGGCGCTTGGTCGTATGTGGTGACGCCGGCGATGCGCTGGGCGATTCGCTGTACGAGACCAGGATTTTCGTCAAAGGCAGCGTGGAATCGCTGGGCTCCGACTGCATCGAGAAAGAGATGCGGGCCGAACATATCGAGGAGCTGCAGGCGCTGCTCAATCGCGCCGGCTTCAAGGAAAACGCCGCCGATTTCAAACGCTACGGCTCGGCTCGCCAGCTGTACAACTTCAAAGTCGATAACGCCAGCGCGTACTGATCAGGAGCCTCATCATGAGTGACAAGCAACCCCCCGTGCTGCGCGAGTCGGCCACCTTCGATCGCCTGACCATCCAGGAAATCCAGCGCGCCGCCGAAACCGGCATCTACGACATTCGCGGTGGCGGCACCAAGCGCAAGCTGCCGCACTTCGACGACCTGCTGCTGCTCGGCGCCAGCGTGTCGCGCTATCCCCTGGAAGGCTACCGCGAGAAGTGCGGTACCGACGTCATTCTCGGCAACCGTTTCGCCAAGAAGCCGCTGCACCTGAAGATTCCGGTAACCATCGCCGGCATGAGCTTCGGCGCCCTGTCGGCCAATGCCAAGGAAGCCCTGGGCCGTGGCGCCAGTATCGCCGGTACCAGCACCACCACCGGCGACGGTGGCATGACGCCGGAAGAGCGCGGTCAGTCCCAGCATCTGGTCTATCAGTACCTGCCGT
Organism: Phytopseudomonas flavescens; assembly: GCF_900100535.1. Classification (GTDB taxonomy): domain Bacteria; phylum Pseudomonadota; class Gammaproteobacteria; order Pseudomonadales; family Pseudomonadaceae; genus Aquipseudomonas; species Aquipseudomonas flavescens. The sequence goes on from NZ_FNDG01000020.1 coordinate 94,798, forward strand.
CGCGCTACGGCATGAACCCCGACGACCTGCGCAAGGCCGACGCCATCGAGATCGTCCTCGGCCAGGGTGCCAAGCCCGGCGGCGGCGGCATGTTGCTCGGCATGAAGGTCACCGAGCGGGTGGCGGGCATGCGTACCCTGCCGATTGGCGTGGACCAGCGCAGCGCCTGTCGCCACCCGGACTGGACGGGGCCGGACGACCTGGCGATCAAGATCGCCGAACTGCGCGAAATCACCGACTGGGAAAAACCCATCTACGTGAAGATCGGCGCCAGCCGCCCCTATTACGACGTCAAGCTGGCGGTGAAGGCCGGTGCCGACGTGATCGTCCTCGACGGCATGCAGGGGGGCACCGCAGCGACTCAGGAAGTGTTCATCGAGCACGTCGGTATCCCGATTCTGCCGGCCATTCCGCAAGCCGTGCAGGCGCTGCAGGAAATGGGCATGCACCGCAAGGTGCAGCTGATCGTTTCCGGCGGCATCCGCAATGGGGCCGACGTGGCCAAGGCCATGGCGCTGGGCGCCGATGCCGTGGCCATCGGGACGGCCGCGCTGATCGCGTTGGGCGACAACCACCCGCGCCTGGACGAGGAGCTGAAGAAGATCGGTTCAGCCGCCGGTTTCTACGATGACTGGCAGAACGGCCGCGACCCGGCCGGTATCACCACCCAGGATCCGGAATTGTCCAAGCGCCTCGATCCGGTCGAAGGTGGCCGCCGCCTGGCCAATTACTTGCGTGTGCTGGTGCTGGAAGCCCAGACCATGGCCCGTGCCTGTGGCAAGTCGCACCTGCACAACCTCGATCCCGAGGACCTGGTGGCACTGACCGTGGAATCCGCCGCCATGGCACGGGTGCCGCTGGCTGGCACCAGTTGGGTGCCTGGGCAGGGTTATTGACAGCATCCATCGGCCGGCTTCTCCCTGGGATGCCGGCTTTCCTCAGGCCGTGTGAAAAACGCCACACTCGAGCGGCGGTTTTTCATACGGCCTGTTTCGCGTAGTGGAGGGCATTCGAATGACTGCATCCTGGGCCTGGATGACACTGCTCGCCGCCGGCATCTGCGAAGTGATGTACGCCTCCGCCATTCCTCGTACCCAGGGCTTCACGCGGCTTTGGCCGAGCCTTTACTGCATCGTCTTCATCGCCCTGAGCATGTACCTGCTGGCGCTCTCGGCCCGCTACCTGCCAATGGGCACCGCCTATGCCGTGTGGGTCGGCATCGGTGCGGTCGGCACGGCGATCTACGGCATCGTCTACCTCAACGAACCCGCCACGCTGGCGCGACTCGTTTGCCTGGTGCTGATCATCTGTGGAGTGGCCGGCCTGAAGCTGTTCAGTCCGGCGGGCTGAGCCCGGGGCGATCGATTCGCCCAGGCGCCAGCCCTGAGCGAATTGGCTGCGCATGTGCACCCTCGGTTTCTGTCGTTCAGCACCCAGGCGCAAGCTCCATGCGCGAAGAGGTGCTGGCCGTCAGCCGACCCAGAGCGTGCTCCGGGTGCGGCTGGCAGGCTCAGAGGGCGGCGGCGTCCAGCTCGCCGGTTCTGATCCGCACGATGCTTTCCAGGTTCTGGATGAGTACCTTGCCATCGCCGGTCTTGCCGGTGCGGGCGGTTCTCAGGATGACGTCCACGGCGTGCTGACAGAGGTCGTCCGACACCACCATTTCCAGCTTGATCTTGGGCAGCAGTAGCACCTCGTATTCGGCGCCCCGGTAGACCTCCGTGTGCCCTTCCTGTCGGCCGTAGCCCCTGACTTCGGTGGCCGTGATGCCGTTGACGCCAACGTCGGTGAGCGCTTCACGCACGGCGTCGAGCAGGAAGGGCTTGATGATCGTGGTGATCAGTTTCATCGCGGTGACCTTCAGTTCGAGTACTTGTAGCCGACTTCACCATGAGCGGACAGATCGAGGCCATCGACCTCGGTTTCCTCGTCCACGCGCAGCCCGCCGCAGACCACGTCGGCAATCTTGTAGGCCACCAGGCTGGTGATGGCCGAAAAGAGAATGCTGAACAGGATGGCGCCGCCGTTGGCCAGCAACTGGTCGAGCAGGTCGCGGCCTTCGACGAAGCCCTGGCCGCCGATGGCGGTCAGCGCGAACACGGGAGTCAGCAGGCCGCCAAGGATGCCCGCGACACCATGCACGCCGAACACGTCGAAGGCATCGTCCAGGCCGATCATCGGCTTGAGTTTTTCTACCGACCAGACGCACACCGGACCGGCGATGAAGCCCAGCAGGATGGCGCCCATCGGCCCGATGAAGCCGCAGGCCGGGGTGACGGCCACCAGGCCGGCTATGGCACCGGACAACGCGCCGAACAGGCTCGGCCGGCCACGGTGTTGCCATTCCACGATCATCCAGCCCAATGCGCCGGCGCAGCTGGCGAGCATGGTGTTGACCATCACCAGCATGGCGTAGCCGTTGGCGGCCAGTGCGCAGCCGCCGCAGAAGCCCAGCCAGCCCACCCACAGCAAGGAGCCGCCGGTAAGGGTCATGGTCATGTTGTGCGGCGTCAGGGACGGCGTGCCGAAACCGCGACGGCGGCCCAGCAGCCAGGCACCCACCAGTGCGGCGATACCGACGTTGAGGTGCACCACATTGCCGCCAGCGAAGTCCTGCACGCCGAGATCGAACACCCAGCCACCGCCCCAGGCCATGTGAGCCATGGGGATGTAGTTGATGGTCAGCCACACGGCCATGAACACCATCACCGCGGCGAACTTCATGCGCTCGGCGAACCCGCCGACGATGATCGCCGGGGTAATGGCCGCGAACAGCAGCATGAACAGGAAGTACAGGTACTCCGGGATGGTGCCGACTACCGAGTCCTTGGTGATGCCGGCCATGAACAGCTTGTCCAGGCCACCGATCACCGCGTGCAGCGAGCCGCCGTTGGTGAAGGTCAGGCTGTAGCCGTAGATCGCGAACAGCAGCGACATCAGCGATGCGGTGCAAAACACCTGCATGAGGACCGAGAGGACGTTCTTGGTTCGTGCCATACCCCCATAGAACAGCGCCAGGCCCGGGAGGGTCATCAGCAGTACCACCAGCGAGCAGAGTGCCACGAAGGCCGTGTCGCCGCTGTCGATCGGCGCTGCCGCCTCGTCGGCGAGAGCGGCGGCGCTGGCGAGCAGCAGAGGAAAAACCAACATATTGCGGCCTATCTGTGAACACCGAACCATTGCCTGTTGCCTCCAACCGACGGGGGATTGGGCCGGCCGCTGTCGGTGGCGAACCGGATCCGCTACCCCGCGGAAGGTCAGCGCAGAAGCACCGGCTTATATTCCTGTGGGGCAATTAATTTCCCCTCTGGTAAAGCAATAGGCCTGCCAGAATCGTTGCCGACCACACTGTTTCAGCTAACCCACTGAGCCAAAGAACAATTTGTTACATGTTGGCTGAGGGCCTCGGAATGCCTGGCGTGCGCACCGTGCATTGTCCTGGTGCGCAAGGTGTGGGGCTGCTACTTAGTGGGCAGAGCAAGGGCGTGCTGCGGGGGATGACCGGCGCCGGTTGCCGCCGGTCGAAGGGTCATTTCAGCTTGTCGAGTTCTTCGTCAGGCAGCGCGTAGCTGTGTTTCTCGTGAATGATGGTCGCGATCAGCGCGTAGAGGCTGACGGCGGCGACCAGAAAGCTGATGAAGATCAGGATGGCGGGCTTGTCGGCGAAGGTGAATACGGCGCTGGCACCTTCGTAGGTGGTGATGCTCATGGCGATACTCCTCGGGATGAGCCGGCCGCCCTTGCGGCCGGCCAGGGGTCATTTGGCTGGGGCGGCGGTCAGTGGCGGCTGTGCGGCGTTGCCACCCACCGTGCTGCTCTGCCCGTACATGCTGCTCCACTCCGGATAGGCCTGGGCCGGTACTTCGGTCAGGTCGAGGCCACGTTCCTCGGCATGCGCCGGCACGCGCAGGATGCCGGCCTTGTTGAGGGCGTAGGAGATGCCGTAGCCGGGGAAGAAGCCCAGCGCTGCCATCACCAGCGCGCCGCCGAGCTGGCCGAAGAAACTGACCTCCGGCATGCCGTTCACGTTCGGGTAACCGGCCAGGAAGATGCCGCTGATCAGCAGACCGGCGAAACCGCCGAAGCCGTGCACGGCGAACGCGCCGACGGCATCGTCCAGCTTGAACTTGAGCAGCAGGTTGTTGACCAGCGGCGCCAGGGCGGAAACGCCCATGCCGATCAGGTAGGCCAGCCCGGGGTGGTAGAGGTCCAGGCCGGGCGCCACCGAGATGATGCCGACCAGGCCACCGGACATCATCCAGTAGGGTTCACGGGTGGTCAGGTAGGCGCCGATCAGGCCGCCGGCAAAACCCATCAGGGTGTTGAAGGAGAAGGCGGAGAGGTTGGTCGGCTGGCCGTAGATGTTGATCCACTGAGCGCCCGAGTTGTAGATGATGCAGCCGCCGAGGAAGCCGAAGAAGCCGACGATGATCAGCATCAGGCCGACCACGCTCATCGGCATGCTGTGGCCGACGATGGCGTTGGCGCTGCCGTCCGGGTTGAAGCGGCCGATGCGTGCACCGAGGTTGATCAGCACGCCGAGGGCGAAGAAGCCGGCGATCATGTGCACCACGCCCGCTGCGCCGACGTCATGGTAGCCCCATTTGACGGTCAGCCAGCCTTCCGGGTGCCAGCCCCAGGCCGCCGCCAGCAGCCAGAGAAAGCCGCCTAGCACGATGGTCATGATGATGAAGGCGCTCATCCGCGCGCGCTCGATGATCGCCCCGGAAAGAATCGAACCCGTGGTGGCGGCGAACAGCGCGAAGGCGCCCCAGAAAATACCGGTGGCGTTGTCCTGGATGTTCGGGCCCATGGATTGGCTCCACGGCATGCCGGCCATCAGGGCGTCCATGCGCGGTACCAGGCCATCGGGGAAGGCGTTGTAGACCGCCCAGCCGAGCAGGAACACGCTGGGGACGATGAAGCCGAACGCGAGGATGTTCTTCACGCCCGCCGCCAGGGCGTTCTTCAGGCGCGAGGCGCCGATCTCGTAAGACAGAAAGCCTGCGTGGATGCAGATCATCAACGCCGTACACCACCAATAGAACATCTCCATGTTCAGGGTGTTGGTCATTTCGATCAGGGCCTGCAGCTCTTCGAGCGTAGGCGGGGTCTTCTGTTCTTCCATCACTGAATCCTCGAAAGCGGTTTATTGGAATAAGTGGTGCGCAGGCAGGTCGAGTCGAAGGTTTTATCGTTGATAAAGAAAATTTCTTTTTGGGAAAAGCAATGAGTGTGCCACCAGTAATCGCCATAACTGGGGCGATCGAGGGCGTTAGCCTCTTTTTCTGCACTTTTTCAGTTCGTTTTCATGGCTTGTTGCCTGAAGTTGGTTCGCCCGAGCGCTCCGTCTGCAACATGCCCTGGATCTGCTGCACCGATTCCTGGGTGCGTCGCGCCAGATTGCGCACCTCGTCGGCCACCACGGCGAAGCCGCGACCCTGATCGCCGGCCCGTGCCGCTTCGATGGCGGCGTTGAGGGCCAGCAGGTTGGTCTGCTCGGCAATGCTGCGAATCCCCCCGGCGACCTGGGCGATCTGCGTGTAGGTGTCCTGGATGTTGGCCTGTTCGCGCTGGTGCAGCGTGGCGGCGGTCTTCTCGTCGCTGATCTCGCGCACGGCGCCGGTGACATACAGCAGGCGGCCCTGGGCGTCGCGCAGGCAGCGGCCGCGTTCGCGAAACCACAGCTCGCCACGGGTCTTGTGGCGCATGCGGTATTCGACGGCGTAGAAGCCATCACCGCCGGTGTCGACCATCGAGGCATTGAAGGCCTGCATGACCTGTTTCAGGTCATCGGCGTTGACCACCTTGAAATAGCTGTCCCAGCCATCGGGAAATTCCTGGGTGCTGTAGCCGATCAGCTCGCGGAACTGCTCTGACCAGCGAATCAGGTTCTGCGCATGGTCGGGGTCGCCACCCACCACGTTCATCGCCCAGCTGCCTTCGGTCAGGGTGCGTTTGGTCAGTTCCCAGACCTGGCGTTCTTCGTCCCAATGGGCGCGCTCGGCTTCCAGCTCGTGCAGGCGCCGCTGGCTGTGGTCACAGGCGTGGAGGAGTTCGCCGATCTGCGCCCGGGCCTCGGCGAGGTCTTCGCGGAGTGCGGCGTACTCCTCTGCACTGCAGGGCGGCGGCGCCTGGCACTCGGCCTGCTGGCGAATGCGCTGCAATTCGTCCCAGTCGCGCTGCAGCCGCTGCAGGCTGCTGAACAGCCGGGCGTCGCGCTGCAGATGAGGCTGTGCGGCAGCCACGCTGGGCTGGCCGTCGAACAGGCGGTTGAGCCACTGGCTGAGTTCATCGGCCAGGCTTCGGGATGCATTGCTGAACCACATGGGCCACCTCCGTGAGATCGAATGGCCATCACCAAGCAATTCTCTTTCCACAAGCGATTCGGTTATGCCCGCACCCTGATCTTGCCCGGGTCGTAGGCGACGGTGCTGGCGCTGACCTGGGCGCGAATGCGCTTCTGCTGGCCATCGAGCTTGCCTATCTCGACGACGGTACCCGGCGCGCAGTAGCCGACATCCAGGCGACACAGGGCGATGTTGCGGCCCAGCAGTGGTGAGCGCGTGGCACTGGTGGCCACGCCGACACGGGCCCGGCCGCTGTATACGCCGTCGCCGTGGGCCGCGGTTTCGTTGCCTTCCAGCTGCAGGCCGACCAGCTTGTGGCGGGGTGCTGCGCTGCGCCTTGCCAGCGCATCGCGGCCGATGAAATCCGCCGCCTTGCTCTTGAGTGGCACACAGAAGCCAATGCCGGCCTCGAACGGATCGGTCTGGTCGTCGAATTCGTAGCCGGCGAAGATCAGCCCGGCTTCGATACGCAGCATGTCCAGCGCTTCGAGACCGAGCGGTACCAGGCCCAGGGGTTCGCCGAGCTGCCACAGGCGTTGCCACACCTGCAGCGCATCGTGGGGATGACACCAGATTTCGTAGCCCAGCTCGCCGGTATAGCCGGTGCGCGACACCATCACGGGCGGGCCGTTGTAGTCATCCAGGCGGCCGACCAGAAAGCGGAACCAGCCCAGCTTCTCCAGACTTGGCTGGGTGCCGGGCGTCCAGATCATCTGCGCGAGCAGTTGGCGGCTCAGCGGGCCCTGCACGGCGACGTTGTGGATCTGCTCGGAGGCGCTCTTTATCCACACCTTCATGCCCCGTTTCGCAGCCTGTTCACGCAGCCAGATGCCAGCGTAGTCCTCGCCACCGATCCAGCGAAACGCATCGGCGCCGAGGCGCAGCAGGGTGCCGTCGTCGAGCATGCCGCCGTGCTCGAAGCACATCGCCGAATACACCACCTGACCGACCGCCAGCTTGCGCACGTCGCGGGTCAGGCAGTGGTCGAGCAGCGCTTCGGCGTCGGGCCCGAGCACCTCGAATTTGCGTAGCGCGGAAAGGTCCATCACCGCAACGCGTTCGCGGCAGCCGTGGTATTCCGAGAGGGTGCCGTAGCCATCGAAGCGGGTCGGTGTCCAGAAGCCCCGGTAGTCGACGAACTGCCGGGTGAGGGCCGAGATGCCGGCGTGAAAGCCGCTTTCGCGGGTCAGCACCGGCTCGGCATCTGCTGTTTTTCGAGTGGCCATGGCGAGGCTGAAACGCTCCTTCTCGGAATACACGCGGATATGGATATCGGTGGGCTGCCAGCCATTGGCGGGGTCGATGTCGTCCGGGCAGGAACTGCTGGCGCAGACCAGATCGGTCAGCGCCTTGAGCAGCACGTAATCGCCAGGGCGCGACCAGGGTTCGTCCAGCGTCAGGTGCTGGTGCGCGTCGATGGCGGTGTTGTAGAAGAAATTGATCGCCGGCCAGCCGGCGCGCGGGTCTACGCCGTGAGCGGCCATGGCGCGGCTGATGTTGTCGCTGCAGTTGGCGTGGCCGAAGTAGCCGTGCGCCTCGTAGTAGCGCGCCGCACAGGCCAGGGCGAAGGTATCGTGGCGGCCGACGGTATCGCGCACCACCTCCAGCATGGGTTGCATGTCACGGTCGTAGAAGCGGCTGAACAGGCCCGGCCCCGGGTAGGCGTTGCCGTTCAGGGTACGGGTGACGGTGGGGTCGAGGTCGATCTCGCGCCCGGTATCCAGGCCGGCGCGGTCGAAGGCGACGAAATCCGAACACTGGCGCCCGGCAACGTCGATCACCTGGACGAACTGCCCGGCTGCGACGAGGTAGTCGCGTGCGCTGCCGGGGTGGATGGTGAATTCGTCGATCACCTCGCCCAGCGGCGCGGGAAGTGGCGGCACCCAGAGCCTGCGCGGGTTGGCGCGATGCAGCAGCACGCGGAGTTCACTGGCGCGCTGCTGGCTGTGTACTGCGCTACGCCCGCCAGGGGCGGCGACGATCACGCACAGCGCAGCGTTGGCCAGCAATTCGCGGCTGAAGCCTGCGGGTGTGGCGGCGGGCCACAGCCGGGCGGCGGCCGGCAGGCGGCGACAGTCCACACCACGACGAGTGAGCCCGTTGCTGACGTGAATCGACTCGCGGCTGCCATCGTGCAGCAGGTGGGCGATGGCATCGGCACCAGCGCTGGCTTGCAGGCCCAGTGCCGCCAGCGCTTGGCGGCCATCCTCGGTGAAGGCCAGCAGTTCGGCAGGCTGGTCGCCCTCGAGGTCGATCACCTCCAGGCGATCCCCCGGCTCCAGGGTGAACACCGTCAGCCCGCCAGGAGCCACGCGGTGGCGTTCCAGGTCTGCGGCGCGGGCGAACAGCGCCGGCTCCAGTGGGCGGCTTGTCACAGGCAGGTTCATGGCAGCGCCTCAGCTGGCGGACTTCAGGCGGTCGGTGGGTGCGTCGGCCAGGTAGGCACTCAGCGAATCATCCAGGGCCTCCAGCCAGGGGGTGTGATGCGGCGTGGCCAGGGTGCCGGTGATCAGTGAGCGATAGCACTTGTCGCGGTAGCCCATGATGTTGTCGTACTTGTCTTTCTTCCACTGCAGGAAGGTGGCGTTGACCTCGGCGATGTCGAAGCTCGGGTAGTCGGTTGCGGCGATCAACTGGCGGATGTATTCGCCCTGGAATTCGAACATCTGCTGGGCGCCTTCCAGCGTCTCCTCTTCCTGGCGCCAGGCCAGGTTTTCAGCGTGCATGCCCGCAGCGGCGGGCAGGGCGATGCGCCCGAGAATCACGTCGCGGGCGTACCAGGCCTGGGCGTCGAACATGTTGAAGCTGTACCACTGATCCTGCATGCCGAGGTAGATAAGCCGCGGGTTCTGCTCCCAGAAAACACCCTTGTAGAGGTTCAGCGGCCACAGGCGATTGCCTGTTTTCAGGCGCAGCGCTTCCGGCAGAAAGGGGAAGTGGTGCTTATAGCCGGTGCACAGGATGATGGCGTCGATGTGCTTGCAACTGCCGTCTGCGAAGAACGCGGTGCTGCCCTGCACGTGGCTGAGCAGTGGGCGCTCCTCCCAGTTGGCCGGCCATTTGTAGCCCATCGGCGCGCTGCGGTAGCAACTGGTGATGGAACGGGCACCGTACTTGTAGCACTGCGAGCCGATGTCTTCGGCCGAATAGCTGGCGCCGACGACGAGCACGTCTTTGCCCTTGAATTCCAGGGCGTCGCGAAAGTCGTGGGCGTGCAACACGCGTCCGGCGAAGCGCTCGAAACCGGGAAAGTCAGGCACGTTGGGTGTGGAAAAGTGGCCGCTGGCGACCACCACGTAGTCGAAGGTTTCGCTGTAGGTGCGGTCGTTGGCATGGTCGTGGGCGGTGACGGTGAACAGCCCCTTGGTGGCGTCGTATTCGACGTTGCGCACGGCGGTTTCGAAGCGGATGTAGGGGCGCACGCCAGCCTTTTCCACGCGGCCCTTGATGTAGTCCCACAGCACTTCTCGCGGCGGGTAGGAGCCCATGGGCCGGCCGAAATGCTCGTCGAAGCTGTAGTCGGCGAACTCCAGGCACTCCTTCGGCCCGTTCGACCACAGGTAGCGGTACATGCTGCCGTGCACCGGCTCGCCGTGCTCGTCCAGGCCGGTGCGCCAGGTGTAGTTCCACATGCCGCCCCAGTCGGTCTGCTTCTCGAAGCACACCAGGTCGGGAATCTCCGCCTCGGCGGCCTGGGCTGACTGGAAAGCACGCAACTGGGCCAGGCCGCAGGGCCCGGCGCCGATGATGGCGACACGTTGGTTCATGTTCGGTTCTCCGGTTGGCGAGGCGGTTAACCTGCGGTGTGGTGGTTATAGGGGCTATCCGTAGGGTGGACGACGCTTCACCTACGCGGCCCGACCCGTCCACCGCCCCCACCCTCGCAATCGCAATGGTGGACAAAAAGAGCGTTGTCCACCCTACGACTCCTCATGGTTAGATGGCCGTGGAGCGTTCCGAGCGGTGTTCCCAAGCTTGCAGCTGCAATCAGCCTTTCGCCGTGCGTTTCTTCTTCTCGGGATCGTCGAAGGGTAGGGTGTGGGCGATGGCGCTTACCTGCAGGCTGCCGCGTACCTGCAGCGGCACGCCCTGCTCGGCGATCCCCGGTTCGACCCGGGCGATGGCCATGGAGCGTCCGCTCAGGCGCGAGTACATGGCGCAGGTGATCAGGCCGACCTGACGTCCTTCGTGCCAGAGGCTGTCGCCACCCTCGGCGGCTTGATCGCCATCGAGCAGCACACCGAAGATCCTGAAGCGTTCCCGGCCCTGGCGCCGGTAGTGCTCGGCGGCACCCCGGAAGTCGCGCTTGCCGGGCGACACGGTGAAGTCCAGGCCCAGTTCCCACAGCGTGTCGCCAGCCTTCTGGTCGGCGAAGGGGTACATCTGCGAGTTGTCGTAGGGGAAGAACAGCAGGTAGCTCTCCACGCGCAGCCAGTCCAGGGCGGTGAAGGCGCAGGGGATGATGCCGTGGCCCTGGCCCTGTTCCAGGATGCCGTCCCAGATCAGCGGCGCATCGGCGGCCTTGCAGAAGATCTCGTAGCCGCGCTCGCCGGTGTAGCCGGTGCGCGAGATCATCACCGGGCGGTCGAACAGCCGGGTCTGCAGGTGATGGAAGTAGGGCAGCTCGCGGATGCCGGGTACGTGCTCGGCGAGAAAGTCCACGGCTGCCGGGCCTTGCAGGGAAAGGTCGTGGAGGTCGTCGTCGAACAGTACCGCGACCTGACGACCCTGTGCCGAGCGGACCAGCATCTCGTAGCCGGTGCCGGCGCCGTGCACCACCATGAAGGCGTTGGGGCCGGTGCGATAGACGATACAGTCGTCGATGAAGGTGCCGTCCTCGTCGAGCAGGCAGGCGTACACCGACTTGCCGGGATAGAGCTTGGCCATGTCGCGGGTGGTGGCGTAGTCGAGCAGGCTTTCGGCGTGGGGGCCGACGTAGTGCACCTTCTTCAGGCCCGAGACGTCCATCAGCCCGGCGCGGGTGCGGATAGCCTCATGATGGTCGGCCAGATCGCTGGCATAGGTCCAGGCGGTGCCCATGCCGTTCCAGTCTTCCAGGTTCGAACCAAGCGCCAGGTGGCGTTCGCGCAGGGCGCTGATGCGCCATGAGTTGGCCATGGGAGAATCCTCGTGTAGTGATCGGGTCAGGCTTCGGAATCGAACTGGCGCAGCCAGTCCACCAGGGTCTGGCGGTAGCGGGTCATGCCCTTGTAGTCGGCGATGGCATCCGGCAGGTCGCGCAGCACGCGGTGCAGGCGGCGCGCCCAGGCCGGGTTGCTGACCAGTTCTTGCATGCTGATCAGGTAGGTGCGGATGCTGAACAGCACGGCGTTGGAGCGCGGCAGGCGGGCCATCAGCTGCAGCTCCACGCGCAGGTGCACCAGGCGGCCGACGTTGTCCGGGGTGACCGAGCCGCGGTCGCTGCCCCATTCGTGAAAGGTCTCCGGCGAGGTGTCCAGGCGTGGGTTGATGGTCAGCGTCCAGTTCAGTCTGCGCACCGGGTGGCCGACCTGAATGTTCAGCAGAAACTTCAGGGCGCGTTCGAAGATGCCCATCTGGTTGGCCATCGGTACGGGCGAGTGCCACTGTTTGAAGCTCATTCCGGCGTCAAAGCGTAGCGACCAGTCGGCCGGGCAGGTGACCATGCCGGCGTCCATGAACAGGTCGCCGTCACGCTGGTCGAGCACCGCGAAATCGCCCTGCATCTGCCGGGTGATGTATTCCAGCGGCTCGCACGGCAGGCTGTCGGCCGCGCCGAAGGTGAAGGGCTGATCGATGCCCATGGCCAGGTTGCGCCAGCGCCAGGCGGGGCCGTTGCGTTCAAGCTGGAAGTGCTGCGGGTAGTCAGCGGCCAGCTGCTGCATCAGCATTTCCAGCAGATCCCAGGCGGCCTGGGCCATGTGCGGCATCACCAGGCAGCGCTCGGGGTCACGCTCCAGCACGCGGGCGCGCTCGGCCATCTCCGACAGGTAATGTTCGTCCACATCGAAGCAGTGCTCGAACACCGAGCCCGGATCGCGCGACACCGCTGGCTCGATGTTCACCGAGTACATGTAGGCGTCTTCCGGGAACGGAAACGGGAACCGGGCGATGGCGGCCGGGCTGTTGCGGAAGCTGAAGTCGTCCCGGTAGGTCTCTGCCGGTTTGAAGATCAGGGTCATGGCATGTCTCCGGTATCAGATATCCAGCAGGATCGGGCTGCCGCAGCCACGCGAGACGCAGGGCATCAGGCTGGTGGCGCGCTCGGCGGCGGCGAGAAACAGGTCGCGGTGCTCCACGTCGCCTTTCAGGTAGGGCGTCTGGCACTGGCCGCAGACCCCGCCGCGGCACAGGTTGGGCAGCTCCACACCCGCATCCTCCAAGGCTTCGAGCAGGCTTTGCTCGGCGCCGACAGCCACCTGACGGCCACTGCGCGCCAGTTCCACGATGAAGGGCACACCCGGCTCCGGCGCGGCGAATGCCTCCCAGTGCACCCGCGCCGCTGGCCAGCCGAGGGCCAGGCTCTGTTCGCGCAGGGCATCGAGCAGTGATTGCGGGCCGCAGGCGTAGACGTGAGTGCCGAGCGGGCGATGGCTCAGCAACTGGCCCAGGTCGAGACGTCGGCTGCTGCTTTCGTAAACGTGCAGGCGCTTGCCCAGCCGCTCGCGCAGGGTCTCGACGTAGGCGTCGTTGACCCCGGTGCGGTAGGCGTAATGCAGTTCGAAAGCGTCGCCGCGGCGCAGCAGTTCGGTGCTGTAGGCAAGGAACGGGGTGATGCCGATGCCGGCGGCGATCAGCACGTGCAGGCGCGCCGTGCTGTGTAGCGCAAAGAGGTTGGCCGGCGGCGAGATCCGCAACCGATCGCCGGTCTGCAACTGTTCATGCACGTAGCGCGAGCCGCCCCGTGATTGTGCCTGCTGGCGCACGGCGATCCGGTAGTGGCTGGTGTCGCTCGGGTCGCTGAGCAGCGAGTAGGCGTTGCGCTTGCCGTTCGGCAGGTGCAGCTGCACGTGGCTGCCAGCGGAAAAGGCCGGCAGCGTGCCGTTCACGGGTTCGAGCGACAGTTCGCGGATCACCGGGGTGATCATCCGGGTCTCGCCGACCCGCACCTCGAAGGCAGTCATGGGCGGGCCTGCGCATAGGGCTGGTCGGCATCCGCGCAGACGCCGAGGTAGGCGCCCAGGCGCTCGGAGAAATGCTGGCGCACTTCCAGCAGCACAGCGCAGTGGCTGCAGGCTTGCAGAGCCGCGGATGTACCCACCTGCAGGCTGGCGCAATGCACGCAGAACAGCATGCGGCGGCCGCTTTCGCTGCAGTGCAGGGTGATCTCTTCGGCCAGCAGGCCGGCTGCTCGTGCCACCCCGCGCAGCGACCAAATAAAGGCTTCGTCGCCATGCAGCTCGAGGTGCACCCCGACCCTGGCTTCGCTCAACAGCGTGCCCAGCGCTTCACCCAGCGCGGCTTCGTCGGCGTACTGCGGCAGGGCCAGGTGGCAGAGTTCGCTGGCGTCGATACGGGCCAGCCATTGCGCCTGTCGTTGCTGACCGGCGTCCTGGGTGACCAGAAGCCGAAGGTTCACTCGCTGGGCAGGGTCGCCGCCGGGGTATCGCGGCACGCTGAAGGGATGCAGCTCGGCTGTGCGGGTCATGGCGATCCTTGTTGCTCTGGATTGAAGCGATCAGGTCATATGTTGGTGCAGGGCTGGTGTTTCTCTGTAGGCAAGATAATTTCCTGTCACGCTTACTCGCTCAATCCACCAGAGGAGATAGGCAAAAAGGGGTAGTGCTCACCGGCGAGGCATGGAAGTTGCTGTGGTGATTTGTCCAATCACCGCACAAGACGGGGAGGAGAACATGCGTGCAGCCGGTTTCGCCCCGGCTCCCGTGGCAGCGTCGAACGCGCTGACCGAACGTGAGGAGCAGACCCTGCAGTTGATCGCTGCGGGCAACAGCAACAAGCAGATCGCCCGCGAGCTGGGCATCAGCGACGGCACGGTGAAAATCTACGTGCGCAGCCTGCTGCGCAAGTTTCACCTGCACTCGCGTCTGGAGCTGGCCAGTTGGGTGCATCGGCACACCGGCAAGGCCTCGGCCGGTACCCAGGCCGTCGTTGGGCCAGCGGGTGTCGCCGGGTTGATCAACGACCTGCCGGTGCTGATCTATCGCGGCGACAACGCCCGCACCTGGTACATGGATTACGTCAGCGAAGGCTGCCTGCAGCTGACCGGCTACTGCGCCGAATACCTGACCCGCGATCCCGCTCACAGCTTCGGCTCACTGATCCTGGCCGAGTACGCCGATTACGTCTGGTACTGCGTGCAATGCGCCTTGCTCAAGCACGAGCCCTTTCACCTGCGTTACCGCATCTGCTGCGCCGACGGGCGAATCAAGGAGGTCTGCGAGACGGGTGTAGGCGTGTATTCCGCCAGTGGCGAGGTGCTGGGCGTGGAAGGTGCGATCTTCGAGGTGGCAGGTTGAAAAGCCGTTGACCCTGAACGAAAGGCCCCCGCACGAGGGCGAGGGCTTTCTCATGCCGCTATCCGTTTTCCCGGATCAGCCCGGTAGCCTGGCTTGGCCGCAAGCGTCAGGCCCGCGACAGGGTGGATATCTGCTTGCGCCGGTACAGCGTGTCGCGGCGTGACAGCAGCAGGTACAGCGGTAGGGTAACGACGATCGCCACCAGCCAGGACAGGTCGGCGCCATCGAGCTTGCTGGCCATCGGCCCGGTGTAGATCGGCGTGACCGCGAACGGCAGCTGTACCAGGATGCCCACGGCGTAGGCGCTCACCGCATTGGGGTTGAAGCGCCCGTAGATGCCGCCAGTGGCGTCGAACAGTGAAGGGATGTGGTAGCGCTGTTTCTGTACCAGGTAGAAGTCGGCGAGGTTGATCACCGCCCAGGGCACCAGCACGATCATCATCGCCAGGATCAGTTGCATGAAGCGCGAGATGAAGTCCGCAGGCGCGCTGACCGCGACCACGCAGCAGGCCACCAGCAAAATTGCCGAAAGCGCTACCCGGGCCTGACGGCTGGGTGCCCAGTCGGCGGCGAAGGTCTGCACCGAGGTGATCAGCGCCAACACCGCACCGTACAGGTTCAGGGCGTTGTGGCTGATGATGCTGAGGATGAACAGCACCATCAGTACCGGGCCGAATACCCCGGTGCTCTGCTTGACCGCGTCCATGGTATCGGTGTCCGCGCTCACCGACAGCGCCACCAGGGTGCCGAACACGAAGCACAGCGAGGTACCGAGAACGGCGCCTGTATAGGTGGCGATGAAGGGTTTCCAGATACCCACGTTTTTCGGCAGGTAGCGCGAGTAGTCCGAGGTGTAGGGTGCGAAGGAGATCTGCCAGATGGCGCCCAGCGAGGCCATCGCCAGCCAGCCGGCGAGGTTGAAGCCGCCACGGTTGGCGAAATCCGCCGGCAGGCCGTTGGCGAACAGCGCGATGAACCCGGCGAGCAGGCCGATACCCATTACCCAGGTGCCGATGCGGTTGAGGGTGTGGATGAAGCTGTAGCCCAGGATGCCGATCAGCGTTGCGGCGCAGGCACCGATCAGCACCGCGGCAGGCAGCGGCAGATCCGGCGCCACGGTATGGATCGACTTGCCGGCCAGCACGCAGTTGGAGATGAAGAAACCGATGTACAGCACGGCGGCGATCACCACCACCAGCAGGGCGCCGTAGCGACCGAACTGGCCGCGGCTCTGCAGCATCTGCGGCAAGCCCAGTTGCGGACCCTGGGCAGAGGCCAGACCCAGGACGATGCCGCCGAGCAGGTGGCCGACCAGAATGGCGCAGATCGCCCAGCCAAGGCTGAGGTGGAACACCTGCACGGCCATGGCACCGGTGACGATGGGCAGCGGCGCGATATTGGTGCTGAACCAGAGGGTGAACAGATCACGGACACGGCCGTGACGATCGGCATCGGCTACCTGGCCAACGCTGTTGCTTTCGATGAGCTCTTGCTGGGACATGGACTGCTCTCCTGCGCAAATTGGCGACGGCACGCTGCTCCGCGTGAACGGGGCAGAACCGGAGGGGATGCGTGAGGGGTGGCGGCTGAGCGGGTCAGTTGCGCCTGTCGCGGGAGGGCCCGCAGACGGGGGAGAACGGGCAGGGATAGAGCAGCAAGGTTGTGCGGGACACCATGGGAAAACCTACTTCTTGTCTTTATTCGGATAGGGTTTTGCGTCTCGCCGCAAGGGCGAAGGCCGCCGCCCGGCATGGCCGGGGCAGCGGTTGCGGGCTCAGCGGAAGGCTGGCACCACGTGCTGGATGAACAGCTCCAGGGACTTTTTCTTCTCGGCATGGGGCAGGCTGTTGTCAGCCCAGAAGCTGAACTCGTCGACGCCCAGCTCCTGGTAATGACGAATGCGCGCGATGATTTCCTCGGGCGTGCCGATCATGGTGTTCTTGCGGATGTTCTCCAGCTCGAACTCCGGGCGCTCCTTGAATTTCTCTTCGGGGCTTGGCTCCAGCAGGCCGTCGACCGGGGTGATCTTGTTGCCGAACCAGGCATCGAAGGTGCGGTAGAAGCGCGAGATCGCAGCGGCACCGACCTTCCAGCCCTCGGGGTCGTCTGCCAGGTGTACGTGGGTGTGGCGCAACACCATCAGCTGTGGGCGTGGCACGTCCGGGTTGTTGGCCAGGGCGGCATTGAACTTGTTGTTCAGGTCGACCACTTCCTCGTCGCCCTTCATCAATGGCGTGACCATCACGTTGCAGCCATTGGCGACTGCGAAGTTGTGCGAGTCCGGATCACGTGCGGCGATCCACACCGGTGGCAGGGGTTGCTGCAGCGGCTTGGGCGACGACGTGCTGGTGGGGAATTTCCAGATTTCGCCGTCGTGGGCGTAGTCACCTTTCCACAGTGCCTTGACCACCGGCACCATCTCGCGCAGGTACTTGCCGCCATCACTGGCGGGCATGCCGCCGGCCATGCGATCGAATTCGTACTGATAGGCACCGCGGGCCAGCCCGACTTCCATGCGGCCGTTGCTGATCACGTCGAGCAGGGCGCATTCACCTGCCACCCGGATCGGGTTCCAGAACGGCGCGATGATGGTACCGGCACCCAGACGGATGGTGCTGGTACGGGCGGCCAGGTAGGCCAGGATCGGCATCGGGCTCGGCGATATGGTGTATTCCATGGCGTGGTGCTCGCCAACCCACACGGTGCTGAAACCACCAGCCTCGGCCAGCAGGGTCAACTCGGTCAGTTGCTCGAAGAGCTCGCGATGGCCGACTTCCTGGTCGTAGCGTTCCATGTGGACGAACAAAGAGAATTTCATGTCGCTTTCCTCGATTCTTATAAAGCCCGGTGCGTTTGAGGCGCTGTCGGGACTGGCCGGCGTGCAGGATCACGAGGCTTATGGTTCATGGTATACCATAATATAAAATACTTTGGCGAGCGTCCGGTGACCAGTGTTATCGAAAAGCGTCAGCGGCTGGCTGCCTGCCAGGCGCTCCAGCGTTGCGCGATGCGCTCGCCGTTGACGCTCCAATACTTGAAATCCAGGGTGATCTGCCCGCTTTTGTGGGCACCGGGCTGATTCTCCGCCAGCTTGGGATCCACCAGTGCCGAGGCGCCGAGGTTGACCGGCGCATAACCGGTCAGCGAGGCAAATTCGGCCTGGGGTTTCGGGCTGGTGGCATGGGCAATGAAAGTGCGCGCTGCCGCGACGTTGCGCGAGCCACGGGGGATCACCAGAAAGTCACCGGCCACCAGATTCTGCTGCCAGCTCATGGCCACCGGTGCACCCTGATCGCGCAAGGCGTTGACCCGGCCGTTCCAGAACATGCCCAGGCTGGCGGTGCCGGAGGCGAGTAACTGCTGTGATTCGTCACCACTGCCCCACCAGGCGATATCGCCCTTGATGCTGTCGAGCTTGCTGAAGGCGCGATCCAGATCCAGCGGGTACAGCTTGTCGGCGGCTACCCCATCGGCGAGCAGGGCGATCTCCAGCACACCTGGGCTCGGCCACTTGTAGAGCGCGCGTTTGCCCGGGAAGGCGCGGGTATCGAACAGCGCCGCCCAGCTCTGCGGCGCCTCGCGCAGGACCTGGGTGTTGTAGCCGAGGATGAAGGAAAAATAGAACGAGCCGGCGCCGTAGATGGTGACGAAACGCGGGTCGATGGTGCGCCTGGCGATCTGCTTGAAATCCAGGGGCTCGAGCAGCCCCTCCCGGCCGGCGCGCAGGGCGAAGTCGGCTTCCACGTCGACCACGTCCCAGGTTACCTGGCCACTCTCCACCATGGCCTTGAAGGCGGCATAGTCGGTGGGCCCGGCCTGCTCGACACGGATGCCGGTCTGCCGGGTGAAGGGTTCGCTCCAGGCGCGGGCCTGCGCCGCCTGGGTGGTGCCACCCCAACTGACGAAGGTGATGCTCTGCTCGGCGTGAGCGGTGGACAAGAACTGCAGCCCCAGCAGCATGGCCAGCACTGTACGCATGGAAATCCCTCCCGAACGATAAAGATGCCCTGGCTGCCGACCCGGTGAACTCGCCGCGGTCACGCGCCGTACTGGCACATAGCAAAATGCGCTCCAGATTGCCAAAGGCACCTGGAGAGGCAGTGGCAGCAACCTGCGCTGGGCGGCTCCGCCTTGGGTGGGAAGTGCAGTACCACTTTACTGTGGGCAGGACGTAACGCTTTATGGGGCGGGAACTGCGGTTCGGCGAACCTGTGTGGGATCACGCCATACCGGCGATTCGCGCGCATGGCGAAGCCGTAGGGTGGATGACGCTCTTTTCATCCACCATTGCGATTGCAAGGACGTGGAGGTGGCGGGGCGCCTAGGTACTGGCCCCGGTCCATCCCACGAGCAACCGTTCAGTGACCTTGTGTGGGAGCGGGCCATGCCCGCGATTCGCGCGCATGGTGCATTTCCACAGTGAATGGCGGGCGGTTCACCCAACGGCAACGCGAGCAATCGCTTAGTGGGCGCCGGCGCCCTTGGTCAGTTCGCTCTCGTTCCAGCTGTCGTACAGGCAGGCATCGCTGGCGGCCCAGCGCACACGCGCCCGGGCGCCGGGCTGCAGGGGTTGCAGGCCGCTGCCCATGGCCTTGAGGGTCAGCTGGCAGCCGCCGGGGGTGACCACGTGGCAGGTCAGGCTCTCGCCCAGGAATACCACTTCGGCGACCTGCACGGGGATCTCGTTCCAGCCCGCCGGCAACGGCGTTTGCGCCGCCACGTCCTGGGGCAGCACCTGGGCTTTCTCGGGGCGCAGCATCAGCAGCACGTCCTGGCCGCTCTGCAGGTTGGCGGTCGGGGTGATCGACAGGCTCTGTTGCTCGAACTGCACGGCGGCCTGCCCGCTGACCGTCGCCCGCAGGAAGTTGGAGTTGCCGAGGAAGGAGGCGACGAAGACGTTCGGCGGGTTCTGGTAGAGGTCATAACCGCTGCCCAGGCCGACGATCCTGCCGTGGCTGAAGATGGCGATGCGCTGTGACAGGCGCATGGCTTCCTCCTGGTCGTGGGTCACGTAGACGATGGTGATGCCCAGGCGCCGATGCAGATGACGCAACTCATCCTGCAGGTCTTCGCGCAGCTTCTTGTCCAGCGCGCCGAGGGGTTCGTCCATCAGCAGGATGCGCGGTTCGTAGACCAGCGCGCGGGCAATCGCCACGCGCTGTTGCTGGCCGCCGGAAAGTTGTGCCGGACGGCGGTGCGCGAACTCGCCGAGCTGCACCAGCTTGAGCATGGCCTCGACCTGGCGCTGCTGCTCGGCGGCGCTCAGTTTGCGGATCGCCAGGGGAAAGGCGATGTTCTGGCGCACGTCGAGGTGCGGAAACAGCGAATAGCGCTGGAACACCATGCCGATATCGCGCTTGTGCGGCGGCACGTTGAGCAGGGATTTGCCCTCGACCAGGATCTCCCCGGAGCTGGGGGTTTCGAAGCCGGCCAGCATCGACAGCGTGGTGCTCTTGCCCGAGCCGCTGGAGCCGAGGAAGGTGAGGAACTCGCCCTCCTGGATCTCCAGGGAAATGTTATCCACAGCGGTGAAGTCGCCGTAGTGCTTGTTCAGGTTGCGCAGGCTGACCAGCGTTTGTGGTGCCCGGTTTTCTTGGATGACAGCACTCATGAAATTCTCCTCGGCACTCAGGCGTTGACGTCGGTGCGCCGGCGCACGATGGCGGCGATGACCATGACCAGCAGGGAAAGACCGATCAGCAGCGTCGAGGCGACGGCGATCACGGGGGTGAGATCCTGGCGCAGCGTCGTCCACATCTTCACCGGCAGCGTCTGCAGGCCGGGGCTGGCCATCATCACGCTGAGCACCACTTCGTCCCAGGACACCAGGAAGGCGAACAGGCCGCCGGCCACCAGGCCCGGACGGATCGCCGGGAAGGTCACCTTGACGATGGCCTGCAGGCGCGTGGCGCCGCAGATCACCGCGGCGTCCTCGATGGACTGATCGAACAGCTTCAGCGAGTTGATGATCGAGATGATGGTGAACGGCAGCGCGACGATCACGTGGCTGACCACGAAGGCGAACAGCGTGCCGGTGTAGCCGAGCTTGAGGAACAAGGCGTAGACCGCCACGGCGATGATCACCAGCGGCACGATCATCGGCAGGGTGAACAGCGCGTACAGCAGCTCGCGGCCAGGGAAGCGGCCGCGCACCAGGGCGAAGGCGCTGGGCAGCCCGATGGCGACCGCGCAGACGGTCGTCAGCAGGGCCACCTTGAGGCTGACCAGCGCCGCGTCCATCCACTGGGCGTTGGAGAAGAACTGCCCGTACCACTTGAACGTCCAGCCCGGTGGGGGGAACACCAGCCACTGCGAGGAGCCGAACGACAGCAGCACGATGAACAGAATCGGTAGCAGCAGGAACACGGCGATCAGCGCGGTGACCGTATTGAGGCCGTAGCGCAGGCCGCGGCCCATGGCATTGGGTGACAGCAGCATGGCGTTTACCTCGCAGTGCTGGAAGCCACCGGCGATTCCGGTTGCAGCTTCAGGTAGACGTAGAACAGCACCAGCGTGATGAGGATCAGCAAGGCTGCCGCCGCGCTGGCAATGCCCCAGTTAAGGAACGATTGCACCTGCTGGATGATGAATTCGGGCAGCATCATGTTCTGCGCGCCGCCGAGCAGCGCCGGGGTCACGTAGTAACCCAGGGACATCACGAAGACCATCAGGCCACCGGAGAAAATCCCCGGCCGGCACAACGGCAGGAACACCTTGAAGAAGTTGCGCCACGGGCTGGCGCCGCAGATCGAGCCGGCCTGCAAGACCATCGGGTCGATGGCGCTCATGGTCGCCTGCAGGGGCAGCACGATGAACGGAATCATGATGTAGCTCATGCCGATCACCACACCGGTCAGGTTGTGCACCATCTCCAGTGGCTGATCGATGATGCCCATGGCCATCAGCGTCTTGTTCACCACCCCCGAGGACTGCAACAGCACCAGCCAGGAGTAGGTGCGTGCCAGCAGGCTGGTCCACATCGACAGCAGGACGATATTCAGCAGCCAGCGGCCCCAGCCGCGCGGCATCAGGGTGATCGCCCAGGCCAGGGGGAACCCCAGCAGCAGGCTGATCACGGTCACCAGCCCGGCTACCGCGAAGGTGTTGAACAGCACCTTGGAGTAGGCCGAATTGGCGAACAGTTGTGCGTAGTTGCCCAGGCCTGGCTCCGGCTCCAGCACGCCGCGCAGCAGCAGGCCGATCAGCGGCGTCAGGAAGAACAAGCCGAGGAACAGCAGGGCCGGCAGCAGGTACGGGGCGCCGCGCCAGCGCGCCGCCCGTTGCGGGTTACCGTCGGCGCTGTCGCGCCGACGGCTTGCTGCACCGACCTCAGGGGTACGGAGCGCGGTCATTTCACTTCACCAGCCATTCGTTCCAGCGGGTGGCGATGTCCGCCCCGTGCTTCGCCCAGTAGGCGTAGTCCAGGGTGATCTGATCGCTCACGTGCGCGGTGGGCAGGTTCGGTGCCAGCACCGAGTCCAGACGCTGCACGCTGTCGACGTTGACCGGCGCGTAGGCGGTGAGGTTGGCGAAGTCGGCCTGGCCCTTGGCGCCGCTGGCGTGAGCCAGGAACTTCATGGCCGCGTCCTTGTTCTTGGCGCCCTTGGGGATGACCAGGAAGTCGGCCATGACCAGGTTCTGCTTCCAGCTCGCCGCCACCGGTGCGCCTTCTTCCTGCAAGGCATAGATGCGGCCGTTCCAGAACTGACCAAGGCTCGCCTCACCGGAGGCCAGGAGTTGCTGCGACTGTGCGCCGCCGCCCCACCAGACGATGTCTTTCTTGATGCTGTCGAGTTTCTTGAAGGCGCGATCCAGATCCAGCGGGTACAGCTTGTCGGCGGCCACGCCGTCAGCCAGCAGGGCCAGCTCGATCACGCCCGGGCTCGGCCACTTGTAGAGGGCGCGCTTGCCGGGGTAGGTCGCGGTATCGAACAGCGCACCCCAGTCCTGCGGCTTCTTGCCGCCGAGGCTGCCCTCGTTGTAGCCGAGCACGAAGGAGAAGTAGAAGGAGCCGACACCGTGGTCGGAGACGAAGCGCGGGTCGATCTTGTCCCGCTCGATGACGCCGAAGTCCAGCGGTTCCAGCAAACCTTCGGCGGCGGCGCGCAGGGCGAAGTCGGCTTCCACGTCGACCACGTCCCACTGCACGTTGCCGCTCTCGACCATGGCCTTGAGCTTGCCGTAGTCGGTAGGGCCGTCCTGCACCACGGTGACGCCGCTGCTCTTGCTGAACGGGTCGGCCCAGGCGGCTTTCTGCGCGTCCTGGGTGCTACCGCCCCAGCTCACGAAATTGACGGTTTCGGCAGCGGCCGTGGTGGCGACTGCTGCGCTCAGAATGCTCGCGGCGAGCACCGAGGTCACACCTTTGATAAACACCATCTTGCTTGCCCTCTTTGTTGTGTTTTTTCGCAAGCGAGCGTTGTGCCCGCTTAACCGGAGCAGTGGATCCAGGGGATCTGAATGGCGGCCAATACCGGTGTTGTCTTTATGATTTTTCCCTCGCGGGCACACGATAAACTGGTTGGCCTCAGGGATATCATATTATGGTATTCCAAGCTTTCCGCAAGCGCTTTGCCATACTTCTTGTCTCGCTTGCGCGACCGGTCATCCGTGGCCTCTGCTCACTCGAAGGGCACGGTCTCGACGACCTCCAGTTCATAGCCGGCAAGACCCGCGTACTTGAGCGGCGGGCCCAGGTGGCGCAGCTTGCCGACGCCGAGGTCCTGCAGAATCTGTGCCCCGGTGCCGACCTCCGAATAGACCCGTGTCTGCCCGCGATCGAACGGGCGCTGCGGCTGGGTCAGTTGCGGTACCCGTTCGAGCAGCGCCTGGGACGATTCGTGGTTGGCCAGCACCACGACGACGCCCTTGCCGTCGGCGGCGATGCGTTCCAGGGCAGCCCACAGCGTCCAGCTGCGCGGGCCGGTGTATTCGGCGCCTACCAGATCGCGCAGCGGATCGATGGCATGCACGCGCGCCAGGGTCGGCTCGTCATGACGGATATCACCCATCACCATGGCCATGTGCACGCCCCCGGCTATGCGGTCTTCATAGGTGATCAGGCGGAACTCGCCGTGTACGGTGGGCAGCTCGCGCTCGCCGATGCGGGTAATGGTGTGCTCGGTGCTCAGGCGGTACTGGATGAGGTCGGCGATGGTGCCGATCCTGATACCGTGGGACTGGGCGAAGGCCTCCAGCTGCGGGCGGCGCGCCATGCTGCCGTCCTCGTTCATGACTTCGACGATCACCGCCGCCGGGGTCAGGCCGGCCAGCCTGGCCAGGTCGCAGCCGGCCTCGGTGTGCCCGGCGCGGGTCAGTACGCCGCCTTCCTTGGCTCTCAGCGGAAAGATGTGGCCGGGCTGCACCAGGTCGGCGGCTTTCGCGCCAGGCGCAACGGCAGTCAGCACCGTGTGCGCACGGTCGGCGGCGGAAATGCCCGTGCTGATGCCGCTGGCGGCTTCGATGGAAACGGTGAAGGCGGTTGAAAACACGCTACCGTTACTCGGTACCATCTGCTCCAGCCCCAGGCGCTGGCAGTGCTCGTCGGTCAGGGTCAGGCAGATCAGCCCACGGGCTTCACGGGCCATGAAGTTGATCGCCTGAGGCGTGCAGAACTGCGCGGCGAGCAGCAGGTCGCCTTCGTTCTCGCGGTCTTCGTCATCGACCAGCAGCACCATCTTGCCCTGGCGGAAGTCATCGATGAGTTCACGAATGGGATGGAAGGGCATGGCGGATCTCGTCGGCTGAGTTATTGTAAATTATGGTATACCGTAATACGAAATTAATTTAAAGGAACCAACCATGAAGGGTTACTGGATTGCGCACGTCGATGTCACCGACCCTGAGCGTTACGTCGAATACACCAAACGCGCCCCGGCGGTCTTCGCCGCCTTCGGTGGCACGTTCCTGGCGCGTGGCGGGCGCTCCGAGGCACAGGAAGGCCGTGACACGCCGCAGCGCAGCGTGGTGATCGAGTTTGCGTCGTACGAGCAGGCGCTGGCCTGCTACCGCTCGGAGGCCTACCAGCAAGCCAGCAGCTACCGGGCTGGCGCGGCGCGCTCGGAGGTGATCATCGTCGAGGGCATGGCGCCCTGAATGCTTGCTGGGGGCGGCGGTGGGGCGCAAGCGGCCTTCGGCGTCCACCTTTGTGGGAGCGCGCCATGCGCGCGAAATCACGGGCATGGCTCGTTCCCACAGCGATGGGGTGAACGTCCGCTTTTACAGCCTGGCTTTAGCGGATGAAGTGCACCTTGCCGGTGTCGTCACTGCCCGTGTAGATCCCGTAGATGCCCGCTTCGCGCTCGGCGATGTAGCGTTCGAGGATCTGGCGGATGGCCGGGTAGTAGATCTGCTCCCAGGGGATGTCCTCGGCGGCGAAGAAGCGGCGGGCCAGGGTTTCGCTGCCGAAGTAGCCGGTGTCGTACAGCAGCCGGGCACGGAAGATCAGGTATACCTCGCTGATCGAGGGCACGCTGAAGATCGAGTAGGGGCAGAGGATCTCGGCCACCACCCCGGCTTCCTCGCGCACTTCACGCAGCGCCGCCTGCTCGGTGGTTTCGCCGTTTTCCATGAAGCCCGCGGGCAGTGTCCAGGTACCGACGCGCGGGGCGATGGCGCGTTGGCACAGCAGGTAGCGGCCGTCCTGCTCGATGATGCAGCCGGTGATGACCTTGGGGTTTTCGTAGTGGATATGCCCGCAACCGCCGCACACCAGGCGTGCGTGGTCGTCACCGGGCGGGCGGCGCCGTTCCAGCGTCGCGCCGCCGCATTGCTGACAGAAGCGCGGGCTGGGCATGGCGGTCAGCGCCCGATACGCGGGTCTGCGAGACCGATGGGGGCGACGATATCGCGGGCCTTGGCGCCTTCCTGCTTGGCTTCCAGGTACTCCAGGGCGACCTTGGCAGCGGCGCGCACATGGTCGACCGAGGCCTGGTGCGCGGCCAGCGGATCGCCGCTCTTGATCGCCTCGACGATACGCTCCATCTCCTGGTTGCTGGTGCTGCGTCGATTGCTCTGCGATACCGAGGTGGCCCGCAGGTAGCTGATGCGCGCCTGCAACTGGCGCAGCTGGGTGGCGGCGATGTCGTTGCCCGAGCCTTCCATCAGCACGTTGTAGAACTCCTGCACCGACTCCAGCACGTCCGGCAGTTCGCCTTCCTCGAGGGTCTTGCGGTTGTTCTCCAGGGCGCGCTCCAGGGCACGGATGTCCTTGGCCCGGGCGCGCAGGGTGAACAGCTGGACGATCATGCCCTCCAGCACGCAGCGCAGCTCGTAGAGATCGCAGGCGTCTTCCAGGGTGATGATCGCCACGCGCGGGCCCTTGGCGTCGGCGAATTCCACCAGGCCTTCCGACTCCAGATGGCGCAGCGCCTCGCGCACCGAGGTGCGGCTGACCCCCAGCCGATCGCACAGATCGCGCTCCACCAGGCGGTCGCCGGGCAGCAACTGGAAGTTCATGATGGCGCTGCGCAGCTTGTCCAGAACGATCTCCCGCAGGGTCACGGGGTTGCGGTTGACCTTGAAGCTGTCGTCGATCGGCTGGCGTTTCATGGTTAGGGCTCGAGTTATAGGTATGGGATCACTCAAACGATGCCTCGGCCTGCTGGGCTTCGGCATCCGCCTCGGCGAACGCCTCGCGGGCGATGCGGAAGCTGTCGACTGCGGCAGGCACACCGCAGTAAATGCCGACCTGCAGCAGAATCTCGCGAATCTGCTCGCGGTCGAGGCCGTTGCGCAGGGCACCGCGAATGTGCAACTTCAGCTCGTGCGGGCGATTGAGCGCGGAAATCATGGCCAAGTTTATCATGCTGCGTTCGCGCATCGATAAGCCTTCACGACCCCACACATGCCCCCAGCAGTATTCGGTGACCAGCTCCTGCAGCGGGCGGTTGAAGTCGTCGGCATTCTCCACCGAGCGCTTCACGTAATCCTCGCCCAGCACCTGAGTGCGGATCTGCAGGCCCTTCTCGTACTTGTCGTTGCTCATGGTCGCTCTCCCGGTTTGATTCGCAGTGAGGCCGCTGTAAGGCGGAAGCAGACGTAGGGTGGATGACGCTCTTTTCATCCACCATCGCGATCTCAGAGCGGTGGACGGATGAAGCGTCGTCCACCCTTGTATCTCGACTACTGCCTCACGAGAGGCGATAGTTCCCGACTGATCATCGGGGGAGGAGCTGCAAGCTGTGTCCACCCTTAAGCCTCGAGCTTGCGACGTAGATTGCGCTGCGCTCCTCCACACTCATCCTGATAAGTCCGAACGGTATCCAGAGCCTCGAGCTCGCATCAGCAAGGCTGGACGGATGCAG
>NZ_FNDG01000031.1 GCF_900100535.1 Phytopseudomonas flavescens
GAACCCTGCCGGGTCATTGGCGAGCTTGCCCTTAGTGCGGTGCTTGCCGTTTGCCTGCACCGTGGCAATGTCGAATGAGTGTTTAGCGATGTCGATTCCGACTACAGACATGGTCTTCTCCTCTTTCAGTCTGATCGTCACTGCATCCGTCCAGCCTTGCTGATGCGAGCTCGAGGCTCTGGATACCGTTCGGACTTATCAGGATGAGTGTGGAGGAGCGCAGCGCAATCTACGTCGCAAGCTCGAGGCTTAAGGGTGGACACAGCTTGCAGCTCCTCCCCCGATGATCAGTCGGGAACTATCGCCTCTCGTGAGGCAGTAGTCGAGATACAAGGGTGGACAACGCGAAGCTTGTCCACCAGGGTTAAGGCAACACACTGCTCAAGGACGAGCACCATGCCCGATTACCGCCGTGCCCGTGTTCCTGGCGCCACTTACTTCTTCACCGTCAACCTGCGTGCCCGCCGCAGCGACCTGCTGATCCGCGAGATCAATCTGCTGCGCGAGACGGTGCAAGCCACCAGCAAGTAGCCCGGACACCCCGCAATGGTGGATGAAAAGAGCGTCATCCACCTACGCGAGGCGGGAATCGTGGCGTAGGGTGGACAACGCGAAGCTTGTCCACCGTTCAGGACGCCCAAATTCAGTGGGAAGCCTGGACGAGCTCTGCCCGCACAAGCCGTTGTCCTTGACCGGTTCCGTCCACATCCCTACCCTACTCAACGGCGCCTAAGAAACGCTTCACGCAGCGGCAATACTGCTCCCGAAAGCAGCGGTGTATTCCATTGAGGTAATGGATATGCCAACTCAATCCGCATTCCCCGCCATACCCGCCCTCCCCGGCGAAACCCTGATCCCGACGACCTTCACCCGTCACCGCCGCCAACTGCGCGCCCTGTTGCTCGAACCGCACTGCTGGTTCTGCGCCCGCGACCTGGGCCGGCTGATCGGCCAGCCGCATTTGGAAGAACGCGTTACACGCACGCTGGATGCCGACCAGTTGCTCGATGCCGTGCTGCTCAACACCCACGGCCAAGCGGAGACGACCCGGCTGATCAGCGAATCCGGCGTGTACGCCGCGCTGATCCACTACTACCACCCGGAAAACCGCTGCATCCGCCGCTGGCTCAGCGCCGACGTGGTGCCGATACTGCGCGAGGGCGAGCCGACGAACACTCACCGCCCGCGCCGCGAAAACCGCCAGGGCCTGTCGGTGCTGCACTGGCAAGGCGATGTGTGGATGCCGTACCGACCGACCTGACAACCGCCACACAGGGTGGATGAACACGGTGTCATCCACCCTGCGCCAAACACCGGCTCGCGTAGGGTGGACAACGCGAAGCTTGTCCACCTGATTCAGGAGAAGGTCCGGCAGCCGTCATGTACGCCAATACAGCAAGTAGCCCGGACAACACCCATGGTGGATGAAAAGAGCGTCATCCACCCTACGGTAGCCCGAAGTGGGCTTGAAGCGCGGTGTAGGGTGGACAACGCGAAGCTTGTCCACCAGGGTTAAGGCAACACACTGCTCAAGGATGAGCCGCCATGCCCGATTACCGCCGTGCCCGTGTTCCTGGCGCCACTTACTTTTTTACCGTCAATCTGCGTGATCGCACCAGCGACCTGCTGATCCGCGAGATCGATCTGCTGCGCGAGACGGTGCGGGCCACACGCTCGCGACATCCTTTCCATATCGATGCCTGGGTGGTGCTGCCCGAGCATATGCATTGCATGTGGACACTGCCGCCAAACGATGCGGACTTTGCGCTGCGCTGGAAAGTCATCAAGTTCGCCTTCGCCAAACGCTTGCCGATCACCGAAAGGCGTACAGCCAATCAACAGCGACGGGGCGAGCGCGGTATCTGGCAACGGCGTTATTGGGAACACCTGATCCGTGATGAACAGGACTACCAGCGCCATTTCGACTATCTCCACGTCAACCCGCTGAAGCATGGTCATGTCGAGCGGCTTGGGGACTGGCCGTATTCGAGCTTTCATCGAGCGGTGGCGATGGGTGTCTATCCCGAAGGCTGGTGTGTCGAAGCGGGTGATGGCGATTACGGCGAGTGAGGCGCAGCGGACATGTGTGACAGACGAACGATAGGCGCCATGGTCGGGCCTGATTGGTGGATGGAAAAAAACGTCATCCACCCTGCTGGTTCGCCGATCAATGTGTCATGCACCCGCTGAGCTATGCTGGCTAGGGCACGTTCATACAGAAGAGGGAATCTCATGAGTCTGTTCGGTAAAATTCTCGACACCTTGGGTTTCGGTTCCAAAGCGCAGGCAGCGCCCGCCGAGGCTTCTCCGCCTGCTGCGGCGCCCTCGGCGACGCCTCAGGCCGTCCCGGTGGTGGACGTCGTCGCCAAGCTGGAGGGGCTGGCGGCCAAGCACCCGGAGAAACTCAACTGGAAGGTTTCCATCGTCGACCTGCTCAAACTGCTGGGGCTGGACAGCAGCCTGAACGCGCGCAAGGAACTGGCCAACGAGCTGGGCTGCCCTGCCGAGAAACTGGCTGATTCAGCGCAGATGAACACCTGGTTGCACAAGACCGTGCTTCAGAAGCTCGCCGACAACGGTGGCAACGTACCGGCCGACCTGCTCGACTGATCCCGCCCGGGAAGGCCGCCGGCCACGGCGGCCACCCCGTGTCAGGGGGCGTCGACTAGGCGTTGATCACCGCCAGCACGCCGCAGACCACGGCGAAGGCCAGGGCCGGCCATTGCATGGGCACATAGAAGAAGTGGTGCCGCACGCCGTGGCTGCGGTCCCCACGGTTGAGCACCAGGCCAAGGGCGACGTTGATCAGCGAGCCGATCACCACGCTGAGCAGGAACTGCATCAGGGTGACGTCGCCGGGCTTGACAGTGGGGTCCGGCCACAACCAGAGCCACAACAGCACCACGATGATCGGCATCAGCAGGGTCATCAAACCCGCACCGCGATAGATAACCATCCCACGCTCCTTGTTTATCCAGGAAAAGCCCTTTATTTTGCGCCGGCGATTATGCGCGGTGACGACTGAACGTCAAGGAAAACCCATGTTGGTCTGGAGTGGTTTCGGCTTTTTCATCCCGCTGTTGATTTGCCTGGCCTATGTGTTCTGCCACTGGCTGTTCGACCTCTTCGGCCACCCGGGCTACTACGACAGCCACAAATGGGCGGCGGGCCTGACCTTCATCCTTGCCGCCCTGCTCTGCGCGGGCTTCGTGCAGGGCCTGAAGCGCTACGCCGGGCAACCGGTGCCCGGGCAGGTGGTCGATAACCAGTCCATTCACCAGTCCCTGAAGCAGCACAGCTTTTTCTTCATTCCAGTGTTGTACTGGAGCCTCATTCTCCTACTGGTCGGCGGTTTCCTGTGTGCCCGCGACCTGCTCGCCTAGGCGCCCGGGATGGATCGACGGCGAACGCGCCTGCAGCCGTTGACGACAGGTTGACGGGCCCCCTCGACAGCGCGGGGTCAAACCATGCTTCACGCTGTGCGTTGCGCCGGGGTGAGGTGCCGTTACCTGGGTACCCGGCAGCTGGCCCGCACAACGCCCCGCTCCCGGCACGCGTTACACTGCCGCCCGCCGTTTTTATCGAGAGCCGCCTCGCGATGTTCACCCTCGTACACCTGGATAGCCCGCCGCCCGAGTCCCTGAAAAGCCAGGTGCTGCAGATGGTGGTGGACTATTTCAGCGATATCAGCCCGGTGTCGCTGACGCCCGACAACCCGCTCTATCAGCTGTACCAGTACGTGATCGGCTACCAGGTGTACCTGTATCTGCAGGCCATGAGCGGTACTGCGGACAGCCCTGCGCACGTGATCCTGGCACTGGATGATCAGGACCCCTCCCAGGTGCAGGGGTTCGCCCTGTACCTGCCCTGCCAGGATGATGCCGAGGCCTGCAGCCTGGCTTATATGGCCGTGCAAGCCAGCCATCGCCGACAGGGTGTCGCGCGGGCCATGCTGCAGCGGATCGTCGAGCGCCACCGGCATGTCGAACTGGCCTGCGCGGCGGACAAGGTGCCGACGTTCGAGGCCTCGGGCTTTCGGGTACTGGCGGCGCAGGGGCCGCAGGTATTGATGAACACTCGTGCCTATCGCTCGAACGGGATGGTGGCGGTGCAGGATCTCACGCCGATCTACCAGTCCACCGAGGTCAGGCAGATCCATGCCTACCTGGTGAAACAACACGGCAAGAAAGCCATGGCCGAGGCGGAGAAAGAACGCGACCGGCTGCTCGATCAGATGGCCCACCAGGCTCAATTGCTGGTGCACGAGCGCCGCGCCAGCGGCTCCCTGCATTGATCGCACCCGCGCGGCAAGCGATGCGTTGTAGCGCAGCCGGCTGTTGGCGGGCCTTCGCGACGGCATCGGGACGCTGGCGATAGCGCAGGCCAGGCGCTGAAGCCGGCATTGTTTAGCGCAGCCAAACATGCCAACCTTCCCCCGAAACGATCAGGCAGTGCGCTGACCTTGAGCGAACACAGGCTGGAGGTCACGCCACCGGCCCATACCCTGTGGCTGGCAGGCCCAGCCCGGCGGAACAAGAACTGCATCGCTCGTCCAAACGCCAACTTGATGACCAACCTATGAAGTCTCTTTCCTTCCTGTCGACGAGACTCCCTCCCTCAACGCTCACCAAGGCGCTGATTGGTTTCATCATTCTCGTTTGCCTGTCGCTGATTCTCGCTACCAGCTGGCAGATGAACCAGTCCAGGCGCGAGCGCCTCGCCACCGCCAAGATCGCGGTGTCCAACATCGTGCGCGCCGCCGAGCAGCAGGCCCAGGACACCGTCAGGCAGGCCGACAATACCCTGCGCGACCTGGTCGAGCGCGTGGAGCACGACGGGGTCGCCGGCGAGCAGCAGGCGCGCATGACCAAGCTGATGGTCGAAGACGTGGTGAACGTCGAGGGCATCCAGGGGCTCTTCATCTACGACGCGCAAGGCAACTGGGTGGCCAACTCGTTTTCCCAGGGGCTGCAAACGAAGAACAACAGCGATCGCGCGTACTTCATCTATCACCGGGACAACCCCGACGCCGCCATCCACATTGGCTCCATCGTGGAAAGCCGAAGCACCGGCGACATGGTCATCCCGATCAGCCGCCGCATCAATTCCGCGGGCGGTGAGTTCGCGGGAGTGGCCCTGGCCACGGTGCCCGTGGCTTACTTCCAACACTTCTTCGAGCGCATGGACGTCGATGACCGGGGGGTGATCTTCCTCGCGCTGGACAACGGCGAACTGCTGGCCCGGCGACCGACCCTGGCCGCCCTCATGACCACCAACGTTTCCAAGGGCGATATCTTCACCCGCTACCTGCCGCACAGCGACAGTGGCACCGCGGTCATCACCTCCATCGTGGATGGCGTGAAGCGGATATACGCCTACCAGCGCCTCTCCGGGCTGCCCATCGTCGCGGCCGCCGGTATCTCGTACCAGCACGTCTTCACGCCCTGGCGGGAGTACGCCTACCGCTCCGCCGCGCTGATCGGCATGATCATTCTGGTCCTGGCCTTGCTGAGCATCCTGCTGTACTGGCAAATCCAGCAGCTGATCGCCGCGGAGGCGGAACTGAACGCTGCCAGGAACGCGCTGGAGATCATTGCCCAGACCGACAGCCTCACCCAGTTGGCCAACCGGCGCGGCTTCGACCGGGCCCTGGAGAAGGAGTGGGGACGGGCCAACCGCAACCACAGCGACGTGGCGATCATTCTGCTGGACATAGACTGGTTCAAGCAGTTCAACGATCACTACGGCCACCTGAGCGGCGACGACTGCCTGAAGCAGATCGCTCGCCTGATCGATGTCAGCGTGAACCGGGCGGGTGATCTCGCTGCCCGCTTCGGCGGTGAGGAGTTCGTGATTCTGCTGCCGGAAACGGACCTGGCAGGTGCCCTGAGCGTGGCCGAGAAGATCAGATCGTCCATCGAACAGGCGCTGATCGAACACCTGGCCAGCCCACTCGGCAAGGTGACCATCAGTGCCGGCGTGGTGGCCACCACGGCTCCCGACAAGGACAGCTTCGCGGCCATCCTGGCAGAAGCGGACAGGCTGCTGTACTGCGCCAAATCCCAGGGGCGCAACCGTGTCGAGGGGCGCTTCGTGCACAGCCGGCAGGAGGCCGGTTATCTCGCCAGGACCCTGCCGCTGAACACGGACACTTGAGTCGACGGGGTGCGGGTAACGCTGTGGCGAACGCAGCGCCCGCCCCGGCGCCAGGCACCGCCATCATGCTGGCCGGCTCGGAAACCATGTGTCGACGGTGGCGTTTCTCGCTGAAACGGCAGTGTGGCAACGGACGTGTGTCGATTTTCTCGTGGGGCGGCATCGACTGACCAACGAAGCGTCACGTGGCGGCGTCGAGACCTCGGGCATGGGCGATAAAGCGATCCAGTTCGCGGCGTGGCACCAGCGAGCCGCCAGTCGCCCAGATCACGTGGGTGGCGTTGCGCAGGTCGAGGTTCCTGGCGCTTGCGTAGGCCTGCCCCTCGGCACTCTCGACGAGCCAGCGCGGCCCGCCGATGGCCGCGGCGGCGGAGGGTTCGACCTCTACGCCCATGACGTTCTTGAGTGCCAGCATGTGCAGGTAGAGCCGGTCA
Organism: Phytopseudomonas flavescens; assembly: GCF_900100535.1. Classification (GTDB taxonomy): domain Bacteria; phylum Pseudomonadota; class Gammaproteobacteria; order Pseudomonadales; family Pseudomonadaceae; genus Aquipseudomonas; species Aquipseudomonas flavescens. Next base: position 6,591 of record NZ_FNDG01000031.1, read on the forward strand.
TCGGCCACGGTGAACACGCCCGACAGGCGCTCGACCATCAAGGGGCAGACGAACGCCGAGGCCAGGCCGACGGCCAGGCCATCGGCCTCGGTGCGATTGTCCAGGCCGATGTCGTAGACCGAGACGGGCGCTTCGCAGCCCGCCGCCATCTGCACCAGCACGCAGGGCGACGCCACGGGTTCGGCGAAGAAGCAGTGCACATGCTCGCCGAACAGCACCTTGAGCCCGTAGGCGATACCACCGGGCGCGCCCCCCACGCCGCAGGGGATGTAGACGCACAGCGGGTGCTGCGCGTCCACTTTGCGGCCGTGCTCGGCCAGTTGCCGGGCCAGGTGCCTGGCAGCCACGGCATAGCCGAAGAACAGCAGCGGCGAACGTTCGTCATCGACGAAATGGCTGCGCGGGGCCTGCTCGGCCTGAGCCCTGCCAGCCGCCACCGCCTGCGCATAATCGCCGCTGTGCTCGACCACCCGCACACCGCGATCGCGCAGGCGATCCTTCTTCCATTGCTTGGCATCGGCGGACATGTGCACCACGGCGTCGAACCCCAGTGCGGCGGCCATCACGCCGATACTCAACCCCAGGTTGCCGGTGCTGCCTACCGTTACCGAGTAGCGGCCGAACAGTTCTCGGGCCTCGGCGCTGGCCAGCACGCGGCGATCGGCGCCATCGCTCAGCAGGCCATGCTCCAGGGCCACGCCCTCCGCAAAGGCCAGCACTTCATGAAACCCGCCACGGGCCTTGACGGAACCCGCCACGGGCAATTGATCATCACGCTTGATGAACCAATGGCCGGCTTCCTGGCTGGCCGGCAGGATCGCCAGGCGAAGTGCGTCGGCAGGCTGCAGATCCGACTCGATAATGCCGTTGCAGGACTCGAGTTCGGAAAACAATTTCATCAGCAACGGCGCGCAGCGTGCCAGGCGCTGCCTGGCATCCTCGATCTGCGCATCTGGCTGGACAGCCCCGGCCTGGCTGTCGACCAATGCTGGATTGCACCACAGCAGGGGCTGCCTGGCTCTAAGGTTTTCTAATAGGTTCGATGGGATTCGTGAGACCGGCATGGTTGATTCCTGCGCTTTAGTGCCTGAATATTAGAGCAAGCTGTCGATCAGCAGTAACGATGCCTTCTAACGCACACATTAGACCAGCTTATGAATGGCAGGCCGCCTGCTCAGCTTCACGCAAGCGGCGGCCCGGCTCAATCTCACGCAAAGCGCGGTGAGCCAGCAGATCCGCCACCTCGAGGAACGCCTCGGCTACCCGTTGTTCGTGCGCCAGCCCCGGGCCTTGGCGCTGACGCCCAACGGCGCGGTACTGTTCGAGGTCAGCACACGCTTGATCAGCGAGTTGCAGCAGACCATCGATCGCCTTGCCACCCCCAACGCCCCGCTGCAGATCAATTGCCTGCCCTCCTTCACCCTCCAGTGGCTGATGCCGCGACTCGCCGAGTTCAATCGCCAGGAACCCGGCATTTCGGTTCGCCTCAAGGCCGAATTCCAGACCCTGGATCGACAGTCGATGGACGTTCAGGGTATCGATCTGGCGGTGCGCTATGACCCGGTGAACTACGGTCAGCTGCATACCGACCACCTGATGGACGAGTACCTGATTCCTGTCGCCACCCCCCGATACCTGCAGCGCCATCTTCAGCCGGGCAGACGGCTGTCGCTGGAAAACGCCGTCCTCCTGCACGATGCCGCGCCTTGGGCCGGAGCTCCGGAGCACATCGAATGGAGGACCTGGCTGCAGGCACACATGCCGGACTATTGCGGCCCGCTGGAGGGGCCACAGTTCAACCTCTCCTGCCTGGCCACCAGCGCTGCACTGAACGACCAGGGGATTGCCATGGGCCGCGCCGCGCTGGTCTACGATGACCTGGTCAGCGGCCGACTGGTCAATCCATTCGGCACCCATGTGGCCGCCCCCGCCCGCTACGTGATGTTGCGACGGGCAGAGAACGATCACCGGGTGAAGGTATTCGCCCAGTGGCTGACCCAGGCGTGCGCTGAATTCGTCGCCGCCCGTCGTGCGGTACTGCTCTAAGAACCTGTTCATGATCTTTAGAAGCAGTTTTCCAACCATTCCAAAGCAATAACAACAACAAGGCGGAAGCGGCCCTCGATCAAAAGCGCCTGAGGCTGGAAGCTGGACGAAAGAGCCTACGCGGTTGCTTGTCGTTCAGGCGTAGGGTGGATGACGCTCTTTTCATCCACCATTGCGATTGCGGAGCGGTGGACGGATGAAGCGTCGTCCACCCTACGAATGGCTGCTATCGCCTTGAAGCGGCCTATAGGTGTTGCGTTAAAGAAGATCGTGAACAGGTTCTAAGAACCTGGCAAGGGGCCTACGAGGCACTGCGACGATAAGCCGACCCATTGGCACGGGCCGTGGTCTCACCCTCATGCAGACGACGTGGCGGAGTGACGGATGAGTGCGTTCGATTGGCAGCGCATGCTGCTCGGTGATTTTCCCTTCCTGTTTCTGGGTGAAGTGGCGTTTCGTGCCCTGTTCGCCTTCGTGGTGGTATTCCTGTTCCTGAAGGTCAGCGGCCGCCGCGGCATTCGTCAACTGTCGCTGTTCGAACTGGTGGTGATTCTCACCCTGGGCTCGGCTGCGGGCGACGTGACCTTCTACGAAGACGTGCCGTTGCTGCCCGTGGCCATGGTCTTCGTCACCCTGTTGCTGGTGTACCGCGCTATCGTGCTGGCGATGGGGCACAGCGAACGGTTTTCCGACTGGATGGAAGGCAAGCCGGTGACCATCATTCAGGATGGGCTGTACGAGCTGAAGAGCCTCGAACACCTGAGCATTTCATCCGAGGAGTTCTTCATGGAATTGCGCCAGCAGGGCGTCGAGCACCTTGGCCAGGTGCGGCTGGGCATTCTCGAAACCGACGGCGACGTCAGCCTGTACTTCTACCCTGCCGACGCCATCGAGCCCGGCCTGTCGGTGCTGCCGCCCGAACACCGGCCGGAATACCGGAAGATGCCCGAGGCCGGCCTGTACGCCTGTATCCGCTGCGGCCATACCGAGCCACTGGAGAGCCGCCAGGAGGCCGCCTGCCCACGCTGCGGACAGCGCATCTGGTCGCTCGCCTCGACCCGGCAACGCCTGCGCTGAGGGCCTGCCGTAGCGCGCCAGTGCATGCCTTTCGCAGGCCACGACCAAGGCAGCGCCGCCGGCGGGCTCGCGCACGCCCCCCACACTGGAATGACTGCCGTCGCGCTGGCCATGCCACGCGCAAACGAAGCGGCCAGGCCCGTTACCCCGACAGCTGGTTGGCGAACTGGCCCACGGCGCTCACCACGCGCTGGGCGCCTTCCTGGATTTCGACGATCACGGCGCCTGCCTCGCCCGCGAGTTCCAGGCCTTGCCTGGCCTGCTGCTTGCCCTGCTCGATCACTGCCACCGCCTGTTCGGCAAGCTTCTGGTTCTCTTGTACCACCCCGACGATCTCTACCGTTGCCTTGCTGGTACGCAAGGCCAACTGGCGTACTTCATCAGCGACCACCGCGAACCCGCGCCCCTGCTCACCGGCTCGCGCGGCCTCGATCGCGGCGTTCAAGGCGAGCAGGTTGGTCTGGTCGGCAATGCCGCTGATGGTTTTTATGATGGCGCCGATGTTTTGCGACTGTTCATCCAGCGCTGCGATACCGCTGGCCGCCCGCTCCATCTGCTCGGCCAGGGTGGCAATCACCTCCAGCGTCCTCTGCACCACCTGGGCGCCGTTCTTGGCGCTGTTGTCGGTCTGCTGCGAGGTACTGAAGGCGATATCGGCTGCTTCTTCCACCGCCCGTTCACGCTTCACCTGGTCGGTGATCACGGTGGCGAACTTGACCACCTTGTAGAGCGTGCCATGAGCATCGGTAATCGGGTTGTAGGAGGCCTCGAGCCAGACAGGCTGCCCGTGGCTGTCGAGCCGCATGAAGCGATCCGCGACGAACTCGCCACGCCGCAGGGTTTCCCAGAACAGGCTGTAGTTCGATGAGTTGTACTCCTCGGGCGAGCAGAACATTCTGTGGTGCCTGCCCTGTACCTGGGCCAGGGTGTAGCCCATGGCACGCAGGAAACGGTCGTTGGCCGTCAACACCAGGCCATCGAGGTCGAACTCGATGACCGCAGTCGAGCGCTGCAACGCTTCGATCAGGCTCTCGTTTTCGCGGGAAGCCTCGATCGTGCGCGTCAGGTTGCTGCCATACAGGGAAAAGTATTTGACCGTGCCGTCACGGCTGCGCACCGGCTGCGAAATCACCCGCAACCAGGCCTCCCGCTTGTCGCCACTGAGGATGCGCAAGGCGCCAGCCCAGTGCTTGCCGTCCTTGAGGGCAGCGCTCAAGCGCCTGAAATATTCCTCGCCGCGGATATGTACAGGCACCAGGTCGACGAGCGTTTTCCCGATCAGCTCTTCAGCGCGGTAGTGCATCTCGGCCAGGAAATTGGCATTCACCGAAATGATCCGGCCTTGCCGGTCCAGCGTGAGGGCGAGCATCTCGCCGTCCAAACTCTCCTTGACCTGCTCAAAAGAGAACAGCTCGTCCTCCAGCAAGGAGAGCTTCTGTTTCAGTTTTGAGTTGAACATCGCGCCACCGTTTTTAGAGAGGTCCTTCTCTCTTTGTCGGCCCGCACCCGTGCCACTTTAGGGGCTGTCGACGTTTCACGCACGGCTGCGCCGTAGCCCATTTTGCCGCGAGGCAAGGACGCCTTCATCACGGCAGAACGACACCGGGCGCCGCAGGTCTGAATCCTCAGACAGACGGGCCTCCGTCGTTCCACCCGTGAAGGTAACTGGTATGCAAGAACAAGCAAACGGCAAGACCCCCGGCCTGTCAGCCGAAGAAGAGCGCGAGATCGATGAGAAGCTGCCGCCGCGGGCGGCGGTGTTGCATGAAACCATCAGGATTCAGGGCGACCATGAGCTGGAACGCAGCATCGCAGCATTATGGTGGTCGGCGCTGGCCGCCGGGCTGACCATGGGCCTGTCGCTGATGGCTATGGGTTTGTTCCGCTCTCGGTTGGGCCCCAGCGATGAAAGTCATGTGATCGCCAGCCTCGGTTATTCGGCAGGCTTTCTGGCGGTGATCCTCGCCCGTCAGCAACTGTTTACGGAAAACACCCTGACCGCCGTGCTGCCGGTGATGAGCAAGCTGACCCTGAACAATGTCGGGCGACTATTGCGTCTTTGGGGCGTGGTGCTATGCGGAAACCTAGCCGGCACCCTGCTGGTGGCTTGGGTGATGCTGCGCCTGCCGATTTTCGATGCCCAGACCGACCTGGCGTTTCTGGAAATCGGCCGTAAGGTGATGGAAAACGACGTGTCCAAGATGCTTGCCAAAGGCATTATCTCGGGCTGGATGATCGCCACCATGGTGTGGATGATCGCCTCGATGGAAAGCGCCAAGATCGCCATTATCGTGATGATCACTTACCTGATGGCACTGGGTGACTTCACCCATATCGTGGTTGGCTCGATAGAGGTGTCTTACCTGGTGTATGCCGGTGAAGTGAGCTGGGGCGATTTCTGGCTGGTGTTTGCGGGGCCTACCCTGGCCGGCAATATCATCGGCGGCAGCTTTATCTTTGCCCTGCTCAGCCATGCTCAGATCCGCAGCGAGCGTGACGTGATTGCCAAGCGCGAGCGCGACAAGCACAAGTTGCTGGAGGAGTTGCGCCGCAATCGCAAGGACTGACCGTGCAAGATCGCCAAAGGCCTCAAGGTCGGTGGCCGCTTTTCTCGAAGTCGAGTCTTCGAAGGCGTCGCACTGATGCCGGCGCGCACCAGCAATGCCTGGTCAATGTTGGTGGCGCGTTCGTCAGCAGAGCGCTGTGCCCATTCGATATCACGCGCCAATCGAAACTCTACGAACTGCGCCTCGCGCCGCTGGGCGAAGAACAAACTGAAGGCCATGCCCCGCACTGCATGCTAGGGCCTGTTGCCGTTACATGGGCAACCATAAGAAGGCACAGGCCATGGCCACCACGCTCTCGTAATTTCTCTTGAGCTTGTCGAATCGAGAGACCACCGCCCGGTAGTGCTTCAGCCGGGCGAAGGCGTTTTCCACCAGGTGGCGATTTCGGTACAGACCTCTGTCCAGATCCGCGTTGCCTTTCACAGAGTTACGCTTCCTCGGGATCACGGCCTTTGCCCCTTGTCGCTCAACCTGCTCTCGGATTCTCTCGCTGTCATAGCCCTTATCCGCAGCGATGGTTTCTGCCGCCGGGAGTTTGGAAATCAATGCTGGTGCCTGAGTACAGTCATTGATTTGGCCTCCCGTGATTTCAAACTCGATGGGTAAGCCATGGGCGTCCACTGCCAGATGAATCTTGCTGGTATTACCGGCTCGGCTTTTCCCTATAGCTTCATCATTTGCGCTGCCAGCGCCTGCACTGTGCTGGTGAGCCTTGGCATAGCTGCCATCAATGAACACCCACTCCATGTCGTGCTCCGCCACCAGCATCTTGAAGACCTTGAACCATTTGCCGGCAGCAGACCATGCATTGAAGCGTTTGTAGACCTTATTCCAGTTGCCAAACGCCTTGGGCAGGTCTCTCCAGGGACATCCCGTGCGCATGCGGTACAGCATGCCCTCCACGGTCATTCGTAGATCACGCTTGTTGTAGATGGCCTTGTGCAGCAGAATTTCCCGCAGCTTCGACCAATGCTCGTCGTTGAGCAGTAATCGGGGCATTGCAAGCTCGTATCGATGTTGGGTCAGAGCTTCAACGATACGAGCTTGCTCTTATAGATCAATCGGTTAGCGCGAAACGGCAACAGACCCTAGCAGCGCCGGGAAATATCGCGGACGCGGCAACGATGCCCGCGGCCTGGCCGATTTGGGCGCCGGGTCCGCCATGCGATGCGCCATGGGGCTCGGCGTCAGCGGCTACTTCTTGACGCAGGCGAACAGCGCGTTGCCCGAGACGTTGTCCCAGGCGATGAGCTTGTCGTAGTCATGTTCGAACACATGCACCTCGAAGTACCGCTGCAACAGCGCCTGCAGCTCGACGAAACTCACCGCCACCATGGGATGTTCGTCGCGCCAGCGCTGGATGTAACCCGCGGTATTTTTTTCGATGCTGAGCCTGAGCGACTGGCGCTCGCCTTCACCGTCGTAGTGCCAGCCGGAACTGAAGGTGAACAGGCCTGCAGGGTCGCTGGCGGTGTGCGTGGCGAACAGGCGGTTGTCGATCCTGTTCTTGTCGACGGCGTTGAGGCAGAACAGCCCATTGCTCTGCAGGGCGCCGTGCACGCTGGCGATGCAGGCTTCGAGCCTGGCGAGGCTGCCACTGTAGTGAACCGAATAGAGAAAGCAGGTGATCAGGTCGAACGGCTCGTCCACCATGAAGCTGCACATGTCCTGCACGCAGAAGTGCGCCTCCGGGCAGCGCACGGCCGCTTTGGCCAGCATCGGTGGGTTGATGTCGAGCCCGCTGCTTCGGTAGCCCGCATCGAGAAAGTGGCGAACATGAGGCCCGGTGCCGCAGGCCAGATCGAGGTGCCTGCGCCCGCCATTGCCGAAGATCTGCTGCAGCCTGTGTATACAGTGGCTTTGCGCCTGATAGTCGATATCCGCGCACATCAGGTCGTAGTAGTCGGACAGGTCGGTATAGAGGGTGTTGACGGACATGGCGACCTGATGAGCGAGAGGTTTCGGGGGCGCATCATAGCCGAATTGGCGCTGCACCCTCGTCTGCCTGCAAGGGCATCGCGATTTTCCCGCCCGGCTAACGGCCTGGGCTGGGTATCCTGTGCGACAACGCTCAGGAACAGCGTCTGCGGGCCGACCGGCACCTCCAGCTCGAGGTTCGCGTAGCCGTACCCCTTGAGCAGCTCGGCCAAACCATTGCGAAAGATCCCCCCAGGCCGGGAATCCCCAGGCGCGCCACCTCGGCATTGATGAATCGATCGATATCCTCGATGACATCCATGAAAGACCTCTGGCCCTGCGGTTGCAAAAAGGCGCGCAGCCTAGCAAAGCGCCGGCCTCAACGACGCCCCACAGCACCCGCGTCGCGGGCCGCGGCGGGCAGGCTGCAACGAGGAGCGTTTCTCGGAGTGAGTGGATGCCTGTTCCCCAGGGGCCACCCCGGCGACAACAGCGGGCCTCAGCCGCGATCCACGACCACCTGTTGCTGGGTGTAGAGGTCGGTGAGCAACACTTCTTCGCCGTGCTCGGGGCTGATCATCAGCGAACGGATCAGGCGGTGCTCCTGGCCGTCGCGCTGCTGGATATTCTCGAAGCAGACGATGATCGACTTGTTCCGCCAATGGCCGACGTCGAAGCCCCCGGCGGCGATGAAGGAGCGGATGTCGCGGTCATCGTTGAAGGTCTTGGCCGGGATGATCAGCAGCCGGTCGTCGAGGAACACTTCATAGTACTGACGATCGCCCGCCGGAAAGTAATGGTCCACGACGTGCTCGATGCGCCAGTGGTAGACGCTGTTTTCGTAGACCACGGTGCGTTCGACGTGGTGGCCGGCACAGCTGGACAGCAGGGGAAACAGGCAGGTGAGGATTTTTCGTAGGGTCATCGCGGTTCAGGCCAGCAGGCGGTCGATCAGCGACTGCTCGTAATCGTTGAGGGGCTGATCGCCGTAGAGCTTGTCGGAGGCATCGACCAGCGCCTGGCCCTCGACTTCGCGCCCACTTTCGCCATACACGTGGCCGAGGTTCTCCAGCGACTGCAGATTGCCGTGCTGGGCGAAGGAGATCAGGTACCAGCGCTCGGCCGCCTCGAGTTCGCCCAGGCGGTGGTAGGCCACCGCCAGATTGTGCTGGGCGTAGACGTGGTCGGATTGCAGGGCCTGCAGTAACGCCTGCTTGGCCTGCTGGTAGTCTTCGAGCTGCAGGTACAGCAGGCCGAGGTTGTTGTAGCCGTCGGCATCCCCCCGTTCGGCAGCGCCCCGATACGCCTGCTCGGCCTGCGGGTAGCGTTCGGCGTGCAGATGGATGTCGCCGAGCAGGTTCAATGCCTGCAGATGATCGTGGCGCACGGCGTTGTTCAGGTGCTCGACGGCGGCGTCGTGATCGCCCTCCTCGTAGGCCATGCTGCCGAGGTAGTAGTGGCTGCGGGGACAATCGTACTCGGCGGCCTGCTGGAAGTATCGCCGGGCGGCGTCGTGATCGCCCTCCTGGGAGGCCATGCTGCCGAGGTTGTAGTGGCTACCGGGATAATCGTGCTCGGCGGCCCTCTGGAAGTGTCGGCGGGCGGCGTCGTGATCGCCCTCCTGGTAGGCCATGATGCCGAGGTTGTAGTGGCTGCCGGGATAATCGTACCCGGCAGCCTTCTGAAAGTGTCGACGGGCGTCGGCATGATCGTCCCGTGCCAGGCTCACCGCGCCAACGCCGTTCATCCAGCGCGGGTCGGCGGGGCACGCCTTGGCCAGGGTCTGGAAGCGCTCCAGCGCGGTGTCGAGGTCCTGCTCGCGGAACGCCGCCCACGCCTGCTCATTGAGCGCGCTCGCCTGCTCGTCACTGAGCATTTTTTTGTTCATGAACCACATGGTGCTTCCTGCCTTTCGAGGGCCGGCCATTTTAAGGGAGCGTTTCGCCGCCAGACAAGGCAATGGCGCTGCCGGGCGGTGCCAGGTGCGACCACGTTGCGGCGGCTCGACACGCTGGCCGCGTGCCACGCCCATCGGCGGCGTCGCCCCGGAGCGGACGCCGCAGCCATGATCGATTAGACTGCGCGGCGCCTCACTCGCTGCTCTTTCCCTCTAGTCCCGGTTCGATTCGATGCCCAAGGCCCACACCTACCTGATCCGCTACCCCTCTGCCAGCCTGCTGTTCGTGCAGTTGCTGGGCATCCTGCTCTACCCGTTCATGGAGCGCTTGTCGGAAGGCCGTGCCATCGTCGGCGCCTTCGGCATCGTGGTGCTGGCGATGTCGCTGCGCATGGTGCGCAGCAGCCCGACCATCCAGTGGATCGCCTTCACCCAGGCCGCCTGTATCCTGGCGCTGACCGTGGCCACCGAATTCGAATACAACAGCACGCTGGCGATTCTCCTGGCGGCGTTGGAGTGCAGCTTCTATTTCTATGCCGCCGGCGGCCTGATCGCCTACATGATGGAAGACCAGCGGGCGAGCACCGACGAGCTGTTCGCCGTGGGCGCCACCTTCACCCTGCTGGCCTGGGCCTTCGCTCACGCCTTTTCCGTGTGCCAGTTGCTGATCCCGGGCAGCTTCACGGCAGCGATCAACCCGCATGCCGAACGCACCTGGGTGGAACTGCTGTTCCTGAGCTTCACCACCCTGTCAGGCGTGGGCCTCGGCGATATCCTGCCACTCAAGCCGTTCGCCCGGGCGCTGGTGATGCTCGAACAGTTCACCGGGGTGATGTACATCGGCCTGGTGGTGACCCGCCTGGTCAGCCTGACGGTGCGGCCCAAGCCGCAATGACCGAGCCCACCAGTGGAAAACGCCATCCAGTCTGCCAGACTGCATGAAGCCAGGCGGACAGCGCGAAGACGTGGCAGGCAGGCAAGGCTGTAAAGCGCCTGCCATCCATCCGCCTGGTTACGCTGGCCTGTCTGCAACCGACAACCGAACGCTTACAATCGCGGCGGAAAACACGTAGCTGCCTGCACGTTCTGCAGCGGTTCGATACCCCCGCGATGACCGCAACACTTCCACCCTACAAACAGGCAGGCATGACCAGAACATGGCGTTCGGTCCCCTAACCATGTTGACGATCACCATCGCCCTCGCCCTGGCGGCGGCGCTGTATCTGGCGATCGAGTGGCAAACCGTTCGTGAACCTTCCCTGCTCTTCTGGAGCGCCGGTTTCGCCCTGATCAGCGTGGGCTCCACCCTGGCCCTGCTGCGCAGTAGTGGCCTGTTACTGGTGGGTATCTGGTTCGCCAACGGCCTGCTGATCACCGCGCATTGGCTGTTTCTGGTTGGCGTGGCGCGTTTCACCGAGACGCGCCTGTCCCGGGCCTGGTACCTGATGCTGGTCGTCTGGTTCGCCATGCTGCTCCTGCCGGAGGGCCCGCAGTGGTCGAAGGTGATGTTACTGGTCAACTCGCTGCTGGTCGCGCTGACGACGCTCTGGGCCAGCTGGCTACTACGGCCTCAGGGCAAATCCCTGGGTGCCGGGGCCGCACAGTTGCGCTATGTGCTGCTGGACCACGGCCTGTTCTACGTCGCCAAGACCATACCGGTGCTGATGCCCGGCACGCTGATCGATCTGGCGGCCTTGCGTGGCGAGATCATCCAGATTTCACTGGTCGAAGGCGTGATGGCACTCATGCTGATCGCCCTCTCGATGACCGGGACGGTACGTTACCGTCGTGAGAAACGCATCGAGCGGCTGGCCGCGCGCGACCCGCTGACCGCCATGTACAACCGCCGCGCCCTGGAAGCACGGGCGCCCCGGTTGCTCAATGGGGTGTCGCCCAGGAGCCCCGGCGCTCTGCTGCTGATCGATATCGACAACTTCAAGCTGATCAACGACCTGCACGGACATGGCGCAGGCGACCGCCTGCTGGTGGCGCTGGGCGAGATGATTCGTCTGGTGCTGCCCGAGGGTTCACTGGCGGCCCGACTGGGGGTTGACGAATTCGTGATTCTGCTGCGCGATGCGTCCCACGAACGCATCGTCGGCCTGGGCGACGGGCTGCGCGAGAGGTTCCATGGCGTAGCCGCGCAAACCTTCGCCACCCCTGAAGCGGTAACGCTCAGCATTGGCGCCAGTCTGTTCGATCAACCGCCGGCCAGCCTGGCGGCGCTGATCGAACAGGGTGACGCGGCGCTCTATCAATCCAAACGCGGCGGGCGCAACAGCATCCGCCTGGTGGATCGCACCCTGCTCGGCAAGCCTGCTTCGGCCACCTGACCCTAAGACCTTCTCAGTTCTGCACGGCCTGGACAGAGCCGCCATCGACACGCAGGTTGCTGCCATTGATGAACGAGCCGCGCTCGGAGACCAGCAGGGCAATGGCTGCCGCCACTTCGTCAGCCTGACCGCGGCGCTTCTGGACGATACCGGGGCGTTCCTCCTCGAGAAAGCTCGACACGGCCTCGTCGAAGGAAACGCCCTGCTCTTCGGCCCGCTGGCGCATCATGCCGTCGGTCATGCTGGTCTCGATGAAGGCCGGTGCCACGGTGTTGCACAGCACGCCGTGGGCCGCTTCCTGGTAGGACAGGTTCTTGATGAAGGCGCCGAGGGCCGCCTTGGCCACGTTGTAGACGGCCTCCTCCCAATACGGCTGGACGGCGTTCTCCGAGGTGATGCACACCAGTCGCCCCCACCCCCGCAGGCGCATGGCCGGAATGGTGGCCCGGGCGATGCGCACGGCAGAAAAGAAATCGGTGGCCCAGGCTTCCTCATAGGCGCTGTCGGCCAGCGCCAGCGGGTCGCCCTTGGCGCCGGTGACGCCGGCGGCATGTACCACGATGTCGATCTGCCCGAAGCGCGCCTCGCCAGCCTTGACCAGTGCGTCGACCTGTTCCTGGCGGGTCACGTCCGCAGCGACCTTCAGGGCCTCGCCAGGCAGGTCGGCAGCGGCCTTGTCCAGAGCGGCCTGGTCCTTGTCGGTCAGCAGCAGGTGAACACCTTCCTCGGCGAGCAGCTTCGCGGTTGCCAGGCCGATGCCACCGGCGGCGCCGGTGATGAGCGCGACGCGCCCCTTGATGTGCAAATCCATAGAGACCTCATTGACGGGGGAAGACACTCGGCAAATCCAGGCTGCACGGGCAGCGCGCGGCCGCCGTAGCGGGTCGAGCGCGCGGCGTCGGCGCCTGGAGAGCCTGTCGATTGACTCGAACCATGCGGGCAAGATTCACAGTAAATGACGACCCGCGCCGCTGAGCCGCTCGCCAGGGTGGGCCGCCACCGAGGGCGCCTGTGCAGCGCTGCCGCCCTGTGGCTGCCAGGCACGATCAGGCGAAGCGCTCCAGCATGAACTCGACGAAACTGCGTAGCGTGGCAGAGCGCCAGCGGGCCTGGGGGTACAGCAGGCCCAGTGGCCGTGTCAGTTCCTGCCCCTGGAACAAGCGGACGAGCCTGCCAGCCTCGACATCCTCGCGCAGCAGGAACGCTGGCTGGAGGACGATGCCAAGCCCTTGCAGGGCAGCCAGATGCAGGGCCGCTCCACTGTCGATATGCAACCGGGCGCGAGGCAGCGAACCGATGGCTTCACCGGTCTGTTCGCGCCACTGCAGCAAAGCTCTGGCGTCCATTCCCAGGCACTGGTGGCCCACCAGCTCGCCCAGGCGCACTGGCGTGCCGTGTCGCTGCAGGTAGTCTGGCGCGGCACAGCACCACATGCAGTAGGGCTGCAGTGGCCGCGCCACCAGCGAGGAGTCGGCCAGGCTGCCGATGCGTATGGCCACATCGACGCCTTCCTCGACCAGATCGAGCACGCGGTCCGTGAGTTGCAGATCAAGCTTCACCTGGGGATAGCGTTGCAGATAATCCCCGAGCACGGGCGTGAGCCCGTAGGTACCGAACGACAACGGCGCCGAAACGCGAAGCGGTCCGGCGGGCTCGAGACGCTGGCTCTCCGCCTGCCGTTCGGTGTCGTCCAGCAAGTCGAGAATCTCCCGGCAGCGGCCGTAATAGGCCTCGCCGAAAGCGGTCAGCCTTTGCCGCCGGGTGGTGCGCACCAGCAACTGCAGGCCAAGGCGCTGCTCCAGCGCACGGAGATGATTGCCAGCCATGGTCGCGGAGATGCCATGGGCACTGGCAGCGCCTGCGAGGCTGCCGTGGTCGACCACACGAACGAACACCTGCATGCTTTCGAGCCGATCCATTCAACACTCCTGCTTTTCAATCCACCAACTAAAGGTGCGTTTATCTCACCCAGGTGATGGATCAAGCTAGCCCCCATCAGCCAAACAGGAGATACCCATGGATCTGCAATTGCGTCAGTACACCGCTCTGGTCACGGGTGCCAGCACAGGCATCGGCGCGGGCATCGCCAAAGCACTGGCTGCCGAAGGCGTGCGCGTGGCGATAACGGCGCGCCGTGGCGACAAGCTGGAACGTTTGGCCAGTGATATTGCTGCACAAGGGCACCCACGCCCGCTGGTCATCACTGGCGATATCGCCTCGGCGACAGAAATCGGCCGTATCGCCAATGAGGCCACCCGGGCGCTGGGTCGAGTCGATATTCTGGTCAATACCGCCGGTGGCTCGCGGCCGACCACGGTGGATGCCAGCGATGACGCCTGGAGCGAAGCCTTCACCCTCAACTTCGCCTCGACGCGGCGCATGACCCAGGCGCTGCTACCCGGTATGCGTGAGCGACGCTGGGGGCGGATCATCAATTTCAGCGGCACCATGGAGCCACGGGACGTCAACGCTGCCGGGGCCGCCAAGGCGGCGGTGCAGTTCTGGGCCAAGGGCATGGCCACACGCCTGGCGGTCGAGGGCATCACGGTCAACACCATCGCGCCGGGGCGGATCAACTCCGAGCAGATCCTGGAAAAACTCCACCCCAGCCCGGAATCCCGCGAAGCCTTTATCGCCCGCCACATTCCCATCGGCTACTTTGGCGAGCCCGCGGACATCGCTCATCTGGTGAGCTACCTGGTGTCGCCGCTGGCGCGCTACCTGACGGGGGAAGTGATCGCCGTGGACGGCGGCATGCACGCCTTCGCCCACTGACGGAACCGGTCGCGGGAATCAGCTGAAGGTATCGCCGTCGTCGAAGAAGTCCGAGCTGTCGAAGGCGTCGGTGTCGATGTCCTGGACGTCCGCGTAGGGTGCATCGTCCAGGCCGCCAGCGAAGCTGTCCTGGGCGGGCAGGTCTTCGCGGATGACTTCGACGATTTCCTGGGGCTGGTCGTGATGGAACATGTTGGTCAACAGGTCCGCGACCATCACCCCGCCCGCCACACCAGCTGCCGTCTGCAGGGCGCCGCGCATGAAGCCGCCGCCCTGGGCAACCGCCGCGGCGCCCGGCGCGCTGGCGGTAGGTGCCGGCGCAGCCGCCTGGGAGAAGCGGGTCTCACCCCACCCCGCCGGACGCTGCGCCGGCGGCGCGGCATCGGCCTGGCCGCCGCCGAACAGGCCGGCGAGAAAGCCAGCGTTGGCGGGGCGTTGTCGCTGCTGCTCGGAGGCCTGGGCCTCCAGTTCGCGGACGCGCTGGTCCAGCCGCTTGATCGCAGCCTCCTGGATCAGGATCGCCTGGGCCATGTAGTACGCCGCGGCAGGCTGGCGGGCCAAGTGCCCCTTGATCTGCGCTTCGGCCTCGGTGTCGCGTAATCCACCCTGGTGCTCGGCCTCCTGCAAACGGGAGAAAAGGCCATCGATCAGGGTTTGCTCTTCGGAATTCATGGGGCGCCTCGATTGAGCGATGAGAGGAAAGGTGAGACATCCCTGTGCAGCTTGCTGGTGCGACGCCCGGCGCCGCTGAATCGAGATATTGGAGTGAAATGCAAAATTACAAGTTCCGGGCTGGCTGGCAATGCACCACGGCAGCCGGCCTTCAGCTATGCCGCCACTGGCATCGGGTAAGCAGCAAATGGTCTGGATGAGCGGATTGTGTTAAAAATCAGCCCCACCACGCTGCACCTATCCCACGGTGTCTTGACGCAGGAGCGCGCATGCCCCCTCCCGATAAGCCCGCCACACCTGGCGTTGCCTCCATGATTCCCGAGCAGCGCCGTGAACAGATGCTGCGCCAGTTGCGCAAGCACCAGGTGCTGAGCGTCCACCAGTTGATGGACATGTTCGAGTGCTCGCACATGACCGTGCGCCGCGATATTGCCTTACTGGAACAACAGGGCCGCGCCTATTCGGTGACCGGCGGTGTACGTATCGCCAGCCAGTTGCACAGCGAGCCCAGCCATGACTCCAAAGCCGTGGTGGAATTGCCGCACAAGCAGGCCATGGCGCGCGTGGCAGCCAACCTGCTGCATCCGGACATGACCATCTACCTGGATGCTGGCACTACCACCCTGGAGATCGTGCCTTACATCACTGCCCTGTCAGGCATGACTGTGATAACCAACGACTTCGGCATCGTGCATGCCTTGGCCGAAGCCAACCACGTGGATGTCATTCACACTGGCGGGCTGCTTGACCACCCCAACATCTCCAGCGTCGGCGGCCTGGCAGCAGCGACCTTGCGCCAACTGGCAACCGACATCGCGTTCATTTCCACCAGCTCCTGGGACCTGCAGCGCGGCACCACCACACCGTCCGCGCTGAAAGTCGAGGTCAAGCAAGCGGCGATGCAATCGGCATCGTGCAACGTGCTGATCGCCACCAGCTCCAAGTACGGCACCTTTGGCATGTACAAGGTCGCCGAACTGGAGCAGTTCGACACACTTATCAGCGACGACAGCCTCCCCCCCGCCTCAGCCGACAGTATCCGCCGTCAGCGCATCGAGCTGTTGCTGGCCAGCCCGCTGGTTTCCTGAAGCGAACGCGGCACCACGGCTTAAGCCGCTCTCATAAGCCCATCCCGCCAGCCGGATCGACTCCAGCTGGGAGAGTGCGGCTGCCCGGCCGTAGGTCTGCACTCCTTTTCCCCCTGCAAACGCACGCCCGTCCAAGCATCAGTTCCGCTCGAAACGGTTGCACCCGATAATGTGAATATTTGTTAATTACAAAAAATACTTCACATTATCGGATCATTAATTCACTATCCATTTAACATTTCAGAACAATCAAGCCGTCAGCCAGATGACGCGCGACGGCATAGACCGAGGATGACTGCAATGACTCAATCGAATGTCGGTGTGATCGGCCTGGGCGCCATGGGCCTGGGCATTGCCCGCTCTCTGCTGCGCAATGGCTTCAAGGTGCATGCCTGCGACGTGCGCAACGAGGTGGTGCAGGCATTCGCCGCCGAGGGCGGTGTCGCCTGCGCCTCGCCTGCCGAAATGGCAGCCGTCTGCGACATCGTCATTACCGTGGTGGTCAATGCCGCGCAGACCGAGACAGTGCTGTTCGGTGACAACGGTGCCGTCGCCGCCCTGCGCCCCGGCAGCCTGGTGATCGGCTGCGCCACCGTCGCCCCGACCTTCGCCGTGGAGCTGGGGCAGCGCCTGGCCGATCAGGGTCTGAGCTATCTCGACGCACCGATTTCCGGGGGCGCCGCCAAGGCCGCCGCAGGCCAGATGACCATGATGACCTCCGGCCCCACCGACGCCTACGCCAAGGCCGAAACCGTGCTGGCCGGCATGGCGGGCAAGGTGTACCGCCTTGGCGACGTCCATGGCCTGGGCTCCAAGGTCAAGATCATCAACCAGCTGCTGGCCGGCGTGCACATCGCCGCCAGCGCCGAAGCCATGGCCCTGGGCCTGCGTGAAGGCGTGGATGCCGATGCCCTGTACGAGGTGATCACCAACAGCGCCGGCAATTCGTGGATGTTCGAAAACCGCGTGCCGCACATCCTCAGTGCCGACTACACGCCGCTGTCGGCGGTGGACATATTCGTCAAGGACCTGGGCCTGGTGCTGGATACCGCACGCACCAGCAAATTCCCTCTGCCGCTGTCAGCCACCGCCCACCAGATGTTCATGCAGGCCTCCAGCGCCGGTTTCGGTCGCGAGGACGACTCCGCCGTGATCAAGATTTTCCCTGGCATCGAGCTGCCGAAAGCCAAGGGCAAGGAGTAACCCATGAGCATGACTTCCCGCCCATTGCTGGGCTGTATCGCCGATGATTTCACCGGCGCCACCGACCTGGCCAACATGCTGGTACGCGGCGGCATGCGCACCGTGCAGAGCATCGGCATTCCCAGCGCCGAAGTGGCTGCCGGCCTCGATGCCGATGCCATCGTCATCGCCCTGAAATCGCGCACCACGCCGGCGGCGGAAGCCGTCGAGGAGTCCCTGACGGCTCTGGAGTGGCTGCGCGAGCGCGGCTGCGAGCAGATCTTCTTCAAGTACTGCTCGACCTTCGACTCCACCCCGGCCGGCAACATTGGCCAGGTCAGCGAGGCCCTGCTGGCAGAGCTGGGCAGCGACTTCAGCATCGCCTGCCCGGCGTTCCCGGAGAACGGCCGCACCATCTTCCGTGGCCACCTGTTCGTGCAGGACCAACTGCTCAACGAATCGGGCATGCAGAACCATCCGCTGACGCCCATGGGCGACGCCAACCTGCTGCGTGTGCTGGATGCCCAGACCCAGGGCAAGGTCGGCCTGCTGCGCTACGACAGCGTCGCCAAAGGCGCCGACGCCGTGCGTGCGCGCATCGCTGAACTGCGTGCCGAGGGCGTGACCATGGCCATCGCCGACGCCGTGTCGGACACCGACCTCTACACCTTGGGCGAAGCTTGCGCCGACCTGCCGCTGCTCACCGGCGGCTCGGGCCTGGCGCTGGGCCTGCCGGGCAACTTCCACAAGGCTGGCAAGCTGCGCGACATCGATGCCGCACAGCGCATCGACATCCCTGGCGGTGACGTGGTGCTGGCCGGCAGTGCCTCGGTGGCCACCAACGGCCAAGTGACCGCCTGGCTGGAAGCTGGCCGCCCAGCGCTGCGCATCGACCCGCTGGCCCTGGCCGCCGGCCAGCCGGTGGTCGAGCAAGCCATCGCCTTCGCCCGCGACGCTGGCCAGACCGTACTGATCTACGCCACCAGCACCCCGGACGAAGTCAAGGCCGTGCAGCACAAGCTCGGTGCCGAGCGTGCCGGTGCCATGGTCGAAGACGCCCTGGGACAGATCGCCAAGGGTCTGCTGGCGGCGGGCGTACGCCGCTTCGTGGTCGCGGGCGGGGAAACCTCCGGTGCCGTGGTCAAGGCCCTGGGCGTGCAACTGCTGAAGATCGGCATGCAGATTGACCCGGGCGTACCGGCTACGGTCAGCAACGGCGAACTACCGCTCGCCCTTGCGTTGAAATCGGGCAATTTCGGTGCTCGCGACTTCTTCGCCAAGGCCCTCAAACACCTGGCGGGAGAAGCCTGATGAGCAATGAAAAAGCCCTGCGCGAGGAAATCTGCGATGTCGGCCGGCTGCTCTATGGCCGCGGCTACACCGTGGGCAGCGCCGGCAACATCAGCGCACGCCTGGACGACGGCTGGCTGATCACCCCCACCGACGCCTGCCTGGGCCGCATGCACCCGGACGACATCGCCAAGGTCAACCTGGCGGGCGAATGGGTGTCGGGCAGCAAGCCATCGAAGACCCTGGCCCTGCACCGCCAGGTCTATGACCGCAATCCGGGAGTCGGCGGCGTGGTGCACACCCACTCCACCCACCTGGTGGCGCTGACCCTGGCCGGTGTTTGGCGCGAAGACGACATCCTGCCGCCGCTGACCCCTTACCAGGTCATGAAGGTCGGCCATATTCCGCTGATCGATTACCAGCGCCCCGGCTCGCCTCTGGTGGCCGAGCGCGTGGCGCAACTGGCCAACAGCGTACGCGGGGTGATGCTCGAGCGGCTCGGCCCTGTGATCTGGGAAAGCTCGGTGGCGAAGGCCTGCTATGCCCTCGAAGAGCTCGAGGAAACCGCCCGGCTGTGGCTGATGAGTGAGCCCAAGCCCGCTCCGCTGTCGCAACAAGCGCTGGAAGAACTCAATCAGGTCTTCGGCGCGAACTGGTAACGCCCCATGGCCGGGTTTCGCCATGCGGCGCCCGGACAGCCCCGGAAATTCCGGACAACAATAAAAAACGAGAATTGAAATGACACCATTCATGTTGATGCTGATCGCCGGTGCCGGTATCGCACTGCTGCTGTTTCTGGTCCTCAAGTACAAGTTCCAGCCATTCGTGGCACTGATGCTGGTCAGCATCATCGTCGCGCTGGTGGCAGGCGTGAAACCCGCCGACCTGGTGGCTACCATCGAAGGTGGCATGGGTAAGACCCTCGGCCACATCGCGATTATCATCGCCCTGGGCGCGATGATCGGGCGCATCATCGAGCTGTCTGGCGGTGCCGAGGCGCTGGCCAAGACGCTTATCGAGCGCTTCGGCAACCGGCGCACGCCGCTGGCGCTGACCGTGGCCGGCTTCATGGTCGGTATCCCGGTGTTCTTCGAGGTGGGCGTGATCATCCTCATGCCGCTGGCTTACGGTGTGGCCCGCGCCGCGCGCAAGCCGCTGCTGATCTTCGCCCTGCCGATGTGCGCCGCGCTGCTGGCCGTGCATGCCTTCCTGCCGCCGCACCCGGGTGCCGTGGCGGCTGCCAGCCAGTTGGGCGCCGACCTCGGTCGCGTGCTGCTGCTGGGCATTCCACTGGTCGCGGTGGTGTGTATGGTCGGCTACTTCATCGCCGGGCGCATGACCCGCAAGACCTACCCGATGACCGACGACATTCGTGCCGAGGTCTACGGCCCGCACGTCACCAACGCCGATCTGGAAGCCTGGGCCCGCAACGACTACTCCACCGTGCGTGAAGTGGCCCAGAACAAGGAATTCGGCGCCGAAGCCAACGCCGGCAGCCTGGCGAAGAGCCTGCCGCCGGCCCCTGCCCCTGGTTTCGGCCTGATCATCACCTTGATCCTGCTGCCGATCGTGCTGATCCTGCTCGGTACGCTGGCCACGACCATGCTGCCGGCCGGCTCCATGCTGCGTGACGTGCTGACCGTGCTGGGTGCGCCACTGGTGGCACTGCTGATCGACACCTTGCTGTGCGCCTGGCTGCTCGGCTCTCGCCGTGGCTGGAGCCGTTCGCAGGTCTCCGACGTGCTCGGCTCGGCGCTGCCGGGCGTGGCGATGGTGATTCTCATCGCGGGTGCCGGTGGCGTATTCGGCAAGGTGCTGGTCGACACCGGCATCGGCGCCGTGGTCTCCGACGCGTTGCGCCATACCGGCCTGCCGGTCTTGGCCCTGGGCTTCATCCTGACCATGCTGCTGCGTGCGGTTCAGGGTTCGACCACCGTGGCCCTGGTGACCACCGCCGGTATCCTCAGCCCGCTGATCGCCACCCTCGACCTGTCGGCCAACCAGCTCGCGCTGTTGTGCCTGGCCATGGGCGGTGGCGGCCTGGCGATGTCGCACATCAACGACGCCGGCTACTGGATGTTCACCAAACTGGCTGGCCTGAACGTGGCCGATGGTCTGCGCACCTGGACCGTACTGGTCACTATCCTGGGCACCCTGGGCTTCGTGATGACCCTCATCCTGTGGCCATTCGTTTGAGACAAAGGTGAGCGCCCAGGCGCTCGCCTCTCTCCACCTTCTGTCGATCTGCAAGAGAGCGCCCCATGCCTCGTTTCGCCGCCAACCTAAGCATGCTGTACCCGCAGCACGATTTCCTGGACCGCTTCGCCGCGGCTGCCGCCGACGGCTTCGCGGCGGTGGAGTACCTGTTTCCCTACGACCACAGCGCTCAGGTGCTGAAACAGTGCCTGAGCGACAACGGCCTCGTGCAGGCATTGTTCAACGCCCCGCCAGGAGACTGGGCCGCCGGCGAGCGCGGCATCGCCAGCCTGCCGGGCCGCGAGGCGGAGTTCCGTGCAGGCGTGGCCAAGGCACTGGAGTATGCCCAGGTGCTGGGCAACGACCGCATCCACGTGATGGCCGGCCTGCTGCCCGATGAAGCACTGCGCGACAGGCACCAGGCGGTGTACCTGGAAAACCTCGCCTATGCCGCCGAGCAGGCGCGCGGTGCCGGTGTCACGGTGCTGATCGAGCCGATCAACACCCGTGACATGCCGGGCTTCTTTCTCAATCGTCAGGATCAGGCCCAGGCCATGGTCCGCAAAGTGGGTGCCGACAACCTCAAGGTGCAGTTTGACTGTTACCACTGCCAGATCGTCGAAGGCGACCTGACCGCGAAGCTGCGTCGTGATTTCGCTGGTATCGGCCACATCCAGATTGCCGGCGTGCCGGATCGCCACGAGCCAGACTTGGGCGAGCTGAACTACGCCCACCTGTTCGAGGTGATCGACTCGCTGGGCTACACCGGCTGGATCGGCTGCGAGTACCGCCCCAGGGGCGATACCAGCGAGGGCCTGGGATGGCTGCGCCGGCTCAAGGCCTGAACTACCTGCTCGGGCGGCACCCAACACTGTCAGGGCAGCCCACTGGAGTACAGGCATCCAAGCGCCAGCTCCTTCACCGCCAATGAGCTGCTGGACGACGGCTATGCGCTGCTGTAATCGGCAGCGCTAGGCGCCAACCTGACCTTGCGCCGCCACTTCAGCCTCGCCCGCATGCCAATGGTGCATGCCCGTTTCACCCTGCGCGCACGCCCTGCCTTGCCAGCCTTAGCAGGTAGCGTGAATACGCACGCCCATGTCGACCCCAGACAACCGGGCGGCGCCGGGGCCCCCTATGGTGAGTGACCTTCGTCCAACACCAGGAGCCACTCATGGCCAACCAACCGATCACCGTCCTGCGCGACACCCAACCTGTACCCGTCGTCGATGCCTGCAAGTGGGAGCGCATCGAGGGCGACCCGCATACCGTCAACCTCAACGCCTATGCCTCCGATGACGGTAGCAAGATCATGGGCACCTGGATCTGCACGCCCGGCAAATGGCGGGTGGACTACGTGAAGTGGGAGTACTGCCACTTCCAGGAAGGCTACTGCATCATCACCCCGGACGGCATGGCGCCGATCCACCTCAAGGCCGGCGACATCTTCGTCGTCGAACCGGGCATGAAAGGCACCTGGGAAGTGGTGGAGACGGTGCGCAAGTATTTCGTGTTCGCCTGAGCCGCGCGCCTGCTGTCACTGAATGGCCGGCAACACATCGCAGGCACAGGTGCCCAGCCGCGAGGGCGCGCTCGTCGAGCTGTCGCGTCAGGCCAGCGGACACTCGCTTTGGCATTGAAAACACGTGTGTTTTTCATTCGCGCAGAGACCGGCCCCTGGAGAAAAAGCCTGCCCGGAGCCTGGCAGGCGGCTGCAGCGCGGCTATGCTGAAATTCCATATCGTCCCCCGGTTTTCTCCCAGGAGCTTCATATGGATATCACCAGTCTGTTCGCCGAGCTGCATAGCTTGCCCAGCGTTCCCAAGGTCGCCCAGGACCTGATTCAGCAGTTCGACAACCCTGCCACCAGCCTGGAAAGCGTGGCACGCAATATCGAGCGTGACCCGGTGATCGCCGCCAAGGTGTTGCGCCTGGCCAACTCGGCGCGCTTTCGCGGCTCGCGGGAGGCCAGCAGCGTGGAAGACGCGGCCATGCGCCTGGGCTTCAACACCCTGCGCACGCTGGTGCTGGCGTCGGCCATGACCGGCGCCTTCAAGGTCGATACCGGTTTCGACCTGAAGAGTTTCTGGATTCGCAGCTTTCGCGTCGCCAGCATCGCACGGACCCTGGCGCGCCAGCTCAAACTCGATACCGATGCGGCCTTCACCTGCGCGATGATGCACAACATCGGTGAACTGCTGATCCAGAGCGGCGCGCCGGATTTCGCTCGCCGCCTGAACCGCCACCCCCATCGCGAAGCCGCTGCTCAGGCTGCCGAGGAAACCCTGCAACTGGGTTTCGGCTTTCCGGAAGTCGGTGCTGAACTGGCCCGACGCTGGCAGTTGCCGGCACTGATCCAGAACGCCATCGCCTATCAGAACAAACCGGCCCAGGCGCCGGACGGTGGCCAGTACGCGCGCGTGGTGGCACAGGCCATCCACGTCGAGCAAAGCCTCGAAAGCCACGGTTTGAGCGACGCCGCCCGCCAGGATCTGGAAGGCCCGCTGTTCGAGGACATCGACCTGGCCAAGCTGTTCGACGCCCTGCCAGCCGTGCTGGAAGCAGACAAGGCATTCGCCGAGTTGCTCAACTAGGCACCGCCCAGCGCGCAGGCCGCCCGATGACAGCGGGTTTTCAGGGTGGATGAGCAACCTCCTCCACCCGGGAACCCGAGCGACGCGCCTGCCCTCACTTCCCGCACACCTCCTGCTTGCTGGCCGCCGCTCGCCCTGGGCGCACGGCCAAGCCACGCCTCCCATCGATTGATGGAACCGCCCACGCCTTTGCCACTCGAAACTTCGCTACACAGATATCGTTTCGCCAGCATGCTGCAGATCAATTATCCTGCCGCCAATTGAACATACACTTGAATAATCCAGCCGATTAACGATTTCATCGTCAGGGATGGCGACGTTCAGCGAGCACTCGATTTCCGATGATCAACATCCACACGCACCACGCCAACACGAGAGCATCAGAATGAGCCAATCCCGCCCGATGTCCATCCGCCTCAAGCTATCCCTGAGCTATGCAGTTCTGGTCGCGCTGCTGCTCCTGGTAGCCGGCGCCTCCCTTTACCAACTGTCGGCCGTCAATGACAGCTTCTCTCGCTACATCAACGGCCTCGATCACCGTGCCAAACTCGCCGGGCAGCTCGCCAATGCCGCCCAGGACCGTGCCATCGACCTGCGCAACCTGGTGCTGATCGGCGATCCAGTAGAACGCAACGCACAGCGCGCGGCGATCAACGCCGCCAACGACCTGGTCACCCGGGAACTCGACGCCCTCGCCCTGGAGATCGACCGCGACCAGGACGTGTCGCCACAGGCGCGCGCGCTGTTCAACGACATCAAGGCGGTCGAACAGCGCTACGAGCCGGTCGCCATGCGCATCGCCGACCAGGTGTTCGCCGGGCAGGACAGCCTGGCCATCGAGATGATCACCCAGCAGTGCTCGCCCCTGCTGGCCGAGCTGACCAGTGCGATCGATGCGTACCTGGACTACACCGAAGGCGTCGCCACCGAACAGCTGGCGCACAACGACGCCAGCTATCGCCAGCAACGCAGCCTGCTGCTGGCCATCGTCCTGCTGTCGACCCTGCTCGCCGTGGTGCTCGGCCATCTGATCACCCGCAGCCTGCTGCGCAGCCTGGGCTCGGAACCGAGCGACCTCGACCGCCTCGCGCAACAGGTCGCCGAGGGCGATCTGCGCCAGCACGGCGGCGCGGACGACGGTCAGGGGGTACTCGGCTCGCTGCGCAAGATGCAACGCAACCTGCGCGACATGGCGCAACGCATCGATGCCTCGTCGCAATCGGTGGCTGCCGCCAGCCAGGAGATGGCCGAGTCGAGCCAGCACAACGCCAAGGGTGTCGCCCAGGCGCAAATGGAGATCGAACAGATCGTCACGGCCATCCATGAGATGTCAGCGACCGTCCAGGAGGTCGCCCGCAATGCCGAAACCGCGGCCCAGGCCGCTGGCGAGGCGGACAGCGCCGCCCTTCTCGGCCAGGACAAGACACGCCACGCCGTCGCCCTGATCGGCGAGCTGGCAGGTGTCATCGACCGCTCCGCCGAGGCGATGGCGCGCCTGAAGCAGGAAAGCGGCAACATCGGCAGCGTACTCGACGTGATCAAGGCGGTCGCCGACCAAACCAACCTGCTGGCCCTCAACGCGGCCATCGAGGCCGCCCGCGCCGGTGAGGCCGGACGCGGCTTCGCGGTGGTCGCGGACGAGGTTCGCAGCCTGGCGCAACGCACCCAGGGTGCCACCGCGGAAATCGAAACGCTGATCGGCAGCCTGCAACGCATCGCCGATGAAACCGCCACCTACATGCAGCACTGCCAGGCGTCCAGCCGGCAGTCGGTGAACGGCGTGTCGGAAGCCGGTGAAGTGGTGATGCGCATCGTCGGCATGATCGAACGGATCAACGGCATGAACCAGCAGATCGCCACGGCCGCCGAGGAGCAGAGCACGGTGGCCGAGCAGATCAATCAGAGTGTCATCAACGTGCGCGACAGCAGCGCCCAGTCCGCCGAAGCGTTCGCTGCCAACCAGCGGGAAAGCGAAAGCCTGGCCCGAACCAGCGAGGCACTGCGCGAGAACATCGCCCGCTTCCAGCTCTAGGGTCCGTTGACGTTTCACGCACGGCCGCGCCGGGGCCTTGGAGAAGGCAGGTACGCACTGACGAACCTGCCCGTCAGTCGCTGCCGGACTTCTTGCTGCCCGGCTCGGCAGCGGCCTGGGCGAACGCCATGATCACGTCACGCACCACCTTGCGCTGCGACGCCGGCAGCAGCAGAAACGCGTCGATGGCTTCGCGCTCGGGGTAGAACGTCGGGTCTTCCCAGCGTCCCCGTTGCTCGCGCGCAGCGATTGCGGCACGTTCGCCGAAACGCAGGGCCTGGGGCTCCACCCGAAGCCACTCGGAGAGCACCAGCAGCTTGTCCTGGGAGGGGATGGATTGCCCACGCAGCCAGCGCGAAACTGCCTGGAAGGTCACGGAACGCCCCCAGTAACGGGAGTTGAACTCTCGCTCCAGCACGGCAGGTCGATCGGGATACCCCGCTGCGCGCATGGCATCGCGCAGGCGCTGGGCAAATTCGGTTTTCTCAGTCATGGGGGCGGACGTTAATTCCGCATCCACACTTGATTGAGCTTTCAGTTGTACTGAAAATGAAATTTATGATTTCATCACCGACAGATGAACAGGAAGACAGCGCGCCAGGGAAGCCAAGGATGCGATCACACCTGCTGATTTTCGAAGGCCACGAGATAGCCATACGCTACACGACCGATGACAGGCCGTGGCTGGATGCCCCGACGCTGTGCAATTTGCTGGGTTACGCCGATTGGCGGCGTGCATTGCTGGAACACTGCCATCCTGCTGACATTCTGTTCGGCGACGACGAAATCCCCCAGGCCTTCATCAGCCTGGACGCCCTGCAGCGCCTCAGCACTCAGGCAGCGAGCCCGCAGGCGCTACGCGTGCATCAGTGGCTGGGCCGGTTGCAGCGGCCATGACACCGCTCACGGCATGCAGCACTGTTTGTACTTCTTGCCGCTGCCACAGGTGCAGGGATCGTTACGGCCGACCTTGGTTTCGTCACGGCGTACGGGCAGCAACGGCTCGAGATGCTCCTGCCAGTACGCATGGATCGCCACCGCAGCCGGCTCGAGCATAGCGACCGAGGCAGCGTACTCATCGTCGGACAGGGCGTTGAGTGCCTCCGAGCCGCTCTCGGCGCCGTGCAGGATGATCACCGCCAACGAGGCTTGCAGCGCCTCTGGCAAGCCGTCATCGAGCCAGCCAGCGACATTCGCCCCGCGCAGGTAACCCGCGCACCACTCGGAAACGATGAGCTTCTCGCCCTTGCCGTCGTCGTCAGCCAGGAAGATCGCCTCGTAGTCGTCCGGCTCCTCCCCCAGCATGTAGGCCGCTTCGCTCATCAGCTCGATGGCCAGCTTGCGGAAGGTTTCCGCCTCCTTGTCGCTCGGCCAGCGCGGCAGCTTGTCGGCCCAGATGGCTGGATACCAGACACCCGGGTCGACCTGCCGAGGCCCGGAGACGATCCCGGCAAAAAAACCATCCAGCTCACTGGCGGACAGAACGGAATCATCGTTGCCGTACTTGAGCAGCAACTGGTCGAGCTTTTCGAGCCCTTTGTTATCCATCGACGACGCTCCCCCGCAAAAAGGGCGCTACTGTCCCACAGATGGCCGTCCGTCAAAAGCCTTGTCGGCCGTCCGGTATATCGCGGGTGTCCTCCTGCCAAGGGCCCGGTACAATGCGCGCCTACCGTGCTCAGCCCTATAAAGAAAAAACATGTCCTTGCCCAAGAACCACCTGGAACTGCTCAGCCCCGCCCGTGATGTCGACATCGCTCGCGAGGCCATCTTGCATGGCGCCGATGCCATCTACATCGGCGGCCCGAGCTTCGGCGCGCGGCACAACGCGTGCAACGACGTCAGCGATATCGCCGGGCTCGTGGAGTTCGCCCGTCGCTATCACGCCCGGGTATTCACCACCCTCAACACCATCCTGCACGACGATGAGCTGGAGCCGGCGCGCACGCTGATCCACCAGCTCTACGACGCGGGCGTGGATGCATTGATCGTGCAGGACCTGGGCGTGCTGGATCTGGACATCCCGCCGATCGAGCTGCATGCCAGCACACAGACGGACATCCGCACCCTGGGCCGGGCCAAGTTCCTCGACCAGGCCGGTTTCTCGCAGCTGGTGCTGGCCCGCGAGCTGAATCTGCAGGAAATCCGCACCATCGCCGATGAAACCGATGCGGCCATCGAGTTCTTCATCCACGGCGCGCTGTGCGTGGCCTTTTCCGGCCAGTGCAACATTTCCCATGCCCAGAACGGCCGCAGCGCCAACCGCGGCGACTGCTCCCAGGCCTGCCGCCTGCCCTACACCCTGAAGGACGACCAGGGTCGCGTGGTGGCCTTCGAGAAGCACCTGCTGTCGATGAAGGACAACAACCAGAGCGCCAACCTGCGCGCCCTGGTCGAGGCCGGTGTGCGCTCGTTCAAGATCGAGGGGCGCTACAAGGACATGGGCTACGTGAAGAACATCACCGCCTATTACCGCCAGCGCCTCGACGACATCCTCATCGAGCGCCCGGATCTCGCCCGTGCCTCAAGCGGCCGCACGGCGCATTTCTTCCTGCCCGATCCGGACAAGACCTTCCACCGCGGCAGCACCGACTACTTCGTCACCGAGCGCAAGGTCGATATCGGCGCCTTCGATTCGCCGACCTTCACCGGGCTCCCTGTCGGCCATGTCGAGAAAGTCAACAAACGCGACCTGATCGCCGTCACCTTTGAACCCTTGTCCAACGGCGACGGCCTCAACGTGCTGGTCAAGCGCGACGTGGTGGGCTTTCGCAGCAACATCGCCGAGTTGCAAGACACGTTCGAAGAAGACGGCGAGAGGCGCTGGCGCTACCGCGTCGAGCCCAACGAAATGCCGACAGGCATGTTCCGCCTGCGCCCCAACCACCCGCTGTCGCGCAACCTGGATCACAACTGGCAGCAGGCACTGCAGAAGACTTCCGCAGAGCGCCGCATCGGTATCCAGTGGCGAGCCGAACTGCATGAACGCTGCCTGACCCTGACCGCGACCAGCGAGGAAGGTATCAGCGCCACCGTCCACCTGGACGGCCCGTTCGGCACCGCCAACAAACCGCAGCAGGCCCTCGACGGGCTGCGTGATCTGCTCACCCAGCTGGGTACCACCCTCTACCATGCCCAAGGCGTCGAACTGGATGCGCCCCAAGCATTCTTCGTACCCAACTCGCAGCTCAAGAGCCTGCGCCGCGAGGCCATCGAAGCACTGACCGAAGCACGCGTCGCCGCCCACCCGCGTGGCGGGCGCAAGGCCGAAAGCACACCGCCACCGGTTTACCCGGAGTCGCACCTGTCGTTCCTGGCCAACGTCTACAACCACAAGGCGCGCGCGTTCTACCATCGCCACGGCGTGCAGTTGATCGACGCAGCCTACGAGGCACACGAGGAACTGGGTGAAGTGCCGGTGATGATCACCAAGCACTGCCTGCGCTTCTCCTTCAACCTGTGCCCGAAACAGGCCAAGGGCGTTACCGGCGTGCGCACCAAGGTCGCGCCGATGCAACTGGTGCATGGCGATGAAGTGCTGACCCTGAAGTTCGACTGCAAGCCCTGTGAAATGCATGTGGTCGGCAAGATGAAGGGCCACATCCTCGATCTGCCGCTCCCCGGCAGCGCCGCGACCCAGGTGGTCGGCCATATCACCCCGGAAGACCTGCTCAAGACAGCCCGGCAGTGGTCGCCCCACTGAGCGGTGGGACAAGCGCTGCCCCAGACGCCTCCGGCTGGGCCAGGCGCGCCCTGTCAGGGCGGTTTTCCCGGCGCCCCGGTGACCGGTAGAAATCCCGTCATCCAAACCCGCTAGACTCTGCACCGCATGCAGTAGCGGCCCGATGCCCCGGCGACTACGGCTACTCGCCGGCCTGGCGTTTCGAGGCGTCTTTGCGCGCTCGCCGAGCCCCATGTTGGCATGGGTATCCGTCACGCCCGGCAGCGTCCTGAGCGACCTGCAGCACCCCGCGAGCAGCCACGACGCTGACACGCTGCAGATAGATGGAACAGCTGCGCGACGATGAAGTCATAACGCCACTAAATGATTCGACTCCACCCGACGATCCAGCGCATCATCGCCACCACCACGTTTGCCATGGGCCAGCCTCTGTGCGCTCGTCGCAGGAAGAGAACATGACGTATCACCATCACATCAAGCGGATGCTCTGGCTGCCGATCAATCTCGTCCAGCTCATCGCCGTCACCTGCTGGCTGGGCAGCCTGGCACTCAATCCCTACACCAGCTCCCCCTTGAGCGCCGAGGAGATGCTCACCGCGCTGAGCATTTCCTTGGTCTGGCTGGGCATGTCCTCGACCAAAAGCTTCGCCCTGTGGCGGATCGGCGGCGGGGTCTACATGATTCTCGCCGCCTACCTGTTCAAGCTGCAGATCGAGCGAATGGACGAGGCCCATATGCACACCTGGGCCATGGCAGTGAGCACGCTGATCACCCTGTGCGGTGTGGTGTTCTTCGTCCGCGCGCTGGACTACGTATGCGGATCGACCGCCGTCTGGCTGGTGATGTGGGATGCCAACCCGCCCCTGCTCAACCTGGAGGCGCTGCCGCTCTATGCGGTGTTCGTGCTGTCTGCACTGATGCTCGGTGCGATGACCAACGTCAGTTTCATCCACATGATGCGCAAGACCTACGAACTCAAGGAAAGCTATCGCCATCTCGCGGAAACCGACATGCTCACCGGCGTGCCCAACCGGCGGGCGCTGATGAACAGCCTGGAACAGGCACTGCACGCCACGGACAGCCAGCGGCTGTTCTTCGCCATGCTCGATATCGACGATTTCAAGCTGATCAACGACCGGCACGGCCACGACGTCGGCGATGCCGTGCTGGTCGAGTTCGCCCGCCATCTCGAGCAGACCCGTGACCTGCATGCATACGGTCGCCTGGGAGGCGAGGAATTCGGCCTGCTGCTGGCCAGCGATAGCCTGGCCGCTGCCAGCCAGGCCATCGAGGCACTGCTCCAGCGGCTCGCCGCCCAGCCCACTCAGGGCATCACGCTGTCCTTCAGCGCCGGCCTGGTCGCCGTCGCCGGGCAGCAGAACGTGACGCGCCTGCTCAAAAGCGCCGACGAGTGCCTGTATCGGGCCAAGCGCGCCGGCAAGCACCGGGTGGTTGCCGCCTGACCAGCCGCGCCGTGCCAGCGCCCGAAGACGCACATCACTTGAGCTGCCGGGCGAAGCCTTCCACCGCGGCCAGCACCTGCTTGGCACCCTGGCGGATGTCGACGATCACGTCGCCGGCCTGCTTGGCCAATTCGAGGCCTGCCTGCGCCTGCGTGCGGCTGCTGGCCATGTCGTGCACAGCGGCATCCACCAATTTCTGGTTATCCTGAACCACCCCGACGATTTCTTCGGTGGCGCTGCTGGTACGGCTGGCCAGTTGCCGAACTTCATCGGCGACGACCGCGAAACCACGGCCCTGCTCGCCTGCCCGGGCGGCCTCGATGGCGGCGTTGAGCGCCAGCAGGTTGGTCTGCTGGGCAATGCTGCCGATGGTCTGCACCATGGTGCTGATCAGGATCGACTGCTTGCCCAGCGCCTCGATGCCTTGCGATGCAGAGGTCATTTGCTCGGCAATGCGCTGCATGGTCTGCACGGTATCGGTCACCACCTGAGCACCGCGCTGGGCAGTGGTGTCGGTCTGCTGGGAAATCCCGTAGGCGATGCTGGCTGCCTCGTTGACCTGGTTCTCGCGGTGAACCTGGTCGGTGATCAAGGTGGCGAACTTGACCACCTTGTACAGTTTGTCCTGGGTGTCCCGCACCGGGTTGTAGGTCGCCTCCAGCCAGACTTCGCGGCCGTGGCTGTCGAGCCGCTTGAAGCGCCCGGCGATGAATTCGCCGCGGTTGAGCCGCTCCCAGAACT
The DNA here is from genome assembly GCF_900100535.1 of Phytopseudomonas flavescens. GTDB lineage: Bacteria > Pseudomonadota > Gammaproteobacteria > Pseudomonadales > Pseudomonadaceae > Aquipseudomonas > Aquipseudomonas flavescens. Next base: position 38,143 of record NZ_FNDG01000031.1, read on the forward strand.
GCCTGTACTGCGCGGACTCGTACTCGTGGGGCAGACAGAACAGGCTGTGGTGCTTGCCCTTGATCCGCTCCAGGCCGTAGCCCATGCACTGGAGGAACTGTTCATTGGCCGTGAGCACATGGCCGCCCAGGTCGAACTCGATCACCGCCGTGGAGCGCAGCAAGGCGTTGATGAAGTCTTCGTTTTCCCGCGCCTTGTCCATGGTGGCAGTGATGTCCATGCCGAAGCATTGCACGCGCCGCACCACCCCGGCCTCGTCGACTACCGGTTGCCAACAGGCCTGGACCCACACCAGCGCGCCGTCGGCACGCAGGAAGCGATAGCGATCGCGTACGGATTGACCGGACTTGACGGCGGCGGCGAGGTTCTTGAAACACGGCAGCGACTTCACGTAGTCAGGCACGATCTCGCTCATCGACCGGTTACCGAGCTGCTCCGGCTGGTAGCCGATGAAGCTGGCGAAGTTGCTGTTGAAATCGATGATTCGATACTGGGGATCGATCGTCACCAGGATCATCTCGGTCTGGATGCCTTGGTAAAGCTGTCGCAGCAATGACAGTTCGACATCCTTGGCCTGCAATTCTTTTTTCAAGCGACTACCGAACATGCTCTTTCTCCAAAGGCCATCCTGTTGAAGCGTATCGGCTGCACAGGCGCTTTATTGAGCCAACCGTGGCAACAAGCTCGCCTGCATACCGCTCTGCCACCAAGCATAGACGGTCGCTGTCATCGATGGACTGGCCAGGCGGTACGCCCATGCCCGTGCAGATATGCATTACCGAGCCCGCAGGTGCGTTACGCTTGGCACGTCGTCGACACGGAGGATACCCATGGCTTACCCACCCTATATGCAGGCCGGTGATCGGGTCGTGCTGTTCGATGGTGTCTGCAAATTGTGCAATGGCTGGAGCCGTTTTCTGATCCGCCATGACCGTGCAGGCACGCTCAAGCTGTGCAGCGTGCAATCTCCGCAAGGCCAGGCGATCCTCGCCTGGTTCGGCATGCCGCTGGATCATTTCGACACGTTGCTCTATGTCGAGGGTGATCGGGCGCTGAAGCGCAGTGAGGCCATTCTGGCGATCCTTCGGCAGTTGCCGGCACCGTGGCGCTGGGCGACGGTGCTGCGGGTAATACCGCGAGGCGTGCGCGACCGGGCTTACGATCCCATCGCCCGTAATCGCTACCGCCTGTTCGGGCGTCACGATTATTGCCAGATGCCCCGTCCCGAAGACCGCGAGCGCTTCCTGCATGACTGATGCCCTGCTGGCACGCCTGACCGTCGGCGTGATCTTTCTCTACCACGGCCTGGTGCCGAAGCTGCTGTTTGTCAGCCCCACCGAACTGCGCATGCTCGACGCCCATGGCCTGCCTCACGCCGCGGCTGCGCTGGCGGGCGTCGCCGAGATCCTGCTGGGGCTGGCGATCCTGCTGCTGCGTCGGCAGCGCTGGCCGCTGTGCTTGGCCCTGGCAGCGCTGATTCTGCTGCTGGTGGATGTGGCGATCTTCGTTCCGGCGCTGCTGGCGGATGCGTTCAACCCGGTGACCGTCAACCTGGCGGCCAGCGTGTTGTGCGTGATAGCACTGCGAGCCAAGCGCGCCGAGTAGGCGCGGCTAATTGCGGCCCTGCTCGCGCAAAAAGCGTGCAATTTCTGCCTGACGCCGATAGGCCGGCGCCTCCACGGCATTGAAATCGCGGCTGTAGCGCGCCGCAAAACCGGCGCTGCCCCATTCCCGGTACTGCTGCACGTGCAGCAGTTCGTGGGCCCACAGGGCCACGTCCTGCTCGGCCATCGCGGCGCTGCGAAACACGATGATGTCGACCAGGGTCACCGCCTTGATATCGGGGTTCTGCATGACGTTGCGGGCGGCGCTCAGTTCGTCGCTGTCGCCGACCTTGTAGCGCACGCCGTCGAGCAGTTCGGCGGCATAGAACGGCAGCAACTGGCGCCGGATGTCGGCGGGGATCGGCAAGGTACCTTCCCGCGCCGCCGACGCCCGGGAGCGCAGGATCCAGCCTTCCAGCGCGGCACCGGTGATCTGCCCTGCCTGTTCCTGCATGGGGCCGAGCACGCCGTTCGGGTCGGGTATGCAGATGCAGCCGCCCAGGCAGACCTGGGTTTCGCCCGGCGCACAGGCCAATGCGGGAGTTACCTGGAAAACAGCCAGCAGAACAAGCACCAGGCCAGCTTTCGACATCGCTCTCTCTCGACTGCGCAAAGAGAGCGACCATGGCGTCAGTCACGACGCTTGTCCAGTGCCGTGTGCATCACCCCAGGGTGTCGAGTCGCAGCGCCTCGGCACAGGCGGCCAGCGAACGACGCTGGGTGTCGGCGTACAGGCTCAGTTCATCTTCCACCCTGGCGCCCAGGGCCGCTTCGAAATCCGCCTGGCTCGAGCCGCTGGCGTAGTCGACCTGTGCGCCCTCGCCCAGGTTGGACTGGAAGATCCCCGCCGCGCTGACCGGCAGAAAGTCTTCGTAAACCAGCGGTTCGACGCGCACATGGCCAGCCGCGACCAGGGCATCGAGTTGTGGACGATGCCCCGGCCTCGCCGCAGCGATACCTGCGGGTGTGGCGAAGTAACGAAAGTAGGCCAGGCCATCGCGGCGCATCGCCTCATGGTCGTCGGGGAAGGCCCGGAAGTGTTCGGCCATCAGCGCGTCATGCTGCCCGGCATTGGCTTCGCTGGGCGTTGCAGCGAGGGCCTGGCGAGCGCCGTCGAGCAATCGATCATAAAGTTCACGACCTTTCGCCGTGAGCGCCGCACCGCGCTGTTCGATCTCGCCGAAACGGGCGGTGTGGCTGCCCTGCGGCCCGTCCTGGCCGATGAAGGCCACGGCTTCCTGCAGCGCCTTGAAGCTGGTCTGGCGCAACAGGATCGGGCAGTTGCGCCGCGGCGGCCCTTCGATCACCGCCTTGGGAGTGATGCCGTGGCGCGGCATGCCGGCCTGAATCGCGTCGATATCCAGGGTGCGCGGTGTCAGGTGGTTGATGTGTGGCCCCTTGAACGCCACCACATCGGCGATCAGGCGATGCTGACCATGCAGTTGCCGGTACTGTTCGGCACTGACCGTGGCCTGGCTGTGCCAGCGGAACGTCTGCAGCGCCTCGCCGATGAACTCGTCCGCCTCGCCGGCCAGCAGGCCACCAGCGACTTCACACTGCCCGATCAGCTCGATGACCCGCGGGGTGAAGATGCGCCGCCTGGCCAGCAATTCGGCGGCCAGCCGGCGCAGCCCGGCATCCTCGATCAACTCCAGGCGCAGCAGCGAGGTGAACACCCTGAACGGGCTGGCCTGCAGCGCCGCTTCATGAACCGCGCGAAACGCCGTGGAGTGCACCGGCACACCCGCAGGTGCCAGGTCGTAATAGCCCACCGGCCGCATGCCCATCACCGCGAACAACCGGCGAATGGTCGACAGCTCAGCCGCCGTGCCGAGGCGAATGGCGCCGTGGCGCTCCGCATCCAGCCGTTCGATCTCGCCGGTGACGCGCAGCTGCTCGGCAAGCTCGGGCTGGCCCTGCATGACCTGCGCATTGGTATGCGCGACCAGCTCCAGCAACCTGCCGTAGAGCGGGACTTCACGTTTGTAGAGGTCGGACATGGCACGGGAAAACCGTGCGCGAATAGTGTCCGGGCTGACGAATACCGGGCTGTGCATGGTGATCGCTGCCTCCCTTATGTTCGAAGCGGTCGGTTCCGGCTGGCAGCGCCAGCGACGGCGCAAGCGCGATCAGATTCTGCGCAGCCTGGCAGGCACTGACAAACGACATATCTTCAGTTTTCCATTCCCTCAGGGAATGCTGCGGCCAGCGCCACCCAGTGAGGTGGCGGTCTTGCATCCCGCGACGGGACCATGACGGAGGGTGCGCCGACGGACGGCCCGGCAACGCGTCAGGCGACGATGAAATTATCCTTGCCCTGCAACCAGGCAATCAATTCGACGGACTCGGGGATGGCTTGCAGCGGGATGTAGTAGATCTCGTCCTCCAGCTCGGGGATTGGAATCGGCAGCAGCTGCAGGTAGCCGGGCGACTGGATGATCAGGTCGATCTTGTCGCCCTCGTAGGCGGACTCGAAGTGGCTGCCGCCCTGGTCGACCACGACCCGGTCGGCATAGAAGCGCACCGAGCCACTCATGTGCTCACGGCCCTTGAAGATACGTTTATTGAGCAGGCGGCGGATCAGCCATTTCGGTTGCGGGGCGCCAGCGCCCATCTCCGCCAGCTTGGCCTGCGCCTTCGCTTTCGCCCACATGCCCAGCAGAATCAGGCCGATGGCGATGGCCGAAATCGCCGTCAGCGTGCCGGCTATCAGCAGGTCCACCGTCATGACCACCGCGGCGCCGATATAGGCCCCGTTGCGCACACGCAGCCAGCCGCCGTTTATCTGCTTGATCGCGTCTTTCTGGCGCTGGCGCTGTTCCAGCATGAAGGCTTCAAGGCTCTCCCGGGAAAGCTCATAGTCGACCTCACGAATGGGTGCTACCTGGTGCATGGCGGACCGTCCTTACAAAGGGCTGCATTATGCCGAACAGCGTGCACCGGCGTCAGGGTATTGCGCGCGGTCAGCGAACCTTGTCCAGGACCCACTCGACCAGCGCCCGAACCTTGGGCAACTCCAGCGACTGCTCGGCGCAGGCGATGTAATGCGCGCCCTCGCTGACCTTCAGGTGTTGCCAGGGGATCACCAGCTTGCCTTCGGCCAGTTCCTCCTCGACCAGGAAACGCGGCACCAGGGCGACGCCACAACCATCCTGGGCGGCGCGGATGCACATATAGAAGGTGTCGAAGCGCGGGCCGTGGTAGCTGTATTCGGTGTCGATGCCCTGCTCGTCGAACCACTGGTGCCAGGCCTCGGGCCGTGAAGCGCATTGCAGCAAAACCAGGGACGTCAGGTTCCCGGCGCTGGTGAACGCCGCATCCGGCAGGATCGACGGTGCGCAGACCGCGATCACGTCCTCGCCGAACAGCTCGATGCACGTGGCGCCGGGCCAGGTGCCGTTGCCGTAGAAGAACGCCACGTCGGCCTTGGCCTGCACCAGGTCGAAGGGCTCCAGTTCGTTGCGGATGTCCAGGTGGATCGTCGGGTGAGCCCTGGAGAAGCCCCTGAGATTGGGGATCAGCCAGCGCACGCCGAAGGTCGGCTGGGTGGCCACGCGCAACACCTCGGTCTCGCCGCCGTAGGAGAGGATGTAGCGGCTGGAGATATCGACCTGGGTGAGGATCTTGTCGACCTCGGCCAGGTACAGCTCGCCGGCGGGGGTCAGTTGCAGGCGCCGGCGAATGCGATGGAACAGCAGATGCTGGAGCATCTCCTCGAGTTGCGCGACCTGCTTGCTGACCGCGCTCTGGGTCAGGTGCAGCTCCTCGGCGGCACGGGTGAAGCTCATGTGCCGGGCGGCCGACTCGAAACACTGCAGGGCGGCCATGGTGGGAAGCAGGCGTTTGGACATGAACACTCCGAGAGCTCGGGCAGCGATGGTTCATTCTCCGAGGGAATGATGTGGTGCGTAAAGGTCGTTTGTTCGAAAAAAACATTCGGGTCGATACTGCGTGAAGTCACTGCAAACGACGCCCCTATTCAGCGCCTGCCGATGATCGGGTAGCCAACGCGCCAGATCGTCGCCAGGCGGCAACGCAGGAGAGAACGATGGTTGGTCAACTGCTGGAACGCCTCGGTGTACAACCACACACCTTTCAGGGCGGCGAACATGCCGTTTACACGCCGATCGACGGCAGCCGGATCGCCGGCGTACGCCTGGAAAGCGCCGAAGCGGTGCGCGCCAAGATCGCCAGCGGCCACCAGGCGTTTCTGGCCTGGCGTGACGTGCCAGCCCCTCGGCGTGGCGAGCTGGTGCGCATCTTCGGTGAGGTGCTGCGCGAGCATAAGGCCGAGCTGGGCGAGCTGGTGTCCATCGAGGCCGGCAAGATCACCCAGGAAGGCCTGGGCGAAGTGCAGGAGATGATCGATATCTGCGACTTCGCCGTCGGCCTGTCGCGCCAGCTGTACGGCCTGACCATCGCCTCCGAACGTCCTGGCCACCATATGCGTGAAACCTGGCACCCGCTGGGTGTGGTCGGGGTGATCAGCGCCTTCAACTTCCCGGTCGCGGTCTGGGCCTGGAACACCACCCTGGCGCTGGTGACGGGCAACGCGGTGATCTGGAAACCCTCGGAAAAGACCCCGCTGACCGCCCTCGCCTCCCAGGCCCTGTTCGACAAGGCGCTGAAGCGCTTCGGCGACGCGCCGCAAGGCCTGGCACAGTTGATCATCGGCGATCGCCAAGCGGGCGAGGCGCTGGTCGACGATGCCCGCGTGCCACTGATCAGCGCCACCGGCAGTACCCGCATGGGCCGCGAGGTCGGTCCACGGGTGGCGGCACGTTTCGCTCGCAGCATCCTCGAACTGGGCGGCAACAACGCGATGATCCTGGCGCCCAGCGCCGACCTCGACCTGGCGGTGCGCGGCATCCTGTTCAGTGCCGTCGGCACCGCCGGGCAGCGCTGCACCACCCTGCGCCGCCTGATCGTCCACCGCTCGGTGCAAGACGAGGTGGTCGCCCGCCTCAAGGCGGCCTACGCCAAGGTGCGCATCGGCGATCCGCGTCAGGACAATCTGGTCGGCCCACTGATGGACAAGCAGGCCTTCGACGCCATGCAAAGCGCCCTGGGCCGCGCCCGGGACGAAGGCGGCACGGTATTCGGCGGCGAGCGCCAGTTGCAGGAGCGCTACCCGGATGCCTACTACGTCAGCCCGGCCATCGTCGAAATGCCCGGCCAGACCGATGTCGTACGCCATGAAACCTTCGCGCCTATCCTCTACGTGCTGGGCTACGACACATTCGACGAGGCCCTGCGCCTGAACAACGAGGTGCCCCAGGGCCTGTCGTCGTGCATCTTCACCACCGACCTGCGCGAGGCCGAGCGCTTCCAGAGTGCCTCGGGCAGCGACTGCGGTATCGCCAACGTGAATATCGGCACCAGCGGTGCGGAAATCGGCGGCGCGTTCGGTGGCGAAAAGGAAACCGGCGGCGGTCGCGAATCCGGCTCCGACGCCTGGAAGGCCTACATGCGCCGGCAGACCAATACCATCAACTATTCCCGCGAACTGCCGCTGGCCCAGGGCATCGTCTTCGACTGAGCGAGGTCGCGCCATGCGTCAATTGCAGCACGCCTGTCTGTGGGAAACGCTTACGCCGCGCGAATCATTGTCCGGGCCGCTGAATGGCGACGTGCAGGCGGATGTCTGCATCATCGGCGCCGGCATCACCGGGCTGTCGGCCGCCTTGCAGTTGCTCGAACAGGGTCGCACGGTCTGCGTGCTCGACGCCCATGAAGTGGGCCACGGCGGCTCGGGACGCAACGTCGGCCTGGTCAATGCCGGCACCTGGATCAAGCCCGATGATGTCGAAGCCACCTTGGGCCAGCGCCACGGCAGCCGCCTCAACGAGGTGCTCGGCCAGGCACCCGCCGCGGTGTTCGCGCAGATCCGGCGCCTCGGCATCGACTGCCAGGCACGCAACGACGGCACCCTGCACATGGCGCACAACGCCGCCGGCCTGGCCGACCTCAAGGATCGCGAAGGGCAATGGCGGCGGCGCGGTGCCGATGTCGAATTGCTCACGGGAGCAGCCTGTGCCGACTACTGCGGTACCGACAGGATCACCGGCGCCCTGCTCGACCGCCGGGCCGGCACCATCAACCCTATGGCTTACACCATGGGCCTGGCCAGGGCAGTCATGCGCCTCGGCGGACGCATCCACCAACACTCGCCGGTGAAGGCACTGACCCGCTGTGGTGATGCCTGGCAAGTGCGTGGCGGCCAGGGCGCCGTCAACGCGCAGAAGGTGATCATCTCCACGGGCGCCTACACCGAGGGCGAGTGGACGCAGCTGCAGCGTCACTATTTTCGCGGCTATTACCTGCAGGTCGCCTCGACGCCGCTGCACGGCGCCGCGGCCGAGCAGGTGCTGCGCCACGGCCAGGGCTCATGGGACACGCGCAAGGTGCTCAGCAGCATTCGCCGCGACGCCGATGGCCGCCTGCTGCTGGGCAGCATGGGCCGCGCCGACAACAAACCGGACTGGTTCATTCGTGGCTGGGCTGATCGCATCCAGCAGCACTACTTCCCGGCGCTGGGCAAGGTCGAGTGGCAACTGCATTGGACCGGCTGCATCGACTTCACCCCCGATCACCTGATGCGCCTGTTCGAGCCGGCCCCCGGGCTGGTCGCGGTCACCGGTTACAACGGCCGCGGCAACACCACGGGTACGGTGGTCGGCAAGGCCCTGGCCCAGTTCCTGTCGAGCGACGACAGCGCAGCGCTGCCCATTCCTTTCTCACCCATGCAGGCACTGCGCGGCGCAGAGCTGCGCAGCAGCATGTACGAGACCGGCTTCTCGCTGTATCACGCAGGCCAGTGCCTGAGGGTCATTCTGTAAGCGCCTGTTCACGATCCTGTGCACTTGGCAAACCGGAACCCGTATTCCCATAGATCGGCGGCAAAGTGGCGCTAGCGGACATTTGTAGGGTGGACGACGCTTCATCCGTCCACCACTCTGCGATCGCGATGGTGGATGAAAAGAGCGTCATCCACCCTACGGCCGCTTTCGCCTTTTTGCTGCCATTGCGCGTGGCGTCTCGTCGAAAGATCGTGAACAGGTCCTAAGCGTCGCCGGCCAGCCTGCGATGGCTGGCTGGGGCTTCAATCCGCCAGCCTGGCCGATGCCGGGCTGAGTATCTCGATCTCGCGAATTTCGAAGTCCCGCAGTAAATAGTCCATGCGCCGCTCATGGAAGTCGCGCATATGCGGCAAGGCGCTGTGCACCGCCAGGTGCTGGCGGGACTGCCACACCTCGAAGAAGATGAACAGGGTGGGATCCTCGACATCGCGCAGCATGTGGTATTCGATGCAGCCGGGCTCGGCGCGGCTCGCTTCGACATGGGCGCGGAACAGCTGCTCGAAGGCCTCGGCCCGTTCAGGGTGGGTGTGAGCGTGCAGGATGAAGCCGTACATGATGAGTCTCCGTGGGGGATGCGAGTTGCACCCTACACCAGGAAATCGCCGTGGATTCGTGCTTTTCAGTCAATAGTGATTTGCCTGGGCAGGCGTTTTTCCCCTCGCCCGGAGCCCGTAGCCTGCCGCTACTCAATCAGTGACGGGAATACACCATGAAGAAGATCCTGCTCCTCAATGGCGGCAAGCAGTTCGCCCACTCCGCAGGTCGATTCAACCGCACCCTGCACGAAACCGCCATGGCGTTTCTCGACCAGACTGGCGTGCCGTTCAGAACCACCGAGATCGACGCGGGTTATGACGTCGCCGAAGAGGTGCAAAAATTCCTCTGGGCCGATGTGGTGATCTACCAGATGCCGGGCTGGTGGATGGGCGCGCCGTGGATCGTCAAGAAGTACATCGACGAAGTCTTCACCGAAGGCCACGGCAGCCTGTACGCCAATGACGGTCGTACCCGCTCCGATGCCTCGCAGAAATACGGCAGCGGCGGCCTGATCCAGGGCAAGCAGTACATGCTCTCGCTCACCTGGAACGCCCCGCAGCAAGCCTTCGACGACCCCAGCGACTTCTTCGAAGGCAAGGGCGTGGATGCCGTCTACTTCCCGTTCCACAAGTCTCAGCAGTTCCTCGGCATGAGCGCCCTGCCGACCTTCCTCTGCGCGGACGTGATGAAGCGCCCTGACGTCGAGCGCGACGTGATCCGTTACCGGCAGCACCTGGCCGGGATCGTCCAGGCGAGCGTCTGACAGCGATCCGGGCATGACAAGTACGCTGTCGAACGGCACTATCGGTCGTTGACCGACAGCGAAGGAATGCCTGCAATGCGCCTGCCCATCCTCAACACACCGCGCCTGCTTCTACAGCCCCTGCAGCTGGCGGACGCCGAGCAGATCCAGCCACTGTTCGGCCAATGGGAGGTGGTGCGCTACCTCAATAGCAGCGTGCCCTGGCCCTACCCGGCCGATGGCGCGCTGACCTACCTGCGTGATGTCGCCCTGCCGGCCATGGCCAGCGGCAGCGAATGGCACTGGACGCTGCGCCCGGCCAAGGATGCCGAGCGGGTGATCGGCGTCATCAGCCTGATGGATGCGCCAGACAATAACCGCGGTTTCTGGATCGCCCCGGCCTGGCAGCGCCAGGGCCTGATGAGCGAAGCCTGCAAGGCGGTCAACCGCTATTGGTTCGAGGTGCTGCTGCAGCCGCTGATGCGTGTGCCCAAGGCCGTGGCCAACAGGGCCTCGCAACGCCTTTCGGAACGCGAGGGGATGTGCCTGGTGGAAACCGGCGAGAGTGATTACGTCTCCGGCCGGTTGCCTTCGCAGATATGGGAAATCAGCCGTGAGGAGTGGCTGCGGCAGCAGCGCTGATCTGCTGCCCGATAGTTACAGAGGTTGCGGCTTGAGCGGCCTGGAAAAGTGATAGGTGGTCACGCAGCACAGCAGCAAACCGCCGATACCGAGCATACCGCCAACGATGCCGACATTGGCCACGCCCAACTGGCTGCTCACCAGGCTGCCGAGCAAGGCGCCGCCGCCGATGCCGATATTGAAGATGCCGGAAAACAGCGCCATGGCCACGTCGGTGGCGTCCGACGCCAGGTTCAGCACCTTGGCCTGCAGCGCCAGGCCGAAGCACATCATGGCGATGCCCCAGACCACGCTCAGGGTCGCCAGGTAGGCGTGCTCGCGGGCCACTGGCAGCAGGAACAGCATGCACAGGCTCAGCACGCTGATCGCCGCGATCACGAAACCGCGCGGGTAGCGTGCGCTGTAGCGGCTGAACAGGATGGAGCCGATGATCCCCGCACAGCCGAACAACAGCAGCAGCACGGTGATCATGTCGCCGGCGATGCCCGCCACTTCCAGGGCGAACGGCTCGATGTAGGTATACGCGGTGAAGTGCGCGGTGATCACCAGCGCGGTGAGCAGGTACACCGTGACCAGCGCCGGGCGCTTGAACAGCACCGGCAGGCTGCGCAGCGAGCCGGAGTTCTGGCTGGGCAGCAGCGGCAGGTTCTTCATCAGGCACAGCACCACCACGCCCGCCACCACGGCGATCACGGTAAAGGTCGTGCGCCAGCCCAGCACTTCGCCGATCACGCGGCCCAGAGGAATGCCCAGCACCATGGCCAAGGCGCTGCCAGTGGCCAGCAGGCCGAGGGCTTGCGCCTGCTTGCCTGCGGGCGCCACACGAACCGCCAGGGACGCAGTGATCGCCCAGAACAACGCGTGCGCCAGGGCGATGCCGATACGGCTGACCATCAGCACGCTGAAGCTCCAGGCGACCCCCGACAGGACGTGGCTGGCGATGAACAGCATGAACACGAAGGCCAGCAGCTTGCGTCGCTCGATATTGCGGGTCAGCAGCATCAGCGGTAGCGACGCCAGGGCGACCACCCAGGCATAGATGGTCAGCATCAGGCCGACGCTCGCGGTGGTCATGTCGAAGCTATGGCCGATCTGGCTCAGCAAACCCACCGGCACGAATTCGGTGGTGTTGAAGATGAAGGCGCCCAGCGCCAGTGCGATCACGCTCAGCCAGCTACCGCTATGCGCCTGCTCGGGTGTGTTCATTCGGGTGATATCCGCCCTTGGGGAACGCTGGCTACAACGGCCTTTCGCCCACGGCCGGATGGCAACGAGCGCGGTAGAAGCGAACGAAAAATTTAAAGCCCATACACGACGAACACGCACACGGCAGCCCGCGCGCCCTGGGCGATGAACGCTGGGAGTGGCGGATGCGAGAGCGGAAATTATAAGTATGGGGATGGCCTGCGGCGGCGATTCTACGCGCGGCACGGCACGTCGACAATACGCTCGGGAAGGCGTTGTAAAGCCGGGCGATAGCCGGTCTTCAGAGGATGGGTTGATGAGCGTTATCGATCGAGGAAAGAGGCACTTTTGTGGCGGTAGTGGATATTCGTAGATACCGTCTTGCCCGTTACCTTGCAAGCGCCAATTCGGCATCAAAAGGCATTCCCGATTTCAGCACGCCGTAGGCGATACACAGCAACTTGCGCATCGCCGCGCAGACGATCTGTTTGCCGGTTTTGCCTTTGGCTCTCATGCGCTCGGCCATTGCCCGTATCGCCGCGTTATGCGTTATGGACACCAAGCCGGGCATATACAGCCCTGCGCGTAAGATGGCCGAGCCGGTGCGAGATATCCGTGTTTGGCCTTTGAATTTCCCGGACTCCTGTAGCCTGGGATTGAGCCCCGCATAGGCCGTCACAGCACGGCTGCTGTCAAACCTGTGCAGATCGCCCAGTT
>NZ_FNDG01000018.1 GCF_900100535.1 Phytopseudomonas flavescens
CTTCAGCCGGACTCCTTGGCAAAGTACGCGGCGGCCTTTTTTAGGATGTCTCGCTCTTCGGTCACTCGCTTGAGTTCAGCACGCAGACGACGCAGTTCGGCCTGCTGATCGTTCTCTTGCTGCCGCTTTTCCTGGGGCTTGCTGTAGCGCTTGATCCAGGCATACAGGCTGTGCACCGACATACCTAACCGCGCTGCCACTTCGGCTACAGGAAGGCCACGCTCGGTCACTTGCTTGACCGCTTCGATTTTGAATTCTTCGGGGTAACGCTGGTTGCTCATGGCACCTCCTAGTGGGCCTCATTATGAGGCTTGGAGGTGTCTACGAAACTAGGGGCGATTCATTCCAAAAAGTCCATCTCGAGTCGACTCAGCTTGATTAATAGGCGTTAGCCTTTCCCATACACCAGGATTCTCCTTACGCCACTGCTCAGTCGTCTTATGTTGCTCGAACCCCGCTTTGTTATTACAGTAATACCGATAGGTAATTTCCATCGGAATTCAGTCCCAGAACACCATGCCCAGCATCACCACAAAGGCCGGCACGCCAACTGACCAACCTCGCCAGTCGCGCCGCGAGCTTGGCAATGAAAAACGACAGGGCTAGATAAACAGCCAGTGCCAGAAAGAATGCGACAGCAAACATAGCGATCACCAAATAAACCTAATCATCTTTCAAGATAAATACGTGTCGGGTCTCCCCTGCTACAAGGACGTATTTTCTATACATTCATAGCCCTAACGGAAGCGAGCCGCTCCACCTTGCTTGCGACCAAAAGGGGACAGATTTATTTTCTTTGTCACCAACTCCATTTGGTATGAAAATCCCTGAAGGGAGAAAATTCAGCAACCTGTCAATTACATCGCCAGCGTTACCAGGGTTTTCATTGCTGTATGGATCTGCCCCGCCTTTGATAACTTCAGCGCCAGTCTTAGCCGCGTTGCTTACCGTTCCCATGCCACTTCCCTTTTGCTGGTTAGTTACTGTGCCGCTGATATTCTTCTAGAATTCGCACAACCCCTTTTCGCCTCTCTGAAGACTCATGCTTGTAGAGCAGCGCAGCAAATTCGAAGCTGTTTAGGCCATTTACCCAGGGGCGCTTGCTTCTAATTTTAAGCATGGGATCGGCCCCAATTTTTAATAAATGATCAAGCAGTTCGGGTTCGCCCTTCAAAACTGCCACATTTAATGCTGACGTTCCTTCACTGTCGCGGGCCTCTAAAGAACAACCATTGGCGACTTGCATTTCAATCAGATAAATAACTTCATTTTTTTCGACACTACTTAAACTATAAGCGGTCGCAGTGAACGGAACTATTGCTTCCTTTTTGCCTCTATAAGTGATCTCACACAATTTTTCCGTAGTGGCTTCGCTAAGAGTCTGCATTGCCTCTAGCTCACCACCAGTAACTTTCAAGCAAAAAAACACAGCAATTAATGTCAAAGTTGCAATTTTCAGACGCATATGGTCTCCAGGTCTTGATTTACTTAACAAACGGGGCGCTAATCACCCTCCTAAATCCGCAGTCCCCCGGATGACGGGGAGCCCATCGGCATGTGTGAAGGGCGCGTCGAGCAGGCATGTCGGGGGATATTGATGCGCCAGATTTATTTTTTCAGTTCCTTCTTGATTAGTTTCTTTAGCGCTCGGCTAGCCCTTCGTCCAGATGTTGCTGCAAGGGGCTGAGAAAATAATCGATCACCTTGCGCTTGTCGGTCTTCACCTCTGCTCGTACAGCCATACCTGGAGACAGCGCAACAAGGCTGCTCCCCACAGCAATAGAATTCTCTTTCAATTGAATTCGCGCGCTGTAAACCAAACCAAGTTTTTCATCCTCAATCGCATCGCTGGAGACGCTCACCACAGTCCCATCGACCACACCGTATTTTGTGAAGTTAAAGGTCTCGATCTTTACTTCGACAGCCTGGCCAGGTCGTACGAAACCGACGTCCTTGTTCTCCAGCATCGCCTCAACTTCCACCGGCTGGTCGCTCGGGACAATGACCATCAGCGGCTGGGCCTGAGTTGCAACGCCGCCCTGGGTATGGATCGCTAGCTGTTGGACAGTCCCGTCTACAGGTGCAGTGAGCCGCGTGAGCCGGTTTCGCTGCTCTGCCTTTCTAAGTTCCTGGGTGAGGCTTGCTGCACGAACGTCTGCATCGTTCTGCAGATCAAGCATCGCCCTACGCGTCTGTGCTAAAACCCCAATGCGCTGCTGCTGGGCAGCTTTCAAAGCGGCTTCCAATTCGCTGATTCGTGCTTTTTGCTGGGCCAGCTCACGCTCCTGACCCAGAAGAATCTGCTCTTTCTCCAGGTAGGCGTGTTTGGCGACAAATTGCTTGTCGAGCAGGCCACGGTAGTCGGCTGCCAGCTCACGGGAGATAGGGAGCGTTTTGCTGAGTGCAGTGATAGAGGCTCGGAGGGAGCGTATTTCAGCCTCGCGTTGCTCGATCTGGGCATCGCTTTGGTCGAGGGCTGCACGCAGCTCGAGATACTGACCTTGCACCCATCGCTGCAGACTTTCCTGATGCGCGGGAGTGGCGTTCGGAATAAAACCGGAAACAGATGCTGGCTCGGTCTTATCTTTTATTGCCTGCAGAAGCAGTCGAGCGCGGGCGCTATCGACTTGGGCGGCGAGTAGCTCACTGTGGAGCCTCTCGACATCCGCCCCAGTGATCTGGCTATCGAGTTCAACGAGCAGCTCACCTGCCTTCACCTGCTGGCCATCATGAACATAGATGGCCTTGACCACGGCGACCTCATTGGGCTGGATCACCTTGGTTTTGCCGCTTGGCACTATCTTGCCGGTCGCAGTGGCCACGACATCAATCTCGCCAACACAGGCCCAGACCAACGCGAGCGCCGCGAAGACCATGATCGTCCACTGGATGTAACGAGGGGCCGGGTGAACGGGCTTTTCCTGCAACGCCAGAGCAGCGGGCAGAAACTGAACTTCGTGACTTAGACGAGCCGGCGCATCCATCGCCTTGCGGTTACGCCATGAGTGTCGCCAGGCACTGCGGTAACGATTCAGTAACTCACGCTTAGCGCCCATGGCATTGCTCCTTTGCCAACGGCAGTACGCACGACGCTAGGCAACTGTTCATGCCACATCCCCCTGCTGCAAGCGATGCAAGCGCGAATAGTGCCCTGCCTGGTGAGTCAGTAATTCGGAGTGGCTGCCCTGCTCCACGATCTGGCCACGATCCATGACAACGATGCGGTTTGCATCGCGCACGGCAGAAAGCCGGTGAGCAATGATGATCACCGTCCGTCCCTTGCAGATGGCCTGCATGTTGTGCTGGATGACCCGCTCGGATTCGTAGTCGAGGGCACTGGTGGCTTCGTCGAAGATCAGGATGCGCGGGTTGCCGATCAGCGCCCGGGCGATGGCGATGCGTTGCCGCTGCCCGCCGGACAGCGAGGCGCCGTGTTCGCCGACCACCGTGTCGTAGCCTTCCGGCAATTCGAGGATGAAGTCATGGGCCCCGGCCATCCTGGCTGCCTGCATCACCGTTTCGATGGGTGCACCGGGATCGGTCAGGGCGATGTTTTCCCGAATGCTGCGGGCGAACAGCATATTGTCCTGCAGCACCACGCCGATCTGCCGGCGCAGCGAGGACACGTCGGCCAGTGCCAGGTCCATGCCGTCGACCAGCACGCGGCCCCGCTCCGGTGTATACAGCCGCTGCAAAAGACGCGTCAGCGTACTCTTGCCCGAGCCCGATCGACCCACGACGCCAATCACCTCACCAGCCTGAATCCTCAGGCTAACGCCACGCAGCACTTCGGAACCATCCGGCCGGTAGCGGAACTGTACCTGGTCGAACTCGACGTCGCCCTTGAGGGGCGGCAAGGCGCTGCGCGAGGCCTGGGACATCTCCGTGCGGCTGTTGAGGATATCGCCGAGGCGCTGCACCGAGACGCCTGTTTGCTGGAAGTTGGTCCATAGCTGAGCGAGGCGCATGATCGGCTGCGACACCCGGCCGGCCAGCATGTTGAAGGCGATCAACTGGCCAACGCTCAGTTGCCCATCGATTACCAGGCGGGCGCCCAGCCACAGGGTCGCCACGGTAACCAGCTTGCCGATCAGCCCGACGCTCTCGTTGGCCAGGTTCGACAGGTTCTGGGTCTTGAAGCTGGCCGCCACATAGCCGGCCAGCTGGTTATCCCACTTGCGGCCCACCTGCGGCTCCACCGCCATGGACTTGAGGGTGTCGATGCCGTTGACGGTTTCCACCAGAAACGCCTGGTTCTCCGCACCGCGGGTGAAGCTCTCGTTGAGCCGCGCGCGCAGTACCGGGGTAATCAGCAGCGAGACGATGAAGTACAGCGGCAGCGACAGGATCACCACCAGGGTCAGCCAGCCGCTGTACATGAACATCACGGCGATGAAGACCACCGAGAACAGCACGTCCAGCACCAGGGTGATGGCGTTACCGGTCAGGAAACTGCGGATGTTCTCCAGTTCCCTGACCCGGGCCACCGAGTCCCCCACCCGGCGCGCCTGGAAGTAAGCCAACGGCAGGGTGACCAGATGCCGGAATAGCCGCGAGCCCAGCTCCACATCGATGCGGCTGGCGGTGTGGGCGAACACATAGCTGCGCAGCCCCGACAGCAGGGTCTCGAAAATCATGATGCCGAGCAGGCCGATGGCGATCACGTCCAGGGTGGTCAGCCCCCGGTGCACCAGCACCTTGTCCATCACCACCTGAAAGAACAGCGGCGTCAGCAGCGCGAATATCTGCAGCACGAAGGAGACCAGCAGCACCTCGCCCAGCAACTTGCGGTACTTGACGATCGCCGGAATGAACCAGGTGAAATCGAACTTCGACAGCTCGCCGCTCATCGAGGCCTCGGAGCGGATCAGCAGCAGATCACCCGTCCAGCGCGCCTGCAGGTCTTCCAGGGTGAGCACTTCAGGGCGCTGCGCGCGAGGATCGTGGATCAGCGCCTTGCCGTCATCCATCCGGGCGATGATGAAAAAACGGCCATCCGTGTCAACGGCAATCGCCGGCAAAGGCGTCTGCGTCAGTCGCGATAGCGAGCTACGCGCGGACTTGGCCTTGAGCCCGAGCTTTTTCGCAGCCAGCAGGATTTCCGGGCGACCGAACAGTCGACCGTCTTCGGCGTACTCATGGGTGAGCTGTTCGGCAGAGGCGGCAACATTGTGGAAACGGGCCAGCATGACCAAAGTGGCCAGGCCTGTATCCAGCTCGGAGGCGGGTTCGGGGGCAGCTGAATCGTTCAGCATCATTGCGTCCATGCAAGTGCAATGGCAAAGCGCCACCGCCTGTACAGATTTTACTCAGTTACCGTGGCAGGGCAAGATGCCGGATATCGATTGAATCACAGAATTGCGAATAAATCCCATCGCCCGCAAAAAGGCATTCTAGAGCCGTCGTACCTATCGATTTCGCTTGAGCCAGATACCTTTTTCTATCGCCTGGGCGGACACTCAACGCTGATCTACGCCAGAGCGCACCGCCGGCAGAAAATCGCGATCAGGGTCGTAATCCGATTTCAGATAACCGGAAAATTCTTCGAGATCACCAACACCCAGCATCCCGGCAGCCTGTTTGAGCTTGAAGTTATCGATGATGTAGTCATAACGGAAATTGTTGTAGTCACGTACAGCCGCATACAGTTGCCGCTGGGCATTCAGCACATCTGCCATGTTGCGAGTCCCCACCCGTAACCCGACCTGGTTAGCCTCCAGGGACATCCTGCCGGATCTGATGGCCTGCAGCCGCGCGGCGATCTGCTCCACGCCGGCGTTGATCGCCCGATGTGAGCTCCGCGTCAGGAAAACCACCTCGCGCCTGGCGTTTTCGCGGTCATCCTCACTCTTCGCCAGAAGCTCCACCGATTGGCGCACCTGGGAGCGGGTCATGCCGCCGCTGTAGAGGGGGATGTTCAACTCGATGCCGATGCTGCTCTGCGCCACGTCATCGCGGTAGTCGCTGCGGCCAAAGTCGGATGGGTTGTTGTAGCCGAAGCTGTCGTTGTCTCCTTTTCGGTAGGAGGCGACGACATCGACGGTGGGTGCAAACCCCGCCTTGCTTTGCCGGACCTTCTCTTCAGCGAAGCTGACCGCGTGGTTGCTTGCGAGCAGGTTGAGGTTCTGCCTGGTGGCCGAGTCGACCCATACCGCGGCATCATTGGGCAATGGTGGGTTTACCGGCATGGAATGATCTACGCCATCGATATAGGCATAGTCGCGCGTGGTCAGCCTGAAAAGCACATCGAAGGCCTCATCGGCGTTACGTTGAAAGACCTGGGTATTCGCTTTTGCCAAGTCATGGGCAGCCTGTGCATCCAGCACATCGGTGATGCTGGCCACACCGCCTTCAAGGCGCCCTTGGGCCTGGGCCTGCTGCTCCAGCAAGGCCGATTCTTCTGCCCGGGAGGCAGCAAGGGCATCCAGCTGACGCAGCACGTCGAAATAGGCCTCGGCAACCTTCAGGATCAATGCCTGCTCTTTGGCCGCCAGCTCCATTTCCGCCTGGGCGACATCGGCCTGGGCAGCCTTGAGCTCGAACCAGCGATCGAGACGAAACAGCGGCTGGGTCAGGCTTGCGCGGAGCGTCGTGCCACTGCGGGAACGAATCAGTTCCGGCCGGTCCCTGTCCAGCCGGGTCGCCTCGCTGACCATCCCGGCCGTGATGCTCGGCAGCAACCCCGAACGCGCCTGGGGAGTCGCCTCGCTACGGGCCTGATACTCATGCCGCGCAGCCGCCAGTTCCGCGTCGTTCAGTGCGGCCTGGGTGTACACCGACAGCAGACTAGCCCGAGTAGCGGACTGCCCTTCGCGGCTTTGTGCATGACCGACTAGGGAAACCAACATCAAGGACATCAAGCCCGCGCGCGCAACGAAATATCTCATCAACGATCCTTGTCAAATTGCCATCATGAACGGGCATGGTGCCGAATCCTAAGAGATCGGTGGATTACGTCAAGATGAAAAATCCCGAGTCAGGAGCTGGCTCAAGTTCATGACCCGTTTTTTAGGCGCCTGAACGATTCGCAGAGATCGTCCTGTCGCATTCGCGAGGCACCTCCAGCCGCAATCGTGGACGGCGCAGCCGGGCCGCTCTGCATACCGTCCGCTCACGATCGAGGTTTGTATTCCTGATAAACTCGCCCCCAATTCCTCGCCCATACCCAGGCTCGGCGCTACATGGCGCTGACGAATTGCCTTCGGGCAGCGCCGGGCGCCCGTAAATACGCCTAATTCAGCGAAAGTCAGACGTCACGCATGCAACCAGACCAAGCCTCAACGCCACACGCTACTCGCCCCGAGCCGTCCCATCGCTTCTCGGTGGCGCCGATGATGGACTGGACGGATCACCATTGTCGGTACTTTCTGCGTCAGCTGTCGCAGCACGCGCTGCTGTATACCGAAATGGTCACCACTGGCGCATTGCTGCACTGCGATGCCCAGCGGTTTCTGCATTACGACGAGACCGAGCACCCGCTCGCGTTGCAACTCGGTGGCAGCAATCCGGCCGATCTGGCGGCCTGTGCACGGCTTGCCGAGCAGGCGGGCTACGACGAGGTGAACCTGAATGTCGGCTGCCCCAGTGACCGGGTACAGAACAACATGATCGGCGCCTGCCTGATGGCTCATCCGGCGCTGGTGGCCGAGTGCGTCAAGGCGATGCGCGATGTGGTGAACATTCCCGTCACGGTCAAGCATCGTATCGGCATCGATGGGCGTGACAGCTACGAGCAGCTCTGCGATTTCATCGGCCAGGTGCGTGACGCCGGTTGCCGCAGTTTCACGGTGCACGCCCGTATCGCCATTCTTTCCGGGCTGTCGCCCAAGGAGAACCGCGAGGTGCCGCCGCTGCGCTACGATATCGCCGCGCAGCTGAAGCAGGATTTCCCCGAGCTGGAGCTGGTGCTCAACGGCGGGATCAAGACCCTGCAGGCCTGTCAGGAGCACCTCGAGACCTTCGATGGCGTGATGCTCGGCCGTGAGGCGTACCACAACCCTTACCTGCTGGCCGAGGTCGACGGGCAGCTGTTCGCTAGCGAACGGCCGCCAATCAGCCGGCATGAGGCCATGCGGGTGATGCGCCCCTATATCGAGCGGCACATGGCCGCCGGCGGCCTGATGCACCACGTCACCCGCCATATGCTCGGCCTGGCCCAGGGCTTCCCGGGTGCCCGGCGCTTCCGCCAGTTGCTTTCGGCGGACATCCACAAGAGCGATCAGCCACTGGCCATTTTCGACCAGGCCAGCGAACTTCTGCTGGGTCGCTGACAGGTCGTCGAAAGGGACCTGCCGTGCCACCAGTTGAGCCCTACATGATGCTCAGGTAAGGTCATGGCACCCGAATCGACAAGGCCGCGCCATGACCTCCAAGCTGGATCAACTCAAGCAGTTCACCACCGTGGTCGCCGACACCGGCGATATCGACGCGATTGCCCGCCTCAAGCCGGTGGACGCCACCACCAATCCTTCCCTGTTGCTCAAGGCAGCCGCCCTGCCGCGCTATGCCGAATTGCTCAAGCAGGCGGTCAGTGCCAGCAAGGGCGATGTCGATCTGGCCAGCGACCGTTTCGGCGTGACCGTTGGGCGGGAAATTCTGCAGGTGATTCCGGGGCGCATTTCCACCGAGGTGGACGCCCGCCTGTCCTTCGACACCCAGGCGACCCTGGCCCGTGCCCGACGCCTGGTCGAGCTGTATGAAGAAGCCGGCGTCACCCGCGAGCGGATCCTGATCAAGATCGCCTCGACCTGGGAAGGCATCCGCGCTGCCGAGCAGCTGGAAAAGGCTGGCGTGCAGACCAACCTCACCCTGCTCTTCTCCTTCGCTCAGGCGCGCGCCTGTGCCGATGCTGGTGCGTTCCTGATCTCGCCGTTCGTGGGCCGCATCTACGACTGGTACAAGAAGGCCAAAGGCCGCGACTATATCGGCGCCGAAGATCCCGGCGTGCAGTCGGTGGCGCGCATCTATGACTACTACAAGGCCAACGGCCACAAGACCGTGGTCATGGGCGCCAGCTTTCGCAACATCGGCCAGATCGAACAACTGGCCGGCTGCGACCGCCTGACCATCAGCCCGGAACTGCTGCAGCAACTGGCCGACGATCATGGCCCGCTGCAGCGCAAGCTGAGCGCGGAGGTTTCCGGGCAGAGCGAAGCACACATCGGCGAGAGCGAGTTCCGCTGGGAAATGAACGAGGACGCCATGGCCACCGAGAAGCTCGCCGAAGGCATCCGCCAGTTCGCCCGAGATCAGGAAAAGCTGGAAAAACTGCTAGTCACCAACAGCTAGCAGAATGGAGAACTGGGCGCCGACTCCATCGGCGCCCCGCTATCGGCAGCAGCCAGCGTTCAGGGATGCTGCTCCAGGGCGCTGACCAGGTCATGGAAGGCCGCGCGGTTCGATTCGTTCAAGCCCATCAGAATCCTGTGGGCTTCCAGTACCCGAGCACGCACCACATCCTCCGACTGATCCTGCGACGGCAGATCGGCCAGGCAGTCCGGGCACTCGTAGGGCTGGTTGATGATGTTGAACACCTGATCGAAGCCCATCGATTGCAACAGACGGGTGATGTCGGCGTGGGTGGTCACCACCGTCGGCAACAGGCCGACCTTCTGCCGCGACAGAATCGACAGTTTGGCCAACAGCCCCAGGGTGGTGCTGTCGATGCTACGCGTCTCCGTCAGGTCGATGACGATGGCCGAGAAATTCAGCGCAGTGAAAATCTTTTCGATCGTGGAGTCCAGCGCCGAACACAAGGTCAGGCGCACTTCGCCGATGAACTTCAGGACGAAGGTTCCATCCTGCTCGGCGAACTGGATTCTACCGGGGTTTGTCCCAGGATTCATGCAAGGTTCCTGCTTAACACCAGCAAGGCGATATCATCTGGCATCTCCGCCAGACTGGCCAGTCCAAACACGCTGCGCAACCCATCCAAGGTTCCGCCTGCTTCGCTCACCAGTTTCGGCAGCAAGGCTTCTTTTTCCTGCAGAGTGTCACCGGCCAGCAAATCGAGAATGCCATCCGACAACAGGGTCAGACTGAACGTCTGTGGAAGATCAATTTCCAGATCAGTGTAGTCCGCTTCCTTGAACAGGCCCACAGGCAAGCCACGGCCTTCCAGATAATGGGCTTCGCCGCCGCTGTACATCACGGGCAGCGGCAGGTGGCCACCGATACTGTAGGTCAGGCGGCCACTCTCCTCGTCGATCACCCCGCCGAGCATGGTCACGTGCTTGCCCAGCTTGCAATTGATCAGGCCACGGTTGATGTGTCCAAGCACGTCCGACGGCTTGAACTCCGGCAGCATGCCGTTGCGCTTGGACTCATAGAGCAGGCGCGTGGTCATGAACTTGAGCAGGACGGTGACGAATGCCGATGACGCTCCGTGCCCGGAAACATCTGCCAGATAGAACGCGACGCGCCGCTCGTCGACGCGGAAATAGTCGACGAAATCGCCAGAGAGGTAGAGCGAGGGAATGATCTGGTGGGCGAACGAAAGCCCGCCGTTGTCCCAAGGCGTGACGGGCAGCATGTTCATCTGCACCTGGCGCCCGGCGTTCTGGTCCTCCTGCAGCAGATGCAGGCTGGCCTGCAGCTCGCGGTTGGCGGCTTCCAGCTTGTCGCGGTACCGCTCGTTCTCCTGGCGCAGTTGCACACGATCCAGGGCGCGTCGTACCGAGTGTTCGAGCACGGCGAGGTCTTCGAGGGGCTTGATCAGATAGTCGGCAGCACCAAGGCGCAAGGCTTCGACCACATCGGCCATTACGCCGGCACCGGAGACCACAATGATCGGTGCGGGCATTTCCAGGGCATTGATACGGCGGATCAGTTCGAGACCATCTACCTGGGGCATGCGCAAGTCGCAAATGACCAGATCCGGTCGCTCGCGCTCGAACACTTCGAGACCTTGCGTGCCGTTGCCGGCGAGCAGGATGTTGAAGCCGCTGTCTTCCAAGTAGGCTGCAATGCTGGCACGGACGACCTCGTCGTCATCGATCAGCAGCAACGTGGCACTGGTTTTGTGCATGGGGTGTCCAGGCAAACTGCGCCAGGGATGGTCAGCGTAAACGCCGCCAACAACCTGCGCGGGTACACGGTTCGCGTCAAGGCGCAGACGGTACTCCCATCCTCAACACGATTCAACAGGCGCCGTTCACCACCAGGCGACTTTACACCTGAAATCGGTGAGGGTTATAAGAGCCGCAACAGAGCCCGACAAAAACGAGGATAGCTTGATGAGCCAAAGTGATCGTGATTACGAAGAAAAGCGCGATTACATTCGCATGCGTCTGGAAACCCAGGTGACGCTCCACCATGGCGGTCAGGAAATTCCGGCACTGTGCCTTGACCTGTCGAGCACCGGCATGCAGCTCGAAGCACAGTGCAACGTGCAGGTCGGCGACAAGGTGCGCGTCTGGGTGCCTTCCGGGCACGGCGAATTGAAGGGGCTGGAGACCGAAGCGGAAGTGGTGCGGGTGACCGAACAGGAAGGCGGCCGGCAGATTCTCGGCCTGGCCGTGGTATCGATGAGCTGAAACACGCGGTAACGCGATGGAGCGGTTTCCATCGCGTCGCCATGTGTCCAGCCTTGCTGCCTGATCCTTGTCAAGGCGACAAGGTCTCGCGTTCAGAAGTCGTCCTCGACGTCACCGTCGCGCACGCGGAACTCACGGTTCTGCAGGTAGGCGTTACGGATGAAGATGTATTTGTCGCCACTGATCATGCGCTCGGCATCCAGCAGGCTGGCGCGAGTATCCACCACGTTGATGCCCCGGGTGACATTACGACTTGGCACGTGATCCATATACGGATAAGGGGTCAGGAAACTGTCCGGTATCTTGCTCGGCGCATCGCGCAGCGAGCTCGGGCCGAGCAGCGGCAGCACCAGATACGGGCCACTGCCCGCACCCCAGACACCGAGCGTCTGGCCAAAATCCTCGTCGCTGCGCTGCAGGCCCATGCGGCTTGCCACGTCGAAGAAGCCGAGAGCACCCAGGGTGGTGTTGAGCAGCAGACGGCTGGTATCCACGCCGGCATCGTGTGCCTTGCCCTGCAGCAGGTTGTTGGCCAGGTTGCCAACATCGCCAACGTTGCGGAATACGTTGTGCACACCGGTCTCGAGGAACTGTGGCGTCACGGCCTGATAACCTTGGGCCAGGGGCTTGAGGGCATAGGTATCGACGGTATCGTTGAAGCGGAAGATGGGCCGGTTGAACGACTCCCAGGGGTCTTCCGTCGCCGCCTGGCTCGCCAGCGGCAGTACCATCACACCGGCGCAGGCCAGCATGCGCCCGACACTTCCGATCCAATCCGATCCAATCAAAGGCATTACTGTTCTCCTAGGCTATTGAGCACGGTATCTCCGGCAGCAGCGGCGCAGTATAAAGCCGCGCGCGGGCAATAGGCAGCACACCGATGCCGGGCCACTCCGCGCAAGCCCTATCCCCATCACCTACGCTTGCCGGGTGTCTGGCCGCAGGCTGGCGTCACCTTATCGTCACAATCGCTGGTCATGGTAAACGCGATCATCGCCAGGGAACGACATCGCATGCCTCAGCCAGCACTGTCCGTAGTGACGCCATCCTTCACCGCCTTCCTGTTCGGCCTGTCCGGCTGCCTGGTCGATTTCGGAGCCCGTGGCGCCTCGCGGGCCGGCGCTCGCCACCTGACGCTGCTCGGTGAGGATGACAGCCCAACGCGCGACATGGAAACCTGCGCCGAACCGACACCCGGCGCGATGGCGGCCCTTCACAGCCTGCGCGCGCAGGGTGTCCCCTGCGCCTGGCTTGACGAGCTTCCCGCCCTCCTCGCCGAGAAACTGACGAAGCAGCTACCCGGTTGGCTGAAGGCCTCACCTGCCTGCTCACAGCGCGCCTGGCCGGCACCGGATGCCTGCTGGCAGGCATTGAGTACCCTGCAGATCGATCGCTTGGATGGCTGCGTGCTGGTCAGCGGTGAACCTCGCCTGCTGCAGGCGGGCCTGAATGCCGGGCTATGGACGGTCGGCCTGGCCGCCTGCGGTTCGCTGGCCGGCCACGCCCTCAGCGACTGGGAAATACTCGATGCCGCGCAACGTGATCGGGTGCGCGCTGATGCAACCCTGGCGCTCTACCGGTTAGGTGCTCATTCGGTGATCGATCAACTGACCGATCTGCCCGCCTGCCTGGACGACCTGCAGATCCGCCGCAGCAAGGGCGAGAAACCCTGAACGGGTGGCGACAGCGCGGCGACGAAGTACTGACCTTTCGTCATGTCGTAGGGTCTATGGTCTTGCCTATCAAGAAACGGAGAATCTCCATGCCTGCGAACCATCTGCAGCAGCAACTGGAAGAGCTGCACAAGCAACTGGCGCAGAACCCGCCGGTAAACGAGGAAGATCGCGAGTCGCTGGCCCTGCTGGCCCGCGACATTGAACTGCAGCTGGCGGCTCAGCCTGTGACCACCCCCGACGCATCGCTGGTCGATGGGGTCAACCTGGCCGTGGAGCGCTTCGAGGTGAGCCATCCGACGCTGGCCGGTAGCCTGCGCAATATCATGCAGAGCCTTGCCAATATGGGCATCTGATAGTGATGGGGAAAACCAGCCTTGAAGGGCTGGTTTTCGCTTGTGTGACACTTACTGCCTGACCAGGCGCCGATTTTCTGGCAATTGAGTCAGTGTCGTCCGGTAGGGGTTGATATCCAGCCCACCACGGCGCACGTAACGCGCATAAACGGTCAGGTGCTCCGGCCGCAGCAACCGCTGCAGATCCAGAAAGATGCGTTCGACACACTGTTCGTGAAAGTCGGCGTGCTGACGAAAACTCACCAGATATGCCAACAGGCTCGCCGGCTGCAACGCTGCACCACGGTACTCGACCACCACACTGCCCCAGTCGGGCTGGCCGGTTACCGGGCAGTTGGATTTGAGCAGGTGGCTGTGCAGAGCCTCCTCGACGATACGTGACGCATCACAGCTCAGCAGCTCGGGCCGGGGGGCCTCGTAGGTACTGACGCTGATATCAAGATCGTCGATACAGACTCCTGGCAATGTCGCCAAGCCTTCCTTCGCTACCTCGCTCAAGCTGCGCACCCGCACGCCAACCGCCTTGCCTGCCGTGGCAGAAAGGTCTCTCTCCAGCACCGTCACCAACTCGGCCTTACTGGCGAATACCGACTGATTCAGCGAGTTGAGGTAGAGCTTGAAGGATTTCGACTCGATGATGTTCGGCGAATCGGCGGCAATGCTGAACTCACCGATCGCCACCACCGGTTTGCCGGACGGCAACAGCCAGGACAGCTCGAAACAGTTCCAGAAATCCACACCCCGATACGGCAGGGTTTGCGCGCTCAATCCCAGCTCGGCCCACTTGGCCGCGCGAGGGATGGCAAACAGCAGTTCGGGCGAATAGCTGGCGATGTACTCGCTGCGCTTGCCCAGCGGCGAATGTTCCACGGAATGCATGACGGATTACCTGCAACGCACAAGGGTACGGCGGCCGGATCGCCACCGTACGGGAATGGATGGACCGATCAGCCCAGTTCGGCGACCAGCTTGGCCAATGCGGCGGCCGGGTCGGCAGCCTGGCTGATCGGTCGGCCGATCACCAGATAATCCGAGCCGGCTTCCAGCGCCTGGCGCGGCGTGAGAATGCGCCGTTGATCGTCCTGCGCGCTGCCAGCCGGGCGGATGCCCGGCGTGACCAATTGCAGTGCAGGTTGTGCCGCTTTCAGCGCCGGGGCTTCGAGGGCCGAACAGACCAGGCCGTCCAGGCCAGCCTGCTGGGCCAGCGCAGCCAGACGCAGCACCTGCTCCTGGGGCTCGATGTCCAGACCGATGCCGGCCAGGTCCTCGCGCTCCATGCTGGTCAGCACGGTGACGCCGATCAGCAGCGGCACGGGACCATTGAATGTGTCCAGGGTCTCTCGGCAGGCACTCATCATGCGCAGGCCACCGGAGCAATGCACGTTGACCATCCACACGCCCATTTCCGCCGCGGCCTTGACGGCCATGGCGGTGGTGTTGGGGATATCGTGGAATTTAAGATCGAGGAACACATCGAAGCCGCGCTCGCGCAACGTGGCGACGATATCCGAGGCGCAACTGGTGAACAGTTCCTTGCCCACCTTGACCCGGCACAAGCTGGGATCGAGCCTGTCGGCCAGGGCAAGCGCGGCCTCCCGGGTCGGGTAATCCAGAGCGACGATGAGCGGGGTCTGACAAACGGACATGGGGCAATTCTCGAGCGAGCCAAATTCGGCGCGCATTGTAGCGCAAGTGCTTCCTAGAGTTCGCTGCGCAAGCGCAACGCCGCATCGCTGAGACAATTGAGCTGCACCGCAGCGAGGCCAAGCCAGGCTGCCAGGTCATGCAAGGTGCGGGCGAGCTGGGCCATGCCGAACTCATCCAGCCCTTCCGGCTCGAGGTGAACGGCATGCACTGCCAGTCGTCCCTGGCTGCGCTCGGCACGAATGTCCAAGCGTGCGGCGATACGCTCGCCGTACAGGAACGGCAGCACGTAGTAGCCGTAAACCCGCCTGTGCTGCGGTGTATATAGTTCCAGGCGATAGCGGAAATCGAAGAGACGCTCGGTGCGTGCTCGTTCCCAGATCAGCGAGTCGAATGGCGACAGCAACGCACAGGCACTCACTCGACGGGGAATCTTCAACGGCTGCAGACAATATGCAGGCTGGCTCCAGCCGCGAACTTCGACCTGGTTCAACACACCCTCCTCCAGCAACTCCTGAAGCCGCGCCCTGGCGTCGGCGGGCTCGAAACGAAAGTAGTCGCGCAGATCGCGTTCCGTGGCGACGCCCAGAGCCTGCGCCGCCTTCAGCAACAGGCGTCGTTGCGCCTCTGCCGACTCCAGCTCGGGGTGTGCCAGCCAGACAGCCGGCAGTACGCGCTCGGGTAAATCGTACAGGCGCTCGAAGCCACGGCGACCCGACACGGTCACCTCACCTGCCGCGAACAACCACTCCAGCGCCTGCTTCTCGGCCGTCCAGCCCCACCAGGGCGCGCTGCGCGCATGCGACTGCCTCAGACTACCTGCACCCAATGCCCCTCGCTCACGGACTGTCTGCAGCACCTGAGCGATCAGCCCTTGCTGCTCGCGGCCGAACGAGGCCAGCCCCTTGTAAATCCCCCGCCCCTGTCGGGCACGCTGCATCCGCCAGCGCAGCAGGGGGTAAGACGCCAACGGCAGCAACGATGCCTCATGCCCCCAGTACTCGAACAAGGTACGACTGCGCCCCCGCCCCCAGGCGGCCTGCTCCAGCAAGGCCGAGTCATAGCCGCCGAGGCGCGAGTACAGCGGCAGGTAGTGCGAGCGCACCACGGCATTGACCGAATCGATCTGCAGCACACCCAAGCGCTCGACCAGGGCATTCAGCTGTCGGGCGCCTGGCGCTGCAGAGCGGAGCCGCCCGGCAAACCCCTGGGCCGCCAGCACCGCGCGGCGCGCCTGGGGCAAAGACAGGGATTCGATCATGGGCATGCCGCTACCTCGGACGCGGGGGCGAAGTGTTCACGGTAGATCATCATCCGCCCACGGCCAACCCAGCCTTTTCACTTGCACAACGGGTCGTCCCAGAAGGGCCGCTCGGTCTCCTGGAATACGTCGCCGCGGCTGAGGCCGAGGTCTTTCAGCCCGGCATCGCTCAAAGACGCCAACTGCCGACGCTCACGCGCCAATTGGTGCCAGCGCGACAGTCGCCGTATCAGCCGGGTCAATACACGTCGCACGCCAGGCAGCGAATGCTGCGACACCTCGCTACGGACACAGGCTTTACTGTTCATCTGATTGCACTCCGCTGGGATTGGCGACAGTCTCCCGCTCGGCATATGATCAATCCAACGAATGTTATTTATGCCTTACATCTCGGAGATTGATGGATGGCCTGGTACCCGAGCATCGACAGTGAATTGCTGCGCACCTTTGTCGCCATCGTCGATCAGGGTGGTTTCACACGCGCGGCAGACGTCATCAATCGCACTCAGTCGGCGGTCAGCATGCAGATGAAGCGGCTCGAGGAAGAGGTGATCCAACGCCCGTTGTTTCACCGCGAGGGTCGCCAGCTCAACCTGACCGCCGAGGGCGAAGTACTGCTCGGCTATGCCCGTCGCATCCTCAGACTGCACACGGAAGTGCTCAATACCCTGCGCGAACCGCATATGGTCGGCACCTTGCGAATTGGTACACCGGACGATTACGTGATGCGCTTCATGCAGGGCATCCTGATGCGCTTTGCCCAGGCCTATCCGCTGGTGCAGGTGGAGCTGCACTGCGAGCCATCCTTCGCCCTGCTGCAGCGCCAGGATCTGGATCTGACCATAGTGACCCGCGAGCCCGGCACCGAAGTCGGTCAGTTGCTGCGCCAGGAGCGCCTGGTCTGGGCCCAGGCAGCCGACGCTCGCCTGCACGAAGTGGCCACCCTGCCGCTGGCGGTGTTCAATACCCAGTGCTTCTGCCGCGCCTGGGCCTGCAACGCGCTGGACGCGCGTTCCCGGGCATATCGGATCGCCTACAGCAGCCCCAGCCTGTCGGCGATCATGGCCGCTGTCGGCGCCGGCCTGGCAGTCACCGCGCAGTTGCACAGCCTGATCACCCCCGACCTGCAGGTCATGGGCAGCGAGCAAGGCATGCCTGAACTGCCCAAGGCCAGCGTCGTGCTAATACGCAACGAACGGACACGCTCGCCGGCCGGCGATGCACTGGCCGAACAGATCATCGAAGGCTTCAAGCTCTGACGGCCGGCTTTCTATCCTGCACCTCATGAACCGGCGCGCAGCCCGAGCAGCAGCGCACACAACAACAGGAACAGGGTGAACAGAACGCGCAATAGCGGCTCCGGCAAAGCATGCGCCATACGCACCCCCCAACTGATGCTCAGCAGCCCCCCTATGGCCAGGGGCATAGCCAGCGCCCAATGGACATGATCATGCAGCGCATAGGTCGCCAGCGTCACACCGGTGCTGGGCGCCGCCAGCGCCAGAGACAAGCCCTGTGCAACCACTTGGGAAGTACCGAATACACTGGTTAGGATCGGCGTGGCGATCACCGCACCACCTACGCCGAACAGCCCGCCGAGCAGGCCCGAGCCACTTCCCAGCACCGCCAGCCAAGGCCAGGGATGGCGCAACTGCGCGGCTGCGCTCGGCGGGCGCAGGAAAAGGCGCAGCAGGTTATAAGCCGCCAGCGCGACCAGAAAGATCACGAACGCCACGCGCATCGATTGCGGATCGAGGTTCACTGCCCAGCCCGCGCCGTACAGAGCGAACACGAAGCTGCTGAGCGCCAATGCCAAGGCGTGGCGCAGATCGATACGGTTGCGCTGGTGATAACGCCACAGCGCCAGCAGCACGTTGGGCACCACCATTACCAGCGCCGTCCCCTGGGCCAGTTGCTGATCCAGCCCGAACAGCACCCCGAGCACCGGAATCGCAATCAGCCCCCCTCCGATGCCGAATAGCCCGCCGAGGGTCCCCAGCAGCACGCCGAGCACTACATTGAGAGCGAAGGTGAGTACATCCATCGGGTAATCCTGTTGGCAAAGTGCACGCATCCTACCCGCTGCTGCTTGGTGGGGTAATGCACAGCCGAGCATAATGGCTTTGCGATTCGCGCAAAACGCTGAACCTTTTGAGGTTTTCCGCAGTTGGAGATCCGCGCCCGCTTACCGCTGCGGCCAGGCTGCATCCACTGACACCGCCTGCGCTGTCACGGCGCATCGACGCGCTGGAACGCTCGCTCGGCTGCAGCTTGGTCAGCCGCAGTACCCATGCAGTACGCGCAACACCTGCCGGACTGGCTTTCGCCGAACGAGCAAGACGCATTCTCGCCGAACTGCACCTGGGCCAGGCCATTGCCGACTTCCTGACCGCCTACCCCGGGCTCGACGTACAGCTGCGCCTGATAGACAGCTTCATCGATCTGCACGGCGCCCGCCTGGGTGAAGTGGATCTGGGGCTGCGTACGGACCACTGGCCGATACACGCCTGGTCGCCACCCCACTGGCGCCAATGGTTCGCGTGGTCTGTGCCAGCCAGGCCTACCTGGCTGGTCAGCGAATACCTGGCCCGCGGCGAACTGGCCAGGCTGTTTTGCGAGAACGGTCTGCCAGCCCCGGAGCCCAGCGGCATTTATGCCTTGCGGCTGGAGCGTGATACCGACTCACGCAGCCGTCTGCTGCTGGCGTTCCTGAAAAACCGCTTCGGGCCGATTGCGCCCTGGGGCATTCCCTTGCAAAGCGGCGTGCAGCGAGGTGCTCGCAACTGACGCAAAAAAACGCGGCCGAGGCCGCGTTACGATTGTTCATGGTTGCGTCCAGCGCCTGGCGCTGGACGACCAGATCAGAAGAAGCCCAGCGGGTTGATGTCATAGCTGATCAGCAGGTTCTTGGTCTGCTGGTAGTGGTCGAGCATCATCTTGTGGGTTTCGCGCCCGACCCCGGACTTCTTGTAGCCGCCAAAGGCAGCGTGCGCCGGGTACAGGTGGTAGCAGTTGGTCCATACGCGGCCAGCCTTGATGCCACGGCCCATGCGGTAGGCGCGGTTGATGTCGCGCGTCCATACGCCGGCGCCCAAGCCGAACTCGGTGTCGTTGGCGATGGCCAGGGCTTCGGCCTCGTCCTTGAAGGTGGTCACGCCGACCACCGGGCCGAAGATTTCCTCCTGGAACACGCGCATCGTGTTGGTGCCCTTGAGCAGGGTCGGCTGGATGTAATAGCCGCTGGCCAGGTCGCCTTCGAGTTTCTCGATGGCGCCGCCAGCGAGCAGTTCGGCACCTTCCTGCTGGGCAATCTCCAGGTAGCTGAGGATCTTGTCGTACTGCTGCTGCGAGGCCTGGGCGCCGACCATGGTCTCGGTGTCCAGCGGGTTACCGCGCTTGATGGCCTTGATCTTCTTCATCACCTCGACCATGAACGGCTCGAAGATCGACTCCTGCACCAACGCGCGGGACGGGCAGGTGCACACCTCGCCCTGGTTGAAGAAGGCCAGTACCAGGCCTTCGGCAGCCTTCTCGATAAACGCCGGCTCGGCCTGCATGATGTCTTCGAAGAACACGTTCGGCGACTTGCCGCCCAGTTCCACGGTACTCGGGATGATGTTGGCGGCGGCGCATTTCATGATATGCGAGCCGACCGGGGTGGAACCGGTGAAGGCGATCTTGGCGATGCGCGTGCTGGTGGCCAGCGCCTCGCCAGCTTCACGGCCATAGCCCTGGACGACGTTGAGCACGCCGGGCGGCAGCAGGTCGCCGACCAGTTCGACGAACACGCTGATCGACAGCGGCGTCTGCTCGGCCGGTTTGAGCACCACGCAGTTACCGGCCGCCAGGGCTGGCGCCAGCTTCCAGGCGGCCATCAGCAGCGGGAAGTTCCACGGGATGATCTGCCCGACCACGCCCAGCGGCTCATGGAAGTGATAGGCGGCGGTGTGT
This sequence comes from Phytopseudomonas flavescens, assembly GCF_900100535.1. GTDB lineage: Bacteria > Pseudomonadota > Gammaproteobacteria > Pseudomonadales > Pseudomonadaceae > Aquipseudomonas > Aquipseudomonas flavescens. Next base: position 20,420 of record NZ_FNDG01000018.1, read on the forward strand.
TCGTTGATCTCCGCGGCACTGCCTTCCTGGGCGCGGATGCAGCCGGCGAAATAGCGGAAGTGGTCGGCGGCCAGCGGCACGTCGGCGTTGAGGGTCTCGCGCACGGCCTTGCCGTTGTCCCAGGTTTCCGCCACGGCCAACTGCTCGAGGTTGGCTTCGATGCGGTCGGCGATCTTCAGCAGGATCAGCGCACGCTCCTGCACCGAGGTCTTGCCCCAGGCATCGGCGGCGGCATGGGCGGCGTCCAGGGCTTTGTCGATGTCCTTGGCGTCTGAACGGGGGAATTCACCAATCGCCGAGGCATCCACCGGGCTGGTGTTGGTGAAGTACTGGCCACCGACCGGCGCGACGAATTCGCCACCGATGTAGTTGCCGTAGCGCGGCTTGAGGGTGACGACGGCGCCTGGGGTACCGGGTTTGGCATAAATCATGTGAATCACCTCTACTTTTTATGGACGCCTGCCCTCTGAGGCGAGAGACAAGGCTTGGTTCGATTCTGGACGACAACTGGACAGTTCAATGAACCCTGGCCAAGCGTCGATCCGGCCGCCTGGTTGTAGCCGCAAGGTGGCGTACCGGGGGGCATGGGGCCAGCGTGCTCTCAGGGTAGCCCCCCGCCGACGATTTTGCCGCTGAGATCCAGCGCATGAGATAAGAACGGATTCGCGTGTCTTCCGGAAGATCCAGTGAACATTGCCCCATGCCGGCCGGTCACCTGATCACACTACGCCCTGGAGACGACGATGAAAACGCCAATTGCAGCGGTGGTCTTACTGGCTGCCCTGTTCATCACTGCTGCTCAAGCCTACGACAGCAGCCCGTCCCTGCAACAGCAGCGCGAAAAGATCGGTGACAACATGGTTCGTGACCGCACTGGCGCGCCGCCCGCGGAAACCGGCGACAACCGCCAGCCGCAAACCAGTCCGGATCTTCAGCCCGAAAACGATCAGTCACGGCCACGCAGTACCATCAACTCCCCAGCCCGGCAGGAGCGCTCCGCCACCCCCTCTGGCAGTCAACAGCCCTCCAAACCAGCTTCCGGGGTACCGGCAGGTGATGGATAACGCTCACCCTCTTTCCAGGAAGGCTCGACAGGCCTGTAAGCCCTGCCTGCGCGTCTGGCGCGAGTACCCATAGCGGCACTTGCCTGCCGGAAAACGGCGACAATCCGCCATAACCAATGCAAAAATCGGCAAATTAAGGCGAAATCCCGCCACCCATGCGTAAATAGATGACAAAAATGTTAAGACAGATCTCCGGTTCATTGACTCGCAGAGGTTTCGGCATCGATTTTGCTTACTGCCGGCGCCTGCGACGAAAGCGCGCACTGGAAGGTATATCGCCCGGCGTTTCAAATAATCGCCGGGACTGACCGGTTTCGCAAAACGGAACCTGGCAGCACGCAACAGACGATACAGCTTCGCTACCCAAGGCTGTACAGCGTCGGTCGTGACGTCACGCAATCACATCAATGAAATGGTCTGTCTAATGAAAAAACTCCTGCTGTCCCTACTGTGCTTGAGCGCGCTCGGCTGCGCCAAGCAGCCCGAACCGGAAAAATCCGTGGACGTCCTGCTGATCGGCGGGGGCATCATGAGTGCAAGCCTCGGCACCTACCTCAACGAGCTGGAGCCTAGCTGGAAGATCGACCTGTACGAGCGTCTGCCTCAGGTGGCCAGCGAGAGTTCTAATCCGTGGAACAACGCCGGCACCGGTCACTCGGCCTTCGCCGAGTTGAACTACACCCCGGAAAAGGCTGACGGCAGCATCGACATCAGCAAGGCTGTGGCGATCAACGAGTCGTTCGAGATTTCCAAGCAATTCTGGGGTTATCAGGTCGAGCAGGGCATCCTGAAAAACCCGAAATCCTTCATCAACAACGTCCCGCACATGAGCTTCGTGTGGGGCGACAAGAACACCGAGTTCCTGAAAAAGCGCCATGCCGCCCTGCAGCACAGTTCGCTGTTCCGCGACATGCAGTTCTCCGACGACCCGGAGCAGATCAAGCAGTGGATTCCGCTGGTGATGGAAGGCCGTGAACCGGGCGAGAAGCTGGCCGCCACCCGTGTGGAAATCGGCACCGACGTCAACTTCGGCGAAATCACCAATCAGTTGCTCGATTCGCTGTCGCAGAAGAAAGACGTGTTCAACGTCCATGTGCAGCATGAAGTCCGCGACATCACGCGCGCCGACGACGGCACCTGGAACGTCACCGTGGCCGACCTGGCCAATGGCGAGAAGCTGAGCACCGTCAACGCCAAGTTCGTGTTCATCGGTGCTGGTGGTGGTGCCCTCAAGCTGCTGCAGAAATCCGGTATTCCGGAAGCCGAAGGCTATGCCGGTTTTCCGGTTGGAGGTTCTTTCCTGGTGACCCGCAACCCGGAAGTGGTGGCCAGGCACCAAGCCAAGGTCTACGGTCTGGCGTCGGTCGGTTCGCCGCCCATGTCGGTTCCGCACCTGGATACCCGCGTGATCGATGGCCAGAAAGTCATCCTGTTCGGGCCATTCGCGACCTTCTCCACCAAGTACCTGAAGAACGGTTCGCTGCTGGACATGTTCGGCACCGTCACCACCCACAACATCTCGCCGATGGTCAACGCAGGCATCGACAACTTCTCGCTCAGCACCTATTTGATCGGCCAGCTGATGCTCAGCCAGGAAGACCGCATGCACTCGCTGCGTGACTACTTCCCGGAAGCTCAGGACAAGGACTGGGAACTGGTACAGGCCGGTCAGCGCGTACAGATCATCAAGAAAGATCCTGAGCTGGGCGGTGTCCTGCAGTTCGGTACCGAAGTGGTCAGCTCCGAAGACGGCTCCATCGCTGCGCTGCTCGGCGCGTCGCCAGGCGCCTCCACTGCTGCGCCGATCATGCTTCACCTGATGGAAAAAACCTTCAAGGACAAGATCAAGACACCGCAATGGCAGGCCAAGCTGAAGGAGATCATCCCCTCCTACGGCCAGACCCTGAACAATAACCTGGAACTGACCAACAAGACCCGTGCCTGGAGCAGCGAGCGCCTGCAACTGACCTTCGTCGAGGTCAAGCCAGAACAGGCTGAAGAACCAGCCGAGGCACCAGCCCAAGCCCAGTAACACCTCTGAACGGGCGCCTCCACGCAAGGCGCCCTGTAGAAACGACAACGGCCCATAAAGGGCCGTTGTCGTTTCTGCAGGTCACTGACGCTCGGCCCGCCTGGGCTGGACTCCCGGGCTCACGCGGGCTCGGCACTGCGTCCGTTGGCGACGAAGCGCAGCATCCACTCACCCACCGTGCGCCCGTGGTGATCTTCGTGCAGGCTATCCACGGCCACGCGATACACCGACTCGCCGATGTGTTGCTGGCGGATATCCAGCAAGGCACGCGAGTACTCGGGGACGAATTCCGGGTGGCCCTGGAAGCACAGCACCTGATCGCCGATACGATAGGCGGCATGGGCGCAGAACGGGCTAGATGCCAGCAACGTAGCGTTTTCCGGCAGGCGGGTGACCTGATCCTGGTGACTGATCAGCAAGGTTACTTCCTCCAGCGATGGCGTCATCCATTCCGGCTGCTCGGCCAGCTGATAACGATGAATGCCCACGCCCCAACCGCCACTCGCACGCTCGGCCTTGCCACCGAGCAGCAGCGCCAGCAACTGGTGACCGAAACAGATGCCAAGGAGCTTGTCACCCGCCTGATAACGCTCCAGCAGATAAACCTTGAGGGTCTCGATCCACGGATCGGTGGCGAACGAATCGGCTTTGCTACCGGTAACCAGGTAGGCGTCGAAACACGAATCGGCTGGCGGGTAGTCGCCGTTCATCACGTTGAACACCGTGAATGTGGCGGCGATGGCCTGGCCGGCGAAAAGACGTTCGAACATCCTGCCGTAGCCCTGGTACTGATCGACCAGCTCTGGACGCAGGATGTCGGTTTCCAGAATGCATATCTGCAACGACATGGGCGGTACCTGAAAAATGATGAAGCGATTAAAGCGTGCCTGCAGTCGCTGAGCAAGACAAGGGGCCGACCGTCAAAGGCGTGGGCGATCTGGCGCAACTTCCCTGAACCAGGGGCATCGCGGCATGCTCCAAACTCTGACGCCGATACAGGCGCGCCCCCATAAACAACAAAGGATTTTCACGATGTTCAAGAAGACATTGACTGCCCTAACCGCTGCGGCTGCCTTGAGCGCCGGCTTCGCCATGGCCGATCGTCCTGGCGCTGACTGGATCAGCATCGAGCAGGCCCTGAGCAGTGCCAAGCAGGCCGGCTTCACGCAGATCCACAAGATCGAAGCCGACGACGCCGGTTACTGGGAAGGCGAAGGCACCAAGCAGGACAACCGCCTTTACGAATTCCGTGTCGATGGCAAGTCGGGCAAGGTCATTCGCGAACAACTCGACAACTGAGCAGAGGCAGCCAGGCAAAACTGGCCCTCCGCAGAGGCCGATCAGATAGGGGGTCGTTCCGCAGGAGCGCCCCCTCCTTACACCATGCGCTCGAACGTTTGACTGATTCGCGCTGATCCACTGGCCGTTAAGCGCGCAGCCATTCTGACGAACGGTCAAGCCACGCCGAGGGCGATAGGCCTCGCGTAAGCGCTACACCAGGTATATCGGGACCTCCATAACCGCGCGATACCAGTGACCGCTATGCTAGGAACCAACTGATATAAAAAAAAAGAACATTCCCTCTACAGTGAATACATACACCGCCGGGTTTTGCCGGGGTGATCACCAGGGGACGCGGCATTCACCGGCCCGCATGACAACAATCAAAAGGTAATGGCCATGCTCAAAACGCCTAAATTCCGCCAAGCAGGACTGATTCTCTTCGCGACGGCGGTGCTGTTGATCCTGCCCAACCTGAGCAGGATGATCGGTTGATACACCGTCAGTTCACCAGCGGCATCCACCAGGCCAGAATCAGCGGCAGCACGCCGACAGCCAGTACCGTCGAGCACAGCACCAGGCTGGCGACCTGCTCGGGCGAACGATTGGCACGCACCGCGAACAGATAATTGAATACCGCCACCGGCATGGCCGACTGCACCACCAGCACGGCGTGCGGCAACGGCTCGAGCGTCAGTGCAGCACCGATCCCCCACCCCACCCCCGCGCCCAGTACAATGCGCAAAGCGCCGAGCGCCAACCCGGCACCGAGATGATGCAGGCGAATGCTCGCCAGCGAGACCCCCAGGGTCAGCAGCATCAGTGGAATCGTCATGCCGCCCAATAGGCTGATGGTGTTGTCCAGCCAGCGCGGCAATTGCAGATCGAAGAAGATCATTGGCAGGGCCAGCAGCAGGCTGATCATGATCGGGTTACGCAACAAATCACGCCATGAAGCCGCATTGCCCGACAGGGCGATGCCCACACTGAACTGGAAGATCGACAAGGTCAGGAAAAACGCCACCGCCAACGCCAGGCCGTGCTCGCCAAAGGCATAGAGACTGATCGGCAAGCCCATGTTACCGCTGTTGGGAAACAGGAACGCGGGCACCAGGACCTTCCACTGCTGGCGAAACAAGCCACTGAACAGCCAGCCGAATACCCCCATGCAGCCAGTTACCAGCACACAGCCAAGGGCCATGCTGGCAAACGCATCGGGATCGAGATTGGCACGGCTAAGGGTCGCAAGCACCAGGCTCGGCGTACCGATGGTCAGCACCAGGCGGGCGATGAATTCCGTGGGATAGCTCTGGCCACTGCGCGCCCAGCCGTAGCCGATGGCAGAGACGATGAGCACGGGTGCCAGTACGGCGAACAACTGGGCCAGCATGGCCATTCCCTTCGACGCAAAGCGGGCATCCTAGAAGCGATGGGCGAGTCATCGCAAGCCGTTCACGCCTGGCCAGTCACCGCACGTCGCGCAGGAGACGTACAGGCGATCATTGCAGCCAGGCGCTCCCCTGCTCCTGACCTATATCACTGCTCCTGGACGACGATCAGCGGCTCCACGTCGACTCGGGCCACCATCCGTTCGCCACCGCCGCCTCGGCGCATGCCGCGCACCGGGCAGGCGTCCAGATAATCGAGTCCAACCGCCAGCTTGAGGTGCCGTTCTGGCCGGGCCAGGCAGTTAGTCACATCGAAGCTATACCAGGCCCCCTCCAGCCAGGCCTCGGCCCAGGCATGGCTGGCCAGATGATCGCGGCTGTCGGTGAATAGGTAACCGGACACATAGCGTGCCGGGATACCGAGGCTGCGGGCACAGGCGAGAAACGCGTGGGCATGATCCTGACAGACGCCCTGACGGCCGGCGAAAGCCTGCGCAGCGCTGGTCTGCACGTCGGTAACGCCTGGCAGATAGCTGATATGACCGTTCAGGGCGTGCATCAGATCGATCAAGGCAGTGCGGTCACGGCGACGTGCACATTGCACCACGGCGAAATCACGCAGGGCCTCGTCCGCCTCGGTAAGCCGCGTGAAGCGCAAGAACGGCAACGCCGACTGGCTTTCGTGCTCGGCATCGGTGGACTCGTCGATCTCCACCTGCCCACGGGCACCGATGACGATCGACTCATGGGGCTCGTCCAGCGTCAGCACGTGCAGGATGTTGCCGTACGGGTCTCGCTGGGCGCGGACGGGGCGCGGCAGATCCAGCTGCCAGCTGAGCACCTGCTGGCGTTCGCTGTCGTGGGGGGTGAGGCGCAGGTACTGGATGCTGGCACGAACCTGATCGTCGTAGTGATAGGTGGTGTTATGGCGAATGGACAGTCTCATGCGACCTCCAGATAGGACAGATGAATGACGCGCCCGAGTTCATGTACCTGGCCGATGAAGTCGGTCAACCAGGCATGCAGACCCTCTTCCAGCACCTCGTCGATGCTGGTATAGCGCAACCGGGCGTCGAGCTCGGCGGCCAGGCGCTGCGCCGGCCGGCCGTTTTCACCAGGCAGGTTGGCGAGCATCAGGTCAAGCTCGTCCATGCAGGCACGCAGCGAGCGCGGTACCTCGGGACGCAGCAACAGCAATTCGGAGACCTTGCGCGCGCTGGGGGAGCCTCGATAGACCTCGGCGAACGCCTCGAACGACGACAGGGCACGCAACAATGCGCTCCACTGGTAGTAACTGTGTGCCGGACGGCCGTCGATCTCATCGATATCCTCGCCCAGTAGCTCGTAGCGCGAGTCGAGCAGGCGCAAGGTGTTGTCGGCACGCTCGATGAAGGTTCCCAGGCGGATGAAGCGATAGGCTTCGCCGCGTACGATGGTGCCGAAGGTGGCGCCGCGGAACAGGTGGGAACGCTCCTTGACCCACTCGCAGAACCGATTGATGCCGTAGCGCCCCAGGCCCTGATCGGCAATACCGCGGATCTCCAGCCAGGTGGCATTGATGTTCTCCCACATGTCCGCGGTGATGCGCCCACGCACCGCATGCGCATTGCTGCGGGCCGCACCCAGGCAGCTGTAGATGCTGGCCGGGTTCTGCGCATCCAGCGCGAAGAAGTGCAGCATGCGCTCGGCATGCAGTGCACCGTGACGCTCCTGATACTCCTCCAGCGTGCCGGTGATCAGCAGCGGCATCGCCAGCTCGTCCAGCCCGTCGCGACGACCGTCCTGCGGCATCAGCGACAGCGAATAGCTGCCATCGAGCATCCGTGCGAGGTTCTCGGCACGCTCTAGGTAGCGGGACATCCAGTACAGATCGGAGGCAGTTCTCGATAGCATGCTCAGTCCTCCACTACCCAGGTGTCCTTGGTACCGCCGCCTTGCGACGAGTTGACCACCAGCGACCCTTCACGCAGGGCCACCCGGGTCAGCCCACCGGGCACCAGACGAGTTTCCTTGCCGGACAGCACGAAGGGACGCAAATCGATGTGTCGCGGCGCTATGCCGTTCTCGACGAAAGTCGGGCAGGTCGACAGGCACAGGGTCGGCTGCGCGATGTACGCCTCCGGCCGGGCAATCAGCCGCAAGCGGAACGCTTCGATCTCCGCCTTGCTGGCGGCTGGCCCGACGAGCATGCCGTAACCACCGGAGCCTTGGGTTTCCTTGACCACCAGGTCCTTGAGGTTGGCCAGCACGTGGGACAGCTCGCTGGGCTTGCGGCATTGCCAGGTCGGCACGTTCTTGAGGATCGGCTCCTCGTCGAGGTAGAAGCGGATCATCTCGCCGACATAGGGGTAGATCGACTTGTCGTCGGCCACCCCGGTGCCGATGGCGTTGGCCAGCACCACGTTGCCGGAACGGTAGGTGGACAGCAGGCCGGGAACGCCGAGCATCGAGTCGGGGTTGAAAGCCAGCGGATCGAGGTAGGCATCGTCGAGCCGGCGATACACCACATCGACCTGCCTGGCCCCCGAGGTGGTGCGCATGAACAGCTTGTCGTCGCGCACGAACAGGTCGGCACCTTCCACCAGTTCCACGCCCATTTCGCGGGCCAGAAAGGCGTGCTCGAAGTAGGCACTGTTGAAGCGCCCCGGCGTCAGCACCACCACCGTAGGGTTATCCAGCGGGCTGGAACTCTTCAGGGTGTCGAGCAGCAGGCTCGGATAATGATCGATGGGGGCGATGCGCTGATTGGCGAACAGCTCGGGGAACAGGCGCATCATCATCTTGCGGTCTTCGAGCATGTAGCTGACGCCACTGGGCGTGCGCAGGTTGTCCTCGAGCACGTAGTAGGTACCATCGCCATCGCGAACCAGGTCGACGCCGGCGATGTGCGCATACAGGTCACGGTGCAGGTCCAGCCCCTGCATCGCCATCTGGTAGCCTTCGTTGGCCAGCACCTGTTCGGCTGGGATCAACCCGGCCTTGATGATGCGCTGGTCGTGGTACAGATCGGCGAGGAACATGTTCAGCGCCTGTACCCGCTGAATGCAACCGCGCTCGACGATACGCCACTCGCTGGTCGGAATGCTGCGCGGAATGATGTCGAAGGGGATCAATCGCTCGGTGCCCTGGTCGTCACCGTAAAGCGTGAAGGTGATGCCGGCGCGGTGAAAAAGCAGATCCGCCTCACGGCGCCGCTGAGCCAGCAGTTCCTGCGGAGTGTCCGCCAGCCAGCGGGCGAAAGCTTGATAATGCGGACGACAGGCGCCATCCGCCAGGTGCATCTCATCGTAAAAGGTGCGGGCCATGCCGTACTCCTTGCCACCCGTGTCAAGCCATACGCTGCAAACGTCGAGCCAGCGTATTTATTCCTTTAAAATCATTTGGCCGTCCTGAAAAAGGAGCCCTTTCGCACCACATTGATGCACGCGCATGCTCCCTGATCACAGGCCATGCTCCATCGCGTTGCACCGCGCGGTCGTCAATGGCGCCTCATGAAAGCGTAGACAGGCGGTACGGCAAAGCATTGCACTTTTATCTGAGGCCCTTCCGTCCAGAAAAACCCTGATGGGAGAAACCTCGACGGCAGCACGCGATCCCACCATACAGGTGCCGTGTATCCACGCGGCTGACCAGCATCAAAGGTCCATGAATAAGGAATGCCCGATGAACAGCTGCCTCGTACCTCCCTATATCCTCGACCGTATCATCGGTCACGGCACCGAACGTCAACGCGACTGCGCGCGTAGCACTCTGAATCATGTCAAATCGTTGCGACTGAATGCCGGAGTGTCGACGCGCGCCGCGCAGTCGGTCGGGTCTGTTTCGGCGCAGACGGGTCGTCCGGACCGCAGCGTTCACGATGCCCAGCAGGACATGCGGCTGCCGGGCGTACTGACCCGCGGCGAGGGCCAGGCCGCTACGGGCGACCTGGCAGTGGACGAGGCGTATGACGCGCTGGGCGCCACCTATGCCTTTTTCTGGAAGGTTCTGGGCCGTCACTCCATCGACGGCAAGGGCCTCCCATTGGTAGGCAGCGTGCACTATGGACAGGCCTATGAGAATGCGTTCTGGAACGGCGAACAGATGGTCTTTGGCGACGGCGACGGAGAAATCTTCAACCGTTTCACCATCGCCCTGGACGTGGTCGCCCACGAGCTGACCCACGGAGTCATCGATAGCGAGGCGGCACTTGCCTACGTCAACCAGTCCGGGGCGTTGAACGAATCGCTGTCGGATGTGTTCGGCATTCTCACCAAGCAATACGCGTTGCAGCAGACTGCCGAACAGTCGGACTGGATCATCGGCGCAGGCCTGTTGACCGACGCCGTGAATGGCCAGGGTCTGCGCTCCATGTCGGCACCAGGCAGCGCCTACGACGACCCCTTGCTGGGCAAGGACCCGCAACCGGCGCACATGGATGATTTCGTCGAGACACGTGACGACAATGGCGGCGTGCATATCAATTCCGGGATTCCCAATCGCGCCTTTCACCTGGCATCCACCGCCCTCGGTGGATTCGCCTGGGAAAAGGCCGGGCTCATCTGGTACGACACCCTGTGCGACCGGCGTTTGAGCAACGACGCCTCGTTCGTGGATTTCGCACGCCTGTGCGTGGACAGGGCGCAGCAGCGTTATGGACAGGGTTCGGCGGAGGCGAATGCCGTGGCGAAGGCTTGGGATGACGTCGGCGTAAGGATCGCATCATGAAAAGACTGCCCGAGCTGGGTAGCGATGCCGTGGTGCGGATTTCCCGCCAGGGCGGATTCGCGGCGATCGCTGCGCTGAGTCATCCGCGGGAAATCGACTTCGCGCAGTGCGACCCGAACCAACGCGGGCAGGTCTGCTCGGTTCTGCAGACCTGCCTGCCGATGGCCAGCCAGGAAGCGGGTAAGGGAGACCAGCGTTTCTATCGCATCGAGCTGCGGATAGCGCGCCAGGACGCACCAGGCGAGTTGGTGCTGCAGATCCCCGAGGAGCGGGCGCCCAGTGATCTGGTGAAACTCTGGGAAAAAGGTGCCTGACGGCCCCGGCAGTGGCTGAGGCCAGGGCCGTCGACTGGTTCGATGAGCCCTGGCATCAATCCCTCAGACCACCGGGCCTGGGCTCCTGGGTCACGCCCCAGCCATCCAGCTTGCCGCCCAGGGGCACCACGACGGCCTGCATGCCCTGTTCGAAATCATCGATACCCGCATAGGTGACATGCATCACCTTGCTCACCTGCAAGTGCCACCCGCCTTCGTCCCGTTCGGTGACTTGGGCGTGCAGCGACTCGCCGCGAAAGTTTTGCGTCGCCTTCAGCGCGTTGCTCTCATCGGAAAAAATTGCGTAGAACTCGATGGGATGGACACTGGCAAAGTCGAATCCCCCCTGCTTCATCCGACCCAGGACGCCACCGCTGACATCATCGTGCAAGGCTGTGCTCATAACGTTGATCTCCATCGGGTAGAAAGGTTGGATCGTCGCACCACCGGCACTCAGCCGCCTGCCCTGAATGACGGGCGCGGGCCTCGAAAGCCGGCCCTCCCAAGAGAATAGACCGCTCGGCAGCGCGCGTCGTCGTGCCGCCTCACCATGCTATACCCATTGATGAACAGCATGCCCGTCTTTCAGCTGGATTTCGATCAAGGATCAGCGCACTGCCCCGGCGGGCCAGACACAGGAGGTATCACCCATGAATACGTTACAGTGCACCCACCGTGGCTACCGTATCAACGCCGACGTCATGGAGCATCCTGGCATTCCAACCCCCTGGGCGGGCGGGTGCCGGATCACCGCCCCCGACGGTCGCAGTACCCGACGACTGGTCCTGCCGGTGAACGGCGCATTCCTCGAGAACCTGGGCAAGGCTCAGCACGCCTCGATCGCCCATGGTAAATGGCTGGTCGACCAGTATCTTGATAAGCAGCGGGATCTTTTTAACGATGGTGCGGCCAAACATCACGCAGCATGAGGCCGTCCCGAATGGCCCGCATCCGCAGCGGGCCATTGCATTTTCCAGCCAAAGCGCGCAAGCGCCCACTCCAGCGGGTCTCATGCTCAGATAGATCCCGGCCACCTATGGAGGTGGCCGCTCCCATTCGAGACGAAGGTTGGATTTCATGGCGCAACGCACGCTTTTCATTTCCACAGTTTTGATGACCAGCATCCTCGCACTCACCGCTTGCAGTGATGCCGACAACACCCCAGCCAAGACCGCCTCGGCCGCCCAGAGCAGCCCGCCAACGCTGCAGGAAAAAGCGGATCTCAGCCCATTCGCCGGTTTCGCCAGCGCGCGCTTCGGCAGTGACGAAGCGGCGGTACGTGCCGCCTGGAAGGGTTCTCTGCGCGAAGCGAGGGGTATATCGGACACCTGCCGCCAACTGGTTCAGGATCCGCGGCCCGAGAAGGGTTTCGGAACCTCGTTCATGCTGGAGAACGGACTGTTCGTGCGTTACGACATCGATACCCGCGAGCGCAAGGCGCCCCGTGGATTGCAGGTTGGCAGCAGCGCCCAGCAGATCCGTTCCACCTATCCCGGTCAGTTCGAAGAGCAGCCACACAAGTACGTAGAGGGCGCCCGCACCTTTATCGTCAAACCCTTCGCTGACAACGAGGCACGGCTCGTCTTCGAGACGGACGCCAACGGCCTGGTGACTCGTTGGCGGATAGGCATGCCCCCTGCCGTGTTCTACGTCGAAGGCTGCAGCTGAGACGGTGTTGGTGCAGGTCGTGCGGCTCGCTTGTGACAGCTGCACGCAATGCCTGCAAGCGGCCCACCCCCATGGTGATCCGCTTGCAGGCAGTCGGGCGCATGCGCAGCAGGGGCGCCAGGCCATCCGTGCCGAGCGACAGCTGCGGAACAAGACCGGACATGATCCAGCGGACTCAGAAATCGGCAATAGCCGGCACGGGATGACGCGCTTCACCCACCGCCACGGACTTTAAGGCGGTTCTGGGAAGCGCTACCACGGGGCATGGCGGCAGCTGTGCAGGCAGGTTTACAGCATTGGTGGCGAAGGTAGAATGGCGCCACTTTTCCGCGGAAACCCCAGATGGCCTGGCCGACCTTAAGACTCATCGCGTTCATCAACGGTATCTTTCTGATCACCCTGGCCATCGGCATGACCGGCCCCATGCTGACACTGGTGGCCTTCGAGCGTGCACCCGAGCTGAGTCCCTTCATCTGGTCGAGCCTGATAACCTTCATCGCCGGGCTGTCGATGATCGTTCGCGGCCGTCCCCAGGATGTACACCTGCGCCCCCGCGACATGTACCTGCTGACGGTCTCGAGCTGGCTGATGGTCTGCATATTCGCTGCGCTGCCGTTCATGTTCACCCAGCACATGAGCTACACCGATGCCTTTTTCGAGAGCATGTCGGGCATAACCGCCACCGGCGCCACCGTATTGATCGGCCTGGACAGCATGTCCCCGGGCATCCTGATCTGGCGCTCGATGCTGCACTGGCTCGGCGGTATCGGCTTCATCGCCATGGCCGTGGCGGTCCTGCCCATGCTGCGCATCGGCGGCATGCGGTTGTTCCAGACCGAGTCGTCGGATCGCTCCGACAAGGTCATGCCACGCTCGCACATGGTGGCCAAGTACATGGTGGTGGCCTACCTGGGGATCAGCCTGCTCGGTTGCCTGGGCTTCTGGCTCGCCGGCATGAGCTTCTTCGACGCCATCAACCACAGCATGTCGGCGATCTCCACGGGTGGATTCTCCACCTCGGACCTGTCCCTGGCCAAATGGACACAGCCCGCGGTGCACTGGGTGGCGGTGGTATTGATGATACTCGGCAGCCTGCCTTTCGTGCTGTATGTCTCGACCCTGCGCGGCAACCTCGGCGCGGTGCTGGGTGACCAACAGGTACGTGGCTTCCTCGCCATCCTGGTGGGTACCTGGCTGATTCTCGGTACCTGGTACTACCTGACCACCGACCTGCACTGGCTCGATGCCCTGCGCCACGTGGCAGTGAACAGCACCTCGATCATGACCACCACCGGTTTCGCCCTTGGCGATTATTCGTTGTGGGGCGGCTTCGCCGGCATGCTGTTCTTCTACCTGGGCTTTATCGGCGGCTGCTCGGGCTCCACCGCCGGTGGCTTGAAAATCTTCCGCTTCCAGGTCGCCTATATCCTGCTCAAGGCCAACCTGATGCAACTGGTGCATCCTCGCGCGGTGATCAAGCAGCAATACAACCGCCATCGGCTCGACGAGGATATCGTCCGTTCGATCCTCACCTTCTCCTTCTTCTTCACCATCACCATCGCTCTGCTGGCCCTGGCGCTGACCCTGTGTGGCCTGGACTGGATCACCGCACTGAGCGGGGCGGCCAGCACGGTGGCCGGCGTAGGCCCCGGCATGGGCCCGATCATCGGCCCGGCCGGCACCTACGCCAGCCTACCGGATATGGCCAAGTGGCTGCTGACCCTGGGCATGCTGCTGGGGCGCCTGGAAATCCTCACCGTACTGGTTCTGCTGATGCCTGCTTTCTGGCGACATTGACCGCCAGCGCCATGCAGACCCGGAACCGGCCCTACACTCTCCTGACCTAACAACAAACAGGAAGCCAGTCGATGAGCAGCCAGCCCCCGGGGCCCTTCAACTCCTTCGCCGAGTTCTACACCTATTACCTCCAGGAACACGCCAACCCGACCTGCCGGCGCCTCCACTATCTGGGCAGCCTGCTGGTTCTGGTGGTACTCGGCTATGCCCTGAGCAGTCAGCGCTGGCACTGGCTGCTGGCCTTGCCGATTATCGGCTATGGCTTTGCATGGATGGGCCATCTGTTCTTCGAACACAACCGCCCGGCCACCTTCCAGTATCCGCTGTACTCGCTGATCGGCGATTGGGTGATGCTCAAGGACGCGCTCACGGGGCGAATCCGCTTTTAACGATCGGCAGGCGAACTGCAACGCTAGAAAACGGCTATTCGCATGACAGGTCACTGCGCCTTTGCCGGTCCTGACATCAACGTATATGATCCCGTTTTCGCACCTGGATCCGTTGCCGTCTCGGCGCCGCCGCACCGCGAGGCAAGACACGGGCCGCGAAGCCTGGCTGGCTTCGTGCGCTGCTTCCAGGCCAGCGCCCGGTGATGCAGCCGGATCACCAGCAGGATCGTAGCCAACGCATGAATGCCCCTCAATCATCGTACCTGGCAGTGCTGCCGAAGATGCCCATACGCGAGTATTACTCACGGGTCATGGCATACATCGCCCTGGCAGCTGCCGTCGCCGCCGGGACCTATTGTCAGGCGTTCACCCCCTCGCTGCTGTGGATAGTGCCCTACGCCCTGCTGTACCCCCACCTGGCGTACTGGCTGAGCAAGCATCCTCGTGCCGAACACCCCCACTACACCATCCTCTGCCTGCTATTCATCGATGCGCTGCACACTGGAATAGCCGTGGTGATGCTGGGTTTCTCGGTGGTGCCCAGCCTGATGAGCCTGCTGACCCTCACCTTCAGCGCGTTGATCATCGGCGGGCTACGCAACCTAGGCATCGCATTGCTGGTCGCGCTCAGCGCGACTCTGTTGACCGCCTCGCTTACCGATACGCGGGTGAATCTGCACACCCCGGTTGTGGTCGCGGTGGTCAGCATCGTTTTCACGACGATGTACCTGTGTATCACCGCGTATTTCGTCCACCAGCAAGGCATCCGGCTCATTCGCATTCGTAGCGAGGTGAAGGGCGAGCAGGAAAAGGCTGCACGCCTGGCCCGCAACCTGGCCAAATACCTGTCGCCCCAGGTGTGGGAGTCGATCTTCAGCGGCAAGAAGCATGTGCGCCTGGAAACCCAGCGCAAGAAGCTCACGGTGTTCTTCTCCGACATCCGTGGTTTCACCGAGCTGTCCGAAGAGCTCGAGGCAGAAGCGCTCACCGACCTGCTCAACACCTATCTCAACGAAATGTCGAAGATCTGCATGAAGTTCGGCGGTACCATCGACAAATTCATCGGCGACAGCGTGATGGTGTTCTTCGGCGACCCGAGCAGCCAGGGCGCCAAGAAGGACGCCATGGCCGCCGTGTCGATGGCCATCGCGATGCGCAAGCACATGAAGGTATTGCGCCAGCATTGGCGTGCCCAAGGCATCACCAAGCCGCTGGAGATTCGCATGGGCCTCAACACCGGCTATTGCACGGTGGGCAACTTCGGCGCCAACACGCGCATGGACTACACCATCATCGGCCGCGACGTGAACCTGGCCAGCCGCCTGGAAAGCGCCGCCGAAGCCGGCGAGATCCTCATCTCCCATGAGACCTACTCGCTGATCAAGGACGTGATCATGTGCCGCGACAAGGGCCAGATCAGCGTCAAGGGCTTCACCCGGCCGGTGCAGATCTACCAGGTGGTGGACTTCCGCCGTGACTTGGGTGCCACCTCCAGTTATGTCGAGCACGAGTTGCCTGGTTTCTCCATGTATCTCGACACCAACGGCATTCAGAACTTCGACAAGGAGCGGGTCATTCAGGCCCTGCAACAGGCTGCCGAAAAGCTGCGTGACAAGATCATCATGTGACTTCGGCCCGCTGAGCCCGCTGCGCCACCTCAACAACCGCCCACGACTCGCCCGACATGGCAACGCATACTTGCTCACCGTTGAGCAACGGCTGCCGGGCCAGGAACTCGACAGCCGAAGCACGCCATGACTGCCGCCCGGCCTCCTGCGCGCATCGCGCGCGATCCAGTTCCACTGCCGCCAGGCAGGCCTCACGCAAGTCGTCGGCGAGTACACCGGTCACCCCGCATACCACCACGTCCAACGGCCCCGGCACGGCGAACGCGGCCACCGGCGTTCCGCAAGCCTGGGCCTCGAGCATTACCAGGCCGTAGGTATCGGTTCGCGAAGGAAACACCAGCACACTGGCGCGGCGATAACACTCGGCCAGCGCCTCGCCGTGTCGGTAACCGAAGAATTTCACCTGATCATAAACCTGCTGCAGCGCCTCTCGCTGAGGTCCATCGCCCACCACCCATTTCTCGCCTGGCAGATCCAGCTCGAGAAACGCTTGCAGGTTCTTTTCCGCGGCGATACGCCCAACGTAAAGAAACACCGCCGTCAGTGGCGCTGGTGCGCCCGCGCGCGGCGCGAACAGCTGGCTATTCACCCCCTTGCGCCATAGCGCCAGGCGCCGCAGCCCTCGGGATCCAAGGTCCTCGCGCAAGCGTTCGGTGCTCACCAGGACCGCCTGGCTGTGCCGATGGAACAGGCGCAGATAGGCATAGCCCAGAGCCAGGGGAAACCAGCGGCATCGGGCCTTCAGGTATTCGGGAAAGCGGGTATGAATCGCACTGGAAAAAGCCAGTCCGCGACGCAGCAGCCATCGCCGGGCGGCCCAGCCCAAAGGTCCCTCGGTTGCCAGGTGCAGGCCATCCGGTGCGAAGGCCTCGATGGCCGCAGCGACCCGCCACAGGTTCCAGGCCAGGGGGATCTCCGGATAACCGGGACAAGGCACACAGCGAAATGCCCCAGGCGACAGCACTTCGACGCAATGCCCCATGCCCCGCAGTTCGCTGACCAACGCCGTCAGGCTGGTGACCACGCCATTGACCTGCGGTGCCCAGGCATCGCTGACGATCAGCAACCTCATGCCGCCGGCTCGATGAGCGCGACCTGCTCGGCCTGCAGTTGCGCCAGCCGCTTCTGCTCATCGGCAAGACGATAGAGCTCGATGCGTCCATCCGGGTGTTCGATCAGCGCCGTGCAGGATTCTACCCAATCGCCACAGTTGAGGTACTCGACCTCGCCCAACTTGCGGATCTCCGCATGGTGAATATGCCCGCACACCACCCCGTTGAAACCACGGCGAGCACATTCATGGGTGATGGCTTCCTCGAAATCGCTGATGAAGTTCACCGCACCCTTGACCTTGTGCTTGAGGTAGGCAGACAGCGACCAGTAGCCGTAACCGTAGCGACGCCGCCAGGCATTCAGCCAACGATTGAGCACCAGGGTGAAGGTGTAGGCCGAGTCGCCGAGAAAGGCCAGCCAGCGATGATAGCGGGTGATCACGTCGAACTGGTCGCCGTGGATCACCAGCAGGCGCCTGCCGTCGGCGGTCAGGTGTTCGGCCTCGTCGACCAGTTGGATGTTGCCCAGCAGCAGCGTCGAATAACGGCGCAGGAATTCGTCGTGATTGCCAGTCACATAGATCACCTCGGTACCACGCTTGCTCATGGTCAGCAGGCGCCTGATCACATTGGTGTGTGCCTGGGGCCAGTAGACGCCACCTCGCAGCTTCCAGCCGTCGATGATGTCGCCCACCAGGTAGATGCGCTCGGCCTGATAACGCTTGAGAAAGGCCGCCAGGTGCTCGGCCTGGCTATCGCGCGTGCCCAGATGCACATCGGAAATCCACAGCGTACGTACAGGTTGCTTGCGGCTCGGCCTTACCAGTCGTGCGATGCTCATCGGCGATCTCCGGCGGATTTTCGGCAGAGCTTGCGCGAGCGTGGTGAAGTGAGTGTGAACACGGCATGGCGATTAGATGACAGCCTGCGATGCTCGGGCGTGGACTGGCGCCATCGATGCGCCGCGACCGCGGGGGCATCACCAGGCTCGAGCAAGACCCTGTCCGTCGGGACAGTGGCAGCAGCGACTCAGTTGGGCGCCAACCGGTCGTTGTGGCCAAGGTCACGCCCCGGCGCGATCTGATCGCGGACCCGCTGCTTGAGCACTTTGGCCTCGGGAAACCCACCGTCGGCCTTGCGCTCCCATATTTCCACGCCGTTGCAACAGATGCGGAAGGTACCGCCCGTGGCCGGTTCGAGGCAGACCCTGGCAAGCTCGTCGGCAAACGTCGACAACAGTTCCTGGGCCAGCCAGGCCGCGCGCAGCAGCCACTGGCATTGGGTGCAGTAGGTGATGGTCACTTCGGCTTTGTCTGAGGTCATGAGCGGCTCCACGGCTGGGGACGTGCATCTTAGGGTCTGTTGAGCTTTCAACGCGAGCCGTGCGTGAAACGTCAACAGCCCCTAGTCCACAAGAACGCGCGGCGGAGCTTTTGTCAGCCAGTCGAGCGCTTGCCCGGCGCAACGACACGGCCAGCCCACCGTGGGTCTCGCCCAGGTCGCCGCGCCTAAGCGATGCGAGCCAGCAGTTCGCGGGCTTCCTGCCGCTCGTCCTCGTCGCCCTCGTTGATCACTTCGTTGAGGATGTCGCAGGCGGCCTCCAGGTCATCCTGTTCGATGTAGGCCATCGCCAGGTTGAGCTTGGTTAGGTTCTCGTGGTTGGTGACGAAACGGTCGAGACCTTCGGCGGATTCGGCCGGCACATCCTCCAGCTCCAGCCACTCGTCTTCCGGCCCCTGCTCCTCGACCAGCATCGAGCCAGCGAACGGGCTGCGGGCATCGTGGCCGAAGATATCGGCTGACTGCTCGGCCTCTGGTGCCGCCGGGGCATCCGGTTCGGCGCCTCCTCGCTTCTTGCGCGCGCCGTTCTCGAACGGGTTGACCAGATCCCAGTCGGCATCCAGCGACAGATCATCCAGGTTCAACTGGAAATCGTCATCCTGAGTCTGCTGCGCCGGTGCCGGCACCTCATCCAGTTCGAGGGTCAGCTCCTCCAAACCGTCCAGCGGTTCGAGGGGCTCCAGCGAATCAGCGGATTGCAGCGTGCCAGACGGCACTGTGAACAGCACCGGATAGCGAGCCTTGAGCCCGTCGATGCGCTCACCATCGAAGTCGGCCCGGCGCAGCGTCTCTTCCTCTTCCGCGAAAGCCGTCTTGTTGCCCTGTTGTGCCAGCACTTCGAGCAGACGGAAGCGAATGTCCAGGCGCTGCGGGTTGGCCTCGCTAGCCTGCCGCAACACCGATAGCGCCTCGCCCAGGCGCCCATAGGCCAGGTAGATGTTTGCCGCATCCAGCGGATCGGTGGGGTTCGGCTCCGCTCGCGCGACAACCGGTGCACGCATGGGCAGCGGCACGTCCACCAGCGTGGTGCGCAGCGCCTCCGGCGGCTCGGCAACCTCCGCTGCGGGCGCCTGGGCCACAGGCGGGACGACGATCAATGGTTCGCTGAGCGCTTCGCGGTCTGGCTTGCGCCTGCGCCGGAACAACAGCAGGAAAAGCGCCAGGAGTGCCAGCAGAGACGCCAACAGCACGTTCCACAGACTCCAGAAGCTTTCTGCGGGCGGCTCCGCAACGGGCGCAGCAGCGGTCTCCTGCGCAGCCGGTTGCTCACTCTGCACGTCAGGCAGCGCAGGTGTCGGAGCCTCCACAGGCGCCGGCCGCTGGGCGAGCTGCTCGAGCAATTGAGCGACCTGCTGATCGCGTGCTTCCATGCGCGTCATCAGATCCTTGAGCTGGTTCTGCACCACCAGCAGATCCTGCTGCAACTGCAGATTCTCGGCAGTCCGGTTGGCCACTTCCTCCTCGACACGGCGGATCTGCGCGATCACTTCCACCTGTGGCTCGGCAGGCTGCGGTGGCGCGGTATCGGGGATGATCTGCGCCGGTGTCTCGGGACGCGGTACGGCACCAGTCTGCACTGGCTGGCTCGGCGGCGCCTCCGGCATGCGCACGTGATCAGGCAGCAGCAGGGACACCCCGGCGCGCAGTCGATGGATGTCGCCGTTGCTGAAGGCCTGCGGGTTGAGCGCGTGAATGTCCAGCATCACGTCCTGTAGGGAAGACTGATTGCCCTCGACCCGCAGTTTGGAGGCGATGGTCCACAGACTCTCACCGCTGGCAACCTGGTAACGCTCGCCGCGGCTGGCGATCGGCGTACGACGCGGCGGCGCGTAAGAGGTGAACTGTTCGTTGCCGACCTGGGCAGCCTGGCTATTGTAGGAAGAGGACGTCGGCGGATCGAGCAGCACCGTGTATTCGCGCAGCAGCTGGCCGCCCGGACGCTTGAGTTCGACGATGAAATTCAGATAGGGCTCACGCACAGGCTGGTTGGAAACCACCCGCACCACACTGCGACCGCCACGCAGTACCGGATTGAAGCGCAGATCGTTGAGGAAGTAGACACGATCGACACCGGCGAGATTGAAAGCATCGGCGGGCGCCAATGCGACCCTGATATCCGAGGCGCTCATGTCGTCGCCGACCGCCAGTAGCTCGATCTCGGCGTTCAACGGCTGGTTGAGCGCCGAATGCAGGGTGATCTCACCCAGCCCCAGCGCTGGCGCCAGTCCCGAATAGAACGCCGACCCCGATACCAGGCCGATCAGTAAATGACGAACATGAGTCATAAAAGCTCCCGATAACTCCGCTCGAAGAGTCGCTGCAGCAACCGCGACCGAACCGGCCTTCCCACAAGATAGGGCGTAACGCAGCGCTGCGTCGGCAAACGCTCCTTGTCCCACCGATTAGTGAGTATGGCCTCAATTCAAAGGCTTGCGAGTTTTCAGCGCGCCCCATCCGCTGCACACGCAGCATCTGGCCATCATACGCAAAAAGTCAGAAATACGGCTACAGATGTGAACCACGTCAACGTTGTGACGGCCGAAGGTTCCAAGCGGCGATCACCGTGAGGACGAACAGCGCGCCCATCAATAAGTAACTCTGTTGAAACGCCACCACCTCCGCAGCAAAATCGCTGCCCTCCTGGCGATGGCGCCACTCCAGAAAGAAGGTCAACAGGTTCACCCCGAATGCGCCCCCCAATTGACGCACGAAGGTAATGGCCCCCGCGCCATGGGCAAGTTGCTCATGCTCCAGAATGTCCAGCGCCCCCGTGTTCAGCGCCGGGAGCAGGATACCCAGGCCGATACGCCCTACGCAGGCCCAGCCGCAAAGCACCAGAAACGACGCCCCCGGCTCCAGCCAGCCGAGCCCGAACGAAGACAGCGCGAGCATCAGTAAGCCGCTGACCAGCAGCACGGCAGTGGACAGGCGATCACTCAACCAGCCGCCAAGAAACGACGCAATGCCCATCAATATGCCCGTGGGCAGCAATAGCAGACCGGCCCGCCCGGCGCTGTAGCCCTCGATGGCCTGCACATGCAGAGGAATCAAGTAAGTGGTGCCGTACAACCCCATGCCCAGAGAGAGCGCCACCCAACTGGCCTTGCGGAAACCCACATGCCGCCAGAGGCCGAGGGGCAGCAGGGGCCGCACGCTGTAGCGGCTGCGCCAGAGAAAACCGCCCATTGCCAGAGTACCGACCAGGCCGGTCAACCACACGCGCCCCTCGCTCCAGGGAAAGCGCTGCGCCTCGGCCAGGGCACCGAGCCAGGCGAACAGGCCAACGCACAGCAGGCTGAACGCCCAGAGATCGAGAAAGGGTGTATTGCGCTGGCGCTCGCTGGGCATCAGAAACTGCCCGGCGAGCATCGCCAGCAGGCACATCGGCAGCGGCAGCCAGAACACCGCGTACCAGCCGAAACCATCGACCAGGTAGCCGCCGATGGTCGGTCCCAGGGTCGGCGCAATCATCACGCCAAGCCCATAGGCCCCCAGCGCGGTACCGCGACCGCCGCCAGCGAACACCTGGAAGATCAACACCATCGCCAGCGGCTGGACGATACCGGCGCAGAGCCCCTGGATGATTCGCAAGGCGATCAGTTGCCAGGCGGCATCGGCCAGCAGTGCCAGCAGCGAGGTGACGATGAACAGCCCGAGGCCTGCCTGCGCCGTATGCCGCGCCCCAAGGCGCGCCTGAGCCCAGGCCGACAGCAGCAGGCCAGCGGTCATGGCGGCGAGAAAACCGGTGGACAGCCACTGGGCGAGCGGTCGACCCACCTGGAAGTCGGCCATGATCGCCGGCAAGGCCACGTTGATGCTGGTCGACGCGAGAATCATCGCCATGCTGCCGAGCATCAGCACCACCAGCAGGTACTGCGGATAGCGTGGCCCGAAGCGTCCCTGCAAGAGAGACAGGCCCTGCATCAGCGCCGTTCCAGGTTACCCAGGATGCGCGCATGCACCTGCTGACACAGGCGCAGATCCTCCTCGTCGATGCCGGCGAAAAGCTCTTCACGTACTTGCGTGGAGATGGCCTCGATCTGCTCGATCAGCGGTTTGGCCGGGGGGCACAGGGCAATCTTCTTGGCACGACGATCCTCGGGCACCGGGTGCCGGCTGACCAGCCCCTGGGCCTCCAGGCTGTCGAGCAAACGCGCCAGGGTCGGCCCTTCGACCCCGACACTCTGTGCCAACTCGCGCTGAGTCGGTAGCTCGGCGAACCGGCCGATATGCAGCAGCACCAGCCAGCGCGCCTGGGACAGCCCCAGGCCGGCGAGCCGACGATCCAGCTCGGCGCGCCAGGAGCGCGACAACTGCGCCAATTGCATGGCAAAACGGTGTTGTTCGGCTTGGGACATTGAGGCAACTCTTGAAATTATCAAAAACTAATTATTAGCGAGCTAACCATAGCTTTTGACAGAGAGCAAGATTGCCGTCGTTGCGAGACAAGAGTCTGTCGTGGCGCTAGTGCCACATCACAGATCAAATGTCGTATCCGAGCGAACAGGCTGAGTGGCTGCTCAAAGGCGCAAGCGGACGCTCACCCCGTAGGGTGGATGACGCTCTTTTCATCCACCATTACGATTGCAGAGCGGTGGACGGGTAAAGCGTCGTCCACCCTACGACAGGCCGCTTTCGCCACATGGCTGCCATACCCCATTACGATTACCCCGTTCGCCGTCTCGGGCACATCTACCACCCTGGCCGACACATGACCGTTGTCGCGACCCTATCGCCGATCAGGCTTCGAATTCGGCTTGCAGGGCAGCACGCACACAATGCAGCACGCCCTCTTCCACACGCCCAACGAACAGCGGACTGATTTGCGCCACAGGCGGCAACTCACCTTCACCATCGAGAAACGCATCCTGAATCTCATCGAGCAGCTCTTCGGGCAGATCGAGGGCCTGTTCGAGGGAAATCTGCTGCTCGGCGATTGCTTCGGCGAGCAGCGAGTAGGCGCTCTTCTGGCTGCAACCGAGCTGGCTGGCGATCTGTGCGGGGGTCATCCCGGCACGGGCCAGGCTGACCAACTCGTGACGCAGGTCCACTACCGGCAGCGGCGTTTCGCTGCCAGCGAGCACCTCGAGGAAGGCATCGCCATAGCGCTCCAGCTTGCGTGCCCCCACCCCGCTGACACGGGCCATTTCCGCCAGCGTGGTGGGTTTGCTGCGCAGCATTTCCAACAGGGTGGCATCCGGGAAGATCACGTAAGGCGGCACGGCATGCTCTTCGGCCAGACGCTTGCGCAGGGCACGCAAGGCTTCCCACTGCTCGCGCTCGTCGCCACGCACCAGTTGGCGTGCAGGGCTGCCCGACGCCTTGGCAGTCTGTTGCGGTTTGAGGTCGCGGCGCAGTTGCAGCGTCACCTCGCCACGCAGCAAGGGCCGGCAGCTGTCTGACAGGCGCAGTCCACCGTAGCCTTCCAGGTCCACATCCGCCAGGCCACGAGCCACCAACTGACGAAACAGCGAGCGCCACTCGCCTTCGCTGAGCGCACTGCCCACACCGAAAACAGAGAGGTGCTGATGACCGAGGCCACGCATCTTCTCGTTGTCACGGCCGAGCAGAATGTCCACCAGATGGCCGACGCCATAACGCTGGCCACTGCGGTAGATGGCCGACAGCGCCTGGCGCGCCGGTTCGGTGGCATCCCAGGTCTGCACGCCGTCGGTGCAGTTGTCACAATGCCCGCAGGGCTGCGGCAGCTCCTCGTCGAAATAGGCCAGCAGCACCTGGCGACGACAGCGGGTTTCCTCGCACAGCGCCAGCATCGCATCGAGCTTGTGCTGCTCGACCCGCTTGTGGCGCTCGTCGCCTTCGGAGTTAGCCAGCATCTGCTTGAGGAAGATCATGTCCTGCAGCCCATAGGCCATCCAGGCATCGGCGGGCAGACCATCGCGGCCCGCCCGGCCGGTTTCCTGGTAATAGGCTTCCAGCGACTTGGGCAGATCGAGGTGCGCGACGAAGCGCACGTTGGGCTTGTCGATGCCCATGCCGAAGGCGATGGTCGCCACCATGATCAGGCCTTCCTCGTTGAGAAAGCGCTTCTGGTTGTAGGCACGCAGTTCGGCCGGCAGGCCGGCGTGATAAGGCAGCGCCGGGAAACCCTGCTCGGTCAGGAACCCCGCCACGTCCTCGACCTTCTTGCGCGACAGGCAATAGACGATACCGGCATCCCCCTTGCGCGCGGCCAGGAATGCCAGCAACTGTTTGCGCGGCTGCTCCTTGGGCACGATACGGTAGAAGATGTTGGGACGGTCGAAACTGGACAGGAATCGCTCGGCATTCTGCAGATGCAGACGCGTGACGATTTCCTCGCGGGTCCGCATGTCGGCGGTCGCGGTCAGGGCGATGCGTGGCACCTCGGGGAACGACTCGGCCAGTTGTCCCAGTTGCAGGTACTCGGGGCGGAAGTCATGCCCCCACTGGGACACGCAGTGGGCCTCGTCGATGGCGAACAGGGCGATGCGCAGTTGCTGCAGGAACGCCAGCATGCGCGGCTGCACCAAGCGCTCCGGGGCGAGATAGAGCATTTTGATCTCGCCGCGACGAATACGCTCGGCGATATCCCGCTGCTGATCGGCTTCCAGGGTGGAGTTCAGCGCCACCGCTGCCACGCCCAGCTCTTCCAGCGTCGCTACTTGATCGTCCATCAGGGCGATCAGCGGAGAGACCACCACGGCCAGGCCATCGCGCAGCAGCGCAGGCACCTGGAAGCACAGCGACTTGCCGCCCCCGGTCGGCATCAATACGAGCGCATCGCCACCGCTGGCTACGCGCTCGATGATCGCACCCTGCCGGCCACGGAAGCTGTCATAGCCGAATACGTCTTTGAGGATGCGTTGCGCCTGCTCGAGCATGTAGGGTCTCCGAATCGAGCGGGGCATTATACGCAAGTGTCTCGCGACCACGGGCAACCGATGCGTTTTTTAGCGTTTGGCACGCCCTTTTGCCTGCAACTCTGGTCGGGCTGGTTGGTCTGCTCTAACAGGTCGTTGAAAAACGCAGGCGAGGCAGTTGGTGCGATACCGGTGGCGGCTCCGCGGAAAGCAGGTGAGACGGTGTCGGAGTCGCGGGTGCCTTGACGAGCCTGTTTCGACGAAGCAACGGCAACGCAGATAGTTTTTCAGCAGCCTGCTAGAATCCAGCCTCGTTTACTTTTTCAAGGTAGCCACCGATGTCCTTCGCCGAGCAACTGTCCCGCCTGCAAGCCTTCCTCGATGCCGATGATCTGCATGAAGAAGCGCTGGACTATGTCGCCGCACACGGTTACCTGACCGCGCTGTCCATCTGCCCGGACAAGATCGAGACCCGCGAGTGGATCGATGCCCTCTTCTCGGAGCCGCCGCACTACCGCAGCGACGAAGAGCGCGATGACATCGAAGCCACCCTTGTCCAGTTGCAGGCGCACATCGCCCGTCAACTGGCCAGCGACGACGAGCCGGAAGTACCCTGCGAGCTGGATCTGGGCGACGAACCGGATGATTCCGATCTGCGCGGCTGGTGCATCGGCTTCATGGAAGGCGTGTTCCTGCGCGAGGCGGTGTGGTTCGACGATGCCGAAGATGAAGTCAGCGAGCTGCTGCTGCCGATCATGGTCGGCTCGGGCCTGTTCGACGAGCAACCGGAGTTCGCCGAAATTGCCCGTGACCGCGACCTGGTCAACAGCATGATCGAGCAGATTCCGGAATTGCTCACCGCCTTGTTCCTGCTGTGCAACGCCCCTGAAGAGAAACCGGCGCTGCTCAAGCCACGCCACCATTGATGGCGACGCCATCGATATGGCGCGCGAACCCTGCGAAACCCGCAATCCCCTGCTGCGCTACAGCCTGCTTGCCCTCGGCTGGCTGAGCGTGGCTCTGGGTGTGCTGGGCATCTTCCTGCCGGTACTGCCCACCACACCCTTTCTGCTACTGGCCGCCGCCTGCTTCATGCGCAGCTCGCGGCGCTTCTATCTGTGGCTGGTCCAGCACCCACGGCTCGGCCCATGGATTCGCGACTACCTGGAAGGCCAAGGCATCCCACGCAAGGCCAAGGTCTATGCCATCTCGCTGATGTGGTCGAGCATCGGCATTTCCTGCTGGCTGGTGCCGTTGCCATGGGCGCGGGCGTTCATGCTGACCAGCGCCGTGCTGGTCAGCCTGTACATCCTCAGGCAGAAGACCTTGCCGGATCGGCGCTGAACGGCACTCATCAAACCAGAAACCCGGCGCAGGCAGCGCTGCGACCACGCGGGATAACGCCCGCGGCCCCCCCTTTCCCTACCGCTTGTCCCTCTCGAATGCCGCTTCCAGCGCATCGTTGAGGGTACGCAGCACTTTTACCCTGGCGAACGGCTTGTCGTTGGCTTCTACCAGCGTCCAGGGCGCCAGGCGGGTACTGGTACGGTCGACCATATCGCCTACGGCTTCGCGGTACTGCGGCCATTTCTCGCGGTTACGCCAGTCCTCTTCGGTGATCTTGAAGCGCTTGACGGGGTTCGCCTCGCGCTCGCGAAAACGCATCAACTGGGTGTTTTCGTCGATGGCCAGCCAGAACTTCACCAGCACCACCCCGGCGTTGCTGAGCTGCTCCTCGAAATCATTGATCTCACCGTAGGCGCGCAGCCAGTCCGCCGGTTCGCAGAAGCCTTCGACCCGCTCCACCAGTACCCGTCCATACCAGGAACGGTCGAACACGGTGAATTTGCCACGCGCCGGAACATGCCGCCAGAAACGCCACAGATAAGGCTGGGCGCGTTCCTCCTCGGTCGGCGCCGCCACTGGCACGATACGGTACTGGCGGGGATCCAGCGCGGCGGCGACCCGACGGATCGCCCCGCCCTTGCCAGCCGCGTCATTGCCTTCGAACACCGCCACCAGAGCATGACGCCGCATGCGCTTGTCGCGCATCAACTGCGCCAGGCGCGCCTGCTCACGCGTCAGTTGCTCACGGTAGTCGACCTTGCTCAGGCGCACGCTCATGTCCAGGCTGTCGAGCAGGCTGCGCTGGTCGGTGCGGGTCATCAGCGGCGTGGCATGGGGCAAGGGCGCGCGTTCGCCGGTACCACGCAGTGCTGCCTGCAAGCCGTCGAGAAGAATGCGCCCGACGGTCAGGCTACGGTAATTGGCATCCGCGCCTGCGACGATGTACCAGGGTGAATAGTCGCGACTGGTGCGACGCAACACGTCCTCGCCAGCCCGCACGAACTTGTCGTAGGTCTTCGACTGCTGCCAGTCCAGTGGGCTCAGGCGCCAGCTGTGCAGCGGGTCATCGCGCAGCGTCTTCAGGCGCACCAGCATCTGTTTCTTGGACAGGTGGAACCAGAACTTGAAGATCAGCGTGCCTTCGTTGC
The DNA here is from genome assembly GCF_900100535.1 of Phytopseudomonas flavescens. GTDB lineage: Bacteria > Pseudomonadota > Gammaproteobacteria > Pseudomonadales > Pseudomonadaceae > Aquipseudomonas > Aquipseudomonas flavescens. The sequence continues at coordinate 48,418 of NZ_FNDG01000018.1, forward strand.
ACAGCATCTGCTCCAGGCCCAGTGCGCCGTCGACGGCAGCGTTGAGGTCGTCCTTCTTCAGGTCTCCGTGCACGCGGCCCTGCAGCATCTGGCTGTACCAGTTGCCGAAGAAGATGCCGATCCGCCCCTTGGCCGGCAATTGCCGCCAATAGCGCCAGGCGGCCGGCCGCGCCAGTTCTTCGTCGGTCTGCTGATCGAAGGTACTGACCTGAATCAGCCGCGGATCCATCCATTCACTGAGCAGCTTGACCGTCTCGCCCTTGCCTGCCCCTTCGATACCGTTGATCAGAATGATCACCGCCAGGCGCCCCTGCTCGCGCAAGGCGTATTGCGTTTCGAGCAGAGCCTCGCGCAGCACCTGCTCTTCGGCCTCGAAGGTGGCCTTGTCGATGACGTGGTCGATCTCGGCAGATTCGAACATAAGCACCTCTTCCTGACATGTACGCCCAGCCTAGGTGGCGTTGATGTTCCAGTGCAAGCAGCGTCGTCGAGACGCTCTCGGGCATCGCTCCGCTCGAAGCGGGCCGCGCAATGCTGCGCGCCTGGCGCCACAACACCATCACCCGCCTGTTAGAATCGCCGCCCTGTCCGCTCCGGAGTCCTGCCATGGCCGATCAATACGCACAACTCGACTGGGACGAGCAGGGCCAGCCCACTTCGCGCCAATACGCCGATGTGTATTTTTCCCGGGACAATGGCCTGGAAGAAACCCGCTACGTGTTCCTGGCCAACAATGATCTGCCGCAGCGCTTCGCCGCGCTGCAACCTGGCGAGCAGTTGGTGATCGGCGAAACGGGGTTCGGCACCGGCCTGAATTTCCTCTGCGCCTGGGAGCTGTTCGAACGGCAGGCGCCAGCCGGGGCACGCTTGCATTTCGTCAGCGTTGAAAAACATCTCCTCAGCCAGGCCGATCTGCAGCGTGCACTCGCCCTGTGGCCATCGCTGCAGCGCTACAGCGAGCCGCTGCTCGCAGGCTATGTGGGGCTCAACCCGGGCTTCCAGCGCCTGGTATTCGACGCCGGCCGCGTGGTGCTGACGCTGCTGATCGGTGACGCCACAGCCATGCTGCCGCAGCTCGATGCGCGTATCGACGCCTGGTTCCTCGATGGTTTCGCGCCGTCGAAGAACCCCGAGATGTGGACGCCCGAGCTGTTCGCCGAACTGGCCCGGCTGAGTACGTCGCACACCACCCTCGGCACCTTCACGGCCACCGGCTACGTTCGCCGTGCGCTCAGCGCGGCAGGCTTCCAGATGAAACGCGTGCCCGGCCTCGGCAAGAAATGGGAGGTCATGCGCGGCACCTTCGACGCGGCGGCGAGCCCCTCGGGCAAGCCCTGGTTCGCCCGCCCCGGGTATCGCCCCAGCGAGCGCCGAGCCCTGGTGATCGGCGCCGGGCTGGCCGGCTGCGCCACCGCTGCCAGCCTTGCCGCCCGCGGCTGGCAGGTGGATTTACTCGAGCGGCACGCGGCCATCGCCGAGGAAGCCTCGGGCAATCCGCAGGGCGTGCTCTACCTCAAGCTGTCCGCCCATGGCACCACGCTGTCGCGGCTGATCGTCGATGGTTTCGGTTACACCCGCCGGCTGCTCGAGCGCCTGCAGAAAGGCCGGGACTGGGACAACTGCGGCGTGCTGCAGTTGGCTTTCGATGAGCGCGAGACGCAGCGCCAGAGCAAACTCGCCGGCGCCTTTGCCGAGACGCTGCTGACCCAGCTGGATCGCGAACAGGCCGAGCGCCGCGCCGGTATCGAACTGGCCAGCGGCGGGCTGTTCTATCCCGACGCAGGCTGGGTGCACCCGCCTGCGCTCTGCCAGCATCTGATAAGCCATCCCAATGTGCATCTGCAGGGCTGTCGGCACGCCTTGCAGCTCAAACGCACAGACGGTGAATGGCAGGCCTGGGGCGGCGAGCAACTGATTGCCAGGGCTGCGGTGGTGGTGCTCTGCGGGGCGGCGGATATCACCCGTTTCGAACAGAGCGCGCAGCTGCCACTCAAACGCATTCGCGGGCAGATCACTCGGCTGCCGGCGTCCCCTGAAAGCGCAACGTTGCGTACGGTGGTGTGCGCGGAAGGTTATGTGGCACCGCCGCGCAACGGCGAACATACCCTGGGGGCCAGCTTCAACTTCGCCAGCGACGACCTGGCGCCGAGTGCTGCCGAACACGCCAGCAATCTGGAGCTGCTCAGAGAAATCTCCGCCGATCTGGCCAAACGCCTGCAGGTCGACAGGCTCGAGCCCGATACGCTGCAGGGTCGTGCGGCCTTTCGCTGCACCAGCCCGGATTACCTGCCGATCGTCGGACCACTGGCAGAGCCTGGTGCCTTTGCCGAAGCCTACGCGGTGCTGGCGCGCGACGCCCGCCAGGTGCCGCAGGCCCCCTGCCCCTGGCAGGAGGGTCTGTATATCAACAGCGGTCACGGCTCCCGTGGACTGATCACCGCACCGCTGTCCGGCGAACTGATCGCCGCCTGGCTGAACGACGAACCGCTTCCGGTCGCGCTGGACGTCGCCGAGGCCTGCCATCCCAATCGTTTCATGCTTCGGCAACTGATCCGCCAGGGCTGAGCGCTGATCATGGGTGCGCGGCACCTGCAGGATCGCAGGCCGCATACCTGTACGAGCGCCCCCCCCCCGCCACGAAGGGTAGTGGCCATACCGCGACTTCGGCGCTGTCAACGCATTCCACTCCTTCGCCCCCTGCTCCGTATGCCAATAGCCGTTCATTTAATTGAACATTCCTGCGCCGAGGTGACTCGAAAAAAGCTCGGGACTGGCGTGCTGCCGCAGGCGTACATCGGTCACACAGATGCGCGATCATCTCCGGTACGCCATGGGGCGTGCTGGAACTCAGAACCGGTACACAACTGGTACGGACTGCAGTTAAGGAGGAACAGAGCCCGGGAAACACGAGGGCTTTATAGACTATGTGCGGAATAGCAGGCGAACTACGCTTCGATAACCGACCGGCCGACCTGGCTGCTGTCGAACGAATCACTCACCACCTCGCCCCGCGTGGCCCCGACGCCCATGGCTTCCACAGCCGCGGCCCCGTCGCCTTCGGCCACCGTCGGTTGAAGATCATGGATCTCGCCGAAGCCTCGGGCCAGCCGATGATCGATAACGACCTCGGCCTGTCGATGGTCTTCAACGGCGCCATCTACAACTATCCGGAACTGCGTGGCGAGCTGGAACAGCTCGGCTACCGCTTCTTCTCCGGCGGCGATACCGAGGTGCTGCTCAAGGGCTATCACGCCTGGGGCGCCGACCTGCTGCCCAAGCTCAACGGCATGTTCGCCTTCGCCATCTGGGAGCGCGACAGCCAGCAGCTGTTCGTCGCCCGCGATCGCCTGGGGGTGAAACCGCTCTATCTCTCCAAGACCAAGGAGCGCCTGCGCTTCGCCTCCAGCCTGCCGGCCCTGCTGAAGGGTGGCGACATCGGCAAGACCCTCGACCCCATCGCCCTCAACCACTACCTCAACTTCCACGCCGTGGTACCGGCGCCCCGGACCATTCTTGCCGGTGTCGAGAAGCTGCCGCCTGCCACCTGGATGCGCATTGACGTCAATGGCAAGGTCGAGCAGAAGGTCTGGTGGACGCTGAACTACGGCCCGAGCGCCGACGAAGCCAATTACGGTTTCGACGAGTGGCGCGATGCGGTACTCGACGGCATGCGCGAGGCGGTCTCGATCCGTCAGCGTGCAGCGGTCGATGTCGGCGTACTGCTTTCCGGCGGTGTCGACTCGAGCATGCTGGTCGGCCTGCTGCGCGAGGCGGGCGTCGAGAACCTGCTGACCTTCTCCATCGGTTTCCAGGATGCCGGTGGCGAGCGTGGCGACGAGTTTCAGTACTCGGACCTGATCGCCAAACGTTTCGAAACCCAGCATCACCAGCTACGCATCGGCGAGAACGAGATTCTCGATCAGTTGCCAGCGGCCTTCCGCGCCATGAGCGAGCCGATGGTCAGCCACGACTGCATCGCCTTTTACCTGCTCTCCCGGGAAGTGGCCAAGCACTGCAAGGTGGTGCAAAGCGGCCAAGGCGCCGACGAGCTGTTCGCCGGCTACCACTGGTATCCGCTGGTCGATGGTGCCGAAGACGCCTTCAGCGCCTATCGCAAAGCCTTCTTCGACCGCGAGCACGACGAATACGCAGCTTGCGTGCAACCCGCCTGGCTGACCGATGACGTGGCCGGCGAATTCGTCCGCCAGCACTTCGCCCAGCCGGGCGCCGATGCGGCCGTGGACAAGGCGCTGCGTCTGGACAGCACGGTGATGCTGGTCGACGACCCGGTCAAGCGCGTCGACAACATGACCATGGCCTGGGGCCTCGAGGCCCGCACGCCATTCCTGGACTACCGCCTGGCCGAATTGTCCGCGCGCATCCCGGGCCAGTACAAACTGCCTGAAGGCGGCAAGTACGTGCTCAAGGAAGCCGCGCGCAAGGTCATCCCTTCCGAGGTCATCGACCGCAAGAAGGGCTACTTCCCGGTGCCGGGTCTCAAGCACCTGGAGGGCGCGACGCTCGGTTGGGTTCGCGACCTGCTGGTGGACCCGGCCCATGACCGCGGCATCTTCAACCCGCAGATGCTCGACCGCCTGCTGACCGACCCGCAAGGCCAGCTGACCCCGCTGCGCGGTTCGAAGCTGTGGCAGATGGCAGCACTCAACCTGTGGCTGAGCGAACAGGGGCTGTAAGCGAGGACGGGGGAGCCAGTGGCTCCCCCGCAACCCAACAGGAATGGCCGAATCCGCCTCGATACGGATCAGCAGACAGGTCAACCGATCGCCGGCACATGCCGGACATGCGAAAGCAAAGGAACATTCTCCAATGCGAGCCACTGCCCACAATCAACGCCTCCTGCGAGGCCAATCCCCCTCCTACGAGCGCCTGCAGGCCCGCTTCGCCGAAGAACACGGCGATGGCATCAGCCAGCCGCAGATCGTGCATTGCGGATGGGGTCGACTGCTGATCGGGCATACCTTCCCCGATGCTTCGGTGCTGGCCGAAGAGCTGCTCAGCGAGCAGCCCGGCGAACGCGACATCGCTCTTTACGTGGCTGCACCGCAGCAGGTGCTGGCCCAGGCGCCGCAACAACTGTTTCTCGATCCGTCGGACACCCTGCGCCTGTGGTTCAGCGATTATCGTCAGGCCCGTCGTGGCTTTCGCGGCTTCCGCGTGCGCCGCGCGCAGACGCCAGCGGACTGGCAGGCGATCAACTGCCTGTACCAGACCCGCGGCATGCTGCCCATCGACACCGAGAAGCTGACCCCACGGCATCAGGGCGGCCCGGTCTACTGGCTCGCCGAAGATGAAGACAGCGGCGCCGTGATCGGCAGCGTGATGGGCCTAAATCATCAGAAGGCCTACCACGACCCGGAACTCGGCAGCAGCCTGTGGTGCCTCGCGGTCGATCCAACCTGCAGCCGCCCCGGCGTCGGCGAAGTCCTGGTGCGTCACCTGGTCGAGCACTTCATGAGCCGAGGCCTCAGCCACCTCGACCTGTCTGTACTGCATGACAACGGCCAGGCCAAGAAGCTGTATGCCAAGCTGGGCTTCCGCGAGCTGCAGACCTTCAGCATCAAGCGCAAGAACGGCATCAACCAGACACTGTTCCTCGGCCCCGGCCCGGACGACAACCTCAACCCTTACGCGCGCATCATCGTCGACGAAGCACGGCGCCGCGGCATCGATGCCCATATCGATGATGCCGAAGCCGGCCTCTTCACCCTCAGCCAGGGTGGTCGTCGCATCCGCTGCCGCGAGTCGCTGACCGACCTGACCAGCGCCGTGACCATGACCCTGTGCCAGGACAAGCGCCTGACCCATCGCACCCTCAGCCGCGCCGGCCTGAGCCTGCCGGCCCAGTGCCTGGCCGGCAGTGCCGAAGATAATGCAGCGTTTCTCGCCGAGCACGGCAGTCTGGTGGTCAAGCCGGTAGACGGCGAACAGGGCCAGGGCGTGGCGGTCGACCTGCGCACGCCGGCCGATGTGCAGGCAGCCATCGAACGCGCCCGTCCCTTCGACGAGCGTGTGCTGCTGGAGAGTTATCACGAAGGTTTCGACCTGCGCATCGTGGTGATCGGCTTCGAGGTGGTGGCCGCCGCCATTCGTCGCCCCGCGGAAGTGCTTGGTGACGGCCGCCACACCATCGGCGACCTGATCGACGCGCAAAGTCGTCGACGCCAGGCGGCTACCGGTGGTGAAAGCCGCATCCCCAAGGATGCCGAGACCCTGCGCACCCTGCATGCCGCCGGGTTCGACTACGACAGCGTACTGCCCCAGGGCAAGCGCATGGCCGTGCGCAAGACCGCCAACCTGCACACCGGCGGCATCCTCGAGGATGTCACCGGCATTCTTCATCCGACGCTTGCCGAAGCAGCGGTCAAGGCCGCCCGTGCGCTGGACATCCCCGTGGTCGGCCTCGACCTGCTGGTGCCGGCTGCGGATCAGCCCGAGCACGTGTTCATCGAAGCCAACGAACGTGCCGGCCTCGCCAACCACGAACCACAGCCGACCGCTGAACGCTTCATCGATCTGCTGTTCCCCCTCAGCCATGGCGTAGGCGATTGAGCATGACGCGTGATACCGGAGGTATCTGCCAGTTGGGAGGCATTCTGTAGGGGCGGCGCCCCAGGTGCGAATAATGATCGCGGCCTTACCGCAGTATCGGGGGTCGCCGACATCACTCGTCGGAAGGTCGCGCCCCCTGAACACGGAGGCAACCCATGACGGGTAGCAACGTCGCCGTCGTGCGAACCGATGTTGCCGTACCTGCAAAGCATCGTTGAAACCCTCACCGCCATCGCAGGTCAGCATGTAACACAGGCCCGAATTTACCGTCCGTCGACCGGCGTCGAAGCATTCACCCAAGACTGACGCCACTCGGCGGCCCGTCCCCGTCACAGATGGAGATCCCATGTCGCAAATTCCCGAACCCGACCTCGAGTACATGCAGAAAGTACTGCTGGAAATGCTCGCCATTCCCAGCCCGACCGGTTTCACCGACACCATCGTGCGCTATGTCGCCGAGCGCCTAAGCGAAATCGGCATCCCCTTCGAAATGACCCGCCGCGGCACCATCCGCGGTACGCTCAAGGGCCGCCGCTACAGCCCGGATCGTGCGGTATCCGTGCACCTCGACACCATTGGCGCCATGGTTCGCGAAATCAAGGACAACGGTCGCCTGTGCCTGACGGCCATCGGCTGCTGGTCGAGCCGCTTCGCCGAAGGCAGCCGCGTCAGCGTGTTCAGCGACCATGGCGTGTTGCGCGGCAGCGTACTGCCACTGCTGGCCTCCGGGCACGCCTTCAACACCGAAGTGGACCAGATGCCGATCTCCTGGGATCACGTCGAACTGCGCCTGGACGCCCTGGTCGCCAGTCGCGCCGACTGCGAGAGCCTCGGCGTATCGGTCGGCGATTTCGTGGCCTTCGACCCATTGCCCGAATTCACCGAAAGCGGCCATATCAGCGCCCGCCACCTCGACGACAAGGCCGGCGTCGCTGCACTGCTCGCCGCGCTCAAGGCGGTCGTCGAAAGTGGCCAGGAACCCCCCATCGACTGCCATCCATTGTTCACCATCACCGAGGAAGTCGGCTCCGGCGCCGCCGCCGCCCTGCCATGGGACGTCAGCGAGTTCGTCGGCATCGACATCGCCCCGGTAGCCGCCGGCCAACGCTCCACCGAGCATACCGTCAGCGTGGCGATGCACGACTCCGGCGGCCCTTACGACTATCACCTGTCACGCCAACTGCTGCGCCTGGCAAGCGACAACGAGATCCCGGTACGCCGCGACCTGTTTCGCTACTACCACAGCGATGCCCAGTCCGCCGTTACCGCCGGCCACGATATCCGCACGGCGCTGATCGCCTTCGGCTGCGACGCCACCCACGGCTACGAGCGCACCCATATCGACAGCCTCGCCGCCCTCTCCCGCCTGCTCGGCGCCTACCTGCTCAGCCCACCGGTATTCGCCAGCGACGCACAACCGGAAAACGGCTCCCTGGAGCGCTTCAGCCACCAGTTGGAACACGATGCGCAGATGGAAACGGACACCCGCGTGCCGACCGTCGATAGCTTGGTAGGCAATAGAGATAGAGAAAGCTAAGCCAGCGTAGGAGCCATGCCCTCGCGGCGAATCTCATCGGCAGCGCAGATTGCGCAACACACCCACCACCGCATCGCCGGCAAGCCGGCTCCTACGGATCGCGTTGATAATAGCTGAGCCCATGTAGGAGCTGGCTTGCCGGCGATTGTTGGCCACTCGCTATTCTTGCAGTCTGGCCCCCCTCGCGTCGGCGTCGGGTGGCGTAGCTGGCGCGAATGGCGCAATACACCCACCATCGCATCGCCGGCAAGCTGGCACCTACGCGATCGCGTTGATAGCTGAGCCGATGTAGGAGCTGGCTTGCCAGCGATCCACGTTCAGCCGAGACGTCCTAACGGAGCGAGGTCAGCCTCTCCGAAACCACCACCCCTTACGCCAGCAGCCAAACGCGGTAACCTGCCCACCACGTTTCCAACGGCAAGGAGCTCACCATGAAGCTGGGATACACCATCATCTACGTGCCGGACGTCGCGGCCTCGCTGGCCTTCTTCAAACAGGCATTCGGCCTGGAACAACGTTTTCTGCACGAGTCCGGTACCTACGGCGAGTTGGACACCGGTGCCACCACGCTTGCCTTCGCCGCACACGAACTCGGCGATATGAACTTCCCGGGTGGACACGTGCGAGCCGACACGTCCATCCAGCCGCTGGGCATGGAAATCGGGCTGGTTACGGAAGACGTAGCCGGTGCACACCAACAAGCGATCGCCGCAGGTGCGACGGAACTCAGCGCCCCCATTCAAAAACCCTGGGGCCAAACCGTCGCCTATATCCGCGCCCCGGACGGCACGCTGATCGAACTCTGCTCACCGATCGGCAGCTGAGCGTTGCCGCCCCCTCTATCTGGCGGCTGCAAAGGTTGCCATCACCTACCCCGCGAGCTAGAGTGCGCCCGTCACGGTCTATCCCGTGACCGGGAGTAGCAACCTGAATGTTCGAGACGCGGTGCGTCCAATTGCCTAGCCGGTATCGATTGCCGTGCTACCGCATTTTTGGGCACGCCGTTCAAGGCAGGCCTCGGCTTGTCTGGCACTCAATCGTTCAAGGAGCATAAGGACAATGCGCTACCTCGCTTTCAGTTCAGAGCACCACCCACCCCGCAAAACTACGCCAATGACCTCCCCCCAGGAGGTGCACCATGGCTGATTCACCAGGCCGCGTACTGCCCTTCCCGTCACGCCCGAGCCCAGCCCGCGTCACCAGCTACAAGGCCTGCCCCGCCCAGGCGGATGCCGAACTGCGTGCCGATATGCTGAGAGAGCTGCTGGATGATCTCGTCATTCAGGAGCAGCTGGAAACCGATTACCTGCGAATACTCGCGGCTTCGCTGGCAGCCAATGCACTGCTGAATGAATTGGTGGTGTTATACCGGCGAGCGATATCACAGGTTCAGGGAGGAGCTCGAGGTGAGTAGTCAGACCGTCACCACTCTGCTTGCCAGAGGGCTGAAACATGGCATGGCCTTAGAGCTAGTGCACCGCAAACCAACCGCTGCACGCCAGGCTACAGGGCTGAAGCCCAAGCACTAAAACAACGATCCCCATCGTTGCAAGCTAGCGCAACGATGGGGATCGTCTTTCCGCGGCAGTAGAAGCGCGTTAAACCAGTGGCTTCTTGGCTGCACGACGCACATGCATCCAGTCGACGATCTCGCCCTCAGGGGTGTAGCCGCAGACAGTGTCACGCAGCAATTGCCGTACGCGATCGTAATCGTCTTGCTCCACGGCCTTGAGCAAATCCGCCATGACGATCTTGAACGTTTCCCAAGGCAGGTGCTCTTCGTTGGCGCGCATGATCATCGGGTGATCGGTAGGGCTCACGTTGTCGCCGATCAGCAGCTCCTCATACAACTTCTCACCAGGACGCAGCCCCGTGAACTCGATGGCGATATCGCCGCTGGGGTTGTGATCAGAAGCCACACTGAGGCCTGTGAGATGAATCATCTTTTCGGCCAGCTCGGCGATCTTCACGGGTTGCCCCATGTCCAGTACGAACACGTCTCCACCCTGCCCCATGGAGCCGGCCTGGATCACCAGTTGCGCGGCCTCGGGAATCGTCATGAAGTAGCGGGTGATGTTCGGATGAGTGACGGTAACCGGTCCGCCCTTGCGGATCTGTTCGTAGAAGCGTGGGATCACAGAACCCGATGAGCCCAACACGTTGCCAAAACGCACCATGGTGAAACGGGTTTTGTTGACCTGATGCAGCCCTTCTTTATCACCGAACAATACTGGCGCCGTTTCTTCGCTCAGCGCCTGCAGCACCATTTCCGCGAGACGTTTGGTGCTGCCCATGACGTTGGTGGGACGAACTGCCTTGTCGGTCGAGATCAGCACAAAATGTTCGACGCCTGCGCGTAACGCAGCCTGGGCCGTGCACATCGAACCAAACACGTTGTTCAAAACGCCTTCGGCGACATTGTGCTCGACCATTGGCACGTGCTTGTAGGCTGCTGCGTGATAAACCGTATTCACATCCCAGGCGCGCATCAGCTCGACCTGGCGATTCTGGTTACGAACCGAACCGAGAATGGGCACCAAGCGAACGGGCAAAGACTCGCGGCGGATCCGCTGCTCCAGCTCACTGTGGATGGAGTAAAGATTGAATTCGCCATGCTCGAGCAGCAGCAACGTTCTTGGCCCGGAGCCAAGGATCTGCCGACACAACTCGGAGCCAATCGAGCCACCCGCCCCGGTGACCATGACCACCTGATCGCGTATGCATCGTTCGAACAACTCGCGCTGTGGGGGAACGGCGTCTCGCCCAAGCAGATCTGCGATGTCGACCTCCTGAACATCCTCGACCTTCACACGACCGCTGGCCAGATCCATAAAGCCCGGGACCGAACGTACGTGTAGCGGGTACTGTTCGAGTAGCTGCAATACCGAGCGGCGTCGAGTACGAGAAACGGATGGCAGCGCGAGCAATATCTCGACGGCGCCCGTTTCATCGATCATCTGCTGAATATGCTTGGGCGAATAGACACGCAGACCGGCAATGATTCGATTGGAAATGTTCGAGTCGTCATCGATGAACGCGACCGGCCTCATCGAGCGGCCCAGCCGCAAGGAGGCGGCCAGCTGATTGCCCGCCGAGCCTGCACCGTAGATGGCGACAGGCGGCAACCCGGCATCGCGACTACTCAATTTGAACGGCTGATCGGCGGCGAACCAGTGGCCCATGAAGAACTGCCGCATCCCCAAACGCAGCCCACCGATGAGCATGATGCTCAGCCACCAGTAGTTGAACACCATGGAACGTGGGATTACTGCGCGTGCATCCTGATGCCAGTAAATGGCCAGCGCCAGAATCAAGGCGGATAGCGACACGGCCTTGGCGATGGCAATGAGTGCTTCGGTACCGAAGTACCGCATCACGGCCCGGTACATACCGAAACGGATGAACATTGGAATGGAGATAAGAGGTGCTAGCGCGAAAAGCCATAGGTGCCCGTCCAGCGGATAGACCTCTTCGAAATCCCCGAGGCGAACGACAAAAGCCAACCACAGTGCAGCCCACACCAACATCACGTCGATGGCGACCTGAATCAGGCGCTTCTGACGACGGCGCAGCCGTACCAGGCGAGTACGTAGCAGCTCAGCAAACCTCAACACAACGACACCTCATATCCCTATAGCGAGCCAGTGCCAGGTTCACACCCAGCAGCACAAGCATGAATGGTTCTAAACCATCTCACGGTAACGATTCAACACTTCAAGGCCGTTCCGGGTGCATGCACCGCACCCTCCTCGACCACTACATGATAGCCAGCGCAACAGCCGGCCTGCAGCCAGGCTCTGGCACCGACCTTTACACCTCCGGCAAGCTGTACGCCGACACCGAGGTGGGCGTAAGCGCCCAGCACCGCATCATGGTCAACGGTGGCGTTCGCGTTCACGATAGCACCCTGCCCCAGGATGGCACCTACGCCAACCATCGCCATCGCCATTACGGCAACGCCGCGCCCCACCTCGGCATCGTCGCTGACGAAGGCCCTTGGATGGACGACGGTCGCCAACGGCAGCCCAGCAGACTCGATCAGCTGACTCCACCGTTCACGCAGGGCATTGTTGCCAACGGCGGCAATCGCTGCATTGCCAGAGCCAGCATGAGCGCTGAGATCATCAGGCTTGCCGACAAGCGGTATCCCATAAAGCTCGCTCAAGCCCGGCCAGCGATCGTCCAGAAAACGAACCGACTGCCACTGGCCGGATGCCAAAGCCGCCTCGGCAACGGCCCTGCCATGCCCCCCGGCTCCCAGTATCAGCAATGTGTTGTCGATCATTTAGGCTCCAAAGACCCGGCGTTGAACTTGATGGCCAGGAAGACCAGCGGAAGATAGGCCATCACCAATCCAATAGTTCCGTCCACGCCACCCAACCCGACCCACAGTGCGATGGGCAATAGCCATAACAGGTTGATCGCGGTCACCGCCAAGGTGACAGGCAAATGGCGACCGTAATGACGCGAGGCGTACTGATAAGCATGACTTCTGTGGGCCTCGTAAACCCGATCGCCACGTACTAGCCGACGCAGCAGGGTGAAGGTCGCGTCGACGACAAACACGCCGAGCAATATCAGCCAGGCCCACAGCAACTGAGGAAACGCAGCAGCAGCCTGCAAGGACAGAACACCGAGCGTAATGCCCAGAAAGCCACTGCCCGCATCGCCCATGAAAATACGAGCCGGAGGGAAATTCCAGATCAGAAAGCCGAGCACGGCGGCTGCCAGCGACAAGACGATAATCAGTGAGCCATCGGCATTTCCGAGCCAGACGTATAGCAAGGCTCCTCCAATACAAACGCAGATGGCCTCCACACTGGCGATACCGTCAATGCCGTCCATGAAGTTGTACAGGTTGAGCAACCAGACCAGATAGATGGCTGCCAGCACATGGCCGAACCAGCCTAGATCGACCACGGAGCCAAACAAACTGATTGCCGGCAGGCCACCCAGCCAGAAAAGCGCCCAGGTAGCGGCCGCAAAATGGCCGAGCAGCCGCCAGCGAGCCGCGATGTGCCCGTGATCGTCAAGAAAGCCAACCACAGCCACCAGCCCGCCTGCCCCGCCCAATGCAAAGGCTGTAGCACTGTCGACTCGACCAAGTAACGCTAGGCCGAACACGGCAAGGATGAAGCACACCACGATGGCCACACCGCCACCGCGAGGTGTAGGCACCGAGTGTGAGCTGCGTGCATTGGGGATATCCATCAGGCTGCTAGCCAGGGCGTAGCGCCTCAACAACCAAGTCAGCAGACAGGACGTGCTGGCGACTACCAGCAAAACAGTGATCAACAATTAATCTCTCCTAACTCCCGCCGCTCACGGCAGGCATTGCTGTTCAGCCAGCGTCGAAGGCAAGTGCCGTTTTGCGCAATGCATCATCGACGCTCACGGGCGGCGTCCACCCCAGCAGTTCTCGGGTTTTAGCGATGTCCACCTGCAAGGAACCACATAGCCGCTGAGCGATGGCGCGTCGGCCAAGCATTGCCGCACCGGCTTGCAGCAGAGTGGCTGGCACCGGGAGCAATCTTGCGGGTCGCCCAAGCGCGTTACCCATGCGCTGCAGCAATTGAGTCGTGGATAGGTCCTCACCGTCACTGACCAGAAATGTCTGGTTGGCCGCCGCCGGGTGATCGATACAAGTGGCTATCAGATCCACGAGGTTGTCCACTGCAACCAGACTGCGCTTGTTTCCTGTAGCGCCAAGCGGCAGTGGTATGCCTTTGCGCAACCAGCTCATCATGCTGCGGAAGTTGGCTTTCACGCCCGGGCCGTAAACGAGCACGGGCCTGATGATCACCACCTGCATGCCGGTCTCGTTCGCCAGTGAGCGCAGGCCCTGCTCGGCCTCCATCTTGGATACGCCATAAGGGTCCTGGGGGGCGGGCGTATCGTCTGCCCGATAAGCATGCCCTGGCTGGGTGCCCTCGCCATTGACCTTGATCGAACTGATGAACACGAAGCGCTGCACGCCAGCTGCGGCCGCCTGCCTGGCAAGGCTCAGGGTGCCGTCAACGTTGGCCTTGCGAAATTCCACCAGAGGATCGGCGGCCGTATCGTTCATGACGTGAACGCGAGCTGCGCTGTGGATGACAACCGAAACGCCCTCGAGCGAGGTGGTCCAGTCCACATCTGCCGCCAGCCCACCTACCAGCGGGTTAACGACGCTCACTGGTGCCTGGGTCAAGGGGGAGCGCGAGGGGGCAATCAACTCGTGGCCTTCCTGATGCAAACGTTCGAGCAGTGTGCGGCCGACAAAACCACTGCCACCTGTAACCATTATTCGTTTCATGATTGCTTTCGATCCCTGCGCGTTCCCTGCCGGAACAGGCGCTCCAGATTAGAGAAGATCTTTTCCTTGGAGAACTGATCATCGTAATAGCGCTTACCTGCTTCCCCCATAGCAACGCGCTCCTGCGAGGTCATAGCCGCCATGCGTTGCACGATGAGAGACAGGCCCTCCTGATCGCCAGAAGCGCAGGCGAGTCCTGCTCCCGACTCCTCGATGACACGTGCGGCCTCGCCACCAATCATCCCGAGCACAGGCTTGCCTGACGCCAGATAAGCCTGAACCTTGCCCGGAATGGTCTTGGCGAATACCTCGTTGGTCTTCAGCGAAACCAGTAGCGCATCCGCCGTGGCGAAAAGCCCCGGCATGGCATCCAGCGGGTGGCGACCAAGCAAAAGCACGTTGTCGAGGTTGCGTTGCGCGACCTCACGCTGCAGCCAATCGCTCATGCGGCCGTCCCCTACCAGCACCCAGCGGACCTTGACGGTGTCTCGCAGGGCCTGAGCCACATCGAGAATCGCGGGAAAATCCTGCGCTTCGCCCAGATTGCCGGCGAACAGAATGGTGAATTCGTCCGGAGAGCGCGCCAGCAAAGGCGATGCCCCTTCAGGTAGCTCGTTGAATCCGTCTTCTGCCCAACTGGGGAAATACACCAGCCGCTCGTCATCGATAGGCCGGGTACAGTAAGAACGCACGCTATCCAGGAAAGCGCGTGATTGAAGCAGCAGGTAATCGGTACGGTTGTAGATCCAGGAAACCATCTTGCCCACTAATGCGAGGGCCCGGTCATCATGGACTACACCGACCGCGCGCAGGGTCTCCGGCCACAAATCCAGCACCCACACGCTGACTGGTGCCTTTTTCAGCCTGCCAATCACCAGAGCCGGAATGGCCGACATGATCGGCGAGACTGCATAGACGAAAACCCCATCGAATTCTCGGCCCCGCAGCTTCCAACTGCCCAGCAACGAACCACTGACTACGAACGACAGGTAGTTGAGAACAAGAGTGAGGCTGCGCTTGCCGCGCGGGATGAACGGTACGCGCACCACCTCCGCGCCGCGATAACTGGCGAATTGCTCCGGCGCCTCGCGATAAGCCTCGAATACCTGACCCTCAGGGTAATTCGGCAATGCCGTGAGCACGGTAACCTCATGCCCTCTACGCACCAGCTCTTCGGCCATGTCATTGACGCGCATGTTCTCGGGCCAGAAATACTGGCTGACGATCAATATCTTCAGTTTTCCCTCTCGCATGCGCGTCAGTCGTTCCGTTTCCATACCGTGCGCATCACGTAGTCGCGATAGCTATGAACGATCCGTACGACTTTGTCCGCTACATTGGGCATGCTGTAATCGGCAACCAAGCGCAGGCTGCGTTCGTCACCGCGGCCCTGGGACTCGAGTACCTGAAGCGCCTGCATCACTCGCTCTACCTCTAGCCCCACCATCATCACCGAGGCTTCTTCCATCCCCTCGGGACGCTCATGGGCCTCACGAATGTTCAGCGCAGGGAAGTTCAGAATCGAGGACTCTTCCGAAATGGTGCCGCTGTCGGACAACACAGCTTTGGCGCAGGCCTGCAGCTTGTTGTAATCCTTGAACCCCAGCGGTTTGAGCAGCCGCACATTGGGATGGAAGGTCACGCCCAATGCATCCACGCGTTTCTGGGTGCGGGGGTGGGTAGAAACGATGACCGGCATGCCGTAATGCGCAGCGACCTGGTTCAAGGTCTCGGCCAGTTTGCGGAAGTTCTTTTCCGAGTCGATGTTCTCTTCACGGTGCGCGCTGACGACGAAGAACTTGCCCTCCTCCAATCCAAGACGCTGAAGGACGTCAGAGGCGTCAATGCCTGCACGATAGTAGGTCAACACTTCGAACATCGGGCTGCCGGTCTTGATCACCATGTCCGGTGATAACCCTTCACGCAGCAGGTAGTCGCGGGCAATGGTGCTATAGGTCAGGTTGATATCCGCCGTGTGATCGACGATCCGGCGGTTGATCTCTTCCGGCACACGCATATCGAAACAGCGGTTGCCTGCTTCCATATGGAAGGTGGGGATCTTGCGTCGCTTGGCTGGAATCACCGCCATGCAGCTATTGGTATCACCCAACACCAGCAACGCATCCGGTTGGACTTCAGCCAACACCTTATCGACCGCGATGATCACATTGCCGATGGTTTCTGCGCCAGTGGCGCCCGCGGCGTTGAGAAAATGGTCAGGCCGGCGAATACCCAGGTCGTCGAAGAAAATCTCGTTGAGCTCGTAATCGTAATTCTGCCCGGTATGGATCAACACATGATCGCAATGCTCGTCCAGCTTGGCCATCACTCGGGCCAGGCGGATAATTTCGGGACGGGTGCCAACGACCGTGGCAACTTTCAGCTTTTTCATGGTTTCACCTGGCAGGCGTAGGTATCAGGGTGAGCGCGGTCGAAGATCTCATTCGCCCAGAGCATCACGATCATCTCGTCATCACCAACATTGGTAATGTCGTGTGTCCAGCCGGGCACGGTTTCAACGATCTCCGGCTTGTCGCCTTCCGTAATGAGTTCATGGAGCTCGCCGGAAACCATATGCCGGAAACCAAAACGGGCGCGGCCCTTGATGACCAGGAACTTCTCGGTCTTGGTGTGGTGATAATGACCGCCGCGCGTGATGCCGGGGTGAGCCGTGAAGAATGAGAATTGCCCACTGTCGGGGGTTTTCAGCATCTCGACGAACACACCACGCGGATCACCATACTTGGGAACTTCGTAGGTGAATCGCTCTGGAGGCAGGTAACTCAAATACGTCGAGTAAAGGGCACGCACGAAGCCTTCACCTACCCGATCCGTAATCAGGGTATTGCGACTTTCCTTGAAACCACGCAAACGATCAGCGATCTCGCCAACACTGACCCGGTATTGCGGTTCAACGTCAACGCCTTTGGTTTCTCCCGACATTAACGCAAGGAAGTGGGCAATAACGTCGTCGATATACACCAGAGTGATGACGGCTGCGGGGTCGTTGATCTGGATAGGCAGATCACGGGCAATGTTGTGGCAGAACGTGGCCACCGCCGAGTTGTAGTTCGGCTTGGCCCATTTACCAAATACATTCGGCAAGCGCAGAAGATGCACAGCGCTGCCGTGCTGCTGTGCAAGTGCATGCAAGGCCTCTTCAGCTCCACGCTTGCTGACTCCGTAAGGGTTGTCCAGCGAGGCCTGGCTCGACGAGGTATATACAACAGGAATCTGCCGGCCGCTGGCTTCAATCGCCTTGCAAAGCTCAACGGTAAGCTCGGTGTTGCCCTCTCTGAACTCGGCAGGATCCTGAGGCCGATTCACGCCTGCCAAGTGGAAGACGAAGTCTGCCTGGGCAATACGCTCACCGAGCGTGCTCAGGTCGTCAGAACGGCCAAAAGTGAGAATCTCGACATCCTGGCGCTCCTTGAGATGAACGATCAGATTCTTGCCAACGAAACCATTAGCACCGGTGATCAGAACTTTCATGCTCACTCCTCGGGCGCCGCGTCTTCGCCGCGCTGAATGGCACGCATGAAATTCAACTTGAGCAACAGCTCCTGCATGCCCGGCACGTCCAGACGTTCTGTGTTGTGCGAGTTGTAATCTTCCGTGTGGGAGATGCGCTCTTCACCTTGCTCGACGAACTTGCTGTAGTTGAGATCACGCAGATCCGGCGGCACACGGTAGTACTCACCGCGATCTTCGGCGCAGGCCATCTCCTCGCGACTCAGCAGCGCTTCGTAAAGCTTCTCGCCATGGCGAGTGCCGATGACCTGGATGGGATGGTCGGGCTTGCCCAGCAGCGAGGTCAGCGCTTGCGCGAGCACCTCAACCGTTGCAGCCGGTGCTTTCTGTACGAACAGATCACCATTGCGGCCATGCTCGAACGCGTACAGAACCAGATCGACCGCATCAGCCAGGGTCATCATGAAACGGGTCATGTTCGGATCGGTGATCGACAGCGGCTTACCCGCGCGGATCTGATCGACGAACAGCGGGATCACCGAGCCACGTGATGCCATGACGTTGCCGTAACGGGTACCGCAGATGACGGTGCTGGCTTCATCCAGGTTACGCGATTTGGCAACCATGACCTTTTCCATCATGGCCTTGGAAATACCCATGGCGTTGATTGGATAAACAGCCTTGTCGGTACTCAGGCAGACCACGCGCTTGACGCCATTCTGGATGGCAGCTTCGAGCAGATTCTCGGTACCCAGCACGTTGGTCTTTACAGCTTCCATCGGGTGGAACTCGCAAGATGGAACTTGCTTGAGTGCAGCCGCGTGGAAAATGTAATCGACACCACGGGTTGCGTTGAGCACGCTCTGATAGTCGCGTACGTCCCCAATGTAGAACTTCAACTTGGGGCTGGAATAATGCTTGCGCATGTCATCCTGCTTCTTCTCATCCCGGCTGAAGATGCGAATCTCATCGATATCGGTATCGAGAAAGCGCTTGAGTACGGCATTACCGAAGGAGCCAGTGCCGCCAGAGATAAGCAATTTCTTTCCGTTGAACATATGCAATCCTGAAATCTGAATGCGAGGCAGCCTAGCGGCGACCTTGCAGGGCTGAATAAATAAAGTCACGTTTCTGCTGTGCGGTGGGGTAACTGATCAGCACCGCGCGGTAAGGGCCTTTGAACACGAAAAAGCTACCAGCTGACACGCCTACCACACCACAGACCGCAACCACCTTGTGCATATCGTCGAGGCTACCTCCCCCGCCCAGCACCGTGAGTGGCACGGTCAGCACCTCACGCAAGTGAGCAGCCAGCGCTAAGTCATAGCCTTTCATCTTTCCGTCGTTATCGATGGAGTTGATGACGATTTCGCCCGCCCCGAGCTTTTCCATCTCCAAGGCCACATCGACGACGCTACGTTTTGTGTTGCGAGTGCCATTGTGCGTCCAGACGTCCTGGGTCTTGCCCAGCAACCGCTGCTTGTGATCAAGCACCACGACAACACTTTGGCGACCGATCTCAGCGGCGATTTCACTGATAAGGCCCGGGTTGGCCAGCGCAGCGGAGCTAATGGCTACCTTCTCGACACCTAGCGCAATGATGCGCTTGGCCTGCTCGGCAGTGCGCACGCCGCCACCGTAGCAAAGCGGCATTCTGCACTCGGACGCAAGGTGGGCGATCTGCTGATAGTCCGGCTCACGATCATGGGCACTGGCGTCAATATCGATGACGATGAGTTCGTCCGCTTCCTTCTCATTGAAGATCTTCACGGCATTGATCGGATCGCCGACGTATTTGGGATCCTTGAATCGCACGGTCTTGACCAGACCGCTATCCTGGATCAACAAGCAAGGGATGATACGTGGTCTCAACATTTCACAATTCCGCGAAGTTCTTCAGCAAGTCGACACCGCAGTGGTGGCTCTTCTCGGGATGGAACTGCACCCCATACACGTTGTTCGAGGCAACGGAACAACTGAAACTGGCACCGTAAGTCGCAGTGGCAGCGATATGCGCAGGCTCAGTGCACTCGAAAAAATACGAGTGAAGGAAATAGAACAACCAGCTTTCCTGTTGGCCCTTGAACAGAGGGCTGCCAGGAGCAGGCTGTACATCATTCCAGCCCATGTGGGGTAATGCCAGCTCGCTCGATTCAGGCACCGAATGGAAGTTGCGCACCCGCCCCGGGATCCAGCCCAAGCCAGGGAGCACGCCCTCGTCACTGGAGTCGGCGAGCATTTGCATGCCTACGCAAATGCCTAGCACAGGAATGCCCTGGCCAAGAATCATGTCATCGAGCGTCTGCCGCATGCCTGACGCGTTCAGGCGCTGCATCGCATGGTCAAATGCGCCCACGCCGGGCAGGATCAGCTTGCTGGCACCGGTCAGCTGATCAGCATTGGTCGCTACCGTGACCGGTATATGCAGTCGCTTGTAGACGTTTACGAAGGCCTGAATATTACCCAGACCGTAGTCGATGATGGTGATCATCTGAAAAGCCTTCTCTCCAATCCGAGGGCGCTCATTACACGCGAACCGATACCGATTAGAAAGCGCTTGTTCTTGTAATCCTTATACGTTTTGTTTTCTCCCTCGAAGATCGCCTGCAATTCCGCGACCGACAGCCCCAATTTGTTGGCCACGAACTCGAATTCAGTTTTCAGGAACTGCTCATCCATCTCCGGCTTGGCAATACGCTCCAGGGCTTGGTCACGAGTCATTTGCCCGGTCATGATCAGGCTGGAGAAATGCGCGCGGCGCTTCTCATAACCGAATTTGCGCGGCATCCAGTAGTCTTCGTAGAAGCGCGTGAAGCGGGACTCGTGGTGCTTGTGCTGGAATTTCTGCCAACCGAAACGGCGTTCGAGCTCGGCTTCAGCCTCTTTCTTGACGTACGGCACCAGATTCAGCGGCTTGACGATCTCCATGCCCAGCACTCGCTGGTAGAGGATCTTGTAGGTCATGATATCGACCAGCGGGAAGGTCTTGAGCGGACGCTTGCCGAAGCGCTTGTGGATGTCCGCGAACAACGTCTTGTCGATGCCCGGATAGCCGCCCCACTCTTCAGGCTCGCGACAGCACTCGGTCGAATAGTTGCCACCGGTCAATACATACTTGATGCCATGCTTGCGTGCGAACTTATACAAGCCGGAAAAAAAGGCGGCATCCTGGGGTAGATCCTGGTCTGCAATCTGCGAACGCAGGAATGCCACCTGCAGATCCTTCATCTCCTCCCAGTTGATGACTTCGGTGTAGAGATCCAGACCAAGGCCATCTACCAGCTTCTCAATGTTGCCTACGGCCTGGTCGGTATTCCAGCCCGCATCCACGTGGAAAAGCAATGGGCGCAGCCCCATCTTTTCCTTCGCTATATAAGCCGCGTAAGAACTATCCAGGCCGCCACTCAAGCCAATGATGCAGTCGAAATCCTTGCCCTCACCCTGCTTCTTGATTTTCGTAGCGAGTGCTGCAAGATCAGCCTCGCCCCGCGCATCGGGATGCCAGTTGGGAGCGATTTCGGATTTGAAATTGTTGCAGAAGTCACAAACCCCGCTGGCATCAAACTTAATACCTGGATCTGTGCTATCCATAATACAAGACGTACAAATTTGATACGCCATAACCACCTCCAATCAAAACCCCGAGAGCAGCTTAAACAACCGTCGCCGCAACTCATAGAAAAAAGAATTCGTTGCTGATAAAGCTCTCAGCCTGTCGACCAGCGGAGCAGAACTAGTTAAAACCCCTAAAACACTTCCCGAGGCACGCGCATGCTCGCACTCTATTCTTGACTTAAGAAAAGCGATTCCATTCCGGTCTAAATCAGCACGATGCTTATCGTAGAACCTCTCGAAAGCGCTCATACGTGGAGTTAAACGCCTATTATACTCAGAGAATGAAAGCTGCATATTAATGCTATTGCCCGAATGGACACGCCAATGGCATCCAATAACATCCGAATGGACTATAGTCCAACCCGGCATGTACCTAACTGCGACCTCCATCCATGTATCTTCATTGGGCAACGACTCAGGAACCGGAAAAATTTTGTCAAGCACAGGCCTAGACATTAGATAAGAAACCCCCGTAAACCCACCAACCCCGGTCGCTTTTGGCACAATCTGCCCATCAAATTTTTTATCTTCAGAAATCGTTTTAAGCTTGCAGAGCCCAACAACTGGAAGACTCGGGGAATAGGCGCTTACAGCTTTGAAGCGCTGACTCAAACTCCCTGGAGGCATCAAATCATCCCCCGCAAAAATACATACAAACGATCCCGTCGCCATTGAGACGCCGTAGTTAAATGCGGAGCATTTACCCGCACCAGGATTTTTTAAAACCTTTAATCTCGAATCACTTGCCGCCAACTCACAGACGATTGAATAAGTACTATCCTTAGAACCATCATCAACAAAGATTAATTCAAAATCTACATCTGACTGGTTCAATATACTCGAAACTGCCTCTCTCACATGGAGAGCCTCATCTTTCGCTGCGATGACGACACTTACGCCATGAAAATACATCGCTATCGCTCCTTAAGCAAAATAACAATTAAAAACAAGAGTAAAAATCCATTTCCAAGCAGAGTCGGAACCAATGAACCATTAAATATATTTATACAGAAAACCGGCCAAATAGACTTGAATGCCTCATTATCAGAAACAGCAAAAAGACGAAATATCTGACCAACCACGAAGGAATAGCCAACGACACCTACAAGCCCGAAATTTACGTAGGAGTCAACCACATAAAAGGAATTCGTATTTGCAGTCTCGTTCCAAGACCATTGATAAGCAAAAACGATTCGCTCTAAATTAACACGCTCCAAGAAAAATAAGCTGGAGAAAAATGAGCTTGTCGCTCCGAATAAATGGTCACCGGAAAACTGAGTGAAAAAAACGTGCAGGGTATCGGAAGCAGAAAAGAGTGGAACCCCTACAATCCTCCACACCAGGTAATCCACTCCGCTTTTAGCACTGTATGATGCGCTAAAAAAACTATTTAAGTCGAATGCCCCCTGGTTTCCTTGTGCGCTCACACTGGCAGCAACAAGAAAAAACAGCAATCCAAAAGCACCAAAAGAGAAAAATACCATTTTACGAAAGTCGAGGATCTTCAAGTACCAAAATACATACAGCAAAGGTAAGACAACGTTCAGAAAAAGCGCTTTTTGCATAAAGCTTACTGAGTACAGAAAGAATATAAAAAAACACAAAAACCGCCACTTGCTCTTCCTCAAAAAGAGACTTGACAAACTAAACGGAAGCAGGACACTAACAAAGACTGTACTTATGTAAATTAATGCTGACTCGTAGCCTGTACGTGCTTTCAGGAATCCGCCTCTCTGTTCATTCAGAGTGAGTTCATCTGCTCCTGTCAACATCGAAATCAAAGGAACGGCATCTGCCGTTAAAACTGCATAAGCGGAATACAGTAAAAAAAAACTCCATATCGTACCGTGTAGCGCTGTTGAGCTAACAACAATACGCCGGAGACCACCATGAACAAAATAATCTGGGAGAGGGAATGCTCTCCCAATCGCAATCCCTATACATCCGCAGAAAGCAATGATGGACAGAAAAAGGAAACTATGCCCCTCACGCACACTTAAACCAAGAAAAAGAGACAGCAGTCCGTAGTAAAAAAAACAGGTTACGAAAAATAGAACCCATGAGGTATGAGCAGAAAAAATTTTATCTAGCAGTTTATTCACCAGCTCACTTCCCATTCGAACCAGGTAAGACCAATAGCGAGAGACCTAAATAAAAAGTCCTACCACCCAAAGAAATACAAAAGCGAGACAAATGAACGGAAAAACGTAAACAGACACTTCCGCAAACAAATCGACCGAATGTTTTATAGGCACCCCCAGCACATTAAGAACCACCAAAAAATATAGCAAATAGGAAACCAAGCCACTCAGGGCATAAGCCTCCACCATAAAATCCTTGAAGATGAAGTAAAATAGCAAAACAGCAGATACTCGCATCAGCAATGCTGCTAATTGCAAGTAGAGAGCGATGTCCTGCTTACCCTTCACATGCAAGCTCATGGAGATAGGCGACACTAGGAGCTGAAAAATAAACCACGGCGTCATCCACCCAACAAGCTCCCCGGCGCGTTGCCATTCGCTACCGAATACAATGGGGAAGACTGTCGGGGCAACTATAGCAGCAAACAGCAACGGCCCAACACCAACTTTCGCAAGTTTAGCAAGCATACTTTTTGATAAAGTAGCCAGCTCTCCTTTACGCTCACTCAGCGGCGCTTGGGATAGATAAACTTGAGAAATAGCGTTTCCCAACAGAGCGATTGGGGCCTGAAGAACTCTCATAGCAAGCATTAAATAACCAGCCTCAGAGCCTCCTAATAAGAAGGCTATTAAAAGCAGCGGCAATTGAGAGGCAGCTTCATTTGCTAGAGACTCAAAAACAGAGTACCTGGGAAACCGCCCGTATATTTGAAAAAAACGTCTTACATCCTGAAAAGACAAACCACAAAAATTTCCTGGGTCTTTTCTCAACAAAATAATGAAAGCAAAAGCCCCTACAACCCCACTCGCTAATTGCCCCCAAAGTAGCCCTGCAGCTGTAGCAAGCCAAATACCCGCACCTATCTGGATAGATACAACAACGATGGACTGTGAGAATTTCACGAAGGATATAGATAAAAACTTTTTCTCTCTCACATACCACATTTGGAGGCTATTGAACGCTCCCATTGAGAAAAGCCCCAAGCCAACTAATGCAGAAAAGACATTAGATTCGATGCCCACGTTGATGGCAAAACCCCAAAGCAAAAACGATAAGCCAACAGCAATAAACGACGAAAATATCGCGGCGCAAACGATACCTAAGATCATTAATCGCCATGCATCACCAGAGGACTCGGGTAAGGAAATCGCAATATCAAATCTCAGACAGATAGCACCGGAAAAAATACCGATTATGGCAACATATATAGCAAGGACATTAAAATTTTCTGGGGAATATAGTCGTGTAAGAACAGGAAGCGCCAAGAGCAACACAACCTGACCCAGAGCAGTCCCACCTACCAGTAAACCAGCAGCCTTGGTAACCTGATCCGGCTTCAACACGAACTTCATCAAGCACAATGCCCGATCGCGGAAACGATATCCTTGACTTGCGAGTGATCAAGATAAGGATGCATCGGTAAACTGACTACCCGTTGAGAAATCGAGTCACCTATAGGAAGAGTTTTGTCGTCAGCAACAGCAGGCTGCTTATTCAATGGTATGGGATAATGCACAGCGGTTGGTATACCTTGGGCCTTAAGGTGCTGCTGCAAGTTATCGCGATTGCCTACACATATCGTGTATTGGGCATAGGCACTGACGTTATGTGGTTCGATAAAGGGTGTTTTTATCTGCTGCTTAGCCAATAGCTCATTATAACAAGCCGCCACATTCAGCCGAGCAGTTAATTCATTCTGAAAAATTTCTAGTTTAGGCAGCAAAATAGCCGCCTGCAGCGTGTCCAGTCGACTATTCACCCCAACTCGGATATGGTGATAACGGCGATCCTGGCCGTGTCGTGCTATTTGTCGAAGTACCTTGGCAAGCTCGTCATCATTGGTGAATATCGCTCCGCCATCACCATAACAGCCCAATGGTTTGCTCGGGAAAAAGCTCGTGCAGGCGATAGTAGATAGGTTGCATGAACGCCGTCCTTTATAGGTGGCGCCAAAGCTCTGCGCGGCATCTTCTATAACGGGAATGCCATACCCCTTGGCAATTGCATTGATAGCGTCGAAATCAGCACATTGGCCATATAACGACACAGGGATGATCGCTTTGGTACGGGGCGTGATGGCTGCCTCCAACAACTGCGGATCCAGATTGTAGGTGCGCGCACAAACATCGACGTAAACCGGTTTGGCTCCCAGCAGCACTACGGTTTCAGCCGTGGCGATATAGGTAAATCCTGGTGTGATCACTTCATCGCCAGGGCCTATGCCCAGGGCCATCTGGGCAATCTGCAGAGCATCGGTGCCATTGGCCACAGTAATGCAATACCTGGCGCCGACGAAGTTCGCCAGCCGCTCTTCCAATTCAGCGACCTCAGGGCCAAGGATGTATTGCCCATGGTCGAGTACGCGCTGGATTCCAGCGTCGATCTTGTCCTTGATCAACGCTTGCTGCGCCTTGAGGTCGATGAAGTCGATCATTGCTGGGTTTCCTTGGAAAGAACATTGCCGTTAAGTATGTACCGGGCGCCGCTATGTTCGCAGGTGGCGACCCCCTCTCCACTGAGGGGCAACGCCAATTGCTCGCCGTATTCACTCATCCAACCAATTTGTCGCGCAGGTACGCCCACCATCAAGGCGTAGCTGGGTACATCCTTATTGATTACCGCACCAGCACCAATGAACGCGAATTCGCCAATCGTCACGCCACAAACGATGGTGCAATTGGCACCAAGGGTTGCGCCCTTTTTCACCAGCGTGTCGCGATACTCGCTTTTTCGCTCTATCAGTGAACGAGGGTTATAAACGTTGGTGAACACCATACTGGGGCCGCAAAAAACGCCCTCCTCCAAAGTCACGTTGTCGTAAACCGACACGTTATTCTGGATCTTGCAGTTGTCGGCGATCACTACCTTATTGCCAACGAATACATTCTGGCCCAGCGAAACGCCAGCACCAATGCGAGCTCCAGGGCACACATGGACGAAATGCCATACCCGTGAATCATTGCCAATCTGTGCGCCGTCATCGACGATCGCGGAAGGATGCTTGTAGTAGGCCATATTGATCAGTGATCACCAAGTAGACGGGCCAACTCCGGCGCTGCGTAGCGTCCGTAGTGTTTGGCACCTATTTCATTAAGATGATGCGCGTCCATATAGATCAACTCGCCGTGATCGAATGGCGCGTTCGCGAAAAAGGCAGAGGCGGAGTAATCGACAAACTGAGCGCCAGGATACTTCGTGATGAGTTCCTTGATCCTTAGATTTGCATTTTTCCATTCAGGATCTTGGTGGACAGCGGCAGGTAGACCTAACGCTTCGAAATGACGCGCCCTCAAGAGATTGCCATCAAACATCGGGATCTGAGCAAGGACGATGACCTTCTTGCCTGAAGCAAGCGAACTGCTCACGAACGATGAGATCGCGCCTAGAAACCGTTCGCTGCCGAAATGCCAACGCCACTTCCCTACCAACACGATCACCTTGAAATCGCTCAGCGCTTGCTGCACAGCCTTGATCTGATTTCGGCAATCTTCTTGAGCGTAATCAGGAATACGTTCGACATCGAAATCAGGTACAGGCACACAACTGCTGCCAGTGATTAGCTTCACGGAAAAGCCTTCGGCCTGGCCTGCCACATCGAAGAAGTAATTGAGCTGTGCCCCATGGCTATCACCAATTACCAGCGCCTCTGGAGGGAGATCCTTATCTCCTCGCACACAGTTGCCCACCAAGCGTCCGTGGCAGATTTCCTCTGGTTTTGCATAGCGAGCCATCGCTGTGGGAACTTCCGCTTGCGATCCAGAACCCAGGTGCGGCGAAGCCAACATGGCTAGTGCGCACACTGACGCCATCGCAGCGGCGATGCCAAAGCCCGACGGCGTCAACTTCAAGCGTCTTGCAGGCGTCTCTATCCAGCGCAACGAAATTACAGAGAGGATCAATGTCAGTGACACGATCGAAGCGGTTGCCTGCCAAGTCAGCTCGTAGGCACCGGTGTAGTAACGATAAATGGCCAGTAGCGGCCAATGCCACAAATAGATGGAATACGACAAGCCACCGACCCAAACAGCGGCACGGTGAGACAATAGAATATTGATCCAGCCGTTGCGTGCGGCGATCAAGAGAGCTGTGCCTAGACAAGGTAATAGCGCCCAGAGGCCGGGAAATCTGCCTTGGTCGACTACGGTGAAGCCCGCGATGAGCAGAACAAGACCTACTCCACCAGCAGCGGTGGCTAAAGCAATAGACCAACTTCGCCCCAGCGATAAGACCGCCAGCAAAGCCCCGATCAAAAACTCGCCGGCCCGGCCAATAGATGAAAAATAAGCGTGCGTGGCTTGATCTGCTAAAAGCTGGTACTGCGAGTACCCTAACGTGACGAATATTAAAAACGCTAGAGCTAGCGCTCGGTAGCGGACGGGAGTCAAACCAAAAAAGAGTGGAAAAAACAAATAGAACTGCATCTCGATGGCCAAGGACCACGTATGCAACAGAGGCAGTTCATGGCTTGCAGGCGCGAAATAACTACCGAAATCTGAAAAATAAAAATTGCTGTAGAAGCCCAGAGCGGAACCTAGGCTGTCTTGGTATATATCGAAGTCAGGAGGCAGAAACATCCAGGCTGCCAATAAGGTGACCAAGGTCAGCATGACCAGATAGGCCGGCACAATTCTGCGTGCGCGTGCCCAGTAGAACAGCTTCCAATCGACAGCATCGCCTTGCTTCAACAACATTGACGTGATGATGAAGCCGGATATGACCAGAAACATATCAACGCCGGTAAAGCCTGAAGGCAGCCAATCCTTTTCGATATGGAACACCAAGACAGCCAGCACCGCCAATGCACGAAGCCCCTGAACATCGCGCCGAACATCGCGCGCAGAAGAGCGGCTGATTGTCTTGGTTTTAAACATCGGAAATAGCCCGTGAGATCAGTGTCAATTCAAACAACCGAGAAAGGGATGCCCCTCTCCATTCACTGCAGTAACTGCAGTGGCAGAGCGAATGGTATCGACTGTCTGAACACAATGCCTGGCGTCCTCAATTCCGTAACCGCGACCCGCCAAAATTTCCTGGTAGCTGATGGTATGTAGGTCGGTGAAGCCTTCAGAAAACTCGATTTCATCGCCGTCCACGGTGATCGATCGATAGGTCGGCTTCTTACCCTTCACGCTTTCTGGCAAATCATCAGCGTCGATGGACAGGAACCAGCGCACACGTGCTTTCTCATATTCGAGGTAGCCAGCCGCTTTGTAGTCGTTAGCGTAATGCAATACATTGCGCTGCAGCTTGCCGAAGATGAAATGCAGCATGTCGTAGAAGTGCACACCTATGTTCGTAGCGACACCGTATGATTTGCGCGGATCCCCCTTCCAACTCTCCATATACCATTTGCCGCGGGACGTGATGTAAGTCAGCTCGACATCGTACTTGGCCTCGCGATTTTCGCTGGCAACCTTTTCCTTTAGGCTCAAAATTGCTTGGTGATGCCGCAACTGCAGAATGTTGTAAACACGCTTGCCGGTCTCCTTCTCTACGCGGGCCAGCTCATCCAGCACTTCAGGCGTAGGTACCAGCGGCTTCTCGCAAATGACATCACATCCCAGCCGCAGACCGGCGGCGATATGCGCGTGATGCAAGTAGTTGGGCGAGCAGACTGCGACATAATCAAGAGCCGTGGCCGGATCTCGCTTGATGCGGTTGGCATGCTCGGCGAAACGTTCAAACTCAGTGAAGAATTCGCTCTGAGGCGACAGGCTGTCGATGATCCCGACAGAGTCATTGATGTCATAAGCGGAGACCAACTCGTTACCCGTATCCTTGATAGCTCGCATATGGCGAGGAGCGATATAACCAGCGGCGCCGATAAGTGCAAATCGTTTCAAAATGACCTCCCCCACTTAAGCTTTGATTACGTTGGCAGCAGGCGCACGGTACTTACCGCGGCTATCGACTATCAACTTCGCATGCTGACTGATCAAATCGTAATCAAACTTATCATGATCAGTGGCGAGAATAACTGCGTCGAAGCGCTGGAGGTTCTCGGCGGTAAGCGGCTCGCTAGACAAATCGAAATTATGCTCACGCATTTTAGGAAATTTAGGCACATGTGGATCGCTATATGCGACTCGACATCCTTTCGCCTCGATCAACTCCATGATCTCCACCGAGGGCGACTCACGCATATCGTCTACGTTCTTCTTGTAGGCGATACCAAGTACGAGCACATTACTGCCTTTAAGCGGTTTACCCGCGTCGTTCAGGCCATCCATCAGCTTGGTAACGACATATTCAGGCATAGCCTGGTTGACCTCACCGGATAGTTCGATGAAACGAGTGTGCAAGCCATACTCGCGAGCTTTCCAGGTCAGGTAGAAGGGATCAATTGGGATGCAGTGACCACCGAGCCCAGGGCCAGGATAGTAAGGAGTGAACCCGAATGGCTTGGTTGCTGCGGCATCAACGACTTCGAAGATGTCGATACCCATGCGATCAGCGACGATCTTCATCTCATTTACTAGGCCAATATTTACCGCACGGTGGATATTTTCGAGCAGCTTGGTCATTTCTGCAGCTTTAGTGGAGCTGACGGACACGACTTTGTCGATGGCCTGCTCATAGAGCGCAACACCTACATCGAGACAGGCAGGCGTATGACCACCAATTACCTTCGGAATGGTGCGTGTTTCAAAATTGGGATTGCCTGGGTCTTCACGTTCTGGCGAGTAGACCAAGAAGATATTCTCACCGACTTTCAGCCCTGCATGCTCGACACGTGGCAGCAGCTCCTCCTCGGTGGTGCCTGGATAAGTGGTGCTTTCCAATGACACAACCTGCCCCTCACGTAGGTAGGGTTTGATCGCGTCAGTAGTATTTATAACGAAGCTCATGTCCGGCTCGCGATACTTATTTAGCGGTGTCGGTACGCATAGAATCAAAGCGTCGCACTCACTGACGCGCTGAAAATCCGTTGTCGCTTCGAATCCCGAAGAACGTGCGGAAGCTACTTTTTGAGCGGGAATGTGCTCAATATAACTCCCGCCAGCATTGAGCGTATCGACCTTATTGACATCGATATCGATACCTAAAACGCGGAATCCAATTGCGTTGTAGCGCAACATAAGCGGCAACCCTACGTAGCCAAGACCGACAATACCAATCAGGGCCTCCCTGCTCTTGAACTTGGCAACGCTTGTCTGCTTGATAGCTGACGTCATGTAACACTCCAGATACTTATAGAATATAGATATAAAAATTAACCGGCGTCGCTAAAACGAGAGTGCGTTTTAGGCTTACTGGTCAAAACGCTCATCAGCGCAATGAATAGACCCAACATGGTGCCCAATACAGCACCTAGCGCCACCACCAAAATCCTCTTAGGCTTGATGGCAGAGCGTGGATATATCGCTTGCCTATCGATGTTCACCAATTGCAAGGCATTAAGGTTCAGATTGAGACCCTTGAGCTCCGCAGCCTCCTGATTCCATTTCGCATAGTTCTCGATATATACATCCTCATCAGCGCGCTGTTTGAGGAGTTCAACTTCGCGATTCTGCTCAAGCAACCGTAAGTCGGCTTGGAGCTTTGCAACACGGGGCTCGGTAAACTCATCCGAGCGGCGCTTTTGTAGCGCATCGCGCTCTGCTTCGAGCGCCTCAGTGCCCATGAAATAGAGAGGGATCTGCTGATTATTGACCTCCGTGCGGATGACATTGCCAGAGCCAGACACTGGTGCGCTATCAGAAAGGGTGGATGGCGTACTCGGCTTCTCGATGCCCAGCGACTTCGCGATCATGACAGCTTCATTTAGTTGTGCGATTCGGTCATCACGACGAGTACGGAGTTGCTTGCGCAAAGAATTCAGTTCGTCCTGCAGCTGAGCTCGCTTGAGGGCATCAGCCTCCGAAAGCGATGCAATCTTCGCTTGCTTGTCTGCCTGGTAGGCAGCGCGCTCAGCCGCCATACGCTGCTCCAGCTTGGCCAAGCGGTTGCGGATGATCACTTCCACGTCTTCAGCGAGGGCAGTACGCTCTTGCTGGATCACATACTGGATCAGCCCATTGACGATATCGGCACCTTTCACACCCCATGGGTAGGTATAAGCGAGCCCTACATAGGAAAAGCCACCGTCAGGTCGATTCGGATCAGGGCGCAGTATTTCAAAGTCTTCGATGATTTGGTTCATCGCCTGCTCAGCGGTCTGCCCATCACTCATGGCATCTGGCCCAAATAGCTCCTGATTGGCATTGAAGTATTCGAGCCGATACTCGTAGGAGCTGATCCCCGCACCGACTCGCTGCAGCGCCTCTTCAGGCGTCAATGTGTAGAGGCCGGATGCATTGAGCTCATCCAATACATTCATCGCAACCGGGCGCAGGATGCTCTGGGTGCGATAGTACTTGGTCGCCAACAGCGCATAAGCAACTGCCAATAGGGTGACCACGGCAGCGACACCGATGATCAGCTTCTTGCGCTCCCACAGTGCGCGCATTAGCTCGCCGAGATCGATTTCATCGTTCTGCGGACGGACGTTTGGGGCTTGCGACATGGGCTCAGTCATCCTGTTTCAAAGCAATTGGAAAATGAATGTCCACACTCCAGCTCACAGCGCCAGCGGGCCATGGGCAGTTCGGGGGTAATAGGGGGCAACAGGCACTCAACAGGCATGGCGCATAGCGTCCAGCTGTTTCATGGCGGAAATGGAATCTTTTTGCTGGTTGCATGGCATGGCCCGTAGCCAAGCTGGTCGATAACCAGGCGGCCAGAGGCTGCGCGAAGGGCTGGCTAAGCTTGAAGAGCTTTAGCGAACGCAATGATTTATTGATCGACTCAGGCATCGTTTTCCGGGATCCGGCAAAACCTTTGCCGTCACTGCAGTCCTATTGAACCTGTGCGGGTAGCACAGGCTGTGATTTTCACCATCGTCCGACACCCGGTAGCGCAGATGTCGTACATCTGCCGCCGAGCTGAAGTTTCTATTAGCGGTACCACTACCAGCGAACAGAATCTGTCGAGCGCGGCATTCTACCCAATTTTGTTTGTGGATTTCGTCATGGTTGTGATGAAAATCTCAGTGAAAAGCGCATTTTCCCAACGACTGCTCTTCACGGTTGGCGGCAACCTGCCTCTGAACAAGCCGATTGTCCACGCCCGTTCATATCCTCAGAGCTTCAATTGCAGCTACTTAGCCGCTTGCATTCAGACGAACGGGTGATGAGGTCAGCCTTTGGCTGCTTATAGCACAGCTCCTTCCCATGTGAATTTTACATCTACAATTAGTTGCCGTTCTGCATAAGCGGCGGCGAGCACATAGGCCAACACTGCTTTGGCACCCTCCTCTCCATGCACAAACCGAATCTCCCCTGGCCACTCCTCCATCGCCGTCACAAACTCAACCAACCCCGCCTGATCAGCATGCGCGGAGTACCCGCCAATGCTGTGCACTCCAGCACGGATTTCATAGCGCTGGCCGTCGAACTCCACGTAGCCGTTGCGCGGGCCGAAGCGCTGAATGGCGTGGCCTGGCGTTCCTTTGGCCTGATAGCCAACGAACAGCACGTCGTGTCGTGGGTCGCCCAGCATGGCCTTTAAGTAATTGACGATGCGGCCGCTGGAGCACATGCCGTTGCCGGCGATAGCGATAGCGATGGCTGGCTAGGGGCGAATCCAAGATGATTGGCAAGCTTGGCCAGGCGATATCAGGTTCGTTCTCGCTATTTTTCAGGAGCGCTGCCGAGGCTTCCAAACTGCGTCGTGGTTGGGATTCGCGGTCGGAGCCCGCTTCTACAGGGGAGGCGTGCTCGGGTTTGGTGTTCAGTTTCTTGCTATGGATGATGTCTTCCTACTCGTAGAGCAGCTCTTGCGTGCGGCCGACGCTGAAGGCGGGAATCAGCACGGTGCCGTTATTGGCCAAAGCATGCTCGATGACCTGCTCCAGGCGCTGGCGGCGAGTACTGCAGCCTTCGTGTAAGCGGTCGCCGTAGGTGCCTCCAATACCAAGAGTCGGCACTGCGTGGCGGTATGCAGGGCTTGAGGATGGGTGCATTGGGCGCGCCAGAGGCAAGAAATCATTTCCCGGATTACGCCTTCAGCTAACCCAGGCTACGACCCGCGGGAAAATCAGTTGCTGCGGAGCAGCTCGCGTGGCTCGGGCTGATCAAGCAGGAGCGGTAAGTGGCGACCTTACTCGCCGTCTTCATTCACGAGGTCACGCAGTTCCTTGCCTGGATTGAAGCGCTACATAGCATGACACGGCCTAATCTTGGCTGGGTGCCTCATACTCGATCACGATACGTTGTGTATATCTGCTGAATTTCGGGCTTATCCAGGCGTTCGTAGGTGATGCCATCCTTGTCGAGCCCGTCAAGGCCGCGAATGCTGCCGATGATCTCTGGCCATTGGTCACGGCTAGTGATGTCGACTAAGAAAGGCTTCAGGTAGTGATCGAGATGACCTCTGGCAGGTTCACGAATCTCGTCGCTTAACGCCCGCAGGTAATCGTCCTTTTTCGTTCTAGACCAATCGACCGCAAACCCTGCTCGATAACAAAGCTCCATGAAAACCAGTAAAAGGGTACGCCCGTTGCCATCCAGAAAAGGATGTGCGAACGCAAACTGGCCCATTACTTTGCCGGGATTTTGCTTGAATCTTGCCTTGTTAGCGGCGAGTTCGAAGCCGTAATCAATAGCTCTTTTGATCAAATCAGGGCGTTCAAAGACGGTACTGTGGGGATCATCGTGAGGTCCTTTGAACACGGCTAGACCAGGAACCAGCTCGTTCCGATCCTTACCTGCCCATGGATAGAACCCGTTGAATAGGATCTTATGAGTTGCCTGGACAGCGCTGTAATCGAGAAGCTTCTTTTGAGCCAGGTAAGCCAGCGCCTCTTCGATACTCAGCTCGAAGGTGAAGTGTTCAGTCTCTTTGACTTCAACAGGATCTTTGAGGCCCTGAGCGTTTCGCAAATACCCGGCAGTCTCGAAATCGCCGAACGGGTCGAAACTCATGCAATGAGTTTCTTCTTCGAGCGTCTTTTTTCCTGAAGGTGACGCCCTTGCAGTGCAAGTGTTTCTGCCTTGCTCAGCACACCTTTCTTTTTTAGGTTGACCAGCAGCCGTTCAATACCATCGAGTTCGACCCTGTCGCCGGCAAGGCGCGTAATATTTACGGCCATGAGGCTGACGGCATCGCGCTCTGCGGTGATCTTATGCTCCCTAGCCAGCTTACGGACTCGAATAGCAACGGTTTCAGTCATCTCTACTCCTCCATTTGCTTGCGAATTATAGCAGCTGCCCATAGACGAGGGCATTCTGCGGCACGCAACAGCACCTGTGCACATCGCAAAATTTGCTTCTGGCAGGAGCTGCTTACGAACGTTTTGCATCAATCATGAGGGGTAATCTCTTTTGTGCGTATTGCGTCAGCAACACTTGTTGCAAGGCGTTTTTTGCCCCCTCTTCCCCATGCACCAAGCGAATCTCCCCCGGCCACTCCTCCATCCCCGTCACAAAGCTCACCAATCCATTCTGATCCGCATGCGTCGAATATCCGCCAATGCTGGCCACGCCTGCGCGGATGTCATAGCGCTGACCGTCGAATTCCACGTAGCCGTTGCGCGGGCCGAAGCGTTGGCCCGGCGTTCCCTGGCCTGGTAGCCGACGAACAGCACGTCGTGTCGCGGGTCGCCCAACATGGCTTTCAGCTAATTGACGATACGGCCGCTGGAGCACATGCCGTGGCCGACGATGACGATGGCTGGCCTGGCGCTTACCAGGTGGCTGAGGATCTTCTGGTGGTCGGCATGCCTGTCGATGGTGATCAGTTGCTCGAACGCCAGCGGCCGTCTACCGGATTGCACGCGGGCCACCGCTTCGTCGTTCCAGAAGTCCTTCAGCTCGCGGTAGGCCTGGGTGAAGCGGGTGGCCAAGGGGGAATCCCGCATGATCGGCAGGCGTGGCCAGTCGATTTCGCTGGGATCATTGGGTGCAGCTTCGGAATTTTCGCGGGCACGGCCCGCTCCCACAGACGATATGGGCATCGTTGATTCGTGGATATGCCCCCACGTGGGTGAGGTTCGTCGATTCGCGAGAGCTCAGCCAGGCTTCGTTCTTGACTATGCATTTTTATTCATCATGATTAGATTTGAATCAATTTGCTGAAAAGTCCATCATGCTCCACTAAAGACGATGATCCGGTGAGTCACCCCCGTCAGGAAGGTGTTTCAAAGCTACCGGCCTTGTCAGCATCGCTTTACAGCCTAACGCGCGTTATACGGCGAGCAGAGTATTTTGTCTGTTGCTGGCTGCCTATGCCTTGGAACTGCCTAGAAGGAATCCCTATGATGGCAACTCCCTCAAAAACCCGATCTGTCACAGCTCACGTTCCTGAGCAATTGGCCCAGCGGGTTGATTTGATGGCAGAACGCCTGGAACGCTCCAAGAACTGGATCGTCAAGCAGGCACTTTCCGCCTGGATAGACCAGGAAGAGGAGCGGAGTCGTCTGACACATGAAGCCTTGGCCGACGTTGATGCAGGCCAGGTGATAGACCATCAAGCTGTCCAGGCCTGGGCAGACAGCCTCAGCACCGATACCCCACTGCCAGTACCGCGCTGATGAACTTGAAGTGGACAAGCAAAGCGCTTTCCGACATTGCCAGGCTGTATGAATTCCTGGCTGCTGTGAATCAGCCAGCGGCCGCACGAGCAATTCAAAAACTCGCCGCTGCGCCGACCGCACTGCTGGAAAATCCACGCATCGGTGAGCGCCTGGAGGAATTCCAGCCTCGGGATGTGCGCCGAATTCAGATAGGCAAATACGAGATACGTTACGAGATAACGGGTTCCACTATCTACCTACTGCGGCTTTGGCACACCCGCGAGGAGCGATAGCATGGTGGATGTACCCATATTGCTCCATCTACGGACGTATTCCATCGATGACGAGGGGCAGCAGTTTCGCCGAGGGCTCCCGTATCGCTGCGCTCAACCCAGGCTGCGAAAACGGGTGTCAGGGCTATCAGCAGCATTGCGCCGCCGACGGCCCTGGCTGGTGAGCGCCTTAAAGCTTGAAGGTGCTCACCAGATCGTTGAACGAGATGGCGAGCCGCGACAGCTCCTGGCTGGAGGCACTGGTCTGATTGGCTCCGGCAGAAGTCTGGGTAGACAGATCCTGAATGTTGACCAGGTTCCGGTCCACTTCCCGTGCGACGTTGGCTTGTTCTTCGGAGGCCGTGGCGATCAGCATGTTGCGGTCATTGATCTCGGCAATGTTCTGGGCGATTCGCTCGAGTGATTCGCCGGTAGCTTTGGCGAGTTCCTGCGTGCTGTTGGCCAGTGTCCTGCTGTTGCCCATGGCCTTGACAGCGTCGTCGGCGCGCGCCTGGACGCTGGTAATCATCGACTCGATTTCACCGGTGGACGCCTGCGTGCGCGCGGCCAGTGCTCTCACTTCGTCAGCCACCACCGCAAAGCCGCGCCCCTGCTCACCCGCACGGGCGGCTTCGATGGCCGCATTGAGGGCCAGCAGGTTGGTCTGCTCGGCGATACCACGAATGACGTCGAGCACCTTGGCGATATCACGGACGCTACCGGCGAGTTCATCGACAATGACCGTCGACTGGCCAATCTCGCTGTTGACATTGCTGATCGCCTTGACCGCCTCACGCGCCTGGTCGCGACCACTGGCAGCTTCCTGGCTGGTCTGCCTGGATGCTTCGGAGGTCGACGTAGCGTTGCGGGCCACTTCCTCGACCGCTGCGCTCATCTCGGTCACCGCGGTGGCGGCAAGCTGGATTTCATCATTCTGGCGAACCAGCCCACGGCTGCTTTCCTCGGTCACGGCATTGAGTTCTTCCGCAGCGGAAGCCAACTGGTCGGCTGCGCTGGCAATCTGCTGAATGGTGCCCTTGAGGCCCCCCTGCATCGTACCGAGCGCCGTGAGCAACTGGCCGGCCTCATCGCGATGGCCGCTGGGGATGGTCTGGGTGAGGTCGCCGCCCGCGATGCGTTCGGCACTGCGCACCGCCAGGGTGATGGGCGCGCTGATCACCCGGCTGATAAACATACCCAGCAGGAAGGCAGCGAGAAACGCCAGGCCGATGCCGATGTACAGATTGAGCTTGGCGGACGCTTCGCTTTCGCGTGCGGCCTGGGCTCCCTCGGTGATCTGGCGGTTGTTGGACTCCACCATGATGCCCATTTCGTCGATGACCGTACGGTAGGCCCGATGCACATCACCTGCAATCAGCAACCTGGCCGCGTTGAAATCACCACTCTCGATAAGAGCCAGCGAGCGATCGATAAGTGCCTGGTAGGCTGGCCAGTCCTTTTCCATGCGGTCGCCGGCAGCTCGCTCGTCGTCCGCCAGGGGTGTGGCGCGGTATGTAGCGAAGGCGCGCTCGCTGGTCTGGCGGTTCTCCTTCAGGGAGGTGAGGATGGCGCTTCGATCGGATTGCGGGGCACCAGCCGTGGCCGCATCCAGCAAGCGAAACAGGTCGCGGTTCTGGGCCACGGCGTTGGAGCGAGCCTCGGCGGTCTTGGAGACAGATACGAGGTTGTTGGAAAAAACCAGCTGCAGGCTGGAGGACAGTGAGCCGATACCCTGACTGCCTACAACGCCGACAACGAGGGTGATGGTGGCGCAGAGGGCAAATGCCAGGTACAGCTTGGTCGCGAGCTTGGCGTCGTAGAACCAGTTCATATGCAAACCTTTGAAGAGGGCTGAGCTGCCGCGCAGCGTGCGCCGGCATCATTGAGGCTATCGGCTGCCCCGCAGGCACCTGTAGGGGGCATGAGACTTTAATTATCGCGAGGATGTGCTGCTCAGAGCCAAGGCCGATTGCGAG
This sequence comes from Phytopseudomonas flavescens, assembly GCF_900100535.1. Lineage (GTDB taxonomy): Bacteria > Pseudomonadota > Gammaproteobacteria > Pseudomonadales > Pseudomonadaceae > Aquipseudomonas > Aquipseudomonas flavescens. Next base: position 86,849 of record NZ_FNDG01000018.1, read on the forward strand.
CTCACGGTCTTGCCAACCCAGTTAGGGGTGGCCTTGAGGAGGGATGAAGCGTGGGGGATGCTGGAAAACGAAGGCTCTGCCGAGGTCGGGGAACGTGCTATTCCTCTTCTTCGTTGACGCGATCACGAAGCTCCTTGCCGGGTTTGAAATGCGGCACGAACTTGCCGTCCAGACGCACGGACTGGCCGGTTTTGGGATTACGACCTACCCGGGGGGCGCGGTAGTGCAGGGAAAAGCTACCGAAGCCACGGATCTCGATGCGATCGCCAGTCGCCAAGGCTTGTGACATCTGTTCCAGCATGGTCTTGATGGCCAGCTCGACATCTTTGTTTGAAAGCTGCCCTTGGTGGGTGACGATTCTTTCGATCAACTCCGACTTGGTCATACTTTTCCCTTCGTTTTCAAGCGGCTATGTCACTCGATGGAATGGTTGTAGCATGCTGATCAGCTTTTGAACAGCCTAAAAAACCACCAGCCTGGAAAATGTGGCCCGGTTCCGGAATCCACAGCAGCAGTTTCCGGCAGATGAACGTAAGTCGTTGTCTGCGCTGGAATGTTGCTTTGTCGGCTGGTTCGCTCATGAACGCCGCGTACCGGCAAGCGAACGAGGTGATCAAAAGCCCGCGAGCTCCGTCCAATGAGCTCATGCAATTTGATGGTCGGAGGCAGAGAGCGCCTCAGGAGAAAACCGTGCTGATTCCCGCCACTATGCTCGAGGCAGATACCCTCACCCGCCTGATAGAGGATTTCGTTACCCGCGACGGCACCGACAACGGTGATGAAACACCGTTGGAAACACGGGTCGTTCGTGTGCGTCGTGCCTTGGACAAGGGCGAAGCGGTGATCGTGTTCGACCCGCAAAGCCAGCAATGCCAGCTGGCGCTCAAGCACGACGTGCCGAAGGAGTGGCTGGAGGAGGATGAGGCGTAGCCGTCACAGCCACTACAGGGCGGCTATCCGCGCAGGCCACCTTCTCGTTCCCAGGCGCAGCGCACGCGCAAGGCGCTGTCGTGAGGGCTGTGCAGGCCGGTATCGGACTCCCAGCGGAATGTGTGGGTGCCGTTCAGCTCGGTCTCCAGGTGCACCACGGCACTGGCCCAGTAAAGGCGCTTGAGCAGCGCCTCGAACTCGGCGACCCAGAGCTTCCATTCGTATTCGATGGTCTGGTAGCTCGCGCCGAAATGAATGACCTGGGTCTGGTACAGGCCGTTGCCCGGTCGCTGGCAGCAGGCAAACATCTCGCGCCCCAGAAACGGCCAGGCATCACCGACGGGCAGGGCCTCCAGCACCTGCTGGTTGAGCAGGCGCCGTAAACGGCTCTCCGATGGGCTGTCCGACGGCCAGTCACGAATGCTGCCATAGACGATGGATTCCGATTGCACGGCTCACTCCGCAAAAAACTGGCTGCCTTCTATCACATGCGGCGATGCAAGGGGAAACCATGAGCACATGATGGGTTCTGCTGGTTGCACGCCTGCGGCCATGCTAAGCGCCGGGACGGCGTGGACCTTTGCGCATCGCCCAGGCCAAGGACACCATCACTGCAGCCATGCCGGTCAGCACCATGAATGGCATCTGGTAGGTACCCGCCATATCCCGCGCCAAACCGCTGAGTACCGGCGTCAGGCACGCCACGCTGTAGCCCAGACCGAGCATCATCGCAGTCCAGCGGCTGACGGCCATGGGTGATCCTGCTTCGTAGATCGGCAGCAGCAACGACAGCGCGAAGGATCCGCTCATGCCGAATCCCAAGGTCAGCGCCCAGAACTCAGGCAGCAGGGTGGGCAGGAAGGTGATCATGCCCAGGCTGGTGAGCGTCATGGAACCGCAAGCGACCATCAGCAGATAATGGCTACTGGCACGCTGCACCAGCCAAGGCAGCAGGAAGGCGCTCGGCAAGCCCATCAGCATGGCCAGGCTGAACAGCGTGTTGCTGTGCACGGCTGACAGGCCGGCCTCCTGGTAGCGAGCCACTGTCCAGGTCGCGATCGAGTAGAACAATCCGGCCTGCAGGGCGAAATAACCACTGACCAACCAGGCCCTCGCCTCCCGCCAGGGCAAGCCCGCGTTGGCATCTTCCTGGCTCATCGATTCGGCATGATGCTTGGGCAGGCGCCACCAGATGGCGACGGCGAGCGCGGCGGGCAATGCCCAGATGGCCAGGCCGTAGCTCCAGTCATTGTCGAACAAGTGGGTAACCGGCATGGTCAGCACCACGCCGATTGCACCACCGATGGCCATGCTCAGGGAGTACCAGGCCAGCACATGCCCCATGCGACCAACGAAGTGGCGTTTGATGAAGCCCGATAGCAGTGGCCCGGCAATGGCGATGGAGGCCCCCAGCAGCACCGCGCTGCCGATCAGGATCACGCTGGAGTGGCCGATCAGGCGTAGCAGCAGCGCCAGGGTAATGGTGCCCAGGCAGAAGGTGATGGTGCGCTCCAGGCCAAGCCTGATCGCCAGGCGCGGTGCCAGTGGTGCCAGCAGGCCCATGCACAGCACCGGCAGCGCGGTGGTGAGACTGATAAAGCCACGGCTCAGGGAAAGCTCCTGAGCGATGCGCTCGATAACGGGCGCCAGCGAGGTAATGCCGGGGCGCAGGTTCACCGCTGCGGCTACGAGGGCCAACAGCAACAGCGCGCGGGAGAAGGGTTTCACACAATATCCTGATCAACTGGCCAGGTCGGGCCGAGGCGGCAACCCTAACGGCAGCAGTGGCTTAGAGCAAGCCTGGCAGCGGACCTCCCATCCCTGAAAACCATGCGGTAATCAGTCAGCAGGATCAGCTATTTCCCGGCGAATGGCCCGATTCACCCAATCATGCAGGAGCCGGCTTGCCGGCGATTGGCGGCCATGACGCAAAATACACCGCGACTAGGGCCTGTTATCGCCCGCAAACGGGCTGCTACAGGACTGAGGACGATATGATCGTGTGAGCTTTCAGGACTCTCTGTGGCTGGCTGCCTTGGCGCGCATCTTCTCGCACATCACGGTCATTTCGTCATACAGCAGCTGTGGGTTTCTCTGCTTGAGCGCCCAGGCTTGGCGGCCCTGCTCGTGGGGCAGAATCATGAACTGCCCGTCGGCCAACGCCTGGAAGATGTAATCGGCGATGAATTCGGCGCTGATGGGTGAGCTCTCCAGCAACTTGCCGACCTGCGCCTTCATGGCGGGCGTGGGGCCGCGGAAGGAATCGAGCAGATTGGTCTGGAAGAACGATGGGCACACCACGTGCACGCCGACCTGTAATGGCTTGAGCTCGACCAGCAGGCTCTCCGAAAGCGCCACCACGCCGGCCTTGGCCACGTTGTAGTTGCTCATGCCCGGCCCCTGCATCAGGGCCGCCATCGAGGCGATGTTGACGATGCGCCCCTGGCTGCGTTCGAGCAGCGGCAGAAACGCCTTGCAGCCCTTAACGACGCCCATCAGGTTGATCGACAGCTGCCAATCCCAATCCTCCAGCGACAGCTCGGCGAAGAACCCGCCCGAAGCGACACCGGCGTTATTGACGATGATATCGATGCCACCGAGCTTCTCTTCGCAAGCCTGAGCGAACGCGGTGAGCTGGCTGTAATCTCGCACGTCACAGCGCAGGGTGAAACCTTCCCCGCCGGCGTCACGCACCAGGCGCAGCGTTTCGGCAAGGCCCGCATCGTTGACATCCGACAACGCCAGGCGCCAGCCCTCACGCGCCCAGCGCAGCGCGATCTCACGCCCCAAACCAGATCCGGCCCCCGTAATCATCATACGATTGTGCATACACTACCTGCCCTGCTGGCCAATGAAAGACAGGCCGAGTGTAGCGAAGCAACAGGCTTAGCCCTGCCATCATCAGGTTGTTGAATGGGCAAGCCGTGGGCTCGGTATGGCAAAGGGATCGTGTCGCGCTCATTCCTGGGTATCGCTGCGCTCAACCCAGGCCACGGATTTCACGATCACTCCCAAGTAGCCGGGTCGAGCGAAGCGACACCCGGGGGAGCGCTATTGGAACAACCGCGTGCTCAATTCGTGGCTGGCTTCCAGCAGGATCGGCAGGAAGCGATTTTCCAGTTCCTGTCGCGAAACGCGCCCGACATGGGTACCGACATTCAGTGCCGCCAGCACCTGGCCGGCAGAATCCTTGAGCGGCACCGCGATGGAACGCAGGCTGACTTCCAGCTCCTGATCGATGATCACCCAGCCCTGACGGCGAATCTCTTCGATGTTGGCGCGCAAGTCTCCGGCCGTGTGCAAGGTACGGCTGGTCTTCACCTGCAGGTCGGCATGGCTCAGGTAGTCGTCCAGCGCCGCATCGCCTAGGGCGGCCAGTAGGATGCGGCCCATCGACGTGCAATAGGCCGGTAGCCGGCTACCCACGCTCAGGTCGACGGAAATCAGCCGCTGTGGCGTGGCCGAGCGAGCGATATAGAGAATCTCGTCTCCCTCCAGCGTGGCCATGGAGCAGGCCTCGTGCAACTGCTCGCTGAGGCGATCGAGTATCGGCTGGGCAGTGACCGCCATTGGCGTCGAGGACAGATAGGCGTGGCCCAGCGTCAGCACCTTGGGCAATAGCGAGTACACGCGCCCGTCGGTCGTCACGTAGCCCAGTTTCATCAGGGTATGCAGGCAGCGGCGTACAGCGGCACGGGGGATCTCCGTGCGATGGCTGATCTGCGCGATGGTCAGTTGCCGCTTGCGTTCCTGGAAGGCATGGATGACCGCCAGGCCACGCGCCAGGGACGTCATGAAGTTCGGGTCACCCGTGAATGCCTCGATACGCTTCGCTGGTGAAGCGATGATCGGCGGCGCCAGCGGACTCTGCAGTGAACGGGATTCGGCCATGGCTATCAACTCATCCTGACGATTTGAGCGATTATCGAACTGCGGTGCGATAATCGCAAGGCAATCGAAAACCATGGCCGGTAAGGCGCGGGGCACAGCCGGCACACGATCATCGCCAGACCGGCCTGTACGAAAAGCGTGCGGACGCAGGTACTCTTGGAACAGAACGTGGCAACAGGAGCGTAACCAGTGCCTTCGATACCCCGGAACATGGAACGGGTGATGCACCCCATCGTACGCCGCTGCCTGACGGTGGCCAGGGTAGCTCAGGTGACCCCGCGCATGCGCCGCGTGACCTTCACCGGCGAAGCGCTGCAAGGCTTCGTTTCCGAAGGCGCGGACGACCATATCAGGCTGCTCTTCGCCCGCGACGAGGATGAACAGCGCCGCCTCGATGATTTTCTCGCAGGCCGCGACGGCGAGCGACCGCTGACCCGGGACTACACGCCGCGCCGCCACGACCCGCAGGCTGGTGAACTGGACGTGGACTTCGTGCTGCACGGCGACGGCCCTGCCTCAAGCTGGGCAAGCCAGGCACAACCGGGCCAGCACCTGTACATCGCCGGTCCACGCAGTTCGCTGGTGGTGCCGGATATCTTCGACGCTTACCTGCTGATCGGCGACGAAACCGCCCTGCCCGCCATTGGCCGCTGGCTGGAAACGCTGGCCACTGGACGCTTGGCGACGGTACTGGTGGAGATCGAGAACGAGGCGGAGAAACAGCCACTGCCCAGCTTGGCCGACGTCGATCTGCATTGGCTGATTCGCGGCGAGCGCAGCCTGGTCGACGCCGCGCGCCAATTGCACAAGCCAGGGGGCGAGCTGTACGCCTGGGTCGCCTGCGAAGCCAATCATTCTCGCAAGGTTCGTCGCGTACTGATCGACGTGCATGGTATCGATGAGGAACGCATCAAGGCGGCGGGGTACTGGCGGCGGGATGACGGCTGATGCGAAACGCCAGTATTGGCGGGCTGAAGCCCACCCTTGTATCTCGACTACTGCCTCACGAGAGGCGATAGTTCCCGACTGATCATCGGGTGAGGAGCTGCAAGCCGTGTCCACCCTTAAGCCTCGAGCTTGCGACGTAGATGGCGCTGTTTTCATCCACCACCAAGGTTACCGAGTGGTGGACGGATAAAGCGTCGTCCACCCTACTCAATGGATACCGAATTAGCCCTTGCGAGGTAATGGGCAAGACGGTATCTACGCCGCTGAACACCTACCATTGCATCGCCCACAAGCCGGCTTCTACGACCGTAGGGTGGGTCACGCTTCATCGACCCACCAAGCCATTCAACGCGGTGGTGGCAGATGTTCATGCGGCATCGTACACCCGCGTCGAAGGCAACGCTTACTGGGCGTGATGGCGGTACAGCGCCGGCGGTACACCGCTGCTGTCCACGGATTGCCATGGGCCCTGCAAGGTGCCAGCCCAGCTCCAGCCATCGCTCCAGCGATAGAAGGTGCGTTCGCGGTAATAGGTGTCCTGCTCGGAGTCGACCACATAGACCCCCAACCCACCATCCCAATGGCTGGAGACGCCCGGTGGAGGTGCGAAGCGCGGGTGGGATTTGCTGACTGGCGGTGAACCAGCCGGTGCCGAGGGGCCATCGGTACCGGGCGCGGGGCTGTGCAAGGTACAGCCGGCGAGGCTCAACAGGGTGGCCGCAAGGGCAGCCGACATCAGTTTATTCATGGTTGTTTGCCGTCAGCGCTATCGATGATCAGGCGTTGCACGGTCTGGGTGGTGCTGGACAACGGTTGCCCCTGGCCGACCCACTCGCCGCTTTTCGCATCGCCGGCGCGCGAAATGCGCGCTACCAGTTGAACCTGGTCGAACGCGGAAAGTTTCAGTTGCGGCATCATCGCATCGCTGTCCGAGAGGCTGACCTGCGCCGGCAGATCGGCCACGCTCAGGCGCTTGACCGCCAACGGCATGGGCGGCCCGGATGCGGCACGGGCGAAGACGAACACCGTGTCGCCCGGCTGCACCTTGTCACGCAGCGCATCCGCCAGTTCGACACGCACCTGCAGCTTGCTGATTTGCGGTGTCTGCGCAGCGGCGCCAGCGCCGGCTTGCGGGTCGATTTCCTGACGGGCCCGGGCGATGCCGCCAGCGATTGCCTGACGAGACGGATCACCCTCGGGCAATACCGCGACGAGGCGCTCCCAATAACCGATGGCATCCTGGAAGCGCTGCTCCTCAAAGGCCGCGATACCCAGCAGGCCCAGGCTGGTCACTTCCTGCGGGTCGGCTTGCAGGGCTTCCGCCGTCAGCCTATCAAGCTGCGCGCTCCACCGCTTGTCACCGGCGAAATACAGGGCCTGGGCCCATTGCCCAAGCAGCTCGGGCTCGCGGCCAGCCACCGCCACCGCCTGCTCGAAGGCTCTGGCCGCATCCGCCGGGCGCTCCTGCACCATGTAGCTGCGGCCAAGGAAGTACCAGCCCTCGGCGGACTCCGGGTTGCCTTGCACGGCCTGCTCCAGGCGCGCGGTCATTTCCCCGACGTTGCGCGGCTCGCCAGTGAAGGCGCGGGCTCGCTCGACTTCAGCAATGGCGCCCCACTGCGCATAGAGCAGCACACCAAGCAGCGGCACCAGCAGGGTCGCGATCAGCGGCACGGTGCGCCCCAGACGACCGACCTTCATCTTGCCGGCGCCTTCGGTATCGGCAATCAGCTCACGCGCGGCCTCGTCACGGGCCGTCTGCAATCGGGCGTCATCCAGCGTTCCGGCCTGGTGCTGCTGCTCCAGCTCGCGCAGGCGCTCCTGGTACAGGGTGACGTTCAGGGCGGTGCGATCTTCCTCGGCCTGAACCTGGCGGCCGCGCAGCAGCGGAATCAGCAGAAAACTCATGGCGACCAGACACAGCAGGCCGGCGGACAACCAGAATTCGATCATGACTCTTTCTTATCCAGAGGCGCCTGCTCGAGCAGCTGCGCCAAACGTTGCTGTTCATCGCTCGACAGACCGGTGGAGACCTCCCCGCCAGACTTGCGGCGGCGCAGGACGATCACCCCGAGCAGCCCGAAGCCACCGAGCAAAAGCGCCGCCGGGCCATACCAGAGCAACAGCGTGCGGCGCGTGACCGGCGGCTTGTAGAGCACGAAATCACCATACCGGGCGACCAGGTAATCGATGATCTGCGCGTTACTGTCGCCCGCTTCGAGCATGCGGTAAATCTCGGCACGCAGGTCCATGGCGATCGGCGCGTCGGAATCGGCAATGTTCTGGTTCTGGCATTTCGGGCAGCGCAGTTCTTCGGTGAGCTGGCGGTAGCGGGTGCGCTCGGCCTCACTGGCGAACTCGTAGGTGTCGATGGCCGCGTGGGCCACACCGACCAGCACCAGCAACAGGGTCAATCCGGCGACAAGACGGCTCATCGCCCGGCCTCGTCGACCATCTGCTGATACAACGGCGCGAGCTTCTCACGCCAGATCGCCTCGTCGATCACGCCGACGAACTTGTGACGGATGATGCCCTTGGCGTCGACGAAGAAGGTCTCCGGCGCGCCGTACACGCCCAGATCCAGGCCCAGCGTACCCTTGGGGTCGCTGATGTTGAGCTGATAAGGGTCGTGGAAATCGCTCAGCCATTTCTGCGCGGCAGCGTTGTCGTCCTTGTAGTTGACGCCATGGATGTTCACGCCCATGGAGGCCAGCTTGTTGAGCACCGGGTGTTCGACCTTGCAGGCGACGCACCAGGTGGCCCAGACGTTGACCAGCGAAGGCTTGCCAAGCAGGTTCTCCTGGCTGATCGGTTCGCCGCCCTGCACTGCCGGCAGCGAGAACGCCGGGAACGGCTTGTCGATCAGCGCCGACGGCAGCTCTGCAGGGTCGAGAAACAGGCCGCGGTAGAGAAACACCGCCACGCCCAGGAAGATCAGCAGCGGCAGCAACAGAATCAGCCGTCTCATGCGCGTGCCTCCTGCAGGCCCAGTGCGTCACGTACGCGCGTCCTGACCTTCATCCGGTAGCGTTTGTCAGCGGCGGCGAGAAAGCCGCCGAAGCCCATCATCAGGGCACCCAGCCAGATCCAGCGCACGAAGGGCTTGATATGTACGCGCACCGCCCAGGCGCCCTGCTCCAGTGGCTCGCCGAGAGCGACGAACAGGTCGCGGGTCAATCCGGCATTGATGCCCGCCTCGGTCATCATCGACCGCTGCACGGTATAAAGACGTTTCTCCGGGTGCAGCACAGCAATCTGCCGCTCGCCGTCGAAGACACGCACCGTGCCACGGTCGGAGATGAAGTTCGGCCCTTCATGATGCGCTGCACCTTCGAACACGAACCGGTAACCACCCAGTTCCACCGCATCGCCCGGTGCCATGCGCATGTCACGCTCGAAGCTGCCGAGGCTGGTGAGGATCACGCCCAGTGCGCACACCGCCAGGCCCAGGTGCGCCAGTTGCATGCCCCAGTAGCTGCGACCAAGGCTGGCCATGCCCTTGAACAGGCCCTTGTGGCGGGTCTTGTCCTGAATGTCGCGCAGCCCGGCCAGGGTCACCCAAGCGGCCAGCAGGCAAACGCCGAGTACCGCCCAGTGGAAATCACCCCATAGCCAACTGGCCAGCAACGCCAGGGCCACGCTGGCGACCAGCACCGGCGCGAGCATCCCGAGCAGCCAGCGTAGCGGCGTGTCCTTCCAGCGCACCAGTACGCCAACGGCGAGCACCGCCATCAGCAAGCCCATCAGGGGTACGAACAGCGCATTGAAATAAGGCGGACCGACCGACAGCTTGGCGCCGCTCAGGGCATCCAGCACCAGCGGATAGAGGGTGCCGAGCAGAATCATCGAGGCCGCCACCACCAGAATCAGGTTATTGGCCAGCAGCAGGGTTTCCCGTGACCACAGGCTGAAGCCAACCTGGCTGCGTACCACGGGGGCGCGCAAGGCGAACAGGGTCAGCGAGCCGCCGACCACCAGCAGCAGGAACGCCAGGATGAACACACCACGCTCCGGGTCGCTGGCGAACGCGTGCACCGAGGTCAGCACACCGGAACGAACCAGGAAGGTACCCAGCAGGCTCAGGGAGAACGCGGCAATGGCGAGCAATACCGTCCAGCTCTTGAATACCCCGCGCTTCTCGGTCACGGCCAGGGAGTGGATCAGCGCGGTTCCGACCAGCCAGGGCATGAACGAGGCGTTCTCCACCGGATCCCAGAACCACCAGCCGCCCCAGCCCAGTTCGTAGTAGGCCCACCAGGAGCCAAGGGCGATGCCGATGCCGAGAAAGGCCCAGGCGACGATGGTCCAGGGACGCGACCAGCGCGCCCAGGCGGCGTCCAGCTTGCCGCCAAGCAACGCGGCAATGGCGAAGGCGAAGGCCACGGAAAAGCCCACGTAACCCATGTAGAGCATCGGCGGGTGAATGATCAGGCCGAAATCCTGCAGCAGCGGATTGAGATCACGACCATCGGCGGGCACGTTCGGCAGCAGGCGAGTGAACGGGTTGGAGGTGATGATCAGAAACAGCAGGAAGCCGACGCTGATGATACCCATCACACCCAGCACACGGGCGAGCATCTCTTCCGGCAGCTGTCGGGAAAAGATCGCCACGGCGAAGGTCCAGCCACCGAGGATCAACGCCCAGAGCAGCAGTGAACCCTCGTGGGCGCCCCATACCGCGCTGAATTTGTAATACCAGGGCAGCGCGGTATTGGAGTTCTGCGCCACGTAGGCCACGGAGAAATCGTCGGCCATGAAGGAGTAAGTGAGACAGGCGAAGGCGAAGGCCAGGAAGGCGAACTGCCCCCAGGCGGCGGGTTGCGCCAGGCTCATCCACTGGCGGTCACCTCGCCAGGCGCCAACCAGCGGCAGGGTCGCCTGCACCAGGGCCAGGCACAGGGCCAGGATCATCGCCAGATGGCCGAGTTCGGGAATCATTGCGCGGCCTCCCCGGCCTTTTCGTAGTGCCTGTTCATGCCACTCTGCTCCAGGGCCTGCTTGACCTCGGGCGGCATGTAGTTCTCATCGTGCTTGGCCAGCACCTCGTCGGCGAGCAGCAGGCCGCCGTCATCGACCGTGCCCATGGCGACGATGCCCTGCCCCTCGCGAAACAGATCCGGCAGGATGCCGTGGTAGCGGATGGTGACCCGCGCGACGCCATCGGTGACCACGAAGTCGGTCTGCAGCGAGTCGCTGGAACGTTTCACCGAGCCCTTCTCCACCAGGCCGCCAGCACGAATGCGAGTGTCCACCGGCGCCTCGCCCTTGGCGATCTGCGTCGGCGTGTAGAACAGGTTGATGTTCTGTTGCAGCGCGCTCAAGGCCAGCGCGACCGCGATAGCGACTCCAGCGATGATCGCCAGGACGATGAACAGGCGCTTCTTGCGTACAGCGTTCAACGCGACGCCTCCCGGCGCAGCCGACGCGCCTCATCCTGCAGGTGGCGGCGCCGCGCATGCAGTGGCAACAGTACGTTGAGCACCAGCACGGCCATGCAGATGCCGTAGGCCGACCAGACATAAAGGCCGTGGTTACCCATGGCGAGAAACTCTGCGAATGACCCGAAGCTCATCGGTTACCCTCCAACTGCGCGCGGATTTCGGCTTTCACCCAACTGCTGCGTGCCTCGCGGCGCAACAGGTCGAGGCGCATGCGCATCAGCAGCACGGCGGCGAAGAAGCAATAGAAGCCCAGCACCATGATCAGCAGTGGCAGCCACATCTGCATGGGCATCGCCGGTTTGTCGATGACGCTGAAGGTGGCTGGCTGGTGCAGGGTGTTCCACCACTCCACCGAATATTTGATGATCGGCACGTTGATCACCCCGACCACCGCCAGCACGGCACAGGCCTTGGCGGCACTGTCGCGGTTGCTGATCGCCTGGCCGAGGGCGATGACACCGAAATACAGGAACAGCAGGATCAGCATCGACGTCAGGCGCGCATCCCAGATCCAGTAGGTGCCCCAGGTCGGCTTGCCCCACAGCGCGCCGCTGATCAGCGCGATGGCGGTCATCCAGGCGCCGATGGGCGCGGCCTGCTGCAGGGCGACATCGGCCAGCTTCATCTTCCAGACCAGGCCGACCAGGCCGACCACGGCAAGCATCACGTAGATCGACTGGGCCAGGAACGCGGCTGGCACGTGGATATAGATGATCCGGAAACTGTTGCCCTGCTGATAATCAGGCGGCGCGAAGGCCAGGCCCCAGACCGTACCCACGACCAGCAGCACGGCAGCGGCAATCGCCAGCCCGGGCAGCCAGCGGCCACTGATCTCGTAGAACCATTTGGGCGAGCCCAGCTTGTGAAACCATGTCCAATTCATCAGGTCACTCATCATTCTCCGAGGTAGGGGCCATCGCTGGCCATCCTCGATAGCACGGTTGAATCATTCGCCGACACTGATGGTCAGGCCCGCAGCAATGGCGAATGGTGTCAGCGTTGCTGTCAGTGCGGTCAGGCTGGCCAGCCACAAGAGGTGGCCGACCACCGGCAACCCCTGCAGACTCGCCTGCAAGGCCCCACTGCCGAGAATCAGCACCGGGATGTACAAGGGTAAAATAAGCAACGCCAGCAGCAACCCGCCGCGCTTGAGCCCTACGGTGAGGGCAGCACCGATGGCGCCGAGCAGGCTGAGAACCGGCGTGCCCAGCAGCAGGGAGGCGAGCAGCACGGGCAGGCAGCGAGCCGGCAGCCCAAGCATCAAGGCCAGCAAGGGCGACAGCAGCACCAGGGCCAGGCCGGAAAACAGCCAGTGCGCACAGACCTTGGCCAGCACCAGCAGCGCCAAGGGGTGTGAGGAAAGCACCCACTGTTCCAGGGAGCCGTCTTCAAAGTCGCTGCGAAACAGGCCATCGAGGGACAGCAGCACCGCCAGCAAGGCCGCCACCCACACCAGACCAGGCGAGAGGCTTTGCAGCAGTTGCGTTTGCGGCCCGACGGCCAGCGGGAACAGGGCGATGACGATAGCGAAGAACACCAGTGGATTGGCCAGCTCTGCAGGGCGCCGACACAGCAGACGCGCCTCGCGCATGACCAGTAGCATAAATACACTGCTCATGCGGCGAGCTGTCCCAGATCAAGGTCGCGATAACCAGCCGGCTGGTTGCTCAGACTGTGGTGGGTCGTCAGGATCACCAGGCCACCCTGCCGGCAATGCGCGGCCAGGTGGTTTTCCAGTTGGCTCACGGCCTGCTTGTCGAGGGCGGTGAAGGGCTCATCGAGAATCCACAGCGGCGGGCTGTCGAGATGCAGCCGTGCCAGTGCCACACGGCGCTGCTGGCCGGCCGAGAGGGTATGGCAGGGCACGTCCTCGAAACCGCGCAGCCCGACGGCCTGGAGGGCCTGCCAGATCTGCTCGCGGCTCGCGGGTCGATGCAGGGCGCACAACCAGGCGAGATTTTCCTCGGCACTGAGCAACCCTTTTATACCGGCAGCGTGACCGATCCACAGCAGGTCACTGGCCAGATCACCGCTGCGGGTGCCGAGCGGCTGGCCCTTGAGGCGAATTTGCCCGGAGGTGGGTTGTCTCAATCCAGCGAGCACACGCAACAGACTGGTCTTGCCGCTGCCATTGGGGCCGGAGACCTGCAGCATCTGCCCTGCGTCCAGCTGGATATCCAGATTCTCGAACAGCAGACGCCAATCCCGTTCGCAGGAAAGTGCCGTTGCTTCGAGAAAGGGGCTGCTCACAGCGCGGACACCTGGTTCAAGTCGTGACGATTGTGGCCGCTATAATGGTGCGGACGTTTGAAGTGGCCGGAATTATACATGCCCGACAAGCACACCCGCAGTGCGCTTTTGGCTAAAGAGTATGAGACTTAATGACCGAGATCAGTGGATCGCGTCCTATCGCCGCAGCACCTCCCGTTAGCAGGCCGCTAGTCAATGCCGCCGACCTGGCGGTCAAGCTCCTGCAGCCCCTCGACGGCCTGATGAGCAGTGGCGAGAGTGCCAAGGCAGAGGTACTCAGTCTCAAGGAGGTGGCGCAGAGCTTCCAGTTGATGCTGCGAGTGACCCTGGACAGCGGCCGCCAGGCGACGTTGCAGGCCAACAGCTTGCAACCCATCGCACAAGGCACGCCCTTGGCGGTCACGGTGTTGTCGGAATCGCGTCTGACCCTCGCGGTTCTGGGCAGCGGCAGCGCACCATTGACCAGCATCGATCTCGAGCAACTGCCGGTCGGCACGCTGTTGCAAGGCAAGGTCGTCGCCCAGGAAGCACTACCCACGCAAACGGCGCAGACGGTCTTCAAGGTGCTGGTGAACCTGCTCAACACTCCCTTGGCGGGCAGCAAGCTGAGCCTGGAAACCCCCCTCGACCTGCCTATCGGCAGCCTGCTCAGCGCCCGCGTTCAGGGTGATCAGTCACTGGCGTTTCTGCCCTTGAGCGGCAGACTCGATCAATTGGCGTTGCTTCAGCAACTCGGTGGTCAGCACACTCGCCAGGGCTCGTTGGAGGGTTTGTTATCCGCCTTGAAGGGGCTGGGCGATCAATCCGGCATGCCCGATGGCCTGCGTGGCAGTATCGACAAGCTGCTCGGCGCATTGCCGAGTGGCGAGCAACTGAGTAGTGGCAAAGGCCTCATGCAGGCGCTGGAAAACAGCGGCCTGTTTCTCGAAAGCAAACTGCTGGCGGGCCAGCCCGGCGCGCTGGGTACCGACATGAAGGCCAACCTGCTGCGGCTGGTCAGCCAATTGCTGCCCTTGCTACCGGGATCCGCGCCTCTGGCCGCGGCGACGCTATCGAACGCGGCCATGACCCAGGCGCTCCCCGCCTTCGCCCGTAACATCCTTGGCAATATCGGGCAAAGCAGCGGCCGCCAGCAGGCCACGAGTTTTCCACTGCCCAGCCGCCTGCTGCAGGCCATGGAGGGCGAGGCCGACCTGGAAGCGCTGCTCAAGCTGGCGGCCGCCGCCATTTCTCGCCTGCAGACCCACCAATTGTCCAGCCTGGCACAGAGCGAGACCGGGCCGGACGGCGCGCAAGTGACGACGTGGCAGATAGAGGTGCCCATGCGCAACCAGCACGAGCTGGTGCCACTGCAGGTGAAGATCCAGCATGAAGAACCCGCCCCGTCCGCCAAACAGGATCCCAAGGAAGCCCTCTGGCGTATCGACCTGGCGTTCGACCTGGATCCCCTCGGCCCACTGCAGGTGCAGGCGCAACTCGCCCACGGCAGCCTGTCCAGCCAGCTCTGGGCCGAACGCGCCAGTACCGCCGGCCTGATCGACCGTGAACTGGGCAACCTGCGCGAGCGCCTGGTAACGGCCGGACTTACCGTCGGTGATCTGGTCTGTAGCCAGGGCACGCCACCCCAAGGGCCGAAAACCTCACTGGAACAGCGCTGGGTCGATGAAACCGCATGAATCGTAAAGCTCCCCGCCAAGCCATCGCCCTCACCTATGACGGCCAGAGCGCTCCTAATCTAAGTGCCAAGGGCGACGACGAACTGGCCGAGGCGATACTCGCCATCGCCCGCGCTCACGACGTGCCGATCTACGAGAATGCCGAGTTGGTGCGCCTGCTGGCACGCCTGGAGCTCGGCGAAGCGATACCCGAGCAGTTGTACCGCTGCATCGCCGAGATCATTGCATTCGCCTGGTACCTGACAGGCAAGTACCCGCCCGGCTTCGACCCACGCGGCAAACCCAGGGAAGGGCCGCAGTTGCTCAGTGGGCCGGATCACAAGAGCAACCGGCATTAGGTCGGCGACAGAACGCACTCTGGTCGATGGCGCTGAAGCGTAGCGATACGAGGTGCTAGGAACGGCGCGCCTGGTGCAGTTTGGCGACCAGTTCTGCTTCGGCCTTGCTGAGGCCGCAGGAGTGGGTGAGGTCGTC
The DNA here is from genome assembly GCF_900100535.1 of Phytopseudomonas flavescens. GTDB lineage: Bacteria > Pseudomonadota > Gammaproteobacteria > Pseudomonadales > Pseudomonadaceae > Aquipseudomonas > Aquipseudomonas flavescens. The sequence goes on from NZ_FNDG01000018.1 coordinate 102,459, forward strand.
AGCACTGGCGCCCATGCCGACCAAGCGTGCTGCCTGGGTGAACGACAGGCTGGTGGGGTCACGCTGCTCGATCTGGGTCAGCTTGTCCGGCAGCGGCGCTACAGTGCGACGCAGCTCATGGAGCTCTTCGCCCATGCGGATGCTGCCGGTCAGGTAGGTGTCAAGGCGCTTGTTCAGCTCGCGGATACGCTGGTCACGCTGGGCATCGCGCTCGGCCTGCAATTGGCTGGCCAGGCGCAGACGGCCCGCTAGCCACACGCAGGCCCCCACCAGGCCGGCACAGGCCAGCGCGAGCACGATCAGCGCGGCCTCGAGCACCTCAGATGCTCTCCAGCTCCGACCATTCTTCTTCGGTCATCATCTTGTCCAGCTCGACCAGAATCAGCAACTCGCCGTTCTTGTTGCAGACGCCCTGGATGAACTTGGCCGACTCGTCATTACCGACATTGGGTGCGGTTTCAACTTCTGACTGACGCAGATAGACCACTTCGGCCACGCTATCGACGAGAATGCCCACGACCTGTTTGTCCGCCTCGATGATGACGATGCGGGTGTTGTCGGTGACGTCGGACGAGTCCAGGCCGAAACGCTGGCGCGTGTCGATCACGGTGACCACGTTGCCACGCAGATTGATGATCCCCAGCACATAGCTCGGCGCCCCCGGCACCGGGGCGATTTCCGTGTAGCGCAGCACTTCCTGCACCTGCATCACGTTGATACCGTAGCTTTCGTTGTCCAGCCGGAACGTGACCCACTGCAGGATCGGATCTTCAGCGCCTTGTGCAGAGTTTTTCTTCATGGCCTAGCCTCGTCATTGACCGCGTGGGCGGTGTGCGGTATTCCCGCTGTTCAATCGGCCGCACGCGTCTTGGGGCGTGCAGCCTGGTAATCAGTGTACCTGTCCGTTGCCCATGCGCTTGGTCGCGCCGCTGGCGATCAACTCGGCCAGTGCGGAGACGTCCAGCAGCGCGCACATGTGCTCGATCACCGTGCCCGCCAGCCAAGGCCGTTGGGCACGCTGGCTGCGCCATTTGATTTCGTCGGGGTTCAAACGAATCGAACGACTGACCTGATGAACGGCCAGCCCCCATTCATAGCCCTGAACGGATATCACGTACTGCAGGCCCTGACGGAAGTCGTCCCGGTAACGATCCGGCATCACCCAGCGCGCGGTATCGAGCACCTTCAGGTTGCCTGACTGTGATGGCAGTATGCCCAGAAACCAGTCCGGTTGGCCAAACAAAGGTGTCAGATCCTGGCCGGCCAGGGGATAGATCGAGCCCAGGCACACCAGCGGCACCGCTAGCGTCAGGCCAGCGACGTCGAACAACAGGCATTCGAAGGGCTCCTGCGCCCAGTCGGGACGACCATCGGCCAGCACGGAAGCGATCTGTGCCGCCGGGCGATAAACCTCGGCCAACGGCTCGACCAGCGGCGGCATGCTGATCGGCTCTACGCTGATCGCAGGGGGTGCTTCCACGACTGGCGCGACGACGATCTCCGCCTCGCGCGGCAGGGCCGGTAAGCGAACCTCGCCGCGCGGCGCCAATCGGGCGTCGCGGATCTGCTCTTCACGCACGGCCGCCTCGAACTCATCGAGGCTGCTTTCGGACAGCTCCTGCTCCAGTTCGACTGCGGCGTCCTGCAGCAACCCGTCGAGGTATGACTGCAGCGCCAGTTGCGGCCGTGTGGCGATGGCGGTGGAACGACTCATGAATGCAACCCACAATGAAGACCTGTATGAGCTATCGGCCGCAGGGGCGGCAGACTTGAGGCAGTTCGCGCAGAATAACCAGGCATTGCCGATCAGGCCACCTGAGATGCGGGCTGTTGCGCCAGTAAATGCTTGAGCAAGGCGCGATAGGCAAGGGTGCCGCGGCTGTTGCCATCGAAACGCGAAGGCGTGAGCCCTGCACGGCTGGCATCACGCAACCGGGTATCCACCGGAATGTAGGCTTGCCAGAGGTGCTCGGGGTAGCTGCTCTTGAGCAGCCGCAGGGTAGACATCGATGCCTGGGTACGACGGTCGAACAGGGTCGGCACGATGGTATAAGGCAACGCCTGCTTGCGCGAACGGTTGATCATCGCCAGGGTGCTGACCATGCGCTCGAGGCCTTTTACGGCCAGAAACTCGGTCTGCACGGGAATCACCAGTTGCTGACTGGCGGCCAGCGCGTTGACCATCAACACCCCAAGCAAGGGCGGACTGTCGATTACCGCATGGTCGAAATCCTGCCACAGCTGCGCCAGGCTCTTGGCGACCACCAGACCCAAGCCGCTCTGCCCAGGCGACTGACGCTCCAGGGTGGCCAGCGCCGTGCTCGACGGCAGCAGGGAAATGCGTTCATGGCTGGTCGGCAGCAACAATTGCTGTGGCAGCCCCTGGGGTACGCTGCCCTGGTGCAGGAACAGGTCGAAGACGCTGTGTTCGAGGCTGTCGGGGTCATGGCCGAAATAGCTGGTCATCGATCCGTGCGGATCGAGATCGACCACCACCACACGTTTGCCTGCGTCGGCCAGCAGGCCGGCAAGAGCGATGGACGTGGTGGTCTTACCCACACCGCCTTTTTGATTGGCTACAGCCCAAACTCTCATACTCTTCATCCTCCCGGAGCAGGCTAAGCCTGGCCGAGACTGAGTGCCCGCTTCATTGCACAGGCGACGGGGAATTGACGGCACCATTGGCTGGCGCCTGTACTGCAGGCGCTGAAGCAGGTTGCGTGCCAGCCCGCTGCATCGCCGCGTCAGGCTGGGCATTGGCGCTGCCCACCCCGCTCACACTACGCCGCACGTCGAGATTCCGCGAGACGACCAGCACCACCCGGCGGTTACGCGCCCTACCCTCTGCAGTGGCGTTGTCGGCTACCGGCTGAAATTCGCCATAGCCTACGGCCGCCATGCGTGACGGATCGACACCATCCATCGCAAGCATCCGCACGATGCTGGCTGCGCGGGCAGTCGACAATTCCCAGTTGGTCGGGAACTGCGCCGTGTTGATGGGCTGGTTGTCGGTAAAGCCCTCGACATGCACGGGATTACCGTAGGGCGCCAGGATCTTGGCAATTTTCTCGATGATTTCGAAGGCTGCGTCATCGGGCAACGCATCGCCACTGGGAAACAGCAGGCCGGAGCTCAATTCGATCTCAATCCATAACTCATTGCCGCGCACTTTGAGCTGGTCGCTCTGCAGCAGCCCGCCAAAGGCATCGCGTACGCTGGCGGCAATATTATCAAGGGTCGAGGCAGCGATCTGCTGGGCTGCTTCCTCATCATTGGTCATGGAGCGATCCGGCTCAGTGGTACGCGGTCGCTCATCACCCACCGCAATAGGCTTGATGGAGCGATCCGGCTGGTTGAAGACGCCGGTCAGGGTTTCCGAGAGAATCTTGTACTTGCCCTCGTTGATCGAGGAAATCGAATACATCACCACGAAAAAGGCGAACAGCAGCGTGATGAAGTCGGCGTAGGACACCAGCCAGCGCTCGTGATTCTCGTGCTCTTCATGACGGCGTCGACGAGCCATTGTCAGTTCATGAAGCCTTGCAGCTTCAACTCGATGGAGCGCGGGTTCTCACCCTCGCCGATGGACAGAATGCCTTCGAGGAGCATTTCCCGATAAGCCGATTGGCGCAAGGCCACGGATTTGAGCTTGTTGCCCACCGGCAACAGGAACAGGTTGGCAAACGCCACCCCGTAGATGGTGGCGACGAAGGCGACGGCGATCCCACCGCCGAGCAGGCTGGGATCGGCGAGATTGCCCATCACGTGAATCAAGCCCATGACCGCGCCGATGATGCCGATGGTCGGCGCGTAGCCGCCCATGCACTCGAAGAACCTGGCGGCCTGTATGTCGCGGTTCTCCTGGGTATACAGGTCAACCTCGAGAATACTGCGAATGGCCTCCGGCTCGGCGCCATCGACCAGTAACTGCAGCCCTTTACGTGCGTAAGGGTCGGCTTCGCCGTCCGCCACCACCTCGAGGCCCAGAAGCCCCTCCTTGCGTGCGGTCATGCTCCAGTTCACCACCCGGTCGATACCACCAGGCAAGTCGATCTGCGGGGGAAAGAAGATCCAGCGCAGGATGCCCACGGCGCGCTTGAACACCGCGACCGGAGTCTGCAACAACGCCGCCCCCAATGTACCGCCGATGACGATCAGTGCCGCCGGGCCATTGAGCAGTGCCGAGACATGACCGCCTTCCAGGTAGTTGCCGCCGAGGATGGCGACGAATGCCAGAATGACACCGATCAGGCTCAGTACATCCATCAGAGACAGGCCTCGACCAGATGCCGGCCGATATCATCCAGCGGATAAACGGCATCGGCCAGGTCGGCTTTCACAATCGCCATGGGCATGCCGTAGATCACGCAACTGGCCTCGTCCTGTGCCCACACCTGGCTGCCGCCCTGTTTGAGCAGGCGAGCGCCTTCTCTACCATCGGCGCCCATGCCGGTGAGCACCACCGCCAGCACCTTGTCGTTGTAGGACTTGGCCGCCGACCCGAAGGTGATATCCACGCACGGCTTGTAGTTCAGGCGCTCGTCGCCGGGCAGGATACGAATGGTACCGCGCCCGTCGATCATCATCTGCTTGCCGCCCGGGGCGAGGATGGCCAGGCCTGGACGCAGCATGTCGCCGTCCTCGGCCTCCTTGACGCTGATCTTGCAGAGCTTGTCCAGGCGCTCGGCAAAGGCCTTGGTGAAGGCTGCCGGCATGTGCTGGATCAATACGATCGGGGTCGGGAAATTCGCCGGTAACTGGGTCAGCACCCGCTGCAGTGCGACCGGCCCGCCAGTCGACGTCCCGATCGCCACCAGCCTGTAGGCCTTGCGCTTGGGCGTGGCACTGGCGGCAGCCGGGTGACGCTCGGCCGGCGCATGGCTGACGCTTGACTGTGGACGCGCCACGGGTGCAGGCGTGCTTGAAGTACCGGCAGGTCGGCTCAGGCTACCGCCGGCAGGAGGCGTCAGGGACGCCGCGCCGATCCCCCGGCGGTTGCTGCGCGAAATGCTGTGTACCTTCTCGCACAACAGTTGCTTGACCTTCTCCGGGTTTCGCGAGATGTCCTCGAAATTCTTCGGCAGGAAATCCACCGCACCGGCATCCAGTGCATCGAGGGTGACCCGGGCGCCTTCGTGGGTGAGCGAGGAGAACATCAACACCGGAGTCGGGCAACGCTGCATGATGCTGCGCACGGCGGTGATGCCATCCATCAACGGCATCTCGTAGTCCATGGTGATCACGTCCGGCTTGAGAGCCAGCGCCTGATCGATGGCTTCACGTCCGTTGGTGGCCGTACCGACCACGGTGATGTTGGGGTCGGACGAGAGGATCTCCGAAACCCTGCGGCGAAAGAAGCCGGAGTCGTCGACCACCAGTACCTTGACAACCATAAACACTCCTAAGCGACACGGCAGACGCCATGCCGCGGATGATCAGATACGCCGTGCGTAGCGCTTGAGCATACTGGGCACATCGAGAATCAGGGCGATACGGCCATCGCCGGTGATGGTCGCACCGGACATACCAGGCGTTCCCTGCAGCATTTTGCCCAGCGGCTTGATCACCACCTCTTCCTGGCCGACCAGTTGGTCGACGACGAATCCGATGCGCTGATTGCCGACCGTAAGGATCACCACATGGCCTTCGCCCTGCTCCTCATGAGCCGCCTTGCGCACCAGCCAGCGCTTGAGATAGAACAGCGGCAGCGCCTTGTCGCGGACAATCACCACCTCCTGGCCGTCGACCACGTTGGTGCGCGACAGGTCGAGGTGAAAGATCTCGTTGACGTTGACCAGCGGGAAGGCGAATGCCTGGTTGCCGAGCATCACCATCAACGTGGGCATGATCGCCAGGGTCAGCGGCACCTTGATGACGATCTTCGAACCCTGGCCCTTCTGCGAGAACACGTTGACGGTGCCGTTGAGCTGGGAAATCTTGGTCTTCACCACGTCCATGCCGACCCCCCGGCCGGACACGTCGGAGATCTCGGTCTTGGTCGAGAAGCCGGGTGCGAAGATCAGGTTGTAGCACTCCAGATCGGTCAGGCGGTCGGCGGCGTCCTTGTCGAGCAAGCCCTTTTCCACGGCCTTGCTGCGCAGCACGTCGGCATCCATACCCTTGCCGTCATCGGTGATCATCAGCAGGATGTGGTCGCCTTCCTGCTCGGCGGACAACACCACGCGGCCGGTGCGCGACTTGCCGGCGGCTTCACGTTCCTCCGGGTTTTCCACGCCGTGGTCGACCGCGTTGCGCACCAGGTGGACCAGCGGATCGGCCAGGGCCTCGACGAGGTTCTTGTCGAGGTCGGTCTCTTCACCGACCAGCTCCAGGTTGATCTCTTTCTTCAACTGGCGGGCCAAGTCGCGCACCAGGCGCGGGAAGCGCCCGAAGACCTTCTTGATCGGCTGCATGCGGGTCTTCATGACCGATGTCTGCAGATCGGCGGTGACCACGTCGAGGTTGGACACAGCCTTGGACATGGCCTCGTCGCCACTGTTGAGCCCCAGGCGGACCAGGCGGTTACGCACCAGTACCAGCTCACCGACCATGTTCATGATTTCATCCAGACGCGCGGTGTCGACCCGTACGGTGGTTTCCGCTTCACTCGCTGGCGCAGCGGCAGCCGGTGCGGGTGCAGCAGGTGCCGCCTTGGCAACGGGCGCAGGAGCGGCCTTGGCGGCTACCGGTGCAGCAGGTTTGGCCACAGGCTTCACCGCCGGGGTCGGAGCTGGCGCGGGACTCGGGGCTACGGCAACAGGTGCTATCTCCGTCGGCTCGACGAACTTGCCTTTACCATGCAACTGGTCGAGTAGCGCTTCGAACTCGTCATCGGTGATTTCATCGCTCTGTGCCGCAGAACTGGCCGGCTCAGAAGGCGCAGCGGGCGCCGGAGCCTCTACTGCTGCGGCGACGAACTGGCCTTTGCCGTGCAACTGATCAAGCAGGGCTTCGAATTCGTCATCGCTGATCTCATCGCCGTTGCCGCTGCTCGAAACGCTCGCTGACGCAGGTGCCGGCGCTTGCACGGCTGCCACCGCAGGAGCTGCGAACTGCCCCTTGCCATGCAACTGGTCGAGCAGCGACTCGAACTCGTCATCGCTGATTTCATCACCCGAAGCGCTGGCCTGGGGTTGCGGCTCGTCATCCAGGGCGTCGAGCAACTGCTCGAACTCGCTGTCGGTGATGTCACTGGCCGCCTCAGCCGCCGACCCGGTCACTTCGACTGGAGCGACCAGCGCTGGCGCAGCGGCAGCGGGCTGGGCGCTGGCGGGTTCGGCCAAGCGCGCGAGCGCAGCCAGCAGCTCGGGAGAGGCTGGGGTCGGCTCGGCGCGCTCACGCACTTCGGCGAACATGCCGTTGACGGCATCCAGCGCCTCGAGTACCACGTCCATCAACTCCGAGTCGACACGACGCTCACCCTTGCGCAGGATGTCGAACACGTTCTCGGCAATGTGGCAGCACTCCACCAGCTCGTTGAGCTGCAAGAACCCGGCACCACCCTTTACCGTGTGAAATCCACGAAAAATTGCATTGAGCAGGTTCATATCGTCCGGCCGGCTTTCCAGCTCCACCAACTGCTCGGACAACTGCTCGAGAATCTCGCCGGCCTCTACCAGGAAATCCTGGAGAATTTCTTCATCGGCGCCGAAGCTCATATGACGTGCTCCTAAAATCCCAGGCTGGACAGCAAATCGTCGACGTCGTCCTGGGAAGACGCGACATCATCACGCTTATCGGCATGAATCTGCGGACCTTCACCATGGGACGCAGGTTTTTCTTTGTTTTGCTCGGCACGCAATTGTTCATGGTTGTGGTCAATACCGGCGAAACGATCGACCTGGCTGGCCATCAGCACCAGTTTCAGCAGATTGCTCTCGACCTCTGTCACCAGTTGCGTGACGCGCTTGATCACCTGCCCGGTCAGGTCCTGATAGTCCTGCGCCAATAAAATGTCGTTCAGGTGTCCGGACAGCTTGCTGCTGTCGCGCTGGCTGCGCGCCAGGAACAGCTCGATGCGCTTGGCCAGTTCGCGAAACGCGTCGGCGCCCATCTCGCGGCGCATGAACCGCGCCCAGTCCTCGCTCAGGGCATCCGCTTCGCTGCTCAGGTCATTGATCAGGGGTGCACTCTGCTCGACCAGGTCCATGGTGCGGTTGGCGGCACGCTCGGTCATGGTCACCACATAATTGAGGCGATCGGTGGCGTCGGAGATCTGCGAGATTTCCTTGGCGTGAGGCATCCGGGGATCGAGCTGAAAATTGACGATGGCGTTGTGAAGCTCACGGGTGAGCTTGCCGACTTCGTGGTAAAGACCCCGGTCGCGCGCCTTGTTCAGTTCATTGATCAGCTGTACCGCTTCGCCAAAATTGCCCTGTTCAAGACTGTTGACCAGTTGGCGTGCATTGCTTTTCAGAGTCGACTCGAGGTCGGCCTCTTTCGAATCATCATGTTCCATAACAACCTCGCGGCAGACATCAGCCGTTGACCCGCTCGAAGATTTTCTCGATCTTTTCCTTGAGCACCTGGGCAGTGAATGGCTTGACCACATAGCCGTTCACACCGGCCTGGGCGGCCTCGATGATCTGATCACGCTTGGCTTCTGCCGTTACCATCAGCACGGGCATCTGCTTCAGGCGTTCATCGGCACGCACGGCGCGCAGCAGATCGATGCCACTCATGCCCGGCATGTTCCAGTCGGTGACCAGAAAGTCGAAGCTACCGCTTTGCAGCATCGGCAATGCGGTGGTGCCGTCGTCGGCTTCCGCCGTGTTGGTGAACCCCAGATCCCGCAAGAGGTTCTTGATGATCCGTCGCATCGTCGAGAAATCATCGACGATGAGGATTTTCATGTTCTTGTCCAAGTCGACCTCCGTACAGTCCTAAAACGCTCCAGCATTCCGGAGCGCTTATAAATCGTGAAACCGGCCTGGCGGAACGCCGCAAACCTATTGCGCCCGGCTTTGCTGCGTTCACTGTGCATGTCCAGCGCCTACAAATTTCCCTATGCGCGCCATTCCACCAACCGCGCGCGTAAACGCGCGGCACACTGACTGTGCAATTGGCTGACCCGCGACTCACTCACCCCCAGAACCTCGCCGATCTCCTTGAGGTTCAATTCCTCGTCGTAATACAGCGATAACACCAACCGCTCACGCTCCGGCAGGTTGCTGATGGCATCGACCAGAGCCGCCTGGAACCGATCGTCTTCCAGTTCATGCGAAGGGCCGTGGTGCAGGGAATTCGTGTCTTCCTGCAGCCCGCCACTTTCGCCTTCCTGCAACAGGTCGTCGAAACTGAACAGACGGCTGCCCAAAGTGTCGCCAAGAATGCCGTAGTAATCTTCGAGACTCAATTGGAGTTCGGCAGCAACCTCCTGATCTTTAGCGTCTCGCCCGGTTCGGGCCTCGATTTTTCGGATCGCGTCACTGACCATACGCGTGTTGCGGTGTACCGAGCGTGGCGCCCAGTCACCCTTGCGCACCTCGTCGAGCATGGCGCCACGGATACGGATGCCGGCGAACGTCTCGAAACTGGCACCCTTGCCAGCGTCGTATTTGCGCGACGCTTCGAGCAAACCGATCATCCCGGCCTGAATCAGATCGTCCACCTGCACGTTGGCGGGCAACCGCGCCAAGAGGTGGTAGGCAATGCGTTTGACCAGCGGGGCGTAGCGTTCGATCAACTGATGCTGCGAATCTCTTGCTGTTGCCTTGCTGTACATACGGAGTCCAGAGGCTGTCGTCATACAGCCGTGTCTGCAGTCGGTTGATGCACCAGGCGCTCAACGAAAAATTCCAGATGGCCTCGCGGGTTGGCCGGTAACGGCCACGCATCAACCTTCTGGGCAATCGCCTTGAACGCCAGCGCGCACTTCGAACGAGGGAACGCCTCATACACCGCACGTTGTTTCTGTACGGCCTTGCGTACCGATTCGTCGTAGGGCACCGCACCCACATACTGCAGCGCGACGTCCAGAAAACGGTCGGTCACCTTGGTCAGCTTAGCAAACAGATTACGGCCTTCCTGGGGGCTATGCGCCATATTGGCAAGTACCCGGAAACGGTTCATGCCGTGGTCACGGTTGAGGAGCTTGATCAGCGCGTAGGCATCGGTGATCGAGGTGGGCTCGTCGCACACCACCACCAGCACTTCCTGGGCGGCACGCACGAAACTCACCACCGAGTCGCCGATACCCGCTGCGGTATCCACGATCAGCACGTCGAGGTTGTCGCTGATGTCGCTGAATGCCTGGATCAGGCCGGCATGCTGCATGGGGCTGAGCTGCACCATGCTCTGGGTACCGGAGGCCGCGGGCACGATGCGAATGCCGCCAGGGCCCTGCAACACCACGTCGCGAAGTTCGCACTGGCCGTCGATGACATCGGCCAGGGTACGCTTGGCGGTCAGGCCGAGCAGCACGTCGACGTTGGCCAAGCCCAGGTCGGCATCCATGAGCATGACGCGCCGACCGAGGTCTGCCAGCGCCAGCGACAAGTTCACCGACACATTGGTCTTGCCAACGCCGCCTTTGCCGCCAGTCACCGCGATCACCTGTACGGGATGCATACCCATTTTATCTACACACCTTATCTAACCTTCGCTTTAAGCCATTAGCGAGCCATTGTGCGCTGTCGAGGGAAGCGCAACCAGCCCTTCGCCACATCCGCCCGTTCATCCTGCGCGTCGTGTCGGGTCCTGGTACAGACCGGCGAACATATCGGCCATCGTATCCTCACTCGGCTCATCCGGCGCCTGCAGCCCAACGGCACGGCTGACCAGCTGATGGCTGCGCGGCACATGGACATCGTCCGGTATCCGCGGGCCGTCTGCCAGATAGGCTACCGGTAGACGGTGGCTAATAGCCAGACCCAATACCTCGCCCATGCTGGTGGCTTCGTCCAGTTTACTCAGAATGCAGCCGGCCAGCCCACATCGCTTGTAGCTGTGATACGCCGCCTTGAGCACCTGCGCCTGGCTGGTAGCGGCCAACACCAGATAATTACGCGCGTTCACCCCGCGGCTCGCCAGTGTTTCCAGCTGCATGCGCAGCGCAGGATCATTGGCCGGCAGGCCGGCCGTATCGATGAGCACCACACGCTTGCGTGCCAGCGGCGCCAGCGCCTGCGTCAAGGACTGGCCGGGATCCACGTGGGTCACTGATACGCCCAGGATACGCCCGAGGGTCTTGAGTTGTTCCTGGGCGCCGATGCGGTAGCTGTCCATGCTTACCAGAGCGATGTTCGCCGCACCGTACTTGAGTACATAGCGGGCCGCGAGCTTGGCCAGGGTGGTGGTCTTGCCCATGCCGGCCGGGCCGACCAGGGCGATGACACCGCCCTCGTCCATCGGTTCCTGCTTGGGCGTCTGAATCGAATGGGCCAGGTGCGCCAGGACCATGCGCCAGGCCTGGCGTTGATCGCTCAGGGTGGCGACGCGCTCGAGCAGCGTGCGGGCCAGTTCGGCAGGCAGGCCCATGCGTTGCAGGCGGCGCCACAGGGTGGCCTGCTGCGGGCGACGGGCCTGCAACTGGCCCCAGGCCATGGAGCCCATCTGCATCTCGATCAGCTCACGCAGGCCATGCAATTCGGAGCGCATGGATTCCAGGGCGGACTGGTCGACCGAGGCCGACGTCGACCTCTTCTGCTGGCGTTCGAGCACCGCGTCCAGGCTGTCGGCAGGCGTCTTGCCGGGGGCGTCGGCGAACATCTGACGGTCCTTGCCGGCATCCAGCTGCGCGCGCGTGCTCAACTCAGCCTGAGCGGAGGCGATACGCGACTGGGTCTTGCGCAGCTCGGCCTCCAGCGCCGGATTGGGCTGCCGCGCCGGCGGAGGCGCCACTTGATAATCGAGTGCGGCCGTCAACTCCACACCACCGGCCACACGGCGATTGCCGATGATGGTCGCGTCGGCGCCCAGTTCATCGCGTACCAGTTTCATGGCTTGGCGCATATCGGCGGCAAAAAAGCGTTTGACCTGCATGGCCCGTACCCTCGATTAGTTCTGCCCCACCGTCGCAACGATGGTGACCTGCTTGTTGTCCGGAATCTCCTGGTACGCCAGAACATGCATGCTCGGGACGGCCAACCGGGCGAAACGCGAGAGCATTCCCCGAACCGGCCCGGCCGCCAGCAGAATCACCGGCTTGCCAAGCATCTCCTGACGCTGCGCTGCTTCCACCAGGGAACGTTGCAGCTTCTCGGCCATGCCAGGCTCCAGGAGGATGCCATCCTCGGAGCCTTGACCGGCCTTCTGAAGACTATTTAGCAATATCTGTTCCAACCTTGGTTCAAGGGTGATCACAGGCAGCTCGGGCTCTAGTCCCACGATGTTCTGCACGATTGCCCGGGCCAGCGAGACACGGACCGCAGCCACCATGGCGGCGGGATCTTGACTCCTCGGTGCGACGTTGGCGATGGCTTCGGCGATGGTACGGATGTCACGCACTGGTACCTGCTCCTGCAGCAGTGCCTGCAGCACCTTGAGCAGGGTCGACAGGGAAATCAGCCCAGGCACCAACTCTTCGGCGAGTTTTGGCGAGCTTTTCGCCAGCAATTGCATCAGTTGCTGGACTTCTTCGTGGCCGAGCAACTCGTGGGCATGCTTGTGCAGCACCTGATTGAGGTGCGTCGCGACCACGGTACTGGCATCCACCACCGTGTAACCGAGGGATTGCGCCTGGTCACGCTGGCCCGGATCGATCCACACCGCATCCAGACCGAATGCCGGATCTTTGGCGGCGACGCCGTTGAGGGTGCCGAACACCTGACCCGGATTGATCGCCAGCTCGCGCTCCGGATAGACCTCGGCCTCGGCGACGCTGACCCCCATGAGCGTCAGGCGATAGGCGTTGGGTTGCAGGTCGAGGTTGTCGCGGATATGCACGGACGGCATCAGGAAGCCCATCTCTTGGGAAAGCTTCTTGCGTACCCCCTTGATGCGCGCCAGCAATTGCCCGCCCTGGTTGCGGTCGACCAGCGGAATCAGCCGGTAACCGACTTCCAGACCGACCATGTCCACCGGCATCACGTCATCCCAGCCCAGCTCCTTGACCTCCTGAGCACGCTGCGCCGGCAGCAGTTCCTGCTGGCGCTGCACTTCCTGGACTTCGGCCTCCTTGGTCTTGCGCTGTTTGTTGGCGATCCAGTAGGCGGCACCTGCAGCGATCAGGCCCAGGCTGATGAAGGACATGTGCGGCATGCCGGGCACCAGACCCATGGCGATCATGATCGCGGCGGAAACAGCCAGTGCGCGGGGCGAAGCGAACATCTGACGGTTGACCTGGGCGCCCATGTCTTCGGAGCTGGAAACCCGGGTCACCATGATCGCGGCAGCGGTCGACAGCAGCAGCGACGGGATCTGCGCCACCAGGCCGTCACCGATGGTCAGCAGGGTGTAGATGCGGCCGGCGTCGCCGAAGCTCAGGCCGTGCTGCAGCATACCGATGGCCATACCGCCGATCAGGTTGATGAACAGGATCAGCAGGCCGGCGACGGCATCACCACGAACGAATTTGCTGGCACCGTCCATGGAACCGTAGAAGTCGGCTTCCTGAGCGACTTCGCTGCGGCGCTTCTTGGCTTCCACCTGATCGATGAGGCCGGCGTTGAGATCGGCATCGATGGCCATCTGCTTGCCGGGCATGGCATCCAGGGTGAAACGTGCACTGACTTCGGAGATGCGCCCCGCACCCTTGGTCACCACCACGAAGTTGATGATCATGAGGATGGCGAACACCACGATACCAACGACGTAGTTACCGCCGATCACCACCTCGCCGAACGCCTGAATAACCTTACCGGCAGCGTCGTGGCCATCCTGGCCGTGCAGCAGCACCACCCGCGTGGAGGCCACGTTGAGCGCCAGGCGCAGCAGGGTCGCGGCCAGCAGAATGGTCGGGAACACCGCGAAATCCAGTGGCCGCAAGGCGTAGATGGCCACCAGCAGCACGACGATCGACAAGGCGATACTGAAGGTGAACAGCACGTCGAGCAGAAACGGCGGAATCGGCAGCATGACCATGGCGAGCATGACCAGCAGCAACAGCGGAATGCCGAGATTGCCGTTGCGCAACCCGGACAGGTTGCTGCGAACGTTGCCAATCATTTGTGCGCGATCTACTGCCACGTGGTTACCCCGGCTGATTCAATCTTTTGACGCCTCGACGCCCTTGCTGCCGGTGTTTGCAAGAACCTTTCCAACTCGCTAAAAAGCGCTAAATCACTGTCAGGTAACGCGGGTTCGCTGGCCTGCGACCGATATCCCGGAAGGCGAAAACACGAACCACGCGGGCGAACGCGAGTCCCACCCCCAGTGGGCGACGGTTTGCCCATGGATTTTCCGTCCTCGAGGAGTCACCTATGAAACGCTGGATGATGGCCGCATTGGCCAGTTGCTGCGCCGCTGGCCTGCAGGCCGCCGACCTGACGGTCGATCTCAACGCCGTGGACGCCAAGGGCGTCGGCACTTCGGTTGGCAAGGTGGTGATCAGTCAGAGCCCCCATGGCGTGGTTTTCACCCCGGATCTGCATGATCTGCAGCCAGGCGTGCATGGTTTCCACGTGCACAGCAAGCCCAGTTGCGACCCGGCACCCAAGGACGGCCAACCGTCTGCCGCCGAAGCCGCTGGCGGTCACTGGGATCCACAGAACACCGGCAAGCACGGCCTGCCTTGGGGTGATGGTCATCTGGGCGACCTGCCTGCCCTGCTGGTCACCGCGGACGGCAAGGCCAACCAGCCCGTGCTGGCTCCACGAATCAAGCAGGTAGGCGACCTGAAGAACCTGACACTGATGGTTCATGCCGGTGGCGATAATCATGCCGATCATCCGAAGCCGCTGGGCGGTGGCGGTGCTCGCGTAGCCTGTGGGGTCATCAAGTAATCACCGGCAATGCCTGCCTGGACTGGACTCAGGCAGGCACAGGGTTTTGCCGGTCGGAGCAACGCCCGACGATCCTGTGGCCGATGGCGGCTGGCCTCACCCCGCCCGCCGATTCCGCAGCAATGCATGCACATGATTGGCGTGCCTGGGCAGCGGCGAAGAGCGACCGAAGCAATCGATGCAAATCCTGATCACCTGACTTGTGCAAACGGCGCAGGTTGTTCTGGCTCGGCCGGCGAACAACTGCGGTAGCGTCCGGGCGGCATGCCGAACCAGCGCAGGCAGGCCTTGTGAAAGCTGCTCTGCTCCAGAAAACCGAGCCGCTCGGCCACCTGCGCCAGGCTGTGCGCGGAATGGCGCAGGTAGTAATCGGACAACTGCCGACGCACCTCACTGAGCACGTCCTTGAACTGTACGCCCTCGCGTTCCAGGCCTCGCTGCAGGGTACGCTTGCTGACACCCAGCGAGCCCGCCACCCAGCCCATGTCGCAGCCACCCTGGTCGAGGTTCTCGGTAATCAGCGTACGAACCTGGACGACCAGCGAACCGTCGCGAAGCTGGCTCAGACGAGATTCGGCGAAACGCTCGTGAAGAGCCGACAGTGCCTCGTTGGCAGTGCTCAGCGGCTGCAACAGTTGCTGCGGATCGAACAGCACACTGGCCCGCGACGCGCCGAACTTAAGCGGGCAATCGGCCAGTTGCCGGTACGCATCCAGATCCACCGGCTCCGGATAGTCGAATTCGATGAGCAGCGGACGGGGTGGATTGCCTCCGGTCAACCAGTTGCAAAAGCCCAGCAGTGCCGCGATGCCGGCATCGGAAAACTGCCTGGGCCGAATACTTCCGACTTCCTGGTGCATCTGCGCACAAAGCCGCTGACCCTGTGGCTCGGCTGAAAAGCTCACGGTGACGCCATTGCCCAGCAGCGGCGTGAAGCGCACCAGGCGTTCCAAGGCCTCCTGCAGGTTGCGACAGGACATCATCGCGTACCCCACCAACTGGAAACTACCCGGCAGGAAATGGGCATAGGCCCGCAGGCCGATGGCCGGGTTGGCGGACTCGGACACCGCCAGTTCGAGCAGGCGATAGACCGCCCTACGCCTGAAAAAGGCTTCGGTGTGCGTCAGGCGCTGCATGTCCAGCCCGGCTTCGTGACACAGGCGCCGTACATCCAGCCCTTCAGCCTCGAAGGTATTCAGCAGAAGCGCGACATAACCAACGCTGACCCTATACATACACCCCCCGTTTTTCATCGCCCGAACCTGCGCCCTGGGGCAAGCAGCCTGCATGGTACACAGGCGGACAGGCAGAAACGCTGATCCAGGGATCCCACGTGGTGTTTTCCGCTTTCGCCGTGCGCCACGGCCAGGCGTGGCGCGGATTGACAGCCCGCTTGTCGCCCGGGAACGTTTTCCGGAGCGTCCCGCTACCGAATACTTGCATCGGTATTGCATCGCTCAAGGAACGGCGACGGCGCACGCAGCCCCTCTGCAACGCGTGACGGCGCCCCCATGGGACGATGATCGCTCGCTCCCCAGGAAAATCATCGATGAAAGCACAACACAAGAAAACCCTGCTCCGCGTGGCAGCCATCGTCAGCCTGGTCGCCGTGGCCGGACTGATCTGGCTGGCGTTGCGCCCTGACGGTCTGGGCGAGGGTTTCGCCAGTGCCAACGGGCGTATCGAGGCCACAGAAGTGGACGTGGCCAGCAAGCTGGCCGGGCGTCTCTTGCGCATCGACGTGGAAGAAGGCGATTTCGTCGAGGCTGGCCAGGTGTTGGCACAGATGGACACCCAGGTACTCGACGCCCAGTTGAACCAGGCCCGGGCTCAGGTACGCCAGGCACAGAACGCCACCCGCACGGCCCATTCCCAAGTGTCGCTGCGCGTCAGCGAGAAGGCCACCGCCGAAGCCGTGGTGCATCAGCGGCAGGCCGAACTGGGGGCGACGCAGAAGCGCTATGCGCGCACCGAGGCCCTGGTCAAACGCAATGCCCTGCCCCGCCAGCAACTCGACGACGACCTGGCGAGCCTGCAAAGCGGCCAAGCGGCCGTCAGCGCCGCACGCTCCCAGGTTCTGTCGGCGCAGGCCGGCATCGAAGCCGCGCAATCGCAGGTCATCGAGGCCGAGTCCGCGGTGGAAGCGGCCCAGGCCAGTGTCGAGCGCCTGCAGGCCGATATCGAGGACAGCCAGCTCAAGGCGCCGCGCAGCGGCCGCGTGCAGTACCGCATCAGCCAGCCCGGCGAAGTGCTGGCCGCGGGCGGCAAGGTGCTCAACCTGGTCGATCTCAACGATGTCTATATGAACATCTTCCTGCCTTCGCAGCAGGCCGGCCGGGTTGCCCTCGGTTCCGACGTGCACCTGGTGCTGGATGCGGCGCCGCAGTATGTGATCCCGGCCAAGGTGACCTTCGTCGCCAGCGTCGCGCAGTTCACACCGAAGACCGTGGAAACCGCCAACGAACGCGAGAAGCTGATGTTCCGGATCAAGGCGCGGATCGACCCCGCCTTGCTCAAGGGGCATCTGGAGCAGGTCAAGACCGGCGTGCCCGGCATGGCCTATCTGAAACTCGACGATGCCGCCCAATGGCCGCAAGACCTGCAGATCCGGGTTCCACAATGACACGCAGCTCCGACATGGTGGCGCAGTTGCTCGACGTCAGCCTGCGCTACGGCAAGACCTGCGCGGTGGATCACGTCAGCCTGGATATTCCCGCCAGGCGAATGATCGGCCTGATCGGTCCGGACGGGGTCGGCAAGTCCAGCCTGCTGGCGCTGATCGCCGGGGCGCGCAAGCTGCAGGACGGCACGGTGCGGGTGCTCGATGGCGACATGGCCGACGCGGGCCACCGTCGCGACATCTGTCCGCGTATCGCCTACATGCCCCAGGGCCTGGGCAAGAACCTCTACCCGACCCTGACCGTATTCGAAAACCTCGACTTCTTTGGCCGGCTGTTCGGCCAGGACGCAGCGGAGCGCAAGGCCCGCATCGCCGACCTGGTGCAGAGCACCGGCCTCGCGCCGTTTACCGAGCGTCCGGCGGGCAAGCTGTCCGGCGGCATGAAACAGAAACTCGGGTTGTGTTGTGCGCTGATCCACGACCCCGACCTGCTGATCCTCGACGAGCCCACCACCGGCGTCGACCCGCTGGCACGCAACCAGTTCTGGGAGCTGATAGAGCGCATCCGCAAACGCCGCCCCGGCATGAGCGTGCTGGTCGCCACCGCCTACATGGACGAAGCCCAGCGCTTCGACTGGCTGGTGGCCATGGACGACGGCAAGGTGCTGGATACCGGCACCCCCGGCGAACTGCTCGAACGCACCGCAACCGACAACCTGGAAGAAGCCTTCATCGCCCTGTTGCCCGAAGCCAAGCGCAGCGGCCACCATGCCCTGGTGATTCCACCGCGCCCGGCGGCCAGCGGCGAGAACGTGGTGGCCATCGAGGCGCACGGACTGACCTGCCGCTTCGGCGATTTCGTCGCTGTCGATCACGTGGACTTTCGCATCGAACGCGGGGAGATCTTCGGCTTCCTCGGTTCCAACGGTTGCGGCAAGTCGACCACCATGAAGATGCTCACCGGCCTGCAGCCGGCCAGCGAAGGCGAAGCTTTACTGTTCGGCCAGCCGGTCGACCCCAGGGACATCGAAACCCGCCGTCGGGTCGGCTACATGTCCCAGGCCTTTTCGCTGTACAGCGAGCTGAGCGTTTTGCAGAACCTCGACCTGCACGCCCGGCTGTTCCACATTCCCGTGCAGCAACGGGCTGGGCGCATCCAGGAAATGCTCGACAGATTCAGCCTGCAAGGCGTCGCCGAGCAACTACCGTCCGACCTGCCCCTGGGCGTGCGCCAACGCCTGTCGCTGGCGGTGGCGGTGATCCACAAGCCGGAAATCCTGATCCTCGACGAGCCCACCTCGGGGGTCGACCCGATCGCCCGGGACGGCTTCTGGGAGCTGCTGATCGACCTGTCGCGCAGGGATGGCGTAACCATCTTCATTTCCACCCACTTCATGAACGAGGCACTGCGCTGCGACCGCATGTCGATGATGCACGCCGGCCGGGTGCTGGACAGCGACACCCCGCAGGCGCTGATGGACAAGCGCGGCCTGGCCACCCTGGAAGAGACCTTCATCGCCTACCTGCGCGATGCCGCCGGCAGCGACGAGAGCCCCCCGGAGTCCACGCCGGACGTAGCGCCAGAAGCCTCGAACGGCGTCGCCGGCGCGCCGAAGTCACGCTTCAGCCTGCGCCGCCTGTACAGCTACACCCAGCGCGAAGCCATGGAACTGCGCCGCGACCCGATCCGCGCCACCCTGGCCCTGCTCGGCACGCTGCTGCTGATGTTCATCATGGGCTACGGCATCAGCATGGACGTGGAGGATCTGAACTACGCAGTGCTCGACCGCGACCAGACCACCACCAGCGCCGCCTACGCCCTGAATATCGCCGGCTCGCGCTACTTCGTGGAGCAGGCGCCGCTGCGCGACTATGCCGATCTCGACCAGCGCATGCGCAAGGGCGAGATCAGCCTGGCGCTGGAGATTCCGCCCGGCTTCGGCCGCGATCTCAAGCGCGGCGAGGTGCCGGAGGTAGGCTTCTGGGTGGATGGCGCCATGCCGACCCGCGCCGACACCGTCAAGGGCTACGTGCAGGGCATCCACCAGAGCTACCTGGAAGAACTCGCCCGCGGTTCGACCCGGGCCGTGGCGGCCAGTCCATTCGACATCACCCTGCGCTACCGCTACAACCCCGACGTGCAGAGCCTGCCGGCCATGGTGCCGGCGGTGATCCCGATCCTGCTGATGCTGATCCCGGCCATGCTCACCGCCCTCGGCGTGGTGCGCGAGAAGGAACTGGGCTCGATCACCAATTTCTACGTCACCCCGGTAACCCGCCTGGAATTCCTGCTCGGCAAGCAGTTGCCCTACATCGGCCTGGGCATGATCAACTTCTTCATGCTGGTGGCCCTGTCGGTGCTGGTGTTCGACGTCCCGGTCAAGGGCAGCATGCTGACCCTGACCATCGGCGCCCTGCTCTACGTGATCTGCGCCACCGGACTGGGCCTGCTGATGTCGTCGATCCTCAACAGCCAGATCGCGGCCATCTTCGGCACCGCCATCGCGACCCTGCTGCCGGCGACGCAGTTCTCCGGCCTGATCCACCCGGTATCGGCCATGGAGGGCGCCGGTGCCTTTATCGGCAATATCTATCCAACCAGCCACTTCCTGACCATCAGTCGCGGCGTATTTTCCAAGGCCCTGGATTTGCAAGACCTGTACCTCTATTTCATTCCCCTGCTGTTGACCATTCCCGTGCTGACCCTGCTCAGCGTCGCCGGCCTGAAGAAGCAGGAGAACTGAGATGCGCAAGCTGAGCAATATCCTGCAGCTGGGCATCAAAGAGCTGCGCAGCCTGTACCGCGACCCGGCGTTGCTACTGCTGATCGTCTACGCCTTCACCCTCGGCATCTACTCCAGCGCCACCGGCGTGCCGGAAGCCCCGCACCGCGCCACCATCGGGGTGACCGATGAGGATCGCTCGCAGTTGTCGCAGCGCATCATCGCAGCCTTCCAGATGCCCTACTTCCTCGCCCCTAAGGCGATCACCCTGGAGGAAATGGACAGCGGCATGGATGCGGGTCTCTATACCTTCACCCTGAACATCCCTCCGAACTTCCAGCAGGATCTGCTCGCCGAGCGCCAACCGAGTATCCAGCTCAACGTCGACGCGACTCAGGTCAGCCAGGCCTTCACCGGGGCCGGGCATATCCAGCAGATCATCAGCGACGAGGCCGGCGAGTTCCTCCTGCGCACGCGCGGCGCCACCAGTCAGTCGGTCGAGGCGGTGGTGCACATGAACTACAACCCCAACCTGGTACGCGCCTGGTTCGGTTCGGTGAACGAAGTGATCAACCAGATCACCATGCTGTCGATCATCCTCACCGGTGCCGCGCTGATCCGCGAACGCGAGCATGGCACCATCGAGCACTTGCTGGTGATGCCAGTCACGCCGTTCGAGATCATGTGCGCCAAGGTCTGGTCGATGGGCCTGGTGGTGCTGGCGGCTTCGGCCATCGCCTTGAGCCTGGTGGTCGAGGGCTGGCTGGAGGTGCCCATACCGGGCTCCATCGCGCTATTCCTGTGCGGTGCGGCCCTGCACCTGTTCGCCACTACCTCGATGGGCATCTTCTTCGCCACCCTGGCCCGTTCGATGCCGCAACTGGGCCTGTTGATCATTCTCGTGCTGATGCCGTTGCAGATCCTTTCGGGCGGCATGACACCGCGAGAGAGCATGCCGGAGGCGGTCCAGTACATCATGCTGCTGGCCCCCACCACGCATTTCGTCGAACTGGCCCAGGCCATCCTCTTCCGTGGCGCGGGCACGCGTATCGTCTGGCCGCAGTTGCTGGCGCTGATAGTCATCGGTAGCGCGTTTTTCGTATTCGCATTGTCGCGACTGCGCAAATCCCTGCATTGAGTCCCGCCGATGCCGACTCGTTCCTCGCAAACAGTTCATCCAGACAGGAAAACGACTACGTGAAGCGCACTGTATTTAGCGTGGCAAGACACGCTCTAGCGATAGCCATGACTGCTGCCGCTACAGCGGCCTGGGCAGATCCGGCCCCGCTGTCGGTACGCACCGACCTGATGTCGGTGTATCAGCAGGCCGCTGCCAACAATGCCGACCTGGCCGCCGCCCGCGCCGACTACCAGGCCCGTCGCGAAGGCGTGCCGCAGGCCCGCGCCGGCCTGCTGCCGAACCTCAGCGCCGGCGCACAGACGACGGACACCCGCACCGCCCTGCAACAGCCCTCAGCCACCCAGTCACGCAGCGGCACGCTGTACCAGGCCAACCTCAGCCAGCCACTGTTTCGTGCCGACCGCTGGTTCCAGCTGCAGGCGGCCGAAGCGGTCAGCGAGCAGGCCGCCCTGGAGCTATCCGCCACTGAACAGAACCTGATCCTGCAGAGCGCCGAGGCCTACTTCTCGGTGTTGCGCGCCCAGGACAACCTGGCCTCCACCAAGGCCGAAGAAGCGGCCTTCAATCGCCAGCTCGACCAGGCCAACGAGCGCTTCGACGTTGGTCTCTCGGACAAGACCGACGTGCTTCAGGCCCAGGCCGGTTTCGATACGGCAAGGGCCAACCGCATCATTGCCCAGCGTCAGGTCGACGACGCCTTCCAGGCTCTGATCACCCTGACCAACCGCGAATACCGCAGCATCGAAGGCATCCAGCACAGCCTGCCGATTCTTACCCCCGTGCCCAACGACGCTACTGCCTGGGTCAACACGGCGGCCGCGCAGAACCTCAACCTGCAGGCCAGCAATTTCGCGGTCAGCGCCGCCGAAGAAACCCTGCGCCAGCGCAAGGCCGGGCACGCGCCGACCCTGGACGCCGTGGCCAGCTATCAGCGCGGCGACAATGACAACCTTGGTTTCACCAATACCGAAAGGCCGGGCGAGCCCCACTACAGCGGCGACGTAAGCCAGCGCAGCATCGGCCTGGAACTGAACATTCCGTTGTACAGCGGCGGCCTGACCAGCTCCCAGGCCCGCGAGGCCTACCAGCGCCTCAGCCAGTCCGAGCAGCAACGTGAAGGGCTGCGCCGCGAGGTGGTGCAGAACACCCGCAACCTGTATCGCGCGGTGAATACCGACGTGGAAACCGTACAGGCCCGTCGCCAGTCGATCATCTCCAACCAGAGCGCGCTGGAGGCTACGGAAATCGGTTATCAGGTGGGCACGCGCAACATCGTCGACGTGCTGGACGCCCAGCGCCAGTTGTACAG
>NZ_FNDG01000013.1 GCF_900100535.1 Phytopseudomonas flavescens
AGGAAGGAAGCGCCACAGGCGTTCAACAGCTAACAGCCGAGATCACACCAATACGCTAAAAACCCCTCGATTGCGGGGTAAAGTGGGGGTGTTACAGCACCCCCACCCCTCCGGGCGCCGTCGAGCGCTCAAAAAGCAGGGCTTCGCCCCTGGCCCGTTCCGGCCCATCGCAAATGTGCGAGTGGATCGCCTCGCAGGCTGACACAGCGTGCCAATACAAGCAGAAGCGAGTGATCAGTGATGAGGGCTTGGGCGGCGCGGAGAAAACCGCCCGGCAGGATCTACTGAGGGGCCTTGCTGGCCGAAAGGCGGTTAACGAAATCGACCATCCGCTCGCCTGGTAGCGGCGAAATGGTACCTGCTGGATCTCCGATCGGCGCTGGCCGGGCTGAGCCTGCAGGTGATTTTGGTACCGGATCGTCGAGTAGATCACCCTGGCCGCACGCTTCGAGCAGAATTGCTGCGGCTGATCGTGCGCGCTCAAGGGTCTGTCGAAGAACGGCAATTTCGCGGTCACGGTCTTGAACATCACGCTTCAAGCAACGGACTTCGGCGGAGAGTTTAGGGGCATCTTCAGCAGCAGCCATGAATGCCTTGCTGGCAACTTTCTGGCCGTACTGGATCTTGAGGGAGTCGACGAGCGCGTCGTCTGCATCGAATTTGATCAGCATCTTTTTGGTACCTTTCCGTTTGACCAGGTTAGTGCCCCGGGGCGGGAAATGGTACCAAATCAAAACAGCACCGTGAATAGCTTTGGTACCGTTTCTTCCGAGCTCGAGCAGATCCAGGGCGAGAGATTGGTACCGTTTTGTGCTGCTGCAGATCCTGGCCGGCGCCGATCTGGAGGTGGCAGTGGTACCAAAACGGCCTCGCATAATACGTGGTGATGTTCAACCTGACCCTGACGGGTCTGCCGTGGCCTGCGGATAGTCCCACGGCACCGGTCAAACATAACCCCGAGCGGCCATTATGCGAACCTAAGTTCGGGCCTGTTCGTGAGTCACATCCCGGTTTTCATCGCTTGGGAGTCCTTCATTCGTACGTACGCCGTCGAAACAGGCGCGAGGCTTTACCTGGGCCCTGCGCCGGGCAAGCCTCGCTGAATCCCTACAGAATCAGGCTGCCGACCACGGCCAGTATGAATGCGATGGAGCCCAACAAGGTTTCCATCACCGTCCAGGTCTTGAGGGTGGTCTTCTCGTCCATTTCCAGGAAGCGACTGACCAGCCAGAACCCTGAGTCATTGACATGGGAGAGCACCGTCGCGCCGCCGGCGATCGCCACCACGATGAAGCACAGGTCGAACTCGCTGAGCCCCGGTGTCGCGGTAACCATCGGCGCTACCAGTGCCGCCGTGGTGGTCAGCGCCACGGTCGCGGAACCCTGGGCCACACGCAGTGCTGCAGAGATCACGAAGGCCGCGAGAATTACCGGCATGCCTGTATCCGAAAGCGTATCCGCCAGTGCATCGCCGATACCGCTGGTGCGCAGCACGCCACCGAACATGCCCCCTGCTCCTGTTACCAGGATGATCGAGCAGATCGGTCCAAGCGCGCCTTCACAGACCTTTTCGAGATGTTGGCGGGTGTGTCGGCCACTGAAAGCGATCAGCGCGAACAGTACGGTGATCAGCAATGCTACCGGCGTTTTACCGATCATGCGCAGGAACTGCACCCACGTGCTATTGCCGTCGACCGTGCCCATTACGCTGAGGGTATTGAGGCCGGTGTCTAGGAAGATCAACACCAGCGGCATCAGCAGAATGGTCAGCACCAGCCCGAATCGCGGCGGTGCCACGCTGGCATCGCGTTCCACATCGGTCAGAAAGCTGGCCGGCAGTTTGAGATTGAAGCGTTTGCCCGCCCACAGGCCGAACAGATAGGCACCGAAGTACCAGGTCGGCAGTGCGATGATTGTCCCGACGATGACCAGCAAACCGATGTTCGCGCCCAGCAACTCGGCGGCTGCCACAGGGCCGGGATGCGGCGGCACCAGCGCATGCATCGCAGCAAAAGCACCTGCGGCCGGCAACGCGTACGTCAGCGTCGAGCCGCCGAAGCGCTTGGCCACGCTGAAGATGATCGGCAGCATGACGATCAAGCCGGCGTCGAAGAAGATCGGGAAGCCGAACAGCAATGAAGCGACACCCAGGGCAAACGGTGCCCGGTGTTCGCCGAACTTGTTGATCAGCGTGTCTGCCAGCACCTGGGCGCCGCCGGTTATTTCCAGCAATCGGCCGATCATGGCGCCGAGGCCGACCAGCAAGGCTACAGCCGCCAGCGTGGTGCCGAACCCGCCAAGTAACGTTGGGACAATCTTGTCGAAGGGAATCTGCGTGGCCAGCGCGGTGAAGATACTCACCACCACGAGTGCCAGAAAAGCATGCAGACGAAAGCGGATGATCATCAGCAACAATAGGAGGACTGCGCCTGCCGCGATGGACAGAAGCGCCCCTGCGCCGAGGGTAGTGGTCACCTCATTCATGATGAGCGCCCTCCTCTGCGACTGCAGCCACTCGGCCAGACCGAGCACGATCATCTTTCAGGGACAGGTAACGGTGAGCTTGATGGATGGTTTTCATGTCGTCTCCACTTGTCTTTGTTATGGGAGAAGCGTGGTTGTGTTGCGCTATCTGCGCGTGTTATCGACCGGACGCGCGCCACCAGTCAGCGGCCTGCTGGCCGAGGGTGCCGATAGGCTGCGTGGCATCGAGGGTAAGCGTCGCGCGCTCGCCGTGGGGCGGTTCAAGAGTCGCGAACTGGCTGTCGATAAGGCTCGCCGGCATGAAGTGACCGGGGCGATCACCCACACGCCTGGCGGCTTCTTCACGGGTCAATTCGAGAAAGACGAAGCCCAGACCGGGCACGGCTTCGCGCAGCCGGTCACGGTATTTGCGCTTGAGTGAGGAGCAGGCCAGTAGCGGCCGATCATGGGTTTCGAGGGCGCTGGCCAGTTCCTGACCCAGACGAGTCAGCCAGTCGGCACGGTCCTCATCGGTGAGAGGAATGCCGGCGCTCATCTTCTCGATGTTGGCGGGTGGGTGAAACTGGTCACCTTCGATCAGGTAACCGCCGACCTTTTCGGCGATCGATTCTCCGACGCAGCTCTTGCCGCAGCCGGATACGCCCATGACGACCAGCGCGGTTATTGGGTTATGCATATCGCAACTCCAGCGGAAGACAGCGCTATCTTTGAGGGTCGTAGACTTCTGCAAGACGGCGGCTTCGAATGTTGTAAATGTTATTCGCCAGGTACTGCTGCTCGGGGCCAGGTACGCAATGCACGAGATTGCCAAGCCTTTGAGACAGCGCTACCTTAAACATCAATCACGGCCGATGACAACCCTGGCGATGAAATCTCCGACGCACAGCAGCTCCCGCACCCTTGGCATGCCCACGCTGGCGGAAGTCGCTGAACGTGCTGGGGTCTCCACCATCACTGCGTCCCGTGCATTGCGCGGCGTCGCCACGGTAGGTACGGATCTGGCGGATCGCGTGCGCAAGGCGGCCGACGAGTTGGGCTACGTGGCCAACCCTGCTGCACGCACCCTGGCGTCGGCGCGCAGCACATCGGTGGTGGTGCTCATCCCCTCCCTCTCCAACCAGTTGTTCATCGAGCCGCTGGATGCGATCCACGAGGTGATGCGCCCGCGTGGCATCGAAGTGCTGATTGGCGACTACCACTACTGTCGGGACGAAGAAGAGCGACTGGTGCGCAACTACCTGCCGTATCGGCCGATGGGCATGCTGTTGACCGGCTTCGACCGCACCGAGGGCACGCGGCATCTGCTCGGTGCCAGCCGCATTCCCTGTGTACACATGATGGAATTGAGCAGCGCACCGGGTATCGCCAGTGTCGGTTTCTCTCAGCAGGCCGCCGGTGAAGCCGTGGCGCAGCACCTGCTGCAACAGGGGCGCAAGCGGCTCGCCTACATCGCCGCTCAGTTGGACCCAAGGGTGATGCAGCGTGGCGAAGGATTCCGGCGCACGCTGCAGGCGGCCGGCGTCTATGACCCGGCGCTGGAGCTGTTGCACCCCCTGCCCTCATCCATCGGTTTGGGCGGTCAGTTGTTTCGCGAGTTGCTGCAGCGCCATCCGGATGTCGACGGCATTTTCTTCTGCAACGACGACCTTGCTCAGGGGGCACTGTTCGAGGCACAGCGTGGTGGCATCGCCATCCCCGGGCGTGTGGCGCTGGTCGGCTTCAACGACCTGCCGGCGTCCGCCCATACGGTGCCGAGGCTGTCGTCGATTCACACACCGCGCAGCGAAGTTGGCCGTGAAGCCGCGAATCTGCTGCTGAAGATGCTCGATGGCCGCCCTGCTGCGTCGAGCGTCGACCTCGGCTTCGAACTGCGGGTGCGTGAAAGCAGCTAGTCGAAGGAGCCATCGACTGCGGTCATCAAACCGCAATCGATTTCCGACATGCTTCGAACCTGACACAGGGATGTGTTCCCCAGAAAGAAGCCCGGTCAGATGCCGGGCTTCTTTCCTTCAGGGTTGCATCATTCCAGCGTCAGTGCGACACGGCCGCGATCCGGGCAGGCTTCCATGTAGCGGTGTGCTTCGACGAACGCCTCGAACGGGAAGGTCTTGTCGATGCGCGGCTTGAGCACACCTTCCGCGGTCAGCTTGTTGATGTGATCGAGTGCACGCTGTACCGCCGCGCAATCCTGTTCGATCCCCAGTTCCGAATGCCCGGTGAAGTCCAGCACGCAGTGACGGAAGAACTGCAGGTGCTTCTTGAACGCCGCGCAAGCCGGGAACGCGGCATCGTTGCCGCCATTGAGGCCGTAAAGAATCAGCTTGCCCCGGGTGGCGGCGACGTCGCCGAGCAGCTTGAGCTGCTGGCCGGCACAGTGGTCGAGGATCACTTCGGCGCCCTTGCCTTCGGTGTAGCGCTCGACCTCGAGCACCAGGTCCTGCTCTTCGGTGAAGATGATCTTGTCGGCGCCCAGCTCGCGGAGGAACTCGCGACTGTCCGGCACGCTGGTGGATACGATGACGTTAGCACCCAGCGCCTTGGCCAGTTGCACCGACTGCGGAGCCAGGCAATGGCAGGCCTCGGTGATCAGCACGTGCTGACCGGCCTTGAGCTTGGCCAGGTCGACCATCGCGAAGTAGGCGAACAGCAGGCCGGTGTAGTGCACGCTGGCTTCCGGTGGGCTGAGTACGTCCGGATAGCGGGTCAGCGCGAAGCGCGGTACGACCACACGGTCGCCCCAGGTCGGATAGCGGTTGGGGGTGCTGGCAGGAAATGCTGCAACCTGTGCGCCGACCTCGAGGTCATCAACGCCCTCGCCCACGGCTTCCACGATACCGGCCAGCTCCGAGCCGACACCTGAAGGCAATTTGGCTTCTTCCGAGGCCAGGTTCTGGCGCCACAGCACGTCGCCCCAGCTCACCCCGAGGGCCTGGACGCGCACCAGCACCTCCCCCGCTGCGGGGATGGGTGTCGGCAGTTCTTCGCACTGCAAAACGCTGGCGTCGCCAAACTTGTGGAAACGGATCATGCGGGACATCGTCAACCTCAAGTGATCGCGGATTGGTTATCCAATGGAATCGACTTTATCCGTGGATGTTCGCACACACCACCCGGCACCAGTGATAGTCGACATGCCTGCCAGTGATATAGGCTGCCAGAACGTGTGGATATAGCGATGGTACCGATGCCTTTCCCAATCCGCTCGAGTGCTCGTACTATTGGCGCACAAGGCTCTCACTAGCGTCCCGCTCTGGCAAGCCCGCACATTGGTACCTGGATGAACCGCAATGACCTGCGCCGTCTCGATCTCAACCTGCTGATCGTCTTCGAAACACTCATGCACGAACGCAGCGTGACCCGTGCGGCTGAAAAGCTGTTTCTCGGCCAGCCGGCAATCAGCGCCGCACTGGCGCGGCTGCGTACGCTGTTCGACGACCCGTTGTTCGTGCGCACCGGGCGCAGCATGGAACCCACAGCACGGGCGCAGGAAATCTTCGCCCTGCTCTCGCCGGCGCTGGATTCGATCTCGACGGCTGTGAGCCGCGCTTCGGAATTCGACCCCTCCACGAGTACCGCGGTATTCCGTGTCGGCCTGTCCGATGACGTCGAATTCGCCCTGCTTCCCGCCCTGCTCCGCCGTTTGCGCTCTGAAGCGCCCAATGTGGTGCTGGTGGTGCGCCGTGCCAACTACCTGCTGATGCCCAACCTGCTGGCCTCTGGGGAGATTTCGGTAGGCGTCAGCTACACCGAGGAGCTACCGGCCAACGCCAAGCGCAAGACCCTGCGCCGCAGCAAGCCGAAGCTGCTGCGTGCCGATGTCGTACCCGGACCGCTGACTCTGGACGACTACTGCGCTCGCCCACATGCCATGGTGTCTTTCGCGGGCGATCTCAATGGTTTCGTCGATGAACAACTGGCGCGCCTGAACCGCAGCCGCAAGGTGGTGCTCGCCGTGCCGCAGTTCAATGGCCTGGGCACCCTGCTGGCGGGCACCGACCTGATCGCTGTGGTGCCCGACTACACCGCCGCCACCCTCACCGCCGCCGGGGGGCTGCGCGCCGAGGATCCACCGTTCGAGAGCGAGGCCTTCGAGATGTCCATGGCCTGGCGCGGCGCTCAGGACAACGACCCGGCCGAGCGCTGGTTGCGCTCGCGGATTCAGATGTTTTTCGGCGACCCTGAAAGTCTTTAAGCGTCGTCACGTAGCCTGTTCATCCTGATCATTTCTGCTTTTTGATGGACCATGGACGTCCATGCACTTTCAGTGGATTGCTACGTTCGAAGGCATATTTGAGGGCATGCTTGGGATGGTTTGAGCGGATGCCCCCAGCCTCACGTACAACAAGCCCCCGTAGAAAACTCCCCCATTGCTCGCCGCAAGCACCGCTGAATGGAGGTAGGCCGAGGAGAGGCTCCCCTGCGCCCAAGCGTGTGAGCAACCCAGTGTTCCAGCGCAATAGTGGACAGATCAACCAACTGTACTGTGAAGTAGGAATACTCCGTCAAGTCCTTGTCTGGCGCCCATAGTGCAAACGGCATGTATAACACCTGGTTATCCATGTAGGAAAAATCCGAAGGATAAGTCGTCTATTTGGTCTTTACAGTGCGGCACCGGCGAATAAGAATGAACCCCTACTCACGCCACCACCCTGATTCATTCAACCTGAAAAATAATTTTCCGGAGAATACAGAATGGCCAGCGAAAATAACGCCACGAGAACTTCCACCGCCTATTCCTCGACATCGGTCAATCGTGCCCTCAACTTCAATCGCGATTACTTTCGCCTCAGGGATTACTATGAAACATGGTCTACTGATTATGACAACGATGTGTCAGAAGAGAACTATTGCGGTCCACTTGTAATCAGCGACCTGCTGACATCGCTTCTTGGCAACGCAGGCACAGACAACAGACACCTTCGTAGCGCTTTACGCATCATGGATGCCTGCTGCGGGACCGGACTGGTAGGGAAACAACTGACCCAGCGAGGTTTTAGCACTATAGAAGGTTGCGATCTGTCACCGGCGATGACACAGTTGGCGCGTCAGACCCAAGCGTATGGGGCGCTCTACGGCGGAGTGGATCTGACCGAACACAACACGTTAATTGCGGACGACTGGTATGACGCAACCTTGTGCTGCGGTGCGTTCATCGAGGGTCACTTGCCCATCGAAGCCATTCACGAACTTATTCGCATGACCGCCCCCGGCGGACTTTTACTGTTTAGCACGCGCTGCACATTCTATGAGGCAGAAAACTTCGCGGACCTGTTGGACAGTTTAGTCGCGGCAAAAAAACTATCCCCCCTACCGTCACTTATGAATGCTCCTTATTTAGATGAGGTACAGGCTCACTACCTAGCCTTTAGCATTGCCCGATAAGGGGACTGGAGCATGGAAGCCTTGAATCGCATTTCACTTGAAATGCTTGGGTCTATTGATACGCCGCGCGAAATACGACGCCTACGTGAAACCTGTATTAAGGACGGCTTCTTTTATTTAACCGATCACGGTATAAGTCCGCCGTTTATCGATCAGGCGTTTACTGCGGCGCGACAGTTCTTCGCGCTGCCGCTGGAGACCAAGAATCATTTTTCCCAAGACCACCAACAGGTCAGCCCCAGAACTTGCCGGGGTTATGTACATACTTTTGGCGAAACATTGCACGCCCCTACCGGTCCCGATTGTAAACAGCACTTCGACATGGGACGGGAGGCCGCACATTGCGAAAAACCTTTCACCGGTCCGAACTTGCTGCCCGACGAGCAAATAGCTCCCGGTTTCGCCAAGGCGATGCTGGCCCTGCAAGATCAAGTCATGCACCTGGTGGTGCCTCGATTATTACAAGGGCTGGCGCTTGCCCTGGGGTTGGACAAGCTGTTCTTCGAGCCCTTCTTTTCTGATCCGGTGCTGATCCAGCGTGCCCTGTACTACCCACCGCTGCACAGTGGCGCGGGCAAACACACGGACAACGGCATGTTCACCTTGCTGTTCCAAGAGGCCAGTGATGCCTGCGCGCTACGCGCCTTTTCCCAAGGACGCTGGATCGATGTGCCGCCTCGCGGGCACGAAGTGGTGATCAACCTGGGGGACATGCTGATGAAGTGGAGTAACGGCCTCTTTACCAGTACACCCCACCAAGTCATTCACCGTGCGAACAGTGGCAGGGTATCGCTGCCGTTTTTTGTGTACCCGAACGTGGACGCCAGGTTCAACCCTCTGGGCAGCGACCAGGTCGTGTCGTGCCAGCAAGTCATGCTTGAAAACTTCAACTCAATCTGGGTAACCGGCCAGGGTGCCGGCAGGGCACGCGAACTCGCTTGAC
This sequence comes from Phytopseudomonas flavescens, assembly GCF_900100535.1. Taxonomy (GTDB): domain Bacteria; phylum Pseudomonadota; class Gammaproteobacteria; order Pseudomonadales; family Pseudomonadaceae; genus Aquipseudomonas; species Aquipseudomonas flavescens. Next base: position 8,810 of record NZ_FNDG01000013.1, read on the forward strand.
CCCACCATCAAGAGGAATCGATATGCAAGCTGCCAAGCCGAAAGTCGGCTTCATCGGTACCGGCAACATGGGCCGTCCATTGATAGAGCGTCTGCTGAATGCGGGCTATGACGTCCAGGTCCATGATATCGACCCCGCGCATGCCGGCCCGGTGATCGAGTTGGGCGCTTTCTGGAAAGACACCCCTGCCCTGTGCGCGCACACATGCCAGATTGTGGTGACATGCCTGCCGCTACCGCACCACGTGCTGGAAAACATGACGGGCGAGCACGGCGCTCTGGCGGGAATGGCGGAAGGTACGGTCTGGATCGACACCTCCACCACCGACTATCACAACACCCGTCATATCGCTGAATTGGCCAGGCAAAAAAATATCTTCAGCCTGGAAGCGTCCGTCAGCAACCTGTCACATATGGGCGTGGATTTTGCCAATGTATGCTTCTACATCGGCGGAGATGAACGCGGCTACCAATTGAGCCAGGTCATGCTTGACACCATGGGACGCAAGTCTTTCTACGTGGGAGAGATCGGTGCCGGCCAATCGGTCAAACTGCTCACCAACTTGCTGTTCTACACCGCCACTGTGGTATGGGCCGAACTGCTGGTCATAGCCAGAGCCAACGATATTCCGCTGCACTGGTTCTGGGATTACGTGAAAGTCTCGCGGGGAAACTGCTTTGTCAGCAACCAACTGACCCCCTTCATATTCGACGCCAGCTACGATCATTCCTGCACGTTGGAAATCACCGTCAAGGACACCAGCCTCACCGAGGCATTGGCCGATGAACTGGGGGTGGCCATGCCGCTGGGACGCATCGTCGCGCAGCGCTACCACCAGGCAGGGACGCTGTTCGACAGCCAGGAAAATCACGTAAAGGTGGCCGTCATGAGCGAGCGGGAAAACGGACTATCCCTCACTCTGCCCGATTTTCATGCGCCTTCGCCCTATGGCGCCAACCGCGACTATCGCCACAGCGGCGCTGTGATTGAGGACCCCCTCGGCCGCATCACTCCGGCCCTGGCACCGACGTTTCAGTCGGGCCTTGTATTCACCGACGACAGCAAGATCAAGCTGGCCTCGCACCTGGTGGAATTCCTGGCCTGCATCAACAAGGTCATCCTCGACGAGGCCTGGCAAATCGGCCGCGCAATGGGTCTTTCGGACATGCTGATCGAGCAGGTGGTGAACTGGAGTTGCGGCCCCAGTTGGGTTGCCGAACACCTGGATAGCTATGAACCGTGCCTGGACAGTATCGCAGCGGTTGGCGAACTCCAGCAGGCGCTGCAACTGCCCGTCATCGAGCAAATTTTTCACCAATCGATTCTGGGCTTTCCATGCCCTGCCCGCGCAGCCGGGCAGGCGGTGCGGCAGGGAGCGGTCGCACCATGAAAATTACCTCCATCAAGGTCTACCAGCTGGATATACCGCTCAAGAACAAATACAGCCTCAGCGGAGGGCGACTGCACTATGACTCACTCGACTCCACCATCGTCCTGGTCACCACCGACAGCGGCCTGGTGGGCGTAGGCGAGAGTTGCCCTTGGGGCGCCACTTACTTGCCTGCTTACGCCAAAGGCGTGCGGGCCGGCATAGAGGAATTGGCGCCGCACCTGCTGGGTGAAAATCCACTGCACCTGGATCAGATCAATGCACGCATGGACGTGATGCTACCGGGTCACCCCTACGTGAAAGCGGCAATCGACCTGGCATGCTGGGACATCCTCGGCAAACACTGCCAACTGCCGGTATACGCATTGCTTGGCGGCCGGTTCCAGGCGTCGATAGCCTTGCAAAGCAGCATTCCCACCGACGATACAGAGCAGATGGCGGCCCATCTGGCCCTCGCTCGCAGCGAAGGTTATCGCACCCACTCCTGCAAGGTCGGCATCGGGGTGGAGGAGGATGTGGCTCAGATCCAGCGCCTGCTCGACCAGCGCCTGCCCGGAGAGGTCATCACCTTCGATGTCAATCGTGCCTGGACGGTTTCGGAGGCCGTCGCCGTAATGAACAGCGTGAAAGACCCCACAGTGTGCTTCGAACAGCCCTGCGAATCCTTGGAGCAGTGCCGAGCGGTGCGGGAACTGACACGCAACCCGATCATTCTGGATGAGTCCATCGTGACCCTTGGCGACCTGGTACAAGGCCAGCGCCAGAACATCGCCCAACTGATCGGGTTGAAGATTGGCCGCGTCGGAGGCCTGACCAAAGCCCGACAGCTTCGGGACTTCTGCATCTACCACGGCATCCGGATGAATATTGAAGACGTCGGCGGCACCCAGGTCAGTGACAGCGCCGTGATGCATCTGGCAGCTTCGACCCCTGGCCGTTTGCATCGTGCCAGCTGGAATTGCTGCCGACACCATGAGATACGCGTGGCCGAGGTGGATTTTGAAATCAACCAAGGCCGTGCCTACCTGCGTGACAGCCCAGGCCTGGGGCTGACGCTTGACTCCCGGCAGTTCGAGCACCCCGTCGCCCAGTACGGATAAATTGCACAGCCCTTCCAACTGATCCATGGAGGTTCCATGACCAGCGTCCCTTCTGCGTTGCACCTAGCTCGCGGGTTCGACATCGACCCTTTTGCTTCGTTTACCTTGCCTAACGAACATTACATCGACAACCAGTTGTTCGAACGGGAAATGGAAGCGGTATTTGCACGTACCTGGCAATACGTCTGCCACCTCTCCGCGCTGCCCAACGCGGGTGACTACCGAGTGCGTGACCTCGGTCGGCGAAGTGCGCTGGTGGTCCGGGACAAGGACGGTACGCTGCAGGCCTTTCATAATGTCTGCCAGCATCGCGCGCATCGATTGGTCGAGGGCAGCGGCCATGTGCCTGGGTTATTAACCTGCCCGTATCATGCCTGGGCCTACAACACCCGTGGACAGTTGATCAGCGCGCGTAAATCCGAGCATCTCAAGGACTTCAGCACGGATCAAGTTCAACTCAACCCGATACGCCTGGAGGTGTTCTGCGGTTTCATCTTCATCAACTTCGACTGGAATGCGCAGCCCATGCAGGTCCTGCTGCCCGGGCTCGACGCATCGATCCGAACCTTCTCGCCAGCCCCGGAAAAGCTGTTTCACGCCTACTCCAGGGAATACGGCGTGCAGTCCAACTGGAAGGTCTCTGTGGAAAATTACTCGGAGTGTTACCACTGCCCGATGTGCCATCCCACGCTCTCGACGGCAACCCTCGACCTGAAGAGTTATCACCTGGCGATCCACGAGCATTATCACGCACATATCAGCAGCGACAGTGGCGCCAACCAGGGCTATACGATGAAGCAAGACTCGGCCCGATCGCGCGAATTCGGCGCCTGGTACCTGTGGCCGAACTTTTGCCTGGAGGTCTATCCAGGAGGGTACATGAATGTGTTGCATCACCTGCCGGTCAGCGTGGACAAGACACTGCAGGTGGTTGAATGGTTTTGCACGGCGGCAACACCCTCCCGGGAAGAACAGGAGGTCATCGACTTCGTCGCCGTGATCCGTGAAGAAGATATTCCCTTGTGCGCCAGTGTGCAGCGCGGCCTAAACAGCGACGGCTACCAGCAAGGTCGCTTTATCGTTGACCCGGCACTGGGGGCCAACAGCGAACATGCCGTGCACGACATTCAGAAAAAGACCCTGGCCGCGCTGGGGCTGCTGCACACGGACCATGAGGCGTCAGTCTCCGAACGATGAATTCAACCATTCCAACACGTGGCGAACCGACGGGCTCAGGGTTTCATCACGCCATTTGTAAACGCTCAGGGCTTCAGGGAGGTGTATCGATTCTGAAAAAGGCCGTACCAGGTCACCACTGGCGAGCATCTTTTCACTGGTCCGACGCCACCCAAGGGCAAAACCCAGGCCTTCGACACACGCCTGCATCATGACCGGATAACTGTCATAGAACTTACCCTTGAATTCTCCGGGCCTGACGTGAAACTCCCCCAGCCAGTCGCTCCAGGTGCTCCAGTACTGAGGCGTGGCGACGTGATGCAGCAAAGGCAGATCCACCAAGGTTCTTAAGGTCAGTGGGTGATCGCCCAACGAGGCCAGGTAGCCGGGACTGCACACAGGAAACACGTCATCACTCAAGGTCAACAGCCGGGTGTGATCACCGGATGGGCGCCCCGAGGTTTGGATGGCGATATCGAATTTTTCCGCTGTTTCGGTAATCGGTTGGATGGATGCATTGAGGCGAACTTCCAGGTCAGGGTACTTCCTGTGCAAATGCGTGATATTGGGCATCAACCAATAAAAGGCTTCGCACAATTGAACCTCCAGCACAATTTCACTGTTGTCTCGTCCTGACTTCAGATCTTCGGCGCGTGAAGCAATGCCCAGGAACGCCGTGCGCACCGCGTCGCGAAACTCGGCGCCCGCCTCGGTCAGAAATACGGCGCGGTTTTTACGCGTAAATAACGCGACGCCAAGGAATTCTTCCAAGGATCGTATCTGTTTACTGATTGCAGCCTGGGTGAGATGCAACTCATCCGAGGCTTTGGAAAAGCTTTCCAGACGCGCCGCGGCTTCAAAGGGAACCAGGCTGGAAAGTGGGGGCAGTGAGCGTTTGAAGTTATCCATAATTTTCATTCCTCCTGCGTAACCATAAGTCACTTTAAATGCAATACGAGCTCAACCAGAATCCTCCAGGTCAATCACATCAGGATCCATCATGTCTGCAACCACAACCGTTACCGCCGCTGAAAACCGACAAAGCATCCTCATCGTCGTAGGTTCGGTGTTCCTGTTGTCAGTGTCAGACGCTCTTATCAAGGCCAGCAGCGCCGAGACATCGATGTGGCAGCTCTACGTGATTCGCTCGATCCTGGCCATCGGCATGCTCGTCGCCTTGTTGATGTACCGCCGCGGCACAACGCAGCAACGGCCGCTTTCCCCCTTGTGGATAGGGACAAGAAGCCTGCTGCTCGCCCTGATGTGGATCGCCTTTTACAGCGCCCTGCCCTTCATCAGCCTGACCATAGCCGCATTGGCAATCTATACGACACCTTTGTTTATCGCTTTGTTCTCGGCCGTCACCTTGGACGAGCATGTTACACCGCGCAAATGGGTGGCCATTCTGGTGGGGTTCGCCGGGGTGCTGGTCACGCTTGCGCCCAGTCAGGCTGAATTCAACTTATGGACACTGCTGCCCGTGCTCGCTGCGATTTTCTATGCCCTCGCCGCGGTCGTGACCAAGGGCAAGTGCGCCAATGAAGTGCCGATGCACCTGGCCCTGGCGCTGAACATCGTCCTGTTGTTGATGGGGGTGGTAGGCAGCATTGTCGTCGCACAGACCGGCCCTCACCTGCCGGCCAACGAGGGCCTGCGATTTCTGGTGGGCGGCTGGTCACCAATGGCGATCAGCGACTGGGGCGTGATGGTCGTGCTGGCGATTCTAATGGTCTTGGTCAGTACCGGCATCGCCCGAGCCTATCAAATCGGCGAGACCTCGATCATCGGCGCATTCGATTACACCTACCTGATCTTCGCGATTGCCTGGGGGGCGTTGCTGTTCAATGAAGTGCTCAATGGCCGGACCGCGGCCGGTCTGGCCCTTATCCTGATTTCAGGCTTCATCTTGCTGAAAAAGCCCACCGCCACGCGCTGAACGCTTCACATGCACAGGCCTTAACAAGGAGCTGTTTATGCTGACGTCACCTGATTCCCTGCCCAATGTGATTCTGTGGGCGGTTTCCCGCAGCCGCTCTACCGCTTTCGAGCGGGCCGTGATGCAGCATCCGGACGTCAGGGTGTTGCACGAAAGGCTCTCCGAGCCTTTTCTGGCCAGGCATTTTCCGGAAAAACATGCGCTGATTGAGCGCACCCGCCGGATCAATAACGGACCGCCCGGCATTCCCGGTTACGCCGAGGCGATGGCGTTGCTCGGCGAACGTCCAGCACGACCGCACCGCTTGCAATTCTCCAAGGAGATTGCTTACTTCGTCGACTTCGACTCGATTGATAGCACGTGGCTGACGCAATTCAGACATGTGTTCCTGATCCGCCAGCCGCGGGATGTGATGCGCTCGCTGTATCGCGTCAGCCAGAGCGGTGGCACCACCTATTTCGATGCGGATGAATCCGGCTTCGATGAGCTGGCTCGTATCCATGAGCGGGTGCTCGAACAGTGTGATGCCAGTCAGGTGCTGTACCTGGACAGTGATGAGGACCTGATGGGTGATACGCGAGGCACTTTGGCGCGCTTTTGTGATTTCGCCGGTATCGACTTTTCGCCTCGCCTGTTGAGCTGGGCACCGGAAAAGGTCGAACAATGGCAATTTTTCCAAGGCTGGCATGACGATGCCGAGCGCTCTTGCGGTTTCGCGCACGTCGCGCATCCCGAAATCACGTTTCCGGAGGCCGTCGAATGTACGGCTCGGGACAAGCAACCCCTCTACAACTTTTTCCATCTGGCAGCCGCCTGGCAACGCGTGCCCGCCACGAACGATCACCTTGCCTGCCTTCATGAACCGGCGGAGGCACATCTGCGCGTGCTGTTGCTGGCATCGACGAGGCAGCAGCACCTGCGTGCGTTGCAATGGGCAGCGCAATTGCCTGGCAACTATGCCGTTTGGCTATGGAGCAGCCCCGCAGCCTGCCATTTCGACGCAATCATCCGCGAAATCGAGCAGTTGCAGGACCTGCCCCTAGTGACGCTGACGACCTCTGGAGACCCCGTATCGCTTGAATTCGTGCGCCGTCTGAGTCATCGCCAGCTGTGCCTGATCTGCCCCGACAGCCCGCAGGCACGCCACACCGAGGTCAAGCTGATCATTGTCGATCCAGATAACCCGGCGATGGATCAAGTCGGCCCACGGATTGCCCAGTACCAGCGGGCGGCAGCTCAACACAGTCTCGAGCAGCAGATCAGGACCCAGCGCCTCAACGCCCCAGCCCACACAACAACGCCCTCCTGGCACATGCAGCTGCGTGAGTTGCTGCGCGATGCCCCGGACAGCACGGTCGCAGCCAGCCCTCAACGAAGCCTGAGCGCCCGCGATCTGAATGCCCAGGCGTGCACGCTGGCCGAGCGGCTTTTGCACAGTTGCCCGCACGGCGGGTGGGTGGCTATCCGCCTGGACAAAGACCTGCGCACGCTGGTGACCATGACCGCCTGCAGCCTGCTGCGCTGGCCTTACCTGGACATCCCGCAGTGGTACGGCACCGACGCGACCGCGAACGTACTGGCGAAACTCGATCCAGTGGTCGTGGTGGGCGATACGCTTACTCTCCAATCCCTGGCAGGTCGTTATCGCACACTGCTGCTGGACCACCTGCCGGAGCGCTGCGACGCTGCGCCAGAACTTCGGCCGCAGCCATTCGGTGATGTGGCCTATGGCTTGCTGACCTCCGGTACGACGGGTATGGCAAAGGTCGTCACAATTGGCGAACACGGTCGCCTCGATTCACTCGCCTTCTGGCGTCAGCATATCCGCCGCGGTGATCGCATCGGCCTCAATGCCTGGATGACCGGCTATGTCTACTACCCCATCTTCAGCGGCGCGGTGGCCTGCTTGATTCCGGACGCCATGGTGCTGGATCCCCACGCCCTCACAGGTTTTATCCAGGACAGTCGTCTCTCTCAATTGATGATCACCCCTAGTCTGGTGGCAGGCCTGCTGCAAAACGAACAGGCATTCCAGCAGGCGTTTGCCAACGTGCATACCCTGTGGCTGAGCGGCGAGCCGCTATCTGACGTAATTCGCGAACAGCTCAGGCATTGCCTGCCCGACTGCCAGGTACTCGACCTGTATGGCTCAAACGAAGCCGGGGACGTTGCCCTGGTCGGCCCGGAAGGCCGCCTGCACTTCACCCCCGGCACCGAAGCCTGCGTGCTGGACTCGACACTACAGTGCGTTCGCCTGGGCAGCCCTGGCGAACTCTACGTGCACACCCAGGGACTCACGCCGGGTTATCTGAAGGACGATACGGCCGACCAGGCGGCATTCGTATCCAACCCGCTGGCGCCGACCCGGCCGGACCTGGCCCCGCAGCTGCTGCGCACCGGTGATAGGGTGCGACTCACCGAAAGCGGAAATATCCACCTGCTGGGCCGCAGCAGCACGCATCTGAAATTGCGCGGGTTCAAGGTATTCAGCACCGATGTGGAACGCATCCTGGTTGCTCATCCCGAAGTACACACGGCCTTAGTCACCACGCGCGGCGACGGGCTAGACCTGCAACTGGTGGCCTTTGTCGCCCCAGCGGATGCCGAACACCCGCCCCATGCCAACACGCTGCGGCAATGGGCGAGTCAACACTTGCCGGCCTTCAGCGTTCCGGTGGCCTATTTCCTGACCCCATCGATCCCGGCTGGCGCCAGCCAGAAGCGCCTGGGTGCAGACATACTGCTGCAATTGCCTCTGGTTCCTCTACCGGATGAGGAACCGCCACTCACGCCGCTGCAATCTCGGGTCGCTGCCTTATGGGGCGATTGCCTGAACCTTCAGGGTGTGACTCTGGGCCCCGACAGTGACTTCCTCGACATGGGCGGCAGCCTGTTGCTGTTGGAATTGATAAACCTGATCAACCGGACTTTCCGTTTAGATCTATCCGTTGCCGACATCACCCACGACGCTACCCTGGCGGGCATTACGCAGCTGATCGCGCGTAAGCTTCAAGGCGAGCCCGTCCTGGAGGTCCCCTTCTCTGTCGAAACCGAAACCGAGCTTTACCTGTCCAGGCTGAAAGCGCCTGTTTCGCATGTGCCTCCACGCGAGGCACGGCGGACGATACTGGTTACAGGGGCCACGGGGCACCTGGGACGGATGATCGTGCGCCACCTGCAACAGGCAGCGGGGGTGGAACGCATTCTGTGCCTGGTGCGGGCCGAAGACACGGCTCACGCACAGCAACGAGTTGCGGATCTTGGGCCAGTGGAGGCTGTGGTTGCGAACCTGAGCCAGCCCGGGCTAGGCCTGTCACCCGAGGATTACCGTCGATTGTCTTCGGAGGTCGACTGCATCATTCATTGCGGTGCCGAGGTCAACTGGCTCAAGCGTTATGAACGCCTGGCCGAGACTAACGTAGGCGGCGTCCTGGAAGTGCTGCGTCTGGCTGCCATGGGCGGTGCCGGCGTTGTCATCGCCTCCACCTTGCCTGAAACGGTTCCGACCACCGGCTACAACCGAACCAAGCTGGTTGCCGAACGCGTGGCGATACGGTTCCGTGAGCAGACCGGCATAGATCTGAACATCCTGAGATGCGGGGACATCAGCGCCCCCATCCAGGCCAATGCCTGCGACCGCATCAACCCCGACGACTATGTCGGACTAATGATTCGTAGCTGTCTTGCTCTCAAGGCCTGGCCGGCGGAAAGCGACTGGTCACTGAATCTCACGCCGGTGGATCATGTCGCACAGATCTTCGTGCACTGTGCCCTCGGCGAATCGACGACGCACTCGACGTCAATCCACCACCTTTACAACCCAGAGAGCACCCGCTGGGAACAGATCTGCAGTTGGATCCAGACACTCTTGGGGACGGACCGGTTCACCGCTCTCCCCCTCGCTCAATGGCGCGTCAGACTCGAAGCCCAGGCACCCGGCAACGCAGTGCTCCAGCGCACGTTGCTGATCCTTCCAATGATCATCGAAGACTTCAAACACTTCAGCCATCCGGCCCCGTTGCAAATCGCGCAGCTGAAATGCCCGGTGATCGATGCCGAATGGACGCAGCAGTACCTCACGGCACTCAACCTGTACACAGGAGAGACCCCATGACACAGACTACCACCGGATGGGCGGCTCATAGCCCTGGCTCGCCATTGGAGCCCTTTACGTACCCCCGCCCGGATCCTGGCCCCAATGAAGTCGAGATCCGGGTCACCCATTGCGGCGCCTGCACGAGCGACCTGCATTTGATCGAAGGAAACTGGGGAGAAGCCTCTCAATACCCGCAAGTGTGTGGTCATGAGGTGGTCGGAAAAGTAGTCCGCAGCGGGTCCTCGGTAACGGGGCTCGTCGCGGGGCAACGGGTTGGTGTCGGCTGGTACAAGGGGGCATGCCTCGCGTGCGAATGGTGCCTGAAGGGTGAAGAGCAGCATTGCCCAAAGGGGGTGCCTACCTGCAGCGATGGGCACCGAGGAGGTTTCGCGGACTTTTTGACCTGCGACTCACGGTTCGTATTCCCCATCCCCGATGCCATGCCCTCAGCCATGGCGGCGCCATTGTTTTGTGCGGGACAGACGGTGTTTACCGCACTGCTGCGTGGCACTCGTCCGGACATGCGGGTCGGCGTGCTGGGCATCGGGGGGCTGGGTCACCTGGCCATTCAGTTCGCCGCCAAGTTCGGCTGCTCCGTGACCGCGCTGTCGAGCTCTGAAGACAAGAAATCCCAAGCCATGGAATTGGGTGCTAGCCACTTCTACACCCTGGACCCGGACACGCTGAAAGCCCAGGAAAACACCCTGGATTTCCTGTTGGTGACGGCCTCCAACGATCAGGACTGGGCGAGCGCCATCGCCTTGCTGCGGCCGCGCGGCACCCTGTGCTTTGCAGGCATGCCCAACCCGGTGACCCTGGACATCGCGGCGATGACCTACAAAACCCTGATGGTTTCCACCGCCAACGTTGGCGGGCGCCACGACATGCTGCAGATGCTGGCGTTTGCCAGCGAGCACCGTGTCTGGCCCCTGGTCGAAACCTTCCCGGCGACAGCAATCAACCAGGCCCTGGATGCGCTGCGCAACAACCAAGTACGTTATCGCGCCGTCGTTGAGTTCTGACCCACACAAGCTCCACGGAGATACCTCATGCCTTCTTCGCTGGCACTACCGCCAACCGTCCCGGTGCATTCGGACCTGGTCTCCCACCCCTTCGAGATCGGGCGTCAGGAGCATTCCGATTTGAAGGGCCACCGTTCGCTCCTGTTGTGGTTCACCGGCATGTCCGGGGCGGGCAAGTCGTGCATCGCAAACCGGGTCCAGGCCAACCTGCACGAGCATCAATTGCATACGTGCCTGTTGGACGGTGACCGGCTTCGTCAGGGCCTGACCGCCGACCTGGGCTTTGCCGATGACGATCGCAAGGAAAACATCAGGCGTACCGCCGAGGTGGGCAGACTGATGGTGGATGCGGGCGTGATCACCTTGGTGTGCCTGATCTCACCGTTCGAACAAGAGCGTCGCGTGGCCAGAGCGCTCTTCGCCCCCGACGATTTCATCGAAATATTCATTGATGCGCCGCTGGCAGTCCTGGAGCGACGTGACCCAAAAGGGTTGTATGCCAAGGCGCGTAAGGGCCTGATCAAGAATTTCACCGGTATCGACTCCCCCTATGAACGGCCTCTATCCCCCGACATCTTGATCGATAGCGCAACGACCTCTGTCGAGCAGGCCGCCCACACCATCGAAGCATTCCTGCACAACCGTCGGTTCTGGAACTGACCGTTACATTCATCACGGGGCAACCATTATGAAGACGCTGGTTATCGTCGGTGCCGGCTTCAGCGGTGTGGCCGCTGCGGCACAGATTCTGCGCAGCGCAGGTACCAAACTGCGCATAATATTGGTCAATCGTACGCGGGTCATGGCGCGAGGGCTGGCCTACGGCACCAACAGCCCCCTCCACCTATTGAACGCCAACGTTGGAAAAATGAGTGCGCTGGATGATGATCCCGAAGACTTTTTGAGGTTCTGCAAAAGCCGGCATCTCAACGTCGAGTCTACCTCGTACGTCAGTCGCAGCCTGTATGGCAACTACTTGAACGATGTCCTCGACCGCGCTGAACGATTAAATCCTGGCGTGCAGTTGTCACGGATTGTCGCGGAGGTCATACAGGTGCAACCCTGCGGCGACGGCGCCCGGCTCACGCTGTCGGATGGGTGTACCCTCGAGGCGGATCATGTGGTCCTCGCCTTTGGCAACTTCCCTCCCGCCGACTGCTGCAACTTGAACAAGACCCTACATCCGCAGACCTACGCGCATGATCCCTGGAGTCCTCCCCTATGTCTGGCGTCCGATCCAGACACCGCGGTGCTATTGATCGGCTCCGGCTTGACAGCGGTCGACCTGGCGCTGCAGCTGGTTCAAAAAGGCCATCGCGGCCCAATCCATTTACTCTCTCGGCGCGGGCTCTTGCCCCTGGGCCACCCACCGGAGGCCATTGCCCCCCTTTGCGCCCCTGTGCACCTGGGACGCGGCTCACCTCGACAGCTGATGGCGACACTGCGCAAGCGGGTCAAGGAACACCAGCGCCGAGGAGGCGATTGGCGAGCCGTGGTCGACAGCTTACGTCCGTGGGTACAAAAACTCTGGGGCGCGATGGATACCCCGCAGCAGCGACAATTTCTACGACATGTGCAACCTTGGTGGGACGTCCACCGTCATCGTTTGGCACCCGCCACTTTCGAACATTTTCAACATCTTCTGGAAAGTGGACAACTGGCCGTTCATGCCGGCAGGTTGAGCAATGTGGCGCTGCTGGGCAAAAGCTTGATTGTGGACTTTAAACGGCGCAGCGGTCAGGCCACTGAATCGCTCAAGGTCAGCCGCATCATCAATTGCACCGGCCCCAACCTTGACATCCGGCGAGTCGATACCCCCTTGGTCAACCACTTGCTGGAGCAAGGGCTTCTCAGCGCCGCCCCGAGTGGCTTCGGGATACTTGTGGACGAGCAATTGCGCGTGTTGGATCAGCAGCATCAACCGATACCTTGGCTTAGCTATGTGGGGCCCATGCTCAAGGCGCAGTATTGGGAAGCCACCGCCGTCCCTGAGCTTCGGCGCTTTTCGTTCAAATTAGCCACGCGCATGGCCACCCTGCTGACAGATCTACCGGTTAGCAGTGGGCAAGATTCCAGGTTGCGCGTGACGCCTCAAGGTGAACCAGGTGTTGCCACTGACCTAAAAAGCACTCCACATGCTGCAGGGTGAACGTAGCGCTGTCGGCAACTGCCATGGAGGCGGTCCGGCTCCCGGCCATCCCTGCGCGAAAGTACATTGAAGACCCCACCGTGCTACCTCGATATCGTCAGAGCGTCATTCGTGAACGCTCATATACGGCACGCGAGTGGGGGCAAAACTGGGGGCATATCTGGAATTTTTCTGCCTGAAAGTATTGCTCTAGAGCCCAGTCAAAATGTTTTTTGGGGATCCTGACAGTCTCTAGGCGCCGTCGCGCAGGCTGTTTAGCTGATCATTTCTGCCTTTCATTGGACTGCCCCCGATCTGATTCGCCGCGAGCCGCATCCAGAGGCGATTTGACCGATACCGCGTTTGTCAAATTCTGCTGCATGTAGGCCAGAAAGCGGCGCTGGAACAGCATCGTGTGCTCATGCGCGGCTTGTTCAGCGGCATCGGCGTTACCTGCAGCGATGGCATCGATGATCACATCGTGGTCACGGCCCAGGCGCGTGGTGGTGCTGGCCGTGCTGATGATGTAGTCGAAGTGCAGGTGCAGCAGTCGCTGGCCTTCACCCAGCAGTTTCTCGTAGTAACTGATGAAATAAGGGTTCTTGCCCGCCTCGGCGATGGCGATAAGGCGCGGCGTGCTCATTGCCATAGCAGCCTGCGCGCTTGCGCGGTGAATGTCGTGTTGACGGGCTACAGGCATCTGCCTGGGGGCGAGCATCGGCCCATGATCACGCCGGTATTCAAAAGCCCGCAAAGACCCTTCTACCCCAAACATTGAAAGTCCAATCGACCCTCGACGAATGGTCGAATGACAATCATTCTATATTGACCGACGGTCAGTCATTGGCTATGGTTGCGCGCTCATTTTCCATCGACCTGAAGGCCGCAATGACCAGCTCCGTCCATCTGGCTTCAAGCTCATGCGCATCACACTGCAAGCTGCGCTCTATCTTTCAGCGCTACACCGTCATGGCGACGACCGTGCTGGCGATCAGCACGGGTGGCGCCCATGGGGAGCAAGCGCAGCCGGGGGCCCAGCAAGGCGATGCGAGTTCGGATGACTCCCAGGGCGCCTACACCCTGCCTGCGCTCAACGTCACAGGAGATAGCCTGGCAACGGAGCGCAATGGCGCGGTCAACGGCTATGTCGCCGAGGCCTCGCGGGTCGGCACCAAAACCGACACGTCGATCCTGGAGACGCCGCAATCGATCTCGGTGGTGACCCGTCAGCAGATGGATCTGCAACGGCCGGCCAGCACCAGCACGGCGTTGCGTTACACCGCAGGTGCTACGAGCGAGAAATTTGGCGGGTTTGGCGACTACATCGATTTGACGCGAATTCGCGGCGTCGATGCGGACTACTACCTGGATGGGCTGAGAATCATCAGTAACGCTGGCAGCTGGTTGCCGCAAATCGATCCCTACACCCTGGAACGTGTCGAAGTGCTGCGCGGCCCCTCCGCATCGATCTATGGCCAAGGCACTGGCGGTGGCATCGTCAACCAGGTCAGCCGTAAACCTCAGGCCGAGGCAGTCCATGACCTGAACGTCCAGTACGGCAGTTTCGAGCGCAAACAGATCGGCTTCGACACCACTGGGGCGGTCAACCAAGACCAGACCCTGCTCTACCGTTTTACCGCGAGCGGGCTGGACAGCAACGGCCAGGTCGAAGACGTGCACCACGAGCGTCTGTACCTGGCGCCTTCGTTGACCTGGTTGCCAGACGAGCGCACCTCATGGACCTTGATGGCGACCCATTCCCGCGAGCCGGACCTGCCCAACTACAACAGCCTTCCGGCAGCGGTACTGGGGCTGAACAACAGCCCTTATCCGCAGATCAACCGTCGCAGAAACTTCACCGACATGAATTTCGAAGGCTCTTCACGCCGACAGAATTCGCTGAGCTCGCTGTTTGAACATGAGCTCGCCGACGGCTGGACCTTCACCAGCAATGCCCGCTACATGTACATCGACTCGGACCTGCAGCGGGGCATTGTCTACGGGTATCAGGCGGTTGATGGCAGGCCGCAGCTCAAGGGCACCTACGAGCAGACATCGGCGCAGGTGAACACCTTGTCCCTGGACAACAACCTGCGCGGCGACATTGAACTTGGCGCCACGACGCATACCGTCCTGGCCGGGATCGACTATTCGAAAGGGACTGTAAAGAACGACCTGTACAGCGTGGGTCCTGTGCTGTTCGATCCTTACGGTTCCAACTATCGACCCAACATCACCCCCGACTTCACAGCAAGCCGTGCAGCGCCATGGCGGGTCAAGCAAGCCTTCACCCGAGAAGGGCTGTACCTGCAGGATCAGATTGCCTACGGCCACTGGCGCCTGACGCTCAGCGCGCGACATGACTGGTCGAAAACCGATGACCAGACCCACAGCTATTCCGCGACATCGCGCACCACCCGCCAGTACGACAAGAAGTGGAGCGGCCGCGCAGGGCTGAGTTACCAGTTCGATGCGGGAATCGCGCCCTATGTCAGCTACTCCACCTCCTTCGACCCATTGCTGGGCACCGACTACAAGGGCGATACGTTCATCCCCGTGGAGTCCAGGCAGTCCGAAGTGGGCGTCAAGTACCACCCGCATAACTCGAAGACGTTGATGAGTGCCGCGGTCTTCCAGCTCAACCAGACCAACGTCAAGACCAGCGATGCCGACCACCTTGGCTTCAGCAACCAGGCTGGAGAGGTACGTACCCGTGGCCTGGACCTTCAGGCCACAACCGAAATCGCTGAAAACACCAACCTGATCGCCAGCTACACCTACCTCGACAATGCGCTGATCAAGGACAGCCGCTACCAGGGCAAGCAACTGGTGCAGACACCTGAGCACAGCGCTGCGGTGTGGCTGGACTATCTGATTGGCAGTGGGCCCCTCGCCGGTCTTCAGTTGGGCAGCGGGGTTCGCTACTTGGGTGAAACCTATGGTGATCCCTCCAACACGTTCAAGGTGCCTGACGCCACGCTGGTGGATATGGCGCTGAACTACGACCTGGGGCGCCTGCTTGGCGAATGGAAAGGTTCGGCGCTCGCGCTCAATGTGAGCAACCTTGCCAACAAACAGTACGTGGCCAGTTGCAGTTCGCAGATGTACTGCTTCATCGGGCAGGATCGTACGGTCACCGCAACCCTGAACTACCGGTGGTGAGCGCCATGCACAACAGCCTCAGCTCCCGGCGCGATGTGCTGCGTGGCCTCCTGAGCGCCGGCGTTGTATTTGCCACCTGCGGTCCGGCGGCGGCCAGTGGATCCTCGCTCGTCATCGAGGACATCGCCGGGCGTAGCGT
This sequence comes from Phytopseudomonas flavescens, assembly GCF_900100535.1. GTDB lineage: Bacteria > Pseudomonadota > Gammaproteobacteria > Pseudomonadales > Pseudomonadaceae > Aquipseudomonas > Aquipseudomonas flavescens. The sequence continues at coordinate 24,959 of NZ_FNDG01000013.1, forward strand.
GCGCGTCGACACGCCGGTTCGACGTATCTTGCTGGGTGATGGCCCCCTGGCCTACGTGGTGGCATTGCTGCGCCCGAACGATCCCTTCAGCGATGTCGTGGGCTGGGGGGACAACTTTCGCGCAGCCGACCTGGATGGCTACCAGGCGTACCTGCGCAGGTTTCCCGAGATTGCTCGCATCCCTTCCTTTCCCAGTACCACGCTGGATTCGATCGGCAGCGAGCTGGCAATCTCGCTGGAGCCTGACGTGGTCGTGATGAACCTGAGCTCCAGGCCCGCAGCCGAGTCCTCTGGCCTGATGGCACGACTGGCCCAAGTGGGCATTTCCGTTGTGTTTGTCGACTTCCGAACCCGGATGTTCGGCAACACTACTCGCAGTATCGAAATACTCGGGGCGTTGCTGGGGCGGCCTGACCGCGCAGCGGCGTTCCTGGCCTTCCGACAGCAGCAGATCGAACGGGTAACGCAGCCATTGGAGTCGGTGCGCTCCAGGCCGAGCGTGATGATCGAACGGGCGGCAGGCCTGTACGAAGACTGCTGCCTCACCTACGGAGACGGCAACTTCGGAGAACTGGTGGCAACCGCGGGTGGCGACAACCTGGGCAGCTCTTTTCTTCATGGCACCTTTGGCACCTTGCACCCTGAACAAGTGATTGCGTCGGACCCGGACGTAGTGATTGTCACGGGTGCCAACTGGTCCCTTTACTCGCCCGCCGGCGACTGGGTCAACCTGGGGCCTGGTGCAGACCCTGCCGAGGGGCAGGCCCGCCTCGGCCGCCTGATGCGTCGGCCGGCCTATCGAACACTGCGGGCGATCAAGGCCCGGCAGGTCCACGCCATCTGGCACCCGTTCTACGACAACCCCTATTACTTCATCGCACTGCAGCGGGTCGCCAAGTGGCTGCACCCCGAGCTGTTCGCCTCACTCGACCCGGATGCAACCTTTCGCGAGTTGCATGCGCGTTTCCTTCCCGTTCCCTATCAGCCTGGCTATTGGCTCAGCCTGGAGGGAGCCTGTGCATGACTGAATCGATAACCCGCTCACCGACCGCGTCACTCGCAGAGGGCCGCCTTGTCTATCACCGCCTGGCCAGGCGGCGCCTGACTTTGCTGATCGGTATCGCTGCACTGACGGTGATGTGTTTCCTGCTCGATCTTTCGATAGGCCAGGCGCGCTACAGTGCGCTGCAGGTACTGCACGCGTTGTGGGACAACGATGCGGCCTTGGCGATTCGCGTGATCGTATGGGAAATCCGCCTACCGGTGGCACTGACGGCCCTTGTGGTCGGCGCCAGCCTGGCGCTGGCAGGCGTGCAGATGCAGACCGTGCTCGGCAACCCCCTGGCGAGCCCCTTTACCCTGGGCCTGTCGGCGGCAGCCAGTTTCGGCGCGGCGCTTGGCTTGATCCTGGGCGTCAGCGTGCTGCCGGCATCGGCGGTTGCCTTCGCGATCCCGGTCAATGCGTTTCTGGTCTCGATGGCTACCGCGCTGTTCATCCACCATTTGAGCCGCAAGCGCGGTATCACCACCGAGATGATCGTGCTGCTGGGTACGACCCTGGTGTTCACCTTCACAGCGCTGCTCGAAGCCCTGCAGTACGTGGCACCCGATCAGGCGCTGTCGGCCGTGGTGTTCTGGACCATGGGCAGCCTGTCGCGAAGCAATTGGCTCAAGCTGGGCATCATGAGTGTGGTGTTGGTAGCGGTGGCCGTCACGTTCGCTCGCCAGGCCTGGGCATTGACCGCCCTGCGCCTGGGTGAGGCCCGTGCCACCAGCCTGGGTGTTCCCGTGGCCCGCCTGCGGCTGCGCGGCATCCTGCTCGCCAGCCTGCTGGCCTCGGTGTGCGTTGCGTTCGTCGGCACCATCGGCTTCGTTGGCCTGGTAGGCCCGCATATCGCGCGCATGCTGGTTGGCGAAGACCAACGCTTCCTGCTGCCGGCCAGCGCCCTTTGCGGGGCATTGATGTTGTCTGCCGCCTCGGTCCTGAGCAAATCCCTGGTGGCGGGGCAGACCCTTCCCATTGGTATCGTCACTTCATTGGTTGGCGTACCGCTGTTCTTCACACTGATTCTACGGACCCGACAACGGTGATTGATTTACTCAGTGTTCGCGATGTATCGGCCGCGTTCGGTACGCGCAAGGTCCTGCAGGGTGTCAACTTCGGCCCATTGCGTACGGGCAGTGTCACGGCACTGCTGGGCTCCAACGCCGCCGGCAAGTCCACGTTGCTGCGCCGAATGGCCGGCGAACTGCAAGGTGGCGGGACGGTGGAGATAGCCGCAAAGGCCGTCGAGGCCTGGCCTGTGCATCACCGTAACCGGCCTGCCCACGTGCCACAGGACATTTCGGCGGGCTCTTCGCTGAGGGTATTCGAAGCGGTACTGCTGGCCAGCAAGCAAGGCAGTGGCTGGTCGGTCGAGGGCCAGGAGATGGACGCTGTCACCCGCTTGCTGCAAACCCTGGAGATCAATGCGCTGGCGGACAGAGAGCTGGCGGCGCTCAGTGGAGGGCAACGCCAGCTGGTGTCCATTGCCCAGGCGCTGATACGCCAGCCTCGCGTGCTGTTGCTGGATGAACCCACCAGCGCCCTGGACCTGCAAAACCAGTTCGAGGTGCTTGGCCTGCTGCGCCAGTTGGCGCTGGAGCGATCCATGTGCGTGGTGATGGCCATCCATGACATCAACCACGCGTTGCGCTTTACCGACCATGTGGTGGTGATCCACCAGGCAAAGGTGCATGCGAGCGGCCCGCCGCTCGAGATATTGACCCCTGCCCTGCTCGAGACGGTGTATGGCGTGCAGGCGCGACTGGAGCGCTGCTCGCAGGGGCAACCCTTTCTGGTGGTGGACCGCTCGACACGACAATCGCTGAGCGGAGGGCTACCTGATGAGTGAGTCGCAACGCCAACTCATCCTGCTTGCGATGCCAAGCGTGCATGCCGGTGCCTGGCGCTATCCGGGTGCACAACCAGGCTTCCAGTCGAGCTTCGAGCACATGAAAGGGTTCGCGCAAACCCTGGAGCAAGGTTGCTTCGACGGCCTGTTCCTGCCCGACTCGCTGGCCCTGCGGGACGCACCTGTCGAATCACTGATGCGCAGCCACAGCGTTACTACGCTCGACCCCCTGACCCTGCTTCCCGCCCTGGCGGCGGTCACCCGGCATATCGGCTTGATAGCAACGGCCAGCACCACCTACAACGAGCCGTACATGCTGGCGCGCCGGCTGGCCTCGCTTGACCTGATCAGCGCGGGGCGATGCGGCTGGAACCTGGTGACTTCCAGCAATCCGAACGAGGCTGCCAATTTCGGCAAGGACCAACACATGGCCCATGCCGACCGGTACCTGCGGGCACGGGAATTCTGCGACGTGATGGATGGGCTATGGGAAAGCTGGGATGAAGATGCCTTTTGCCGGGATGCACAAAGCGGTCTCTACTTCGACCCGCAGAAGTTGCACGTACTCGACCATCAGGGCGCCTGCTTCTCGGTCCGTGGCCCGCTCAACGTTGCCCGGCCCATCCAGGCTCGCCCGGTCATCGTACAGGCCGGCGCATCCGAGGCAGGGCGACAGATCGCCGCTCAAACGGCAGAAGTGGTCTTCACCTACCAGACCGACCTGCCCTCGGCGCAACACTTCTACGCAGACATGCAATCCAGGGCCGCTGCAGCCAAGCGTACGGCGGACTTGAAGATCGTCCCTGCGGTTTTTGTAGTGCTGGGGGACAGCCTCGCGGACGCGCAGGAGAAAAGGCAGCGGCTGGACGACCTGGTCGATGACCAGAGCAGCCTGGCGACGCTGTCGATTGCCTTGGGGCACGACATAACCCACTACGACAGGAACGGCCCGCTACCGCCAATGCCTGCGAGCAACGCCAGCAAGAGTGGCCGTGACAGGCTGGTCGAACTGGCACGACGAGAGCAGTTGAGCATTCTTGCGCTGGCTCGGCGCGTGTGCGGCTACCAAGGTTTGGAGATGCTCGGTACCGCAGCGATGATCGCGGATCAGATGCAGCTGTGGTTGGACAATGGCGCAGCGGATGGCTTCAACGTCATGTTCTCCCATCTGCCTGGCGGGGCTACCGCGTTCGTTGAGCAAGTGGTTCCGGAGTTGCAACGGCGAAAGCTGCTCAGGCGACACTACAGCGGTGCCACGTTGCGCGAGCACCTGGGGCTGAAAACGCCCCGGCCGGGCTACTCACGCCACCGAGCGCAGTGAAATCAACGGGCGGTGACGGCGGGCGACAACATGCGCAGGCAAGCGTCCGCTACCGATTGTGCAAAGGGGACGCAATCCTTTGCCTGGGTGGCGATGATGTCATCGGTCGCGCCATGCACGCCTGAGTAGATCAGCAAGGCCACCACCCTGGGTTGTTCCGGCGCCCACACACCGGCCGCCTTGCCACCTTCGATGATCGCCAGCAGCTGATCGAGGATGGCGTTCTTCGCCGGGTTGGCTCGATCGTGGTGGTGGTGATTGGTGTAGACGATATCGTGCGTGCGAAAGGTTGCCAGGTAGGTTTCGACATTGGCGTGAATCCACACGCGCAGCCGTTCAGCCCAGTCATCCGGCGCACACGGTGCCATTGCCTTCTCCAGGCTGAGCATGAACTGTTCCGTGTAGCGCCTGCCAAGCGCTTCGAGCATTTCGTTCTTGGAGGCGAAGTAGTGGTAGAACGTGCCTTTGGCAACCTGTGCGGCCTCGACGATTTCGTTGATCGTGGTGGCCTCGACCCCTTGTGCAAGGAACAGCCTCTCGGCCGCGGCCATCAATTCGTCAAGGCGTACCTCGGCCGGCTTGGTCCTGGGACGGGCAGCAATCTTGGCCGGCAATGCTTTGGCGGGGGCTTTAACTTTCATCGGCTGGTTCGCAAATTCCGGCAAATGGCGCCAGTTTAAAGGACAGCTCCTCCCGAGGCACCCGAAATACCCTCAAGTTTATTGACCGACGGTCGGTCGGTTAATATCATGAGGCATGCATACTGAGCGTCGTACCTCGCCCCACCCAGGCAACAGCCGTAGCTTTCCCCGCCTCGCGGCCCTGGGCGCAGCCTCCTTGGGCACGTTCCTCGCCACGCTCGACATCAGCATCGTGAATGTCGCGCTGCCGACCCTGCAACAAGCGCTGCACACCGACATTGCGGGCCTGCAGTGGGTCATCAATGCCTACACCATCTGCTTGTCGGCCTTCATGCTGTCATCTGGCCAGCTGGCGGATCGCTACGGGCACAAGCGGGCCTGGCTGACAGGTGTGGTGCTGTTTACCGCCGGCTCTGCGCTCTGTGCCGGGGCTGCATCGCTCGATCTGCTGCTCCTGGGGCGAGCGGTGCAAGGGCTTGCAGGCGCGCTATTGATCCCGGGCGCGATGCCAATCCTCAGTCATGCGTTTCCCGATCCCAGGGAACGCGCCCACGTGATCGGTGGCTGGTCGGCATTCAGCGCATTGGCGCTTATCCTGGGGCCGTTGCTGGGCGGCCTGATGCTCCACAGCCTGGGGTGGCAGAGCATTTTCCTGATCAACCTGCCTCTCGGCATGGTTGCCATCGGGTTGGGCGTCTGGGGCATCAGGGAGCGCAAGCATCCCGATCACTCGACCCTGGACCTGGCCGGCCAGGTGCTCAGCGTTTTCTGCCTCGCCGCGTTGACCTACGGGTTGATAGCGGTTGGCGAGCAGGGTTTGAGCGGGGGCGCAGCACTGATCGCGCTGCCGCTTTCGCTGCTGGGGTTTGTTCTGTTGCTGGTGGTGGAAAGGCGCGCAAAACGACCGCTGCTGCCACTGGCACTGTTTCGTAACCGCTCATTCGCCATCGTGAATTACGCGTCTTTTGCGCTTGGCTTCTCGTATTACAGCAGCCTGTTCTTTTTCTCGATCTATCTGCAGACGATTCAAGGCTGGTCGGCGGTTGAAACCGGTTGGCGCATGATGCCGCAGTTCGTGATCACCGGCTGCGTGTCCCTGCTGTATGGACGCCTGAGTGCGATGATCGCCGTGCGTTGGCTGCTGGTGGCAGGCTATGGCCTCACCGCATTGGCGATGTCCGCAATGGTTGTATTCACCGCACATACCCCCTATTGGCTGGTTGGCACACTCTTCGGGATACTGGGCCTGGGCGCGGGGCTTGCCGTCCCGTCCACGAGCATGGCCGTCATGGCTGGCGCGCCGATTGACCACGCCGGTGCGGCTTCGGCCACGATGAACGCCTTGCGCCAGATGGGCATGACGATTGGCGTGGCCTTTCTTGGCGCGCTCTTGAGCAGAGAGGCTGCCCGCAGGCTCGCCAGCATGGCGCATGACCAAGGCACGGCTGTCACATCAGACGTCGCACGCCATGTGATCTCTCACGGCCTTGAATCGAGCAGCTCAGCTGCAATCTCGGCGCTTTACGTGCCGGCGATGGAGCATGGGTTCCATGTCGCGATGATCGCCTGTGGGCTCGCCAGTGCCACTGCAATGCTTCTTCTTTTTCGCTACAGGCCAAGGAGAAATGCGACTTAGGCTGGTAGTGGATACTTAACGCTCAACGAGCGCGCCTGCTAGGCAAAAGCCCAGCAGGGGCAAGTCGTCCCGCCTATGCCACCAGGTGGAACGGCCTGACGGCGGCCCAGTGCGAACGTATCCTGCTGCGCTTCGCCGATCTGCTCGAAGCCCACGGCGAATGCCCACGCGCGCCGCGAGCCGGCCGGGCCGCCATCGAGGCTTTCAGCGAGAGCGAATCGGTATGCATCACCTATTGAGCATGGCCGGTGCGCGGCTGACCGCCTCGACGATGAAGCCCAGGGCGCTCTCCCGTGTGCGCAGGCGAACCGAGAATGCCTGGCGTGGGGCGGCCTGGTGGAACGCCGCGTCGACGCACACGCTGACCAGTAGCCCGCGGCTCCAGCGGCCGTCGAGCGAATAGTCGCAGGTCCGGTGTTTGCCATAGTGCTTGCGGGTGGTCACCAGGTCGCTGCGCTCGGCGCTGGAGCCGATGACGCGCGTCAGGTAACGCGGAATCAGGTAGCCGGTGTTGATCCAGCTGGCGAAGCCGAGCAGCAGCAGGCAGGCGAGCAGGAGCAGGGTTTTCTTCTTGATGCCATAGCCGGAGAGGTCGTCCCCCACCACCCAGGTCTTGCGCGAGATGCCTTGCAGCACCCACAGGGTCACGCCGCCGGATAGGCCCAGGGCAATGCCCAGGCTCGGCCAGAAAAGCGCCTCGTCGGGCACGAAGTCGTGGATGAACAGCAGGTAGAACGCCGCGCCCAGCAGCCACAGCAGTATCGCCGTGGCCACCAGGCGCTGGCGGGCACTGGCATGAGGTGTCCAGAAACGTGGCATGGCATTCGGTTCGGGCAGGCGCCTCGCACGGGCGCGCGGCGCCATTGTAGTCTTCTCGCGACGGGCATGTCGCCCCTGCCCTTCGCCTCGCCCGTCGAGCCGAGGCGTCAGAACAGCTTGGTCAGGCGCAGGTTGACGCGGCTGCGCTCCTCGAAGCCCTGCTCCACCGACACGTCCTTGCCCCACTGCAGTTGCACTTGCAGAGTGGGTTCGATGAAGTGCGCGATGGTCAGGCGCAGGTAGCTGCTGGCCAGCCGGTCGTCCTGGTCGACCCCATCCACCCGGGTGCGCCCGCCCTCGATGTGACCGCCGCCAAAGCCCAGGGTGGTGCGCGGCGTCCATTGGTAGCGCAGGTAGGCCTGGTACTCGTACGTCGGCTTCTGCTCCAGGATCGCGCCGCTGGCGCCGAAGTCGTGGTTGCGGCTGAACCAGGACACGTCCGCCGCAGTGTCCACGGCCCAGCGCTCGGAGAAATGATGAATGTAGGCCGCCTGCAAAAGCAGGCGCCAGCGGTTTTCGCCGAGGTTGAGCGCATCGTCGCCGTGGTAGCGGCCGGTCGGCAGGTACAGGTAGGGGCCGAACGCCAGCACGTCGCGGCCCGGCGTGTCGAGGCTGAACTTCAGCGGCGCCCCCAGTATCAGGTCGCCGAGGCCGCTGGCCTGGCCTAGCCCGGCGGCCTCGCCAGCGGCGTGCAGGTGGCCGAAGGGCAGGATGAACTGCGGCTCGAACGACACCCTGTCGGCCAGGCGGATGCCGTGGATGAGGCGCAGCAGGCCGATATCCGAGCGCATCCGGAAATCGTCGGAAAGCGTGTCGCCGCCCTGACGGAAGGTCGAGCGTTCGGCATGCTGGTAGTACAGCAGCAACGCGGTCGTGTCGGCGGGCAAGGGCTCGTAGTCGCCCGGGGTGATTTCCAGCGCGGCGGCCGTTGTGGCGAAGGCCAGTGCGGTGCACAAGCAGGCGCACCGGGCACCTGCGGATACAGCGTGGTTGTCGATAGACATGTAGTGGGCTCCCCTGTGTACATCAGGTCGATGGCAAGACGTTCAATGGCGCAGCAGGCCGGTGTCGGGATGGCAATTGAGGTACTCGAAGCACTGCGCCTGCGCGGGGATTACCGCGACCTCGTGGTACAGGCGCAGGGCCACCTTGAAGTCCAGCGCCTGCACGTAGCGCATGAAACCGCCGAAGATCGCCACATGGGTCGGATGGGTTCTGGCCCAGGCTTCGAGGTGGGTCAGGTCGTCGAAATGGGCCAGGCCGAAGGTCTTTTCCAGCGGCTCGCCGGTGAGCGTGTCGAGCCCCCGCATGAAGCGGCAGTTCAGGCAGCCGACGTCCGCTCCCTGGTCGCGGAGGAAGTGCATGCCGGCTTGCAGCACCGGGCCGATCTCGCCGAGGTACAGCTCGCGCTCGGTACCGGCCGTGGCCGACCAGTCCTGGCCGGAGCGGATCAGGCACAGGTTGTCGCGCCCGCCGAGACGTACCCGGCGACCCTCGACACGGCGCTCGCCCGCCTGCGGCTGGCCGCGCAGCGGGTCGCTCTGCGCCAGCGCCAGGCGGTCGCGGGCACTGCCCCAGTAGCCGTGTTCGAGGATGCTGTCGCTCATGCCCCGGGCCAGGTGAGTGACGCCCTCCGCAGCGTCGGGCGCGGAGTGGACCGTCTCGAAGCGCTCCGCGGTGGGGCTGACCACCTCGAGAAACCAGCCCAGGGCACCGCTCTCCCGTGCCGGGTCCGCCCACCACTGGGCGAAGCCACTGTGCCGGCGCCAGCGCTCGAAGGCTTCGACGTCGGCCCAATAGGCGATGGCCATGAGGTTGTGCGCGCCGGCGGCGTCCTGGCAGGCCGCCGGATCCCAGTACAGTGGCCCGTCGCTGGCGGCGAAGCGCGCGGTGATCGGCGCCAGGTCGTCCAGCGTGAGGGGCCGTGCCGACTGCACGCCGAAGTAGGCCATCACCACCTGGCCGACAAGGGGGTCGAAACGCGCCGACCAGGCCGGGAACGGCGGTTGATAGCCCGCCGGCAGCGCGCTCGGCTGGCGCCGCGCTACCCGCAGGTGCGGAGCGATGGCCGACTCCATGTCAGCGCTCCTCGTCTGCGGGGAACTGCTCGAAGCGTCCCAGCAGCTCGCCTTCGCTCGAGGCCTCGCCGAACGCCACCAGAGGCGGGTTGGGCGTGCGGTTGAGCATCAGCCGGGTGACGTCCGGCCGCGAGTAGTGCCCCACCGGGTCAGCGGCGACCTTGGCGTAGATCAGCATCGCCGGGTCCAGGGTGGCGTAGAGGATGCCCTCCTCATGCTCGCCCAGCGGCGGGGCCAGGTCGCTGCCGTCCGGGCCGAAGATCCGCGCATGGCCGCCACCGGCCAGCAGCAGGCTGCGCTTGGTCGAATCGGTGCAGAGCACCTCGATCATCTCCGGCGATACCACCGCACAGGGTGCCAGCACGAAACACTGGCCTTCGGCGGCGTACACCCGCGACGCCGCCACGTTCACCTCTGGCCCCAGGGCCGCCGTGGCCCCGCCGTACAGGCTGAAGCTCGGCCAGGCGCCGACGTGGATCTGCTCGTGCTGGGCGTACATCGCATAGCGCGACAGCGGTTGCAGGTGCTCCCAGCAACACAGTGCACCGAGGATGCCGAGGCTGGATTCGCAGGTGGTCAGGGAAGAACCGTCGCTCTCGCCGAACAGGGTGCGTTCGACATGGGTGGCCTTGAGCTTGCGCCGCACCGCCAGGGTCTCGCCCTGGTCGTCGATCAGCCACTGGCCGATGTACAGGCTGCCGGCGGCGCGCTCGCTGTAACTGATCGACACATGGATGCCCGCCTTCCGTGCCGCCTGGCTGATACGCAGTGCTTCCGGACTACCCAGCACCAGCGATTGCTCATGGTAACGGCGCACCAGCGGCATGTTGGCCGCCGGCGAATCGAGCCAGAGGAACCAGGGGTAGCCGGGCAACCAGGTTTCGGGAAACGCGATCAACCGGGCGCCGGCCGCGGCGGCCTCTTCGATCAGGGCGATGGTTTTGTCCAGGGTGCCGGCCAGGTCGAGGAAAACCGGCGCGGCCTGGACGCAGGCGACTTTGACGGGATGCTGCATGGGAGTGTCTCCGCTCGTTGGTTCGGGCAGAGCCTATGCGCGCTGCGCCGCCCCCCCATAGGACGAGAAGGAAGCACCTGTTGACTGTCGCCGCGAGAGCCGGCGCAGTGGCCGGACCCTTGCTTGTAAAACCGCCGTGAGCGACGGCTGATACCGGGTGAAGGGGGGGGAATGACGATCATCTACGATACGCGGAGCGTGGCGCCCGCTGAGCGGCTGGCCTATTGGCAGGAGGTGGTCTGCGACACCTTCGTCCAGCTCGACTGCGTCACCGGGGATCCCGGCCAGTTCGAGGGACGGCTGCTGGCCGGCAGCGTGGCCGATCTGGACCTGGTCGCCGTCTCCGGCTCACCCCAGCAGGTGCTGCGCACCCCGCAGCGCATCGCCCGCAGCGAACGCGAGTTCGTGCTGCTGAGCCTGGCCCATGAAGGGCGTTTCATGGTGCACCAGGACGGCCGCGAGGGGCACCTCGAGGCCGGCGGCCTGGCCATCTACGACACTCGCAGCCCCTACGAACTGCACTTCGATGGTGCGTTCCGCCAGACCGTGGTGCGTATTCCCCGCGAAGCCCTGCAGCGGCGCCTGGATCGCCTCGAGTACCTCACCGCCCTGCCGCTGTCGCGCCACGATCCGCTGGCGCGCCTGGCGTTCGACTTCCTCAGCGGCCTCGGTGAGCTGCAGGCCCTGGACCACACCCGGCAAAGCCTGCTCGCCGAGCAGGGCCTGGACCTGCTGGCCATGGCCTTGGCCGAGCGCGGCCGCGACCAAGTGCCCGGGCAGGTACGCCAGACCGCCCTGCTGTTCCGAGTCAAGGCACACATCCAGGCCCGGCTGGCCAGTCCCGACCTGAGCCTGACCGAGGTGGCGCAGCAGTTCGGCGTGTCCACCCGCTACATCAACAGCCTGTTCCAGGCCGAGGGCAGTTCGTTCGGCCGCCATGTCCTGGGCATGCGCCTGCAACGTTGCGCGCGCGACCTGCGCAGCCCGCAACTGGCCGCCAAGCGGGTCAACGACATCGCCTACCGCTGGGGCTTCAACGACAGTTCGCATTTCTGCCGGGTGTTCCGCGAACGCTTCGGCATGACCGCCCGGGCCTATCGCGAGTATGCGCAATCCTCGACGGAACGGGAAAACGCATGAATAGATAGCGACCTATCTAATAATTCGAGCAGTAGCATCATCATTCTCGATGATATTCACCTTTGCGGCATTCGATTCGTTCCCGTCCGTCGCCCGCAGCAGACTCCGCCCATTCCCTGAACACCTGGCGGATCGCAATCATGCACCAGCTTCCTCCCAAACTCTGGCAATTTCCCCTGGCCCTCACCACGTTGCTGGTGCTCTCGGCCTGCGGCAAGACTCCTGACAGCACCCAGCAGGCGCCGGCCCCCAAGGTCAGCGTGGCCCAGGTCATCGAGCAACCCCTCAACGAGTGGGACGAGTTCACCGGTCGCCTCGAGGCCCCGGAATCCGTGCAAGTCCGCCCACGCGTGTCGGGCTTCGTCGACAAGGTGAGCTTCAATGAAGGCGCCCTGGTGAAGAAAGGCGATCTGCTGTTCCAGATCGATCCGCGCCCCTTCCAGGCCGAAGTGAAGCGCCTTGAAGCGCAATTGCAGCAAGCCCGCGCCAATCAGGCCCGTACCGTCAGCGAATCACGCCGTGGCGAACGCCTGCGTGAAGGCAACGCAATCTCGGCCGAATTGGCTGATGCGCGTAAGACCGCCGCCCAGGAAGCCCAGGCCGCCGTAGCCGGTATTCAGGCAGAACTGGACAACGCGCGGCTCAACCTCAGTTTCACCCGCGTGACCGCACCTATCGACGGTCGCGTCAGCCGCGCTGAGGTCACCGCCGGCAACCTGGTAACCGCCAGCGAGTCGCTGTTGACCTCGCTGGTGTCCACCGACAAGGTGTATGCCTACTTCGACGCCGATGAGCGCGCCTTCCTCAAGTACACCGAGCTGGCCCGCCAGTCCGGCCACGACAGCCGTGGCAAGAGTCCGGTGTATCTGGGGCTGTCGAACGAAGACGGCAATCCCCATCTTGGCCAGCTGGACTTCCTCGACAACCAGGTCAACCCGCGTACCGGCACCATCCGTGGCCGCGCGGTGTTCGACAACGCGGACGGCCGCTTCACCCCGGGCCTGTATGCGCGTTTGAAGCTGGTCGGCAGCGATACCTACGACGCCACCCTGATTCAGGATGTCGCCGTCGGTACCGATCTCGGCAAGAAATTCGTGCTGGTGCTCGGCGCCGATAACAAGGTGGTTTACCGCTCCGTGCAGTTGGGGCCGAAGCTCGAAGGCCTGCGCATCGTTCGTGACGGCCTGGCCAAGGGCGAACGCATCGTGGTCAACGGCCTGCAGCGGGCGATCCCGGGCAGTACCGTGGACCCGCAGGCCGTGCCGATGGCCGACGAGAAGACCCTCGCTGCCCTCGAGCGTCAGCGTCGATCGGTGGCTTCGGCCCGCGCCGAACGCAGTGACGAGCCGCTGAAGGTCAGCCTCAAGTAACACCCGCTTCTCTACTTACCTGAAATCCTGCTCGCGCCGCCGATGGCGCGGGCAGGCTGGGCTGTGCCCGTCATTCCAAGGACACTCAGATGAACTTTTCCCAGTTCTTCATCCAGCGGCCGATCTTCGCCGCCGTGCTGTCGCTGATCATTCTGATCGGCGGCGCCATCTCGCTGTTCCAGCTGCCGATCAGCGAATACCCGGAAGTGGTGCCGCCCACCGTGGTGGTCACCGCCAACTTCCCGGGCGCCAACCCCAAGGTCATCGGCGAAACCGTGGCCTCGCCGCTGGAGCAGGCCATCGTCGGTGTCGAAGGCATGCTGTACATGTCCTCCCAGGCCAACAATGACGGGCGCATGACGCTGACCATTACCTTCGCGCTGGGTACCGACCTGGATACCGCCCAGGTGCAGGTACAGAACCGTGTGACGCGCACCATGCCGACCCTGCCCACCGAGGTGCAGCGCCTCGGTGTGACGGTCGACAAGGCCTCGCCGGACATGACCATGGTGGTCCACCTGACGTCGCCGGATAACACCTACGACATGCTCTACCTGTCCAACTACGCCGCGCTGAACATCAAGGACGAGCTGTCGCGTCTCGACGGTGTCGGTGATGTGCGGCTGTTCGGGCTCGGTGACTACTCGATGCGCGTCTGGCTCGACCCGGACAAGGTCGCTTCCCGCGGGCTGACTGCCACCGACGTGGTCAACGCCATCCGCGAGCAGAACCGTCAGGTCGCCGCTGGCTCCCTGGGCGCGCCGCCGGCAGCCGGCGACACCAGTTTCCAGCTGTCGATCAACGCCCAGGGCCGCCTGGTGACCGAGGAAGAGTTCGAGAATATCGTCATCCGTGCCGGCGAGAACGGCGAGATCACTCGCCTAAAGGATATCGCGCGGATCGAACTGGGCTCCGAGCAGTACGCCCTGCGCTCGCTGCTCAACAATCAGCCGGCCGTTGCCATGCCGGTCTTCCAGCGCCCGGGCTCCAACGCCATCGCCATTTCCGATGCGGTGCGTGCGCGCATGGCCGAACTGAAGGAGAGTTTCCCTCAGGGTGTGGACTACGAGATCGTCTACGACCCGACCATCTTCGTACGCGGCTCCATCGAGGCGGTGGTGCACACCCTGCTCGAAGCCATCGTGCTGGTGGTACTGGTGGTGATCCTGTTCCTGCAGACCTGGCGCGCCTCGATCATTCCCCTGGCCGCCGTGCCGGTGTCGCTGATCGGCACCTTCGCGGTGATGCACATGTTCGGCTTCTCGCTCAACGCCCTGTCGCTGTTCGGCCTGGTGTTGGCCATCGGCATCGTGGTGGACGACGCCATCGTCGTGGTAGAGAACGTCGAGCGCAACATCGGCCTCGGCAAGACACCGGTCGAAGCCACCAAGCAGGCGATGAAGGAAGTCACCGGCCCCATCGTCGCCACGGCGCTGGTGCTCTGTGCGGTGTTCATCCCTACCGCGTTCATTTCCGGGCTTACCGGACAGTTCTATCAGCAGTTCGCGCTGACCATCGCCATCTCCACGGTAATCTCGGCCTTCAACTCCCTGACCCTGTCGCCGGCCCTGGCTGCCGTACTGCTCAAAGGCCATGACCAGCCCAAGGATCGTTTCTCCCGCGGTCTGGACCGCCTGTTCGGCCGCTGGCTGTTCAACCCCTTCAACCGGGTGTTCGACCGAGCCAGCAATGGCTACGTCGGCACCGTGCGACGCGTACTGCGCGGCAGTGGCATCGCGCTGGTGGTTTACGCCGGCCTGATGGGCCTAACCTACCTGGGCTTCGCCAGCACGCCGACCGGCTTCGTGCCGCCCCAGGACAAACAGTACCTGGTTGCCTTCGCCCAACTGCCGGACGCGGCCAGCCTGGATCGCAGCGAGGCGGTGATCAAGCGCATGTCCGAGATTGCCGCCAAGCACCCCGGCGTGGCCAACACCGTTGCGTTCCCGGGTCTGTCGATCAACGGGTTCACCAACAGCCCCAACAGCGGCATCGTGTTCGTCACCCTCAAAGACTTCGACGAGCGCAAGGATCCGTCGCTGAGCGCCAATGCCATCGCGGCCGAACTCAACGGCAAGTTCGCCGATATTCAGGAAGCCTACATCGCCATCTTCCCGCCACCACCGGTGATGGGCCTGGGTACCATCGGCGGCTTCCGCGTACAGGTTCAGGACCGCGCCAACCTGGGCTACGACGAGCTGTACAAGGAGACCCAGAACATCATCGCCAAGAGCCGCCAGGTGCCGGAACTGGCCGGGCTGTTCACCAGCTACCAGGTCAACGTGCCGCAGGTGGAAGCCAGCATCGACCGGGAGAAGGCCAAGACCCACGGCGTGCCCATCGATGAGATCTTCGACACCATGCAGGTCTACCTGGGTTCGCTGTACGCCAACGACTTCAACCGTTTCGGCCGCACCTACCAGGTCAACGTCCAGGCCGACCAGCAGTTCCGCCTCGAGGCCGAACAGATCGGTCAGCTCAAGGTGCGCAACAACCGTGGCGAGATGATCCCGCTGTCGACCTTCGTGAAGGTCAGCGACAGTGCCGGCCCCGACCGGGTCATGCACTACAACGGCTTCATCACCGCGGAAATCAACGGTGCGGCGGCACCCGGTTACAGCTCTGGTCAGGCCGAAGCGGCGATGGCCAAGCTGCTCAGGGAAGAACTGCCCAACGGCATGAGCTTCGAGTGGACCGAGCTGACCTACCAGCAGATCCTCGCCGGCAACACCGCATTGTTCGTGTTCCCCCTCTGCGTGCTGCTGGCCTTCCTGGTGCTGGCCGCCCAGTACGAAAGCTGGAGCCTGCCGCTGGCGGTGATCCTGATCGTGCCGATGACCCTGCTGTCGGCCATCACCGGGGTGATCCTGGCGGGAGTGGACAACAACATCTTCACCCAGATCGGATTGATCGTGCTGGTGGGATTGGCCTGCAAGAACGCCATCCTCATCGTCGAGTTCGCCAAGGAGCAACAGGAGCATGGTCTGGATCGCGTCGCCGCGGTGCTGGAAGCCTGCCGCCTGCGCTTGCGGCCGATCCTGATGACCAGCTTCGCCTTCATCATGGGCGTGGTGCCGCTGGTGCTGTCGAGCGGTGCCGGTGCGGAAATGCGCCATGCCATGGGTGTCGCGGTATTCAGCGGCATGCTCGGGGTGACCTTCTTCGGCCTGCTGCTCACGCCGGTGTTCTATGTGCTGATCCGGGCGTTCGTGGAAAAACGCGAAGCCCGCGAGGCAGCCCGTCTGCAGGAGGTGCAGGCATGAATTCCCTGACCAAGATGGTGCCCCGCAGCCTGCTGCTCAGTGCCCTGACGCTGGCCTTGGGTGCCTGTGCGGTCGGCCCGGATTACAAGGCGCCGGACAGCGCCGCCGTGTCCTCGACGCAGAGCACTGGAGACGGCTATGACACCAGCCGTTTCGAAACCCAGTGGTGGCAGCAGTTCGAAGATCCGACCCTGAGCCAACTGGTGCAACAGTCGCAGCAGGACAACCGCGAACTGCGCGTGGCTTATGCCCGATTGCGCGCCGCCCGGTCCATCCGTGACGATGTCGCCAATGACCGGCTGCCCACCGTGACCGGCCGGGCCAGCAACGAAATCGGCAAGGGCCAGCAACCTGGGGTGACCGAGCAGCGGGTCAATGCCGAGCGCTATGACCTGGGCCTGGACATGGCCTGGGAACTCGACCTGTTCGGGCGCATTCAGCGACAGCTCGAAGCCAGCGAGGCGCAGATCGATGTCGCCCAGGCCGATTATCAGCAGTTGCAGGTCAGCCTGATCGCCGAACTGGTGGATGCCTACGGCACGCTGCGTGGCGCGCAGCTGCGTGAGCGCATCGCCCGTGACGATCTGGACAACCAGCGCTCGTCGCGGGACATCATCGAACGACGTCGCGAGGTGGGCATGGGCAGCGAGCTGGACGTCCTGCGCTCCGACGCCCGCCTGGCTGCCACCGAGGCCACGGTGCCGCGCTTGCAGGCCGAACAGGTGCGTGCCCGCAACCGCATCGCCACCCTGCTCGGCCAGCGGCCGGAGCAGCTCAGCGTCGACCTGGCGCCACGGCCACTACCCGCCATATCCAAGGCGCTGCCGATTGGCGACCCGGGCGAGTTGTTGCGTCGCCGCCCGGACATTCGCGCCGCCGAGCGCGAGCTGGCTGCAGCCACCGCCCAGGTTGGCGTGGCCACGGCCGATCTGTTCCCACGGGTCAGCCTGTCCGGCTTCCTCGGTTTCACCGCAGGCCGGGGCTCGCAGTTGGGCTCATCGGCAGCGCGCGCCTGGAGCGTGGCGCCGGCGATCAGCTGGGCGGCCTTCGATCTGGGCAGCGTTCGCGCCCGTCTGCGCGGTGCCGAGGCGGATGCCGATGGTGCACTGGCTGGTTACGAGCAACAGGTGTTGCTGGCCCTGGAAGAGTCCGAGAACGCCTTCAGCGATTACGGCAAACGCCAGGAGCGCCTGCTCGCCTTGGTACGCCAGTCGCAGGCCAGCCGGGCAGCGGCAGCCCAGGCCGGCTTGCAGTACCGCGAAGGTACCGTCGACTTTCTGGTGCTGCTCGACGCCGAACGCGAGCGCCTGGCTGCTGAAGACAGCCAGGCTCAGGCCGAGGTCGAGCTGTATCAGGGCATCGTCGCCATCTACAAGGCGCTGGGTGGCGGTTGGCAGCCCGCGTCCTGAATCGCTTTTCCCTCCCCGGCCAGCGCAACTGGCCCTTGATGCCCCACGTGACCGTGGGGCTTTTTTGTGGCTGCCGGCACTCTTACCGAGTGTCGCGGCGCTCGACGACAGGCTAAGAGCGCAGCGCTCAGGATCCGGTTCCGCCAGGTCAAGGGAGCCTGCGAGGCGGTCATGTGTCCTTGAAAATGATGGTTTTCATCGGAATCCTCGATTGCCGCGCACGCCACCTTCCGGTAAAAACGGCAGCTTGTCGCCGCGGCCCGGCCGTCCCGTCTCGTTGGAGAAGTTCATGTCCCGCTCTACCACGCCCGCCCCGCTGCTGCTGGTGATCGCCCTGGCCAGCGCCGCCATGCTCGCCGGCGCGCTGATCGCGCAACACGTCTTTGGCTGGGAGCCTTGCACGCTGTGCGTACAGATCCGTCTGTGGCTGGCCCTGACCACCGTCATCGGCCTGCTGCTCAGCGCCGCCGCAGCGGCCCGGCAGACCTGGCTGGCGGTGTTGCTGTGGCCGCTGCTGCTCGCCGCCAGCGGCATGGCGCTGATCGACAACGCCCACGTCACCCTGATCGAACTGGGCATCATGGAAAGCTTCAGCTGCTCGCCCTTCCCCTTCTACTACCAGACCCTGCCCCTGCACGAATACTGGCCGGGCGTGTTCATGAGCGGTGGCATCTGCGGCCAGAACGATTACAGGATTATCGGCCTGCCCTTCACCGTCTGGACCCTGGCGAGCATCGCCGCGCTGTTCGCCCTGGTGCTGTTCACCCTGTGGCGCAGCATCCGCGGCAAGCACTGAGCCCGGCATGCGCCAGGTATTGGTGATCGGCTATGTCTGGCCGGAACCCCGCTCGTCCGCAGCGGGCAGCCGCATGCTCGAACTGCTGAGTGTGTTTCGCGGCCAGGGCTGGCAGGTCACCTTCGCCAGCGCTGCGGCGCTGTCGTTGCACCGCGCGGATCTGGGCGGATTGCAGATCGCCGAAGTGGCCATTGCCCTGAACTGCGACAGTTTCGATGCCTTCGTCAGGCAACTGCAGCCGGACCTGGTGCTGTTCGACCGCTTCTTCACCGAGGAGCAATTCGCCTGGCGTGTCGAGCGTGCCTGGCCGCAGGCCCTGCGGGTGCTAGACACCAGCGACCTGCACTGCCTGCGCGACGTTCGTCACGGCTTGCTCAAGGACAGCCAGCAGGCCTGTTCGAATGAAGCCGAGCGGCAGCAGGTCGGTCCGGTGCACGCCACTGCACAGCAGTTGTACGCGGCCATGGCGGACGGCGACATGGCGCAGCGGGAAATCGCGTCGATCTACCGTTGCGACCTGACGCTGATGATTTCCGAATTCGAGATGAGCCTGTTGCAGGAACAGTTCAAGGTGCCGGCAGCCCTGCTGCACGATTGTGCGTTGATGCTGATTCCGCCTGCGCTCGAGAATCTGCCATTTGCCGAGCGGCAGCACTTTCTGAGCATCGGCAACTTCCGCCATGCACCGAATTGGGATGCGGTGCTGTGGCTCAAGCATGGGCTGTGGCCATTGATCCGTGCGCGGTTGCCCCAGGCACAGTTGCACGTCTACGGTGCTTACCCGCCGCCCAAGGCCAGCGCACTGCACAACCCCAGGCTGGGCTTCCATGTGCTCGGCTGGGTCGACGACGCTCATCGGGTGATGGCCCAGGCCCGGGTCTGCCTCGCGCCCTTGCGCTTCGGCGCCGGGATCAAGGGCAAACTGGCCGACGCCATGGCCTGCGGCACGCCCAGTGTGACCACGCCGATCGGCAGCGAAGGCATGCATGGCGACCTGCCGTGGCCCGGCAGCATCGCTAACGATGCCAATTCATTCGCCGACGCTGCGGTGCAGTTGTATGAGGACGAAACGCGCTGGCTCGACGCGCAGCTGCAGGGATATGCCCTGCTCGACGCCCGTTTCGATCGTCCGCAGCTCGGCGAAGCGCTGGTGACCTGCCTGGAGCGACTGCTGGTGACGCGCGAACAGCATCGCCAGGCCAATTTCGTGGGCGCCATGCTGCGTCACCACCAGCACAAGAGCACCCAGTACATGTCGCAGTGGATTGCCGCCAAGAATGCGGCTATACTGGTAAAGGCAGGCGTTTGAAGGCAATCTGCCACGCCTCGGACGGATGTCACAAATAGGACGCTGCGTTTGCAGTAGACTTCGCCAACAGCCGTTCCCGGTTCTAGCACGGACGCTTCTGCCAACCGGCGTCCGACCTGACAATAGTCGATAAGAATAAGGTCACCCGCATGCTCAGAAAGATCGCCGTCGCGGCCGTCTGCGCCTTGACGTTCACCTCGCACACTGCCCACGCCCAAGAAGCCCCGTTGCTGATCAAGCTTTCCCATGTGGTGGCTGACGACACCCCGAAAGGCCAGGGGGCGTTGATGTTCCAGCGCCTGGTCGACCAGCGCCTGGAAGGCAAGGTCAAGGTCGAGGTCTATCCCAACTCGTCGCTGTATGGCGACGCCAACGAGCTGCAGGCACTGCGCGATAACCAGGTGCAGATGCTGGCCCCGTCGCTGGCCAAGTTCGACCAGTACACCAAGCAACTTCAGGTATTCGACCTGCCGTTCATGTTCGATGACCTGGAAGCGGTCAATCGCTTCCAGAAGCGCGCCAAGGGCCGCCAACTGCTGCGTTCGATGGAAAGTCAGAACATCGTTGGCCTGGCCTACTGGCACAACGGCATGAAGCAGATGTCGGCGACCAAGGCTCTGCGCCTGCCGGCAGACGCCAGCGGGCTGCGTTTCCGTATCCAGAACTCCAATGTGCTCGACGCGCAGTTCGCCCAACTCGGTGCCCAGTCGGTGAAAATGCCCTTCGCCGAGGTCTACAAGGCCTTGCAGAGCGGCCAGGTGCAGGGCGCCGAAAACCCCTGGTCGAACCTCTACAGCCAGCGCCTGCACGAGGTTCAGCCGTTCATCACCGAGACCAACCACGGTGTGCTCGACTACATGCTGATCAGCAATGCGCGCTTCTGGTACGGCATTCCCCACCAGATCCGCACCGAACTCGAAGCCATCATCGATGAGGTCACCTTCGCGGTGAACCGCCAGGCCGAAGAGGCCAACCTGGCCGATCGTCGTCGTATCGAAGCGTCCGGCAAGAGCCAGGTCATCACCCTCACCCCGGAACAGCGCGACGCCTGGCGTGAAGCCATGCGCCCGGTATGGCAGCAGTTCGAAGCCGAGATCGGCAGCGACGTGATCAAGGCCGCGCAACTGGTCAACCGCAAGCATTGATCACTGCGCCTGTGGCCCGGCGTTGAGCACAGCGATACCCGGGAATGACTGCCCTGGGTATCGCTACGCTCAACCACAGGCTACGAGCATGCGGCACACGACGCTATCGGGCCGTGTCCTGGGCGCCCTCGAACCAGGCCAGTTTTTCCCGCAACTGCACCACCTCGCCAATGATCACCAGGGTGGGCGCATGCACCTCATGACGCGCCACCAGGTCGGGCAGGTTGGCCAGGGTGCCGGTGAATACCCGCTGATGCTCCGTGGTGCCCTGCTGCACCAGCGCGGCCGGGGTGCTCGCGGCACGGCCGTGGGCGACCAGTTGCTGGCAGATGATCGGCAAACCGACCAGGCCCATGTAGAACACCAGGGTCTGGCTCGGCGCGATCAGCTCCTGCCAGGGTAGATCGGTGCTGCCGTCCTTGAGGTGGCCGGTGACGAAGCGAACCGATTGCGCATGATCGCGGTGGGTCAGCGGGATCCCTGCGTAGGCGGAGCAGCCACTGGCCGCGGTGATCCCCGGTACCACCTGGAAGGGAATGCCATGGGCGGCCAGTTGCTCGATTTCCTCGCCACCACGGCCGAAGATGAACGGATCGCCGCCCTTTAGCCGCAGCACACGCTTGCCGGCCTTGGCCAGGTCGATCAGGCGCTGGTTGATCTGTTCCTGCGGAACGGCATGATCGGCGCGACGCTTGCCGACGTAGATGCGCTCGGCATCGCGGCGGCACAGCTCGATGATCGCCGGGGCGACCAGGCGGTCGTAGAGCACCACATCGGCCTGCTGCATCAGGCGCAGGGCGCGGAAGGTCAGCAGATCGGGATCGCCCGGGCCTGCACCGACCAGATAAACCTCGCCCAGCGCCCGAGGCGCAGCGCCACTGACTTTGTCTTCCAGCAGGCGACGGGCTTCGCCGAGCTTGCCGGCGAATACGCTTTCGGCGATCGGCCCCTGGAACACGTCTTCCCAGAACACCCGGCGCTGCTGCACGTCGGGAAACAGGCTCTTGACCCGGGCCCGGAAGACCTTGGCTAGGCCCGCCAACTGGCCGTAGGTAGCGGGAATCCAGGTTTCGATCTTGGCGCGGATCAGCCGGGCCAGCACCGGCGCATCACCGCCGCTGCTGACCGCGACGATCAACGGCGAGCGGTCGACGATGGCAGGGAAGATCACGCTGCACTGCGCCGGCGCATCCACCACGTTGACCGGCAGGCCGATCGCCTGAGCCTGCTGGGATACCTGGGCATTCAGGGCTTCGTCATCGGTCGCGGCGATTACCAGCGACACGCCGGTCAGGTCGTCGGGCTGGTAGTTGCGCAGGCGCAATTCGCCAGTGCCCTGCTCCACCAGGTCGCGCAATTCACTGCCCACCTCGGGCGATACGACCCGCAGGCAGGCGCCGGCATCGGCCAGCAGGCGCGCCTTGCGCAGGGCGATCTCTCCGCCGCCGATCACCAGAACGCGGCGATCCTGCAGTTTGTGGAACAGAGGAAGAAAGTCCATGACGATGCCCATTACGGTCGCTCGCGGGCGACGTGGTGAAAATGACGACCCCGAGACTCTGCTCGGGGCCTGAAATACTGCGGCAAGCGACGCCCTGATGTGTCGCTGTAGCTGGATCAGCCGATCGCTTCGATACCACCCATGTAGGGCTTGAGCACATCGGGAACACGGACGCTACCGTCGGCCTGCTGGTAGTTCTCCAGCACCGCCACCAGGGTGCGACCCACCGCCAGGCCGGAGCCGTTGAGGGTGTGCAACAGTTCCGGCTTGCCGGTTTCCGGGTTGCGATAGCGCGCCTGCATGCGGCGGGCCTGGAAGTCGCCACAGTTGGAGCAGGAGGAAATCTCGCGGTACTTGTCCTGGCTCGGCACCCAGACTTCCAGGTCGTAGGTCTTGGTCGCACTGAAGCCCATGTCGCCCGTGCACAGAGCCAGGACGCGGTACGGCAGTTCGAGCAGTTGCAGAACCTTCTCGGCATGGCCGGTCAGCTCCTCGAGCGCTTCGAAGGACTTGCCCGGTTCGACCACGTGGACCATTTCGACCTTGTCGAACTGGTGCTGGCGGATCATGCCGCGGGTATCGCGGCCCGATGCGCCGGCTTCGCTGCGGAAGCATGGGGTATGGGCGACGAACTTCAGCGGCAGTTGCTTGGCATCGATGATCTCGCCGGCCACGATATTGGTCAGCGACACTTCGGCGGTCGGAATCAGATAGAAGTCGGCCTCGCCTTCGCGGCTGATCTTGAACAGGTCTTCCTCGAACTTCGGCAGCTGGCCAGTGCCCTGCAATGCTGGTGCCTGTACCAGATAAGGCGTGTAGGCTTCCTCGTAACCATGCTCGGCGGTGTGCAGGTTGATCATGAACTGCGCCAGGGCGCGGTGCAGGCGCGCGATCGGGCCGCGCAGCAGGGCGAAACGGGCACCGGACAGCTTGGCGGCGGTTTCGAAATCCAGCCAGCCATGCTGCTCACCGAGGCTCACGTGATCCTGCACCGGGAAATCGAAGGTCTTCGGCGTGCCCCAGCGGCGCACTTCGACGTTGCCGTCCTCGTCGGCACCGACCGGCACCGAATCGTCCGGCAGGTTGGGAATGCTCAGCAGCAGGTTGTCCAGTTCGACCTGGATGGCGTCCAGTTCACGCTTGCCCTCTTCCAGGTCGCTGCCCATGCGGTCGACCTCGGCCAGCAACGGCGCGATGTCTTCGCCGCGCTGCTTGGCCTGGCCGATGGACTTGGATCGACTGTTGCGCTCTGCCTGCAATTGCTCGGTACGGGTCTGAACGGACTTGCGCTGAGCCTCGAGGGCTTCGACGCGGGTCACGTCCAGTTCATAGCCACGGGTGGCCAGACGCTGGGCAATTTCGTGCAGTTGGCTGCGCACCAGTTTGGAATCGAGCATTTCAGGTTCTCGTCGATCAGAGTTTGGTTAGCGAAAGGCCTGCCCAGGTGGCAAGCAGGCCGCCCAGCACACTCAGCGCCACATAGCCCAGGGCCAGTGGCGCCTGGCTGCTTTCCAGCAGGCGCAGGGTGTCCAGGGAAAATGAAGAAAACGTCGTGAAACCGCCCAGTACACCGACGACCAACCCTGCGCGGATCGGCAGTGGCACCTCGGGGCGTAGCGCGAACAGGCCGTAGAGTACCCCGATCAGCAGGCAGCCGACGAGGTTCACCAGCAAGGTTGCCGTATAGAAATGCTGTGGCCAGTGGGCATTGACCCAGTTACCCGCGGCAAAACGCGCCAGGGTGCCGAGGGCGCCGCCAACGGCGACGGCGAAAATGGTGACCATCATGGCTTTCTGCGCTGCCGCGGGCTGTTGGCGTCCTGGGCCGCCAGGTGAGCGAGCTTGTCGCCAATCTTCAGCTCCAGGCCCCGTGGTACCGGCTGGTAATAACGGCGCGGCTCGAGGTCGTCGGGAAAGTAGTCTTCGCCAGCGGCATAGGCATCCGGCTCGTCATGGGCGTAGCGGTATTCGTCGCCATAGCCGAGCTGCTTCATCAGCTTGGTTGGTGCGTTGCGCAGGTGCAGCGGCACCTCGCGGGAGCCGTTTTCCGCCACGTCGCGCATGGCCGCCTTGAAGGCGCTGTACACGGCATTGCTCTTCGGCGCGCAGGCCAGGTAGACGATGGCCTGGGCCACGGCCAGCTCACCTTCGGGGCTGCCGAGGCGTTCCTGGACGTCCCAGGCATTCAGGCACAGGGTCAGCGCGCGGGGGTCGGCATTGCCGATGTCCTCGCTGGCCATGCGCACCACGCGGCGGGCGATATACAGCGGGTCGCAGCCGCCATCGAGCATGCGTGCGAACCAGTACAGCGCGCCGTCCGGGCTGGAGCCGCGCACCGACTTGTGCAGCGCGGATATCTGGTCGTAGAAGGCTTCGCCGCCCTTGTCGAACCGCCGTCGGGTATCACCGAGCAGGTCGAGCAGCAGTTCGGTGCTGATCTCCCCGCCGTCATCGGCCAGGTCGGCGGCGTTCTCGAGAAAATTCAGGAAGCGTCGGCCATCGCCATCCGCCGCGCTTTTGAGAATATCGAAACTCTCGTCCGGCAGCGTCAGCCGGCGCTCGCCCAGCCCCTTGGCTTCGCCCAGCGCGCGGTCGACCAGCTTGCGCAGCGCCTTGTCGTCCAGGCTCTTGAGCACGTAGACACGAGCCCGCGACAGCAAGGCATTGTTGAGTTCGAACGAGGGGTTTTCCGTGGTCGCACCGATGAAGATCAGCGTGCCGTCTTCGACATAGGGCAGAAAGGCGTCCTGCTGCGACTTGTTGAAGCGATGCACTTCGTCGACGAACAGAATGGTGCGGCGGCCATACTGGGCGGCGTGCTGTTGGGCGACTTCGACGGCCTGGCGTATCTCCTTGACCCCGGACAGCACCGCGGAAATGGTCTCGAAATGCGCATCGGTGACCTGAGCCAGCAAACGGGCCAGGGTGGTCTTGCCGACACCGGGCGGGCCCCAGAAGATCATCGAATGCAGAGCGCCCTGCTCCAGCGCTTCGCGTAGCGGCTTGCCGCGGGCCAGCAGGTGCTCCTGACCAACGTATTCGTCCAGCGTGGTCGCCCTCAGACGGGCGGCCAGTGGCTGGGCGACGGGCGCACTGCGAAACAGATCCACGGCTGTCTACTCTTGAATGACGTCCGCACCCTCGGGGATTTCGAAGCTGAACTGCTTGTCATCCAGGGGGCCGTTCATCTTCACGTTCATGAACAGAATATTGGTGCGCTGGCCGATGCTGTCGATCAGTTGCATGTCGTTCAGTACACCGCTACGGAAGGACAGGCGCAGGCTGTCGAACAGGGTGTCCTTGGACTTCGGCTTGAGGATGAAGTCCACCACGCTGCCGCCTTCCTTGAAGGTGATCTCGAAATTCTCGCGAATCTGCGAGACATCACCGGAGAGCAGCAGAGCCGGGGTGTGGGTCAGCCGCTGGTCGAGGGACTGGATGGTCACTTGCTCGAGATCCGGATCGTACAGCCATACCTGCTTGCCGTTGGAAACCAGCAGTTGCTCCATCGGCTCGTCGGTGTGCCAGCGGAACAGGCCCGGCCGCTTGAGCGCCAGTTCGCCGGCGGTTTCCTGCAACTGGGTACCACTGCCATCGAGAGACAATTGGGAAAACCGCGCGGTGATGGTCTGCGCCTGGTTGAGCAGTTGGGTCAGGCGCTTTACAGCGGCTTCGTCGTCGGCATGGGCGAACAGGCTCGCGGTACTCAGCACGGCGAGCAACATCAGGCGAATCAGGCGCATGTGAATCCTCTGTCAGGGTATTAGTCGCGGTTCGCGCCGGGGGCGATCACTTCCCGCGAACCGTTGGTATTCATTGGCGTTACCACGCCGGCCATTTCCATGGCTTCGATCATGCGTGCGGCGCGGTTGTAGCCGATCTTCAATTTGCGCTGCACCGAAGAGATCGACGCACGGCGGCTTTCCAGGACGAAATTGACCGCTTCGTCGTACAGCGGATCGGACTCGCTATCCTCGCCGCCCTCGGAACCCCCGCCGCCGTCGAAGCCACCGCCGCCCTCTTCGGCGCCGGCCAGGATGTCTTCGTTGTAGTCCGGTGCGCCACGCAGCTTCCAGGCTTCGACCACGCGGTGCACTTCATCGTCGGAAACAAACGCGCCGTGCACGCGAATCGGCAGGCTGGTGCCAGGCGGCATGTAGAGCATGTCACCGTGGCCGAGCAGCTGTTCGGCGCCGCCCTGGTCGATGATGGTGCGCGAATCGATCTTGCTCGATACCTGAAAGGCCATGCGGGTGGGAATGTTGGCCTTGATCAGGCCGGTGATCACGTCCACCGACGGCCGCTGGGTGGCGAGAATCAAGTGAATGCCCGCCGCCCGTGCCTTCTGGGCGATACGGGCGATCAGCTCTTCGACCTTCTTGCCGACGATCATCATCATGTCGGCGAACTCGTCGACCACCACGACGATGGTCGGCAGCGTCTTCAGCAGCGGCGCTTCGTCTTCCATGCTTTCGCGGCGATACAGCGGATCGGGCAGCGGCTCGCCGGCCTCGATGGCATCCTTGACCTTGCGGTTGAAGCCCGCCAGGTTACGCACGCCCATCTTCGACATCAGCTTGT
This sequence comes from Phytopseudomonas flavescens, assembly GCF_900100535.1. Taxonomy (GTDB): domain Bacteria; phylum Pseudomonadota; class Gammaproteobacteria; order Pseudomonadales; family Pseudomonadaceae; genus Aquipseudomonas; species Aquipseudomonas flavescens. Next base: position 51,877 of record NZ_FNDG01000013.1, read on the forward strand.
AGCGACGTTCCATCTCGGCGACGCTCCAGCGCAGTGCGTTGGCCGCCTCCTTCATGTCGGTGACGACCGGGCAGAGCAGATGGGGGATGCCTTCGTAGATCGACAACTCGAGCATTTTCGGGTCGATCATGATCATCTTGGCGTCTTCCGGCCCCGACTTGAACAGGATCGACAGAATCATCGCGTTGACGCCCACCGACTTACCGGAACCGGTGGTACCGGCGACCAGCAGGTGAGGCATCTTCGCCAGATCGGTGATCACCGGCTTGCCGCCAATGTCATGCCCCAGGGCCAGGGTGACCGGCGACTTGGCGTCGTCGTACTCCGGGGTCGACAATACTTCGGAGAAGCGCACGATCTGGCGGTTCTCGTTGGGGATTTCGATACCGACGGTGGTCTTGCCCGGGATCACTTCCACCACACGGACGCTGGTCACCGCCAGCGAGCGCGCCAGGTCCTTGGCCAGGTTGGCGATTCGGCTCACCTTGACGCCAGCGGCAGGTTGAATTTCGTAGCGGGTGATCACCGGGCCGGGATGGATCGAATCGACCGACACCTCGACCCCGAATTCCTTGAGCTTGATCTCCAGCAAGTGACCGACACCCGCCAGGGATTCGGGCGAGTACTCGATCTTCTTGGCTTCTGCGGGGTCGAGCAGCGAGATTGGCGGCAGCGTGCCTTCGACGGCGCTGTCGATGAACAGCGGCGCCTGCTTCTCCTTCTGCACGCGCTTGCTCGGCTCGGGCGCCTTCGGTGCAATCGGTGCGGAGATGACCGGTGCGGGCCGGCTTTCGCGCTCGCTCATGTGCTTGTTGAGCGACTCTTCACGCTCGATCAGGCGTTCCTTGACCTTGGCCTGCTCGCGGCGATCGCGCACCACCGGGGCGGCCACGTCGTGGACGCGCTCGTCCACTTCACGCAACTGAGCGACCAGTTGCTTGCGTTCCTGGCGCGAGTTCCACCAGCGGTTGACCAGGCTCTGTACCAGTTCCAGCAGGTCCAGGGTGATCTTGCCGGTGAGGTCCATGACCTTGAACCAGGACAGGTCGCTGAACACGGTCAGGCCGAACAGGAACAGGGCGATGAACAGCAGCGTGCTGCCCTGCACGTTCAAGGCGGAAACCGTCAGTTGCCCCAGGCTCTCACCCAGGGCGCCGCCTGCCGAGGCCGGCATGCCGGCGCCGCTCTGGAAATGGATATAGGCCAAAGCGGCCCCCGACAGTACCAGGAACACCAGGCCGATCAGGCGCCAGGAGAACAGCCAGCCGCTCCAATGCCACGGCTCGTGACGGGCACGGAACACCTGCAGCGCCTTGGTGCCGAGCAGTAACGGGAACAGGTAGGCGAAGTAGCCCAGGGCCATGAACAACACGTCGGCGAACCAAGCGCCAGCGCGGCCGGCGGCATTGTGCACCTGCTCGACGTTACTGGTATGGGTCCAGCCCGGATCAGCGGGGTCGTAGGTGAGCAGTGCCATCCATACGTAGAGGCACAAGGCGCCAAGCGCGATCAGCGCACCCTCCTTGAGGCGGTACGGCAGTTGCTGACGCCAGGCCGGCATCGGTGCTGTAGAGCTAGAGTTCTTCAAAACGCATCGGTTCCTGCGCCAGTGGCGCGCCGCATGATCGGTAGGACTAAACACCGCCATTGTACGGCATGCCGCACCGGCGATGGAGAGCAGATCGGCCCGTCCAGGCTATATGAAAACGTAGCGAGCGGAGGCCAGGCAAGGTTGAAGCCAGCGAAAACGTGCAGCCCACCGGGTGCAAGTGCGCGTTTTGCGCTGTTTTTCAACGCCCTCTGGCCAAGCGCAGCGGTTTTCATGGGGCCAGGTCGGCTCCCGCTCGCCTGACGCTTCGGTGTAGCATAGCGGCCACTGTTCGTCCTTGCGGCTCAATTTGAGCACGCATTCTCTTTTGTGACAAAGGCTTATGAGGTGTTTTTATGAGCGAAGTCAAGCACTCCCGCCTGATTATCCTGGGCTCCGGGCCCGCCGGCTACAGTGCCGCCGTGTACGCTGCCCGTGCCAACCTGAAGCCTGTCATCATCACTGGCATCCAGCCTGGTGGTCAGCTCACCACCACCACCGAAGTGGACAACTGGCCGGGTGACGTCGAAGGCCTGACAGGCCCGGGCTTGATGGAACGCATGCAGAAACACGCCGAGCGCTTCGAAACCGAGATCATCTACGACCACATCCACACCGCCGAGTTGCAGAGCCGTCCGTTCACCCTCAAGGGCGACAGTGGCACCTACACCTGCGACGCGCTGATCATCGCCACCGGCGCATCGGCTCAATACCTCGGCCTGCCGTCCGAGGAGGCGTTCGCCGGCAAGGGGGTTTCCGCCTGCGCTACCTGCGACGGTTTCTTCTACCGCAACCAGGTGGTCGCGGTGATCGGCGGTGGCAACACCGCCGTCGAGGAGGCGCTCTACCTCTCCAACATCGCCAAGGAAGTGCACCTGGTGCACCGCCGCGACAAGCTGCGCTCGGAGAAGATCCTCCAGGACAAGCTGTTCGACAAGGTGGCCAACGGCAACATGCGCCTGCACTGGAACCACACCCTGGAAGAAGTGCTCGGCGACGCCACCGGCGTGACCGGTGCCCGCCTGCGCAACACCCTGGACGGCAGCAGCAGCGATCTGCCGCTTGCCGGTGTGTTCATCGCCATTGGCCACAAGCCGAACACCGACCTTTTCCAGGGGCAGCTGGAAATGCGCGATGGCTACCTGCTGATCAATGGCGGCAATGAAGGCAATGCCACCGCTACCAGTATCGAAGGGGTTTTCGCCGCCGGTGACGTGGCCGACCACGTCTATCGCCAGGCGATCACCTCGGCCGGTGCTGGCTGCATGGCTGCCCTCGACGTCGAAAAATTCCTCGACGACAACTGATGGTTCAGGGCGGGTTGATGCCCGCCCTCCCCCGCTGCGGTCTAGCCAATGCTCACCTGGTTGCAACGTGACTCTCTGACCTTCCCGTCACTCGACATGGCCCTGCGCGAACCCAATGGCCTGCTGGCCGCGGGGGGCGACCTGCGCGCCGAGCGGTTGATCGCCGCCTACCGACACGGCTGCTTTCCCTGGTACCAGGATGGGCAGCCGCTGTTGTGGTGGTCGCCAGACCCTCGCACCGTGCTGTTTCCCGGCGAGGTGCACGTATCGCGCAGCCTGCGCAAGGTCATCCGTCAGGGGCATTACCGGGTCACTTTCGACCAGGCCTTCGCGGACGTCATCCAGGCTTGCGCCGCGCCACGCGACTACGCGGACGGCACCTGGATCACCACCCCCATGCAGCAAGCCTATATCGAGCTGCACGGGCGCGGCGTGGCCCATAGCGTGGAGGTCTGGCAAGACGAGCAACTGGTGGGCGGGCTCTACGGCCTGGCCATGGGCAAGCTGTTCTTCGGCGAGTCGATGTTCAGCCGCGCCGACAATGCCTCCAAGGTCGGTTTCGTAACCCTGGTCGAGCACCTCAGGAGTTGGGGCTTCGAGCTGATCGACTGCCAGATGCCGACTCAGCACCTGCACAGCCTGGGTGCTCGTGCCATCGATCGGAAACAGTTCGCGGAATACCTGCAGCGCTACCTCGATCAGCCCAGCGCTGCCGACTGGCGCGCGGCCTGGCGGCCGACGGACGGCTGACGGGCCTGTTCTGGTGGCGGGCCGTGACCTGGCATACACTGATTCCAGACCCTAGGGAGGCGATCATGACTGAGCTGGCTCGCCTGAAGTTCTACGCCACCCAGCCGCACCCGTGCAGCTATCTGTCGGAAGAGCAGGCCACCACGCTATTCCTCGACCCCAGTCAGCCCATGGATGCGCACATGTATGCCGAGCTTTCCGAGCTCGGCTTCCGGCGTAGTGGTGATCATCTCTACCGACCGCACTGCCAGCGCTGTACGGCGTGCGTGCCGGCGAGGATTCCGGTTGCCCGCTTCGTCCCCAATCGGCAGCAGCGCAAGATTCTCAAGCGCAACGAGTCGGTTCAGGTATGCGCAGCCAGGCCGGTGTTCAGCGAGGAATACTACGCGCTCTATGCTCGCTATATCGAAGAACGCCATGCCGACGGCGACATGTACCCGCCCAGCCGCGAGCAGTTCTCCACGTTTCTGCTGCGCGACCTGCCGTTTTCATGGTTCTACGAATTTCGCGAGAATGGCCGGCTACTGGCCATCGCCGTCACCGACGCGCTGCCCAACGGGCTGTCGGCGGTCTACACCTTCTACGATCCCGACGAGGAGCGCCGCAGCCTCGGGCGTTTCGCCATCCTCTGGCAGATCGGCGAGGCGCTGCGCATGGATCTGCCGGCTGTCTACCTGGGCTACTGGATCAAGAACTGCCGGAAGATGAATTACAAGACGCAGTACCGTCCCATCGAGCTGTTCGTCAACCAGAGCTGGATCGCTCTCACCTGAATGCTTTGCGGGCCTGGTCACAACCGCTTCGCCGAAACAGGAACAGACCCTTGGCGTCAACCCCGGTTTTCGGGCACAATGCACGCCGCTTTTGCCTGGGGCCAGTTGCGCCGGGCCATTCATTGGATACCGAGGGCTTTACTGCATGTCGAAAGAAGACAGCTTCGAAATGGAAGGCACTGTCGTCGACACCCTGCCCAACACCATGTTTCGCGTGGAGTTGGAAAATGGGCACGTCGTTACCGCGCACATCTCCGGAAAGATGCGCAAGAATTACATCCGCATTCTGACTGGTGACAAGGTTCGCGTAGAGCTGACCCCTTACGACCTGAGCAAGGGTCGCATCACCTACCGCGCCCGCTGACAGGCAGGAACCGCGCTCCCAGGCCTGCTTCGCGCAGCAACGAAAACGCCCGGCATATGCCGGGCGTTTTCGTTGCTCTTGCAGCGTAATCGGCCTGACTTGGCGAGCTCGACGAGCCCGCCGTCCTACCTCAGGCCATTTCCGCCGTGGTCTCGAAATCGAACGTCAGCTCGCCGTTCTCGAGATTCACGTGGACGGTGCCGCCATGCTCGGACAGCTCGCCGAAGAGGATCTCCTCCGCCAGCGGACGCTTGATCCGATCCTGGATCAGGCGAGCCATGGGCCGTGCACCCATCTGCACGTCATAGCCCTGCTCTGCCAGCCAGTCACGCGCCGCGTCGCTGACCTCGAGCATGACGCGCTTGTCTTCGAGCTGCGCCTGCAGCTCGATGAGAAACTTGTCGACGATGCTCTTGATCGTTTCGTGGCTGAGGCGGCCGAACTGGATGATGGTATCCAGGCGGTTGCGGAACTCCGGCGTGAAGCTCTTCTTGATGACTTCCATCGCATCGGAAGAGTGGTCCTGATAGGTGAAGCCAATCGACGCCCGCGAGGCCGTTTCGGCGCCGGCGTTGGTGGTCATGATCAGGATGACGTTGCGGAAATCCGCCTTGCGCCCGTTGTTGTCGGTCAGGGTGCCGTGATCCATCACCTGCAGCAGTAGGTTGAAGACCTCCGGATGGGCCTTCTCGATTTCATCGAGCAGCAGCACGCAATGCGGCTGCTTGGTGATGGCCTCGGTCAGCAGGCCACCCTGGTCGAAACCGACATAACCGGGAGGGGCGCCGATCAGACGGGACACGGTGTGTCGCTCCATGTACTCGGACATGTCGAAACGCACCAGCTCGACTCCCAGGGCCTTGGACAACTGACGAGCCGCCTCGGTCTTGCCGACGCCGGTCGGACCGGCGAACAGGAACGAGCCGACCGGCTTGTCCGGCGCCTTGAGACCTGCGCGCGACAGCTTGATGGCAGTGGCCAGCGAATCGATGGCCGCGTCCTGACCGAATACGGTCAGTTTCAGGTCGCGCTCCAGGTTGCGCAGCAATTCCTTGTCGGAGCTGCTGACGTGCTTTGGCGGAATCCGCGCGATCTTGGCGACGATGTCTTCGACCTGCGGGACGTCGATGCGCTTGAGGCGCTTGTCCTGCGGCTGCAGGCGCTGATAGGCGCCCGCCTCGTCGATCACGTCGATCGCCTTGTCGGGCATGTGCCGATCGTTGATGTAGCGCGACGCCAGCTCCGCAGCGGCGCGCAACGCCTCATCGCTGTACTCGATGTCATGGTGCTGCTCGAAGCGGCCCTTGAGGCCCCTGAGGATGCCGATGGTGTCTTCCACCGAAGGCTCGACCACGTCGACTTTCTGGAAGCGTCGTGCCAGGGCACGATCCTTCTCGAAGATGCCGCGGAATTCCTGGAAGGTGGTGGAGCCGATGCAACGGATCTCCCCCGATGACAGCGCCGGCTTGAGCAGGTTGGAGGCATCCATCACGCCGCCAGACGCCGCACCGGCACCGATGATGGTATGGATCTCGTCGATGAACAGGATTGCATGGGGACGTTTGCGCAGCTCGGTGAGCAGCGCCTTGAGGCGCTTCTCGAAATCGCCGCGGTACTTGGTGCCCGCCAGCAGTGCGCCCAGGTCGAGGGAGTAGACCACTGCGTCGGCGAGCAGATCAGGTACCTGATTGTCGACGATGCGCTTGGCCAGGCCCTCGGCGATGGCTGTCTTGCCGACACCCGCCTCACCCACCAGCAGTGGGTTGTTCTTGCGGCGCCGGGCGAGAATCTGTGCCACGCGCTCGACCTCGTGCTCGCGACCGACCAACGGGTCGATACGGCCCTGGCGTGCCAGCTCGTTCAGGTTGCTGGCGTAGGCGTCCAGCGGGTTGCTGGACGAGGAGGACTCGCCGCCCTCGTCGTCCTGCAGCTCCTGTTCGGCGTCCGGGGATGCGCCCTGGCCCGGCACCTTGGAAATGCCATGGGCGATGAAATTGACCACGTCGATGCGCGCCACGCTCTGCTGCTTGAGCAGGAACACGGCCTGGCTTTCCTGCTCGCTGAAGATCGCCACCAGCACATTGGCGCCGGTCACTTCGCGCTTGCCGGAGCTCTGCACGTGGAATACGGCGCGCTGCAGAACGCGCTGGAAGCCCAGGGTGGGCTGGGTCTCGCGCTCTTCGTCATGCTGCGGAATCAGCGGCGTGGTGGAATCGATGAATTCCTGCAGGTCGCCTCGCAGCTTGTCCAGGCTGGCGCCACAGGCGCGCAGCACGCTGGCTGCGGCTTCGTTGTCCAGAAGAGCCAGCAGGAGGTGCTCCACCGTCATGAACTCATGACGTTTTGCGCGTGCCTCCTTGAAGGCAAGGTTGAGGGTGACTTCGAGCTCTCGATTTAACATAGCTTCACCTCATGCCCAAGCGGCCGGCGTTAACCGTCCTTCTCGATTTCACAGAGTAATGGATGCTGGCTTTCCCGCGCGTATTGATTGACCTGCGTGGCCTTGGTCTCGGCGATATCGCGGGTGTAGAGACCACAAACGGCGCGACCTTCGGTGTGCACGGTCAACATGATCCTGGTCGCCACCTCCCGATTGAGGTTGAAGAAGGTCTCGAGTATTTCGACCACGAAATCCATGGGGGTGTAGTCATCATTGAACAAGATCACCTTATAGAGCGGAGGCGCCTGCAATGCCGGCTTGGATTCCTCCACGGCCAGGCCTGAAGAGTCGTCCTCATGCGGTGCGGGTCGATCCTGATTGAATGTTAGTCGAATCTGGCTACTTGCATGCATGCTGGATAAAAGGTTCGTGGGTGAATGGAAGCGGGCAGCAAAACTGGGGCCCGTTTATCGGTGCTTCGTACACTGCCTTGACTATCGGCAGAACGGTGTTACAACCAAAGATACCCCTACGGGGTGAAAGGGCTTGCGCACGTACGGGGCGATCCTGCGAACGCGAGATCTAATGTGGATGATACTCCAGCAATGGAGTTCCTTGCAGAGGGATATCAGCATGCTAAGTGGTAAGGTCAAGTGGTTCAACAACGCCAAGGGCTATGGGTTCATCCTGGCCGACGGCCGAGATGAGGACCTGTTCGCCCATTACTCGGCTATCCAGATGGACGGCTACAAGACCCTGAAGGCCGGACAAGCCGTAAGCTTCGATATTATTCAAGGCCCCAAGGGCCTCCACGCCGTGAACATCAGCGCCGCCCAGGTGACCGCCGAAGTCGCCACCACCGCCGCCAGCAGAGTGCGCGGGGAGCCGGTCGAAGTCTGACCTTGCATTGCCGCCTGGCTGCACGCGAACGCCGATCCCTGGATCGGCTTTTTCGTTTTTGCAGCAGCACCCAGCGGCTCGGCCCGGCGTGAGCCGGCCTTGCTCGAATTGATCGTGGCAGCCCCTCCCGGAAGGCCCGAGGGCCAGCCAATCCGGGTCCTCCGGCCTGTCCCACCGGAGGTTCGCCCAGTTGCGGGTTGTGGCATGTGCAGCCACCCCCATGAGCCACGCTGCCAACAACTTGGTCACTGCCATCGCCCTGCGGTTTGATATACTCGCCCGCTGACTGAGTAGTCATCAGGGCGCATTTGCCTGGCGTACGGCTTCCAGTACTCGTCGTACCGGCCTTCAGAGGCGACTCGCTAGCGCCATCGGTCGATTGCGACACCCAACATCATCGGGATGGAACTTCGAATTCACATCATTGATGCCGCGCCGTGGCCAGAAGCCACTCCCCCCGGATCAGTGTGTTGTGCAAGTTCGGCAAAAAGAGAGTTAAATCAAATATGACCACACGCTCGAAGATTATCTACACCCTCACCGACGAAGCCCCTGCGCTTGCGACCTACTCCCTGCTCCCCGTCGTCAAAGCGTTCACCGCCTCCTCGGATATCGCCGTCGAGACCCGCGACATCTCGCTGGCCGGCCGTATCCTGGCCCTGTTCCCCGAGTTTCTGACCGACGCGCAGAAGCAGGGTGACCATCTGGCCGAGTTGGGCGCCCTGGCCACCACACCAGAAGCCAACATCATCAAGCTGCCGAACATCAGCGCCTCGGTGCCGCAGCTGAAGGCAGCGGTCAAGGAGTTGCAGAGCCAGGGTTACGCCCTGCCGGACTACCCGGACACTGGCGACAGCGACGAAGCACGCGATATCCGCAGCCGTTACGACAAGGTCAAGGGCAGCGCCGTGAACCCGGTGCTGCGCGAAGGAAACTCCGACCGTCGCGCCCCGCTGTCGGTCAAGAACTACGCGCGCAAGCACCCGCACAAGATGGGCGCCTGGAGCGCTGACTCCAAGTCCCACGTGGCACACATGGAAAATGGCGACTTCTACGGCAGCGAAAAGGCTGCCCTGATCGACGCCAAAGGCAGCGTGAAGATCGAGCTGATCGGTAGCGATGGCAGCGCAACCGTGCTGAAGGAGAAAACCTCGGTTCTGGCCAACGAAATCCTGGACTGCTCGGTGCTGAGCAAGAAGGCGCTGCGCAGCTTCATCGCCGCGGAGATCGAAGATGCCAAGAAACAGGGCGTATTGTTCTCGGTTCACCTGAAGGCCACCATGATGAAGGTCTCCGACCCGATCATCTTCGGCCAGATCGTTGCCGAGTTCTACAAGGCGGCCCTCGAGAAGCACGCAGCCGCCCTGCAGGAAGCAGGCTTCAACCTGAACAACGGTATCGGCGACCTGTACGCCAGCATCAAGAAGCTGCCCGCTGACAAGCAGGCCGAGATCGAAGCCGACATCGCCGCCGTTTACGCCGATCGTCCGGCGCTGGCGATGGTCAACTCCGACAAGGGCATCACCAACCTGCACGTACCGAGCGACGTGATCGTCGACGCCTCGATGCCAGCCATGATTCGCGATTCGGGCCGCATGTGGAACACCGCAGGCGAGCTGCAAGACGCCAAGGCGGTGATCCCGGACCGTTGCTATGCAGGCATCTACCAGGTGGTCATCGAGGACTGCAAGGCCAATGGCGCCTTCAACCCGACTACCATGGGCAGCGTACCGAACGTTGGCCTGATGGCTCAGAAAGCCGAAGAGTACGGCTCCCACGACAAGACTTTCCAGATCCAGGCCAACGGCGTGGTTCGCGTCAGCGATGCCAATGGCAAGGTGCTGATGGAGCAAAAGGTCGAGGAAGGCGACATCTTCCGCATGTGCCAGACCAAGGACGAGCCGATCCAGGATTGGGTCAAGCTGGCCGTCAACCGTGCACGCCTGAGCGACACCCCAGCGGTGTTCTGGCTGGATCCGGCGCGCGCGCATGACGCCGAAATGATCAAGAAGGTCGAGCAGTACCTGAAGGATCATGACACCAGCGGCCTGGACATCCGCATCCTCGCCCCGGTCGAAGCCATCACGTTCTCCCTGGCACGCATTCGCGAAGGCAAGGACACCATCTCGGTGACTGGCAACGTGCTGCGCGACTACCTGACCGACCTGTTCCCGATCATGGAACTGGGCACCAGTGCCAAGATGCTCTCGATCGTGCCGCTGATGAATGGCGGCGGTCTGTTCGAAACCGGCGCTGGCGGTTCTGCGCCGAAGCACGTCCAGCAACTGGTCGAGGAAAACTTCCTGCGCTGGGATTCGCTGGGTGAGTTCCTGGCTCTGGCCGCTTCCCTGGAGCACCTGGGCAACACCTACGACAATCCGAAGGCACTGGTACTGAGCAAGACCCTGGACCAAGCCACCGGCCAGTTCCTCGACACCGACAAGTCGCCAGCACGCAAGGTCGGCGGTATCGACAACCGCGGAAGCCACTTCTACCTGGCGCTGTACTGGGCTCAGGCTCTGGCAGCACAGAATGAAGACGCCGCACTGCAGGCGCAGTTCGCACCGCTGGCCAAGACCCTGAGCGACAACGAAGCCAAGATCGTAGCCGAACTGGGCGCGGTACAGGGCAAGCCGGCTGAAATCGGTGGCTACTACGCGCCGAACAAGGAGCTGACCGAAAAAGTCATGCGTCCAAGCGCGACCCTCAACGCCGCTCTGGCCTCTCTGGCCTGAGTGATTGGTTGAGACAAAAGGACCCCGGCCCTGTGCCGGGGTTTTTTATTTTCCTATCCGCTGGAGGAGGCTTCATGACCTGGCATGCACACGTCACCGTTGCGACGATCGTCGAGCACGGCGGGCGTTTTCTGTTCGTCGAAGAGCTAAAGCGCGGCCGCCTGGTGCTCAACCAGCCCGCCGGTCACCTGGAACCCCGGGAAAGCCTGCTGCAGGCCGCGGTACGGGAAACCCTGGAAGAGACCGGCTGCGATGTCGAGCTGACCGGCGTTACCGGCATCTACCTGTACACCGCACCGAGCAACGGCGTGACCTATCAACGCATCTGCTTCACCGCCAACCTGCTCGCGCATCATCCCGCGCGCGCGCTGGACAGCGATATCAGCGGCATCCGCTGGCTCACTTACGACGAACTACTGGCCGAGCGCGGTCGCCTGCGCAGCGAGCTGGTGCTGCGCTGCCTGGACGACTACCTGGCAGGCGCCCGCTTTCCCCTCAGCCTCATCCACGATCCCATGTAACAGCGCCGGTACGCGGCAGACTGAAACGCGTCGCGCATCCTGTTAGAATCTCGCCCCTTTGAAGCCCGTATTGATCCCGACCATGCAAGATCCAGCCACTCAGCGCGTCATCGTCGGCATGTCCGGCGGCGTCGACTCCTCCGTATCGGCCCTGCTGTTGCTCGAGCAGGGCTATCAGGTCGAAGGCCTGTTCATGAAGAACTGGGATGAGGACGACGGCACCGAATACTGCACCGCCATGGACGACCTGGCCGACGCCCAGGCCGTTTGCGATCGCATCGGCATCAAGCTGCACACCGCCAACTTCGCGGCCGAGTACTGGGACAATGTGTTCGAGCACTTCCTGGCCGAGTACAAGGCTGGTCGCACGCCGAACCCGGACATCCTCTGCAACCGCGAAATCAAGTTCAAGGCGTTCCTCGATTACGCCCTGATGCTCGGCGCCGACCTGATTGCCACCGGCCACTACGTGCGCAGGCGTGACATCGACGGGCGCAGCGAGCTGCTCAAGGGCCTGGACCCGAACAAGGATCAGAGCTATTTCCTGCACGCCGTTGGCGGCGAGCAGATCGCCAAGACCCTGTTCCCGGTTGGCGAGCTGGAAAAGCCCCAGGTGCGCGCCATCGCCGAGAAATACGAGCTGGCCACCGCCAAGAAGAAGGACTCCACCGGCATATGCTTCATCGGTGAGCGGCGCTTCAGCGATTTCCTAAAGCAGTACCTGCCGGCGCAGCCGGGCGACATCGAAACCACCGAAGGCGAGGTCATCGGCAGGCACCACGGCCTGATGTACCACACCATCGGCCAGCGCCAGGGCCTGGGTATCGGCGGCCTCAAGGATGCCGGCGATGAGCCCTGGTACGTGCTGCACAAGGACCTGAGCCGCAACGTGCTGCTGGTCGGCCAGGGCAACGAGCACCCCTGGCTGTTCTCCCGCGCCCTCAACACCTCGCAGATCTACTGGGTCAACCCCGTCGAACTGGACACACCGCGCCGACTGACCGCCAAGGTTCGCTACCGCCAGGCGGATCAGACCTGCACGCTGGAGCGCAGCGCTGATGGCTATCGCGCCACCTTCGATCAGCCGCAACGTGCCGTCACGCCTGGCCAGTCCGTGGTGTTCTACGACGGTGATATCTGTCTTGGCGGTGGCGTGATCGAAAGCGCCGAGCCCTGGAGCGAGGGTGCCCCCCGATGACCCCTATTCAAGAACAGCTGATCGCCCTCGGCGCGGTATTTCAAACCGCGGTGATGGTCGACAAGATCGCCAAGACCGGCCAGGCCGCCGAAAGCGAAGTGACCTGCCTGATCGGCAGCCTGCTGGTACGTGATCCCCAAGGCACCCTGGAGGTGTTCGGCGGTGACGACCTCAATCTGCGTGATGGTTACCGGGCCCTGGTCAGCGCCCTGGAGCGCGACCCTACCAGCCTGCAGCGCGAGCCGTTGCGCTATGCCCTCGCCTTGCTCGGCCTGGAGCGTCAACTCGACAAGCGTGGTGATCTGCTGCAGTTGATGGGCGGGCGTCTGGATCAGATCCAGAGCCAGGCCGAGCACTTCGGCATCGGTCATGAGAACGTGATTTCCTCGTGCGGGGCGCTGTATCAGGACACCATCAGCACCTTCAAGCAGCGCATTCAGGTGCAGGGCGACAGCCGCTTTCTGCAGCAGCCGGCCAATGCCTCGAAGATCCGCGCCCTGCTGCTAGCCGGCATCCGTTCCGGGCGCCTGTGGCGGCAGTTGGGTGGGCACCGCTGGCAACTGGTGTTCAGCCGCCGCAAATTGCTGCGCGAACTTTATCCGATGCTGCGCGGCTGACTGAAGCTTCAGGATTAAAGTCAAAATCCCCATTTATCTTAATGATTTAAAAGGATTTATTTTTGAATATCCTGCGTCATGAAGTGCCGCCAGTCCGCCACGCGCCGAAGCCTGCCGCGTGTAGCGCGCCACTTCGTGTATGATACGCCCCCTTTTCAACGCCCGACTGTCCGAGAACGCCTCCCATGCTGCTTTCCTCGCTCACCGCGGTTTCGCCCGTAGATGGCCGCTATGCCGGCAAAACCAGCGCTCTGCGCCCCATTTTCAGCGAATACGGTCTGATTCGTTTCCGCGTTCAGGTGGAAGTCCGCTGGCTGCAGCGCCTCGCTGCCCATGAAGGTGTGAGCGAAGTCGCGCCCTTCTCTGCCGAAGCCAACGCGCTGCTCGATGAGCTGGCCGAAAACTTCGCCATCGAGCACGCCGAACGCGTCAAGGAAATCGAGCGCACCACCAACCACGACGTCAAGGCCGTGGAGTACCTGCTCAAGGAACAGGCAGCCAAGCTGCCGGAGCTGGACAAGGTCAGCGAGTTCATTCACTTCGCCTGCACCAGCGAGGACATCAACAACCTGTCCCACGCCCTGATGCTGCGCGAAGGCCGCGACAACGTGCTGCTGCCGCTGATGCGCCAGATCGCCGCTGCCATCCGCGAATTGTCGGTGAAGTTCGCCGAGGTGCCGATGCTGTCGCGCACCCACGGCCAACCGGCCTCGCCGACGACCCTGGGTAAAGAACTGGCCAACGTTGTCTATCGCCTCGAGCGGCAGATCGTGCAGATCGCCGCCGTGCCGCTGCTGGGCAAGATCAATGGCGCCGTGGGCAACTACAATGCCCACCTGTCGGCCTACCCGAAGATCGACTGGGAAGCCAATGCCCGCCAGTTCATCGAGAATGATCTGGGCCTGCAGTGGAACCCCTACACCACGCAGATCGAGCCGCACGACTACATCGCCGAGCTGTTCGACGCCATCGCCCGTTTCAACACCATCCTCATCGACTTCGACCGCGACGTCTGGGGCTACATCTCCCTGGGCTACTTCAAACAGAAGACCGTTGCCGGCGAGATCGGCTCGTCGACCATGCCGCACAAGGTCAATCCGATCGACTTCGAGAACTCCGAAGGCAATCTGGGTATCGCCAACGCGCTGTTCCAGCACCTGGCCAGCAAGCTGCCGATTTCCCGCTGGCAGCGTGACCTGACCGACTCCACCGTGCTTCGCAACCTTGGTGTCGGCTTTGCCCACAGCGTGATCGCCTACGAGGCAAGCCTCAAGGGAATCAGCAAGTTGGAGCTCAATGCTCAACGTATTGCTGAAGACCTGAACGCCTGCTGGGAAGTGCTCGCCGAGCCGATCCAGACCGTCATGCGTCGCTATGCCATCGACAACCCCTACGAGAAACTCAAGGAGCTCACGCGTGGCAAGGGCATCACGCCGGAAGCGCTGCTGGCCTTCATCGACGGCCTGGATATGCCGCAGCAGGCCAAGGAGGAGCTCAAGCAGCTCACTCCAGCCAACTACATCGGCAACGCGGTGGCTCAGGCCAAACGCATCTAAGCTGTAGCCAGTCCCAAGGACGCCCGGCTGAAGCCGGGCGTTTCTTTTTATACGCTTTAATAAATATCAAGGACTTACAGATGAATCCTGATGCTCCTCTTAAGCTATTGGGTGGCCTGAGCGCAGGTGAATTCCTGCGCGACTACTGGCAGAAGAAGCCCCTGCTGGTGCGCCAGGCCATCCCTGCTTTCGAAAGCCCGATTTCGCCGGACGAACTGGCCGGCCTCGCCCTCGAGGACGAAGTCGAATCGCGCCTGGTCGTCGAGCACGGTGAAACGCCGTGGCAAGTCCGCAGCGGCCCGTTCGCCGAGGATGCCTTCTCGCAGCTTCCCGAGCGCGAATGGACGCTGTTGGTGCAGGCCGTCGACCAGTTCGTTCCCGAGGTTGCCGAGCTGCTGGAAGCATTCAACTTCCTGCCCAAGTGGCGTATCGATGACGTAATGATCAGTTTCGCCGCGCCTGGCGGCGGTGTTGGTCCGCACTACGACAACTACGACGTGTTTCTCCTGCAGGGCCATGGCCGTCGCCGCTGGCAGATCGGCCAGATGTGCGACTCGCACAGCCCCCTGCTGCCGGATCTGGACATGAAGATCCTGGCGCAATTCGATCAAACCGAAGAGTGGCTGCTGGAGCCCGGCGATATGCTCTATCTGCCGCCGCTACTGGCCCACAATGGCATCGCCGAGGACGACTGCATGACCTATTCCGTGGGTTTCCGCGCACCCAGCGCGGCCGAAGTACTGACCCATTTCACCGACTTTCTTGGCCAGTTCCTGCCCGAGGAAACGCGCTACAGCGATGCCGGCACTGCGCCTGTCAGCGATCCCAACGAGATTCAGCGCGACGCACTGGATCGTCTCAAGGCATTGCTCGCCGAGCACATGAGTGACGAACGCCTGCTGATGACCTGGTTCGGCCAGTTCATGACCGAGCCGCGCTACCCGGAACTGATCGCCGGCATCGAGATCGACGAAGACGGTTTCCTCGACCAGTTGGAAGACGGTGCCGTGATGATCCGCAACCCCAGCGCGCGCATGGCCTGGTCCGAAGTGGGCGAGGACCTGGTGCTGTTCGCCAGTGGCCAGAGCCGCTTGGTTTCCACCGACCTGCGCGAGCTGCTGAAAATGATCTGCTCCGCCGATGCCCTGCACCTGGAAAACCTCGGCCCGTGGCTGGGCAACGACGAAGCACGTACGCTGCTGCTCGAACTCGCCAAGCAGGGGAGCGTGGAGTTCGCCGATGAATGACCTGCACGTACGCATCGCCGACTGGCACAAGGATTACGAAGAACTGCGACGCATCCGCGAAACGGTGTTCGTCGCCGAGCAGGCGGTGCCGCCTGAACTGGAATGGGACGCCGAAGACCGTGATGCCGTGCATTTTCTCGCCTGCGAGGGCGACTACCCGATCGGCACCGCGCGCCTGCTGGCGGACGGTCAGATCGGCCGGGTATCGGTACTCAAGGACTGGCGCGGCCTGAAGGTCGGCGAAGCGCTGCTGCACGCGGTGATCGCCGAGGCGGAAAAACGCGGGTTGAGGCAGCAAATGCTCAGCGCCCAGGTGCAGGCAGCGCCGTTCTATGAAAAGCTGGGCTTCACTGTAGTGAGTGACGAATACCTGGAAGCAGGCATTCCCCACGTCGACATGGTGCGCAGCAGCGGCTGATGACCAGCTGTGGCTACGCCAGTGCCACAGAGGTCAGCATGAACGATGAACACGCCCCCGATGACACCGAACTCGAACCCATCGAGTTCGCTTCACCCGGGCGCGTCACCTTGCACAATCCGCACAGCCCGCTGCCGCTACCGGCGGCCTGGGAGCCTGCCCCCTTCGTGCTGGGCGGCGAGCAGGCGCTGCAGCGCTTCAACCGGCCCGACCAGGCTCGTGGCCATGCCCTGGCCCTGATGCAACAGGCCAGGCGCACATTGTGCCTCTACAGCCCGGACCTGGAACCCTGGCTCTACCACCACAGCAGCATTGCGCAGGCCTGCACGCAATTTCTGCTCAGCCATCGCAACAGCCGGCTGCGCATTCTGCTGCGTGACAGCAGTCGCGCAGTTCGCGACGGGCATCGGCTGATCACCCTGTCACGCAAGCTGTCCAGCCACCTGCAGATTCGTCGTTGCCATCCCGATTACCCAGCACCCGAAGGTGCCTTTCTGCTGGCCGACGAACAGGGTCTGCTGGTGCGCCCCGAGCCGGATCAGTTCGCCGGCTATGCCAAGTACCAGGATCCAGCCGGTGTTCGCCAGCTGCAGCGGCTGTTCGACCAGACCTGGGATACCAGTATCACCGATCCTGATTTGCGGAGTTTTCTGCTATGAAGAGTTTCCTGCTGAAACGGCATTTTCTCGGCGCTGCCCTGCTCGCTTTCAGCCTCTCGGCGCTGGCTGCCAGCGAAGTCATCCCGCTCAACTACCGAACCGCCACAGAATTGCTGCCCGTGGTGCAGTCGGCCCTCGGCAACGAGGGGCGTGTCAGCGCCTACGGCAACCAGCTCATCGTCAATGCGCCACCCGGCAAGATCGAGGAGATCCGGGGATTGCTCGGCCAGCTCGATACCCAGCCCAGACGCCTGCTGATCAGCGTCGACACCAGTGAGTCCGCCTATCGCGATGACCGGGGCTACAGCGTCGATGGCAGCATCAGCGCTGGCAATGGCCGGGTAGAGATTGGTCGTGGCGAAGTCCAGGGCCGCGACCAGGCACGAATCATCCGTCGCAGCACCGACAGCCGCGGTGGCGGTACCCAGCAGGTGCAGGCCAGTGAAGGCTATCCGGCGCTGATCCAGGTCGGCCAGAGCGTACCGGTGACCACCAGCAGTCGAGGTCCTTACGGCCAGGTCACCAACAACACCGAATACCGCAACGTCACTCAGGGCTTCTACGTCACCGCCAGCCTGGCCGGCGAGGTCGTGCACCTGGACATCAGCAGCAACCGGGACCGGGTCAACCAGGAACAGCCCGGTGTGATCGACATTCAACAGGCCGATACCCGGGTCAGTGGCCGCATCGGCGAGTGGATCAGCATCGGTGGCAGCAGCGAACAGACTCAGGCTGATCGCAGCGGCGTATTGCGCCGCTACTCCACGGAAGGCCGTGAAGATATGAGCATGCGCGTAAAGGTCGAGATAATCGACTGAAATCCCCGTAAAACGTGACTATACGGTCGATCTAAGACTTATGTAGTAGATCTAAAAAAACACTACAAAAACGATTGACGAACATTTTCGTCGGTCGCATGATGGCCTCGCTCCCGCTAATCAGGGGCTCCGGAAGCGGAGCCCCCGGGTCGTATTCTTGCTTACCGCAAGATCGATTCGTGTTGTTAGGCCCACAAGGCAGTTCGACGAGATGGCGACTGGAACGAGGTTGTCCTGAGGGACGGGGAAGCGTTTCACGTATCGATCAGCACGGTGCCGCAGGCGTCCACGGGCCTATACGCACCATGACTCGCCTACCCGGCGGGTGGTGTCTGCCGATGCGCTTCGTCCACCCGGCCCAAAGCGCCCTCCTTCCAGTTTCCTCTCAACGTCTGCGGTGAGCTCGCTCCGAGCCCTGCGCCTGGATTGTGCGCGACGTTCGGTGCTCGACCAAACACACACTTGAAGGATTGACCATGTCAGCTTACGAAAACGACATCAAAGCCGTTGCCGCCCTGAAAGAAGCCGCTGGCAGCAGCTGGAGCGCCATCAACCCGGAATCCGTCGCTCGCATGCGCGCCCAGAACCGCTTCAAGACCGGCCTGGACGTCGCCAAGTACACGGCCGCCATCATGCGCAAGGACATGGCCGAGTACGACGCCGACTCTTCCGTTTACACCCAGTCCCTCGGCTGCTGGCACGGCTTCATCGGCCAGCAGAAGCTGATCTCCATCAAGAAGCACCTGAAGACCACCAACAAACGCTACCTCTACCTGTCCGGCTGGATGATCGCCGCGCTGCGTTCCGATTTCGGCCCGCTGCCCGACCAATCGATGCATGAGAAGACTGCGGTAGCTGCACTGATCGAAGAGCTCTACACCTTCCTGCGCCAGGCCGATGCCCGGGAACTGGATCTGCTGTTCGGCGCACTGGACGCGGCCCGCGACGCCGGTGACAAGGCCAAACAAAGCGACATTCAGGCGCAGATCGACAATTTCGAAACCCACGTCGTGCCGATCATTGCCGACATCGACGCCGGATTCGGCAACCCCGAGGCCACTTACCTGCTTGCCAAGAAAATGATCGAGGCCGGCGCCTGCTGCATCCAGATCGAGAACCAGGTGTCCGACGAGAAGCAGTGCGGCCACCAGGATGGCAAGGTCACCGTTCCCCATGTCGACTTCCTGGCCAAGATCAACGCGGTGCGCTACGCCTTCCTCGAGCTGGGCGTGGACGACGGCGTGATCGTCGCCCGTACCGACTCCCTGGGGGCAGGCCTGACCAAACAGATCGCCGTGACCAGCGAGCCCGGCGACCTGGGCGACCAGTACAATTCGTTCCTCGATTGCGATGAAATCACCGCGTCCGAACTGAAGAACGGCGACGTGGTGATCAACCGCGACGGCAAGCTGCTGCGACCCAAGCGCCTGCCGTCCAACCTGTTCCAGTTCCGCAAGGGCACCGGTGAAGACCGCTGCGTGCTGGACAGCATCACCTCGCTGCAGAACGGCGCCGACATGATCTGGATCGAAACCGAGAAGCCCCACGTCGGGCAGATCAAGGCCATGGTCGATCGCGTGCGCGAAGTCGTTCCCAATGCCAAGCTGGTCTACAACAACAGCCCGTCGTTCAACTGGACGTTGAGTTTCCGTCAGCAGGTATTCGATGCGCTCAAAGCCGACGGCAAGGATGTTTCCGGCTACGACCGCGCCAAGCTGATGAGCGTCGAGTACGACGAGACCGAGCTGGCCCAGGTTGCCGACGAAAAGATCCGTACCTTCCAGCAAGAGGGCTCGGCCCATGCCGGTATCTTCCACCACCTCATCACCCTGCCGACCTACCACACGGCGGCGCTGTCCACCGACAACCTCGCCAAAGGCTACTTCGCCGAGCAAGGCATGCTGGCATACGTCAAAGGCGTGCAACGTCAGGAAATTCGCCAGGGCATTGCCTGCGTCAAGCACCAGAACATGGCGGGCTCCGACATTGGCGACAACCACAAGGAGTACTTTGCCGGCGAGGCTGCTCTCAAGGCTGGCGGCAAGGACAACACCATGAACCAGTTCCACTGAGGCGAACACGCCCATCAGGCCCGGCAGCGATGCCGGGCTTTTTCATGGCTGGTGTAAAAGTGGGTGGGAACGGTCCCTCCACGGTAAAAAGTGCGTCATTGACGGATAGCCAGGCGACGATATTTTGAATTAAAAGAACCAATTCTCAAATGATAAATATTCGCAGTAAAGTGTATTTGATTTCCTACTACAACACTCGGGCAAGGTCACCATAAAGGGCTCCAGCTAGTTACATAAGCTATTGATTTACAATGGTAAAATAATTAGATTCGATTATCGATCAACGACTTCAGGCTAATTTGTCGCATTGAAAAATTTACTTACACCCAATACAGGCATAACATTATGCAAATAGACGCGAGGCGGCTCAGGTTGCCTTGCCATAACTTTAATTACGCGTGAAGCCGTTCCTTGCCTGAGGAGTCCCGGCATGTTGGAAGCAAGCAGTTCCCTGTCCCACAACTGGGCGTTGGCCGTTTTTCTGCTGGGGGTCGTTGGCCTCTGTGCGTTCATGATGGGCGTATCCAGCCTGCTGGGTAGCAAGGCATGGGGCCGCAGCAAGAACGAGCCGTTCGAATCGGGCATGCTTCCCACCGGCAGTGCACGTCTGCGCCTGTCCGCCAAATTCTATCTGGTCGCGATGTTGTTCGTGATCTTCGACGTCGAAGCCCTCTTTCTCTTCGCCTGGGCCGTCTCCGTTCGCGAAAGCGGCTGGGCCGGCTTCATCGAAGCAGCCGTTTTCATAAACATTCTGTTGGCAGGTCTTGTCTACCTTTGGCGTATCGGTGCGCTCGATTGGGCACCCGAGGGCCGTAAGTCTCGGCAAGCGAAGCTGAAACAATGAGGCTTTGGCGATGCAATACAAACTTACTCGGATCGATCCGGATGCTCCCAACGAGCAATACCCGATCGGCAAGCGGGAGGTCGTTTCCGACCAGCGTCTAGAAGACGAAGTGCACAAGAACATCTACATGGGGAAACTCTCGGATGTTCTCAGCGGTGCGGTGAACTGGGGGCGCAAGAACTCCTTGTGGCCGTACAACTTCGGCCTGTCGTGCTGCTACGTGGAAATGACCACCGCCTTCACCGCGCCGCACGACGTTGCGCGCTTCGGTGCCGAGGTAATCCGCGCATCACCACGCCAGGCGGACTTCATGGTCATCGCCGGCACCTGCTTCATCAAGATGGCGCCCGTCATCCAGCGTCTCTATGAACAGATGCTCGAACCCAAGTGGGTCATTTCCATGGGCTCGTGTGCCAATTCCGGCGGCATGTATGACATCTACTCGGTCGTTCAGGGTGTCGACAAGTTCCTTCCCGTCGACGTCTACATACCCGGTTGCCCGCCCCGTCCCGAGGCGTTTCTGCAAGGGCTGATGCTGCTGCAGGAATCCATCGGTCAGGAGCGCCGCCCGCTGTCCTGGGTCGTTGGCGATCAAGGCGTTTATCGCGCCGAGATGCCTTCCCAGAAAGAACAGCGCCGCGAGCAGCGTATTGCGGTTACCAACCTGCGTTCCCCTGACGAAGTCTGAGTCCCGCTTTCCAGCAAGGCCGGATTCACGCTCACCGCCCCCCGATAGCGATCGAGACCATGACTGCAGACACCACCGTGTCCATTGCGCCGTACAAGGCGGACGACCAAGACGTCGTCGTTGAGCTTCAAACCCGTTTTGGCGCCGACAGCTTCACGCTGCAGGCCACCCGCACCGGCATGCCGGTGATCTGGGTCGGCCGCGACAAGCTCGTCGACGTGCTGCGCTTCCTGCGCCAGGCATCGCGCCCCTACGTCATGCTGTATGACCTGCACGGCGTCGACGAGCGCCTGCGCACTCAGCGTCGCGGCCTGCCGGACGCAGACTTCACCGTGTTCTACCACCTCATGTCGCTGGAGCGTAACAGCGACGTGATGATCAAGGTGGCCCTGCGCGAGGCCGATCTGAACCTGCCTTCGGTGACCGGTATCTGGCCCAACGCCAACTGGTACGAGCGCGAAGTCTGGGACCTCTACGGCATCCATTTCACCGGTCACCCGCACCTGACCCGGATCATGATGCCGCCGACCTGGGAAGGCCACCCGCTGCGCAAGGACTACCCGGCGCGCGCCACCGAATTCGATCCGTTCAGCCTGACCCTGGCCAAGCAACAGCTCGAGGAAGAAGCCGCACGCTTCAATCCCGAGGACTGGGGCATGAAGCGCCAGAGCGAGAACGAGGACTACATGTTCCTCAACCTCGGGCCCAACCACCCTTCTGCCCACGGTGCCTTCCGCATCATCCTGCAGCTCGACGGTGAAGAGATCGTCGATTGCGTGCCGGAAGTCGGTTACCACCACCGTGGTGCCGAGAAGATGGCCGAACGCCAGAGCTGGCACAGCTTCATCCCCTACACCGACCGTATCGACTACCTCGGCGGGGTGATGAACAACCTGCCTTACGTGCTCTCGGTCGAGAAGCTCGCGGGTATCAAGGTGCCGCAGAAGGTCGACACCATCCGCATCATGATGGCTGAGTTCTTCCGCATCACCAGCCACCTGCTGTTCCTGGGTACCTATATCCAGGACGTCGGCGCCATGACCCCGGTGTTCTTCACCTTCACCGACCGCCAGCGTGCCTACAAAGTGATCGAAGCCATCACCGGTTTCCGCCTGCACCCGGCCTGGTACCGCATCGGCGGTGTCGCCCACGACCTGCCACGCGGCTGGGACAAGCTGGTCAAGGAGTTCGTCGACTGGCTGCCCAAGCGCCTCGACGAGTACGAAAAGGCCGCGCTGCGCAACAGCATCCTCAAGGCGCGGACCATCGGCGTGGCGCAGTACAACACCAAGGAAGCGCTGGAGTGGGGTACCACCGGTGCCGGCCTGCGCTCCACGGGTTGCGACTTCGACCTGCGCAAGGCACGCCCCTACTCCGGCTACGAGAACTTCGAGTTCGAAGTGCCGCTGGCCGTCAATGGCGATGCCTATGACCGCTGCATGGTGCGGGTCGAGGAGATGCGTCAGAGCATCAAGATCATCGACCAGTGCCTGCGCAACATGCCGGAAGGCCCGTACAAGGCGGATCACCCGCTGACCACGCCGCCGCCGAAGGAACGTACCCTGCAGCACATCGAAACCCTGATCACCCACTTCCTGCAGGTTTCCTGGGGCCCGGTCATGCCGGCCAACGAAAGCTTCCAGATGATCGAAGCGACCAAGGGAATCAACAGTTATTACCTGACCAGCGACGGCAGCACCATGAGCTACCGCACCCGCATCCGTACCCCGAGCTTCCCGCACCTGCAGCAGATCCCTTCGGTGATCCGCGGCAGCATGGTCGCTGACCTGATCGCGTATCTGGGCAGTATCGACTTCGTTATGGCCGACGTGGATCGCTGAGGAAAACACCATGAGCAATGCAGCCCTGATTCAGACCGACCGTTTCGCCCTCAGCGAAACCGAGCGCTCGGCCATCGAGCACGAGATGCATCACTACGAGGACCCGCGTGCGGCGTCCATCGAAGCCCTGAAGATCGTGCAGAAGGCGCGCGGCTGGGTGCCGGACGGCGCCGCCGACGCCATCGGCGCGATCCTCGGTATACCGGCCAGCGACGTGGAAGGTGTCGCCACCTTCTATAGCCAGATTTTCCGCCAGCCCGTCGGCCGCCACATCATCCGTGTGTGCGACAGCATGACCTGCTTCATCGGTGGCCATGAAAACGTCCTTGGCAGCATCAAGTCCGAGCTGGGCATCGTGCCTGGGCAGACCACCGCTGATGGCCGCTTCACCCTGCTGCCGGTGTGCTGCCTGGGCAACTGCGACAAGGCGCCGGCGCTGATGATCGACGACGAGACCTTCGGTGACGTGCAACCTGAAGGCGTGGCGCAACTGCTGGAGAATTTCCAATGACCAGTCGCAGCTCGAACCTGCTGACGTCTTTCGGCCCGGCCAACCGCATCGCCCGCAGCGAGGAAACCCATCCGCTGACCTGGCGCCTGCGCGATGACGCGCAACCGGTCTGGCTGGAGGAATACCAGCAGAAGAACGGCTATGCCGCTGCCCGCAAGGCGCTAGGGGTGGCCCAGGCCGACATCGTGCAGACGGTCAAGGATTCCGGCCTCAAGGGCCGTGGCGGTGCCGGCTTCCCCACCGGCGTGAAGTGGGGCCTGATGCCCGCCGACGAATCCCTGAACATCCGCTACCTGCTGTGCAACGCGGACGAAATGGAGCCCAACACCTGGAAGGACCGCATGCTCATGGAGCAGCTGCCACACCTGCTGGTGGAAGGCATGCTGATCAGCGCCCGGGCCCTGAAAGCCTATCGCGGCTATATCTTCCTGCGCGGCGAATACGTCGACGCGGCCGCCAACCTCAACCGGGCCATCGACGAAGCCAAGGCTGCCGGCCTGCTGGGCAAGAACATCCTGGGCAGTGGTTTCGACTTCGAACTGTTCGTACACACCGGCGCCGGGCGCTACATCTGCGGTGAAGAAACCGCACTGATCAACTCCCTGGAAGGCCGTCGCGCCAACCCTCGTGCCAAGCCGCCCTTCCCGGCCGCCGTGGGCGTGTGGGGCAAGCCGACCTGCGTCAACAACGTCGAAACGCTGTGCAACGTGCCGGCCATCGTCGCCAACGGCGTCGACTGGTACAAATCCCTGGCCCGCGACGGCAGCGAAGACCACGGCACCAAGCTGATGGGCTTCTCCGGCAAGGTCAAGACGCCGGGTATCTGGGAGCTGCCATTCGGCATCAGCGCCCGCGAACTGTTCGAAGACTACGCCGGTGGCATGCGCGACGGTTACACCCTGAAGGCCTGGCAGCCAGGCGGCGCCGGCACCGGTTTCCTGCTTCCCGAGCACCTCGAGGCGTCGATGTACGCCGCCGGCATCGCCAAGGTCGGCACCCGCATGGGTACAGGCCTGGCCCTGGCCATCGACAACAGCGTGAATATGGTCTCGCTGCTGCGCAACATGGAGGAGTTCTTCGCTCGCGAATCCTGCGGCTGGTGCACGCCGTGCCGTGACGGCCTGCCGTGGAGCGTGAAGATCCTGCGCGCCCTGGAGCGCAAGCAAGGCACCCGCGAAGATATCGACACTCTCCTCGGCCTGGTCAATTTCCTCGGCCCCGGCAAGACCTTCTGCGCTCACGCGCCGGGTGCCGTGGAACCGCTGGGCAGCGCGATCAAGTATTTCCGCGAGGAGTTCGACGCCGGGGTGATCACCGACGCGATCCAGCCGCCCGTGGCGGCACACGCAGTATGAACCTGATGGCTGGACAGGTGGGCACACTGCGCCGTCCGGCCCGGGTAACGACAACGAATTCCCTTAGCCCGTCCACCTTCGGGTGGGCAAACGAAGACTGAAGAAAATGGCCACTATCCACGTAGACGGCAAAGATCTCGAAGTCGATGGTGCGGACAACCTGCTGCAGGCCTGTCTGTCCCTCGGACTCGATATCCCCTACTTCTGCTGGCACCCGGCGCTCGGCAGCGTCGGCGCCTGCCGCCAGTGTGCGGTGAAGCAGTACAGCGACGAAAACGACAAGCGCGGCCGCCTGGTCATGTCCTGCATGACACCGGCCACCGACAACAGCTGGATATCCATCGACGACGAAGAGGCCGTGGCCTTCCGCAAGAGCGTCGTCGAATGGCTGATGACCAACCACCCGCACGACTGCCCGGTCTGCGAGGAAGGCGGCCACTGCCACCTGCAGGACATGACGGTGATGACCGGCCACAACGCCCGTCGTTATCGCTTCACCAAGCGTACTCACCAGAACCAGGAACTCGGCCCGTTCATCGCCCACGAGATGAACCGCTGCATCGCCTGCTACCGCTGCGTGCGCTACTACAAGGACTACGCAGGTGGTACCGATCTGGGTGTCTATGGGGCCCACGACAACGTGTATTTCGGCCGTGTCGAAGACGGCACCCTGGAAAGCGAGTTCTCCGGCAACCTGGTCGAGGTCTGCCCGACCGGCGTGTTCACCGACAAGACCCACTCCGAGCGCTACAACCGCAAGTGGGACATGCAGTTCGCGCCGAGCATCTGCCATGGCTGCTCCAGCGGCTGCAACACCAGCCCGGGCGAGCGCTATGGCGAAGTGCGCCGCATCGAAAACCGCTTCAACGGCTCGGTGAACGGCTACTTCCTTTGCGACCGTGGCCGTTTCGGTTATGGCTACGTCAACCGCGAAGACCGTCCGCGTCAGCCGCTGATGGTGCTCAGCAAGATGAAGATGGGCCTCGATGCCGCCCTCGATCAGGCCGCTGCCCTGCTGAAGAACCGCAAGGTGATCGGTATCGGTTCGCCGCGTGCCAGCCTGGAGGGCAACTTCGCCCTGCGCGAACTGGTCGGTAACGACAACTTCTATTCCGGTATCGCGGCGCCTGAGCAGGCCAACGTCCGTCTGATCCGTGACGTGCTGCAGAACGGCCCGCTGCCGGTGCCAACCCTGCGCGATATCGAAGACCACGACGCGGTATTCGTGCTCGGTGAAGACCTGACCCAGACCGCCGCCCGTATCGCTCTGGCGCTGCGCCAGTCGGTCAAGGGCAAGGCCACCGAGATCGCGGCCGGTGCGAAGATTCAGGACTGGCACATGGCTGCGGTGCAGAACGTCGCCCAGCACGCGCTCAACCCGCTGTTCATCGCCAGCGTCACCGCCACGCGCCTCGACGATGTTGCCGAGCAGTGCGTACACGCCGCGCCGGACGACCTCGCGCGTATCGGTTTCGCCGTGGCTCACGCCATTGACCCGAGCGCCCCGGCAGTCGAAGGTCTGGAAGCTGAAGCCGCCGAACTGGTGCAACGCATCGCCGACGCGCTCTTGAACGCCAAGCGCCCGCTGATCGTATCCGGCGCTTCGCTGGGTAACCGCGCCCTGATCGAAGCAGCGGCGAACATCGCCAGCGCCCTGAAGAATCGCGACAAGAACGGTTCCATCAGCCTGGTGGTGCCGGAAGCCAACAGCATGGGCCTGGCCCTGCTGATGGGCGACAAATTCGCCGGCAACAGCCTGGACGACGCGCTGCACGCGCTCACCTCGGGCCAGGCCGATGCCCTGGTGGTGCTGGAAAACGACCTCTACCACCGCGCTGACGCTGCACGTGTCGACGCTGCCCTGGCAGCCGCCAAGGTGGTAATCGTCGCCGATCATCAGAGCACCGCCACCACGGCCAAGGCGCACCTGCTGCTGCCGGCCGCCAGTTTCGCCGAAGGCGACGGTACCCTGGTCAGCCAGGAAGGCCGTGCTCAGCGCTTCTTCCAGGTCTACGACCCGTCCTACTACGACGCCAATATCCTGGTGCGTGAAGGCTGGCGCTGGCTGCACGCGTTGCAAAGTACGCTGCACAATCGTGGCGTGGACTGGACGCAGTTGGATCAGGTCACCGCCGCCTGCGCGGCCAGCAATACCGAGCTGGCAGGCATCCGTGATGCCGCACCAAGCGCCTCGTTCCGCATCAAGGGCCTCAAGCTCGCTCGTGAGCCGCACCGCTACAGCGGGCGTACCGCCATGCGCGCCAACATCAGCGTGCACGAACCACGTCAGCCCCAGGACAAGGACTCGGCCTTCGCGTTCTCCATGGAAGGCTATTCGGGCAGCAAGGAAGACCGTCAGCAGATCCCCTTCGCCTGGTCACCAGGCTGGAACTCGCCCCAGGCCTGGAACAAGTTTCAGGACGAAGTCGGTGGTCACCTGCGTGCGGGCGACCCAGGCGTACGCCTGATCGAAGCCAAAGGTGGAAACCTGGGCTGGTTCAGCGCGCCAACGGCCTTCAACCCGGCTCAGGGCACCTGGCAGGCAGTACCGCTGCACCACCTGTTCGGCAGCGAGGAAATGTCCTCGCGCGCCGCGCCGATCGCCGAACGCACGCCTGAGGCCTACGTTGCACTGGCCAAGGATGAAGCCGATCGCCTCGGTGTCAACGACGGCGCCCTGCTGCAACTGAAGGTCAACGGCCAAAACCTGCGCCTGCCACTGCGCGTCAGCGAAGAGCTGGGTATCGGCCTGGTTGGCTTGCCAGCGGGCCTGGCAGGCATTCCTGCTGGCATCGCCGGTGCTGCCGTGACCAACATCGGGGAGGCCGCGCAATGAGTTGGCTGACGCCCCAGGTGCTCGACATCATTCAGGAAGTGCTCAAGGCTATCGTCATCCTGCTTGCGGTGGTGGTCACCGGCGCCCTGCTGAGCTTCGTCGAGCGCCGTCTGCTCGGCTGGTGGCAGGATCGCTACGGCCCCAACCGGGTCGGCCCGTTCGGCATGTTCCAGATCGCTGCGGACATGCTGAAGATGTTCTTCAAGGAAGACTGGACGCCACCGTTCGCCGACAAGGTGATCTTCACCCTGGCTCCGGTGATCGCCATGGGCGCGATGCTGATCGCCTTCGCGATCATCCCGATCACCCCCAACTGGGGTGTGGCGGACCTGAACATCGGCATCCTGTTCTTCTTCGCCATGGCGGGTCTGTCGGTGTACGCCGTGCTGTTCGCCGGCTGGTCGAGCAACAACAAGTTCGCCCTGCTCGGCAGCCTGCGCGCTTCGGCCCAGACCATCTCCTACGAGGTGTTCCTGGCCCTGGCGCTGATGGGCATCGTCGCTCAGGTCGGCTCGTTCAACATGCGCGATATCGTCGACTACCAGGCGCAGAACCTGTGGTTCATCATTCCGCAGTTCTTCGGCTTCTGTACCTTCTTCATCGCGGGTGTGGCCGTGACGCACCGTCACCCCTTCGACCAGCCGGAAGCGGAACAGGAACTGGCCGACGGCTACCACATCGAGTATGCCGGCATGAAATGGGGCATGTTCTTCGTCGGTGAATACATCGGCATCGTGACCATTTCCGCGCTGCTGGTGACCCTGTTCTTCGGCGGCTGGCACGGCCCGTTCGGCATCCTGCCGCAGATCCCGTTCTTCTGGTTCGCGATCAAGACTTGCTTCTTCATCATGATCTTCATCCTGCTGCGCGCCTCCATCCCGCGCCCACGGTATGACCAGGTCATGGCCTTCAGCTGGAAGTTCTGTCTGCCGCTGACCCTGATCAACCTGCTGGTGACCGGCGCCGTTGTGCTGGCCACGGCCCAGTAAGGAGAAAAGCGATGTTCAAATACATTTGGGACGTACTGGTCGGTACCGCGACCCAGTTGCGCAGCCTGGTGATGGTCTTTGGCCATGGTTTCCGCAAGCGCGACACCCTGCAATACCCGGAAGAACAGGTTTACCTGCCGCCACGCTACCGGGGGCGCATCGTGCTGACCCGCGACCCCGACGGCGAAGAGCGCTGCGTGGCCTGCAACCTGTGCGCCGTGGCCTGCCCGGTGGGCTGCATCTCGCTGCAGAAGGCGGAAACCGAGGACGGTCGCTGGTACCCGGACTTCTTCCGCATCAACTTCTCGCGCTGCATCTTCTGCGGCCTGTGCGAGGAAGCCTGCCCGACCACCGCGATCCAGCTCACCCCGGATTTCGAGATGGGCGAGTACAAGCGTCAGGATCTGGTCTACGAGAAAGAGGATCTGCTGATCTCCGGCCCTGGCAAGAACCCGGACTACAACTTCTACCGCGTGGCCGGCATGGCCATTGCCGGCAAGCCCAAGGGCGCCGCGCAGGATGAAGCCGAGCCGATCAACGTCAAAGGGTTGTTGCCATAATGGAATTCGCCTTCTACTTCTCTGCCGGGGTCGCGGTCGCCTCGACCCTGGGCGTGATCACCAGCAAGAACCCGGTGCACGCCCTGCTCTACCTGATCATCTCGCTGCTGGCCGTTTCCATGGTGTTCTTCAGCCTGGGTGCGCCGTTTGCCGGCGCCCTGGAGATCATCGTCTACGCCGGCGCCATCATGGTGCTGTTCGTGTTCGTGGTGATGATGCTCAACCTCGGCCCAGCCTCGGTCGAGCAGGAACGCACCTGGCTCAGCCCGGGCATCTGGATCGGCCCGGCACTGCTGTCCGCCGTACTGCTGGGGCAGCTGCTGTACGTGCTGTTCGCCGTACCGAGCGGTGCCACCATAGGCCATACCACGGTCGATGCCAAAGCCGTCGGCATTCACCTGTTCGGCCCTTATCTGCTGGCCGTGGAGCTGGCTTCCATGCTGCTGCTTGCCGCGCTGGTCGCCGCCTATCACCTGGGCCGCAATGATATCAAGGACGCTACGCCATGAACGGTATTCCAATGGAGCACGGCCTGGCGCTGGCCGGCGTGCTGTTCAGTCTCGGCCTGGTCGGCCTGATGGTGCGCCGCAACATCCTGTTCGTGCTGATGAGCCTGGAAGTGATGATGAACGCCGCAGCCCTGGCCTTCGTCGTGGCCGGTGCGCGCTGGGGCCAGGCTGACGGGCAGATCATGTTCATTCTGGTCATCGCCCTGGCGGCTGCCGAAGCGAGCATCGGCCTGGCGATCCTGCTGCAACTGTATCGCCGCTTCCACACCCTCGATATCGACGCAGCCAGCGAGATGCGCGGATGAACGTCCTATTCCTGACCCTACTGTTCCCATTGATCGGCTGGTTCATCCTGGCCTTCTCCCGTGGTCGCCTGAGCGAAGGCAGCGCGGCACTGATCGGCGTCGGCTCGGTCGGCCTGTCGGCACTGACCACCGCCTGGATCATGTGGCAGTTCAACAGCGCACCACCGGCAGGCGGGGTGTACACCCAGACCCTGTGGCAGTGGATGAGCGTCGATGGCCTGGCGCCGAACTTCACCCTGTATCTGGACGGCCTGTCGCTGACCATGCTCGGCGTGGTCACCGGCGTGGGCTTCCTGATCCACCTGTTCGCCAGCTGGTACATGCGGGGTGAAGAGGGTTACTCGCGCTTCCTCTCCTACACCAACCTGTTCATCTTCAGCATGTTGCTGCTGGTGCTGGGCGACAACCTGATGACCCTGTTCTTCGGCTGGGAAGGCGTGGGCCTGTGCTCGTACCTGCTGATCGGCTTCTATTACAAGCACGTGCCCAACGGCAACGCGGCGCTGAAGGCCTTCATCGTCACCCGCATCGGTGACGTGTTCCTGATGATCGGCCTGTTCCTGCTGTTCCTCAACCTCGGCACCCTGAACATTCAGGAACTGATGGTGCTGGCCCCGCAGAAGTACGCGGCTGGCGATACCTGGCTGTGGCTGGCGACCCTGATGCTGCTCGGCGGCGCGGTCGGCAAATCCGCCCAGTTGCCGCTGCAGACCTGGCTGGCCGACGCCATGGCCGGTCCGACCCCGGTTTCGGCACTGATCCACGCCGCCACCATGGTCACCGCGGGCGTCTACCTGATCGCCCGCACCAACGGCCTGTTCCTGCTGACCCCGGAGATTCTCCAGCTGGTCGGCATCGTCGGTGGCGTGACCCTGGTGCTGGCGGGTTTCGCCGCCCTGGTACAGACCGACATCAAACGCATCCTCGCCTACTCGACCATGAGCCAGATCGGCTACATGTTCCTGGCCCTGGGCGTTGGTGCCTGGGACGCGGCGATCTTCCACCTGATGACCCACGCGTTCTTCAAGGCGCTGCTGTTCCTGGCCTCCGGTTCGGTGATCCATGCCTGCCACCACGAGCAGAACATCTTCAAGATGGGCGGCCTGTGGAAGAAGCTGCCACTGGCCTACGCCAGCTTCATCGTCGGTGGCTCGGCCCTGGCGGCGCTGCCGCTGATCACCGTGGGCTTCTATTCCAAGGACGAGATCCTCTGGGAAGCCTTCGCCAGCGGTAACTCCGGCCTGCTCTACGCCGGCCTGCTGGGCGCCTTCATGACTTCGATCTACACCTTCCGGCTGATCTTCATCGCCTTCCATGGCGAGCAGAAGACCGAAGCCCATGCCGGTCATGGCATTGCCCACAACCTGCCGCTGCTGGTGCTGATCGTGCTGTCGACCTTCATCGGCGCCTGGATCACCCCGCCGCTGGCTGGCGTGTTGCCACAGAGCGCCGGCCATGCCGGTGGCGAAGCCAAGCACAGCCTGGAAATCGTCTCGGGCTGCATCGCCCTGGCCGGCATCCTGCTGGCGGCCATGCTGTTCCTCGGCAAGCGCAGTTTCGTGAACGCCGTCGCCAGCAGCGCGCCGGGTCGCTTCCTGTCGGCCTGGTGGTTCGCCGCCTGGGGCTTCGACTGGCTTTACGACAAGATTTTCGTGCAGCCCTACCTGCTGCTCTGCCGCGTGCTCGCCCGCGACCCCATCGACGGTGCCATTGGCATAATCCCGCGCCTGGCGCGTGGCGGTCATGGCGTGTTGAGCCGCAGCGAGACCGGGTATCTGCGCTGGTACGCCATCTCCATCGCCGGGGGCGCCGTGCTGGTGCTCGCCGCCGTGTTGCTGGCCTGACCGATGATCCCGAATACTTTTTCTAAGGAAACTCGCCCGTCATGATTCTGCCTTGGCTAATCCTGATTCCCTTCATCGGCGGCCTGTTGTGCTGGCAGGCGGAGCGCTTCGGCGGAACCCTGCCGCGCTGGATCGCGCTGCTGACCATGTCCCTGCTGTTCGGCCTCGGCCTTTGGCTGTGGGGTACCGGCGACTTCAGCCTGGCGCCAGCGCCGGGTGCCGAGCCACGCTGGGCCCACGAGTTCCAGGTGCGCTGGATCGAGCGCTTCGGCATCAGCATTCACCTGGCGATGGATGGCCTGTCGGTACTGATGGTCACCCTCACCGGCCTGCTCGGTGTGCTCTCGGTGCTCTGCTCGTGGAACGAGATCCAGAACCGCGTCGGCTTCTTCCACCTCAACCTGATGTGGATCCTCGGCGGCGTGGTCGGCGTGTTCCTGGCCATCGATCTGTTCCTGTTCTTCTTCTTCTGGGAAATGATGCTGGTGCCGATGTATTTCCTCATCGCGCTCTGGGGTCATAGCGGCAGCCCTGGCAAGAGCCGCATCAACGCGGCCACCAAGTTCTTCATCTTCACGCAGGCCAGCGGCTTGGTGATGCTGGTTGCGATCCTCGGCCTGGTGTTCGTGCACTTCAACCAGACCGGCGTGTTCACCTTCAACTACGCGGACCTGCTCAAGACCGAACTGTCGGAAGGCACCGAATACCTGCTGATGCTCGGCTTCTTCATCGCCTTCGCGGTGAAGTTCCCGGTGGTGCCCTTCCACTCCTGGCTGCCGGACGCTCACGCTCAGGCACCGACCGCCGGTTCCGTGGACCTGGCCGGTATCCTGCTGAAGACTGCGGCCTACGGCCTGCTGCGTTTCGCGCTGCCCCTGTTCCCCAATGCTTCCGCCGAGTTCGCGCCCATCGCCATGTACCTGGGCGTGTTCGCGATCATCTACGGCGCATTGCTGTCCTTCGCGCAGACCGACATCAAGCGCCTGGTGGCCTACTCCAGCGTGTCGCATATGGGCTTCGTGCTGATCGCCATCTACTCCGGCAGCCAGATCGCCCTGCAGGGCGCGGTGGTGCAGATGATGGCTCACGGCCTGTCGGCTGCTGCGTTGTTCATCCTCTGCGGCCAGCTGTACGAACGCCTGCACACCCGCGACATGCGTGAGATGGGCGGCATCTGGGCACGCATGTCCTGGCTGCCGGCGTTGAGCCTGTTCTTCGCCGCTGCCGCTCTCGGTCTGCCGGGCACGGGCAACTTCGTCGGCGAGTTCCTGATCCTGATCGGCAGCTTCCCGACCGCGCCCTGGGTCACCGTGGTCGCGGCGACCGGCCTGGTATTGGGCTCGGTGTATTCGCTGATCATGATCCATCGCGCGCACTTCGGCCCGGTCAAGAACGACAGCCCACTGCCAGGCTTGCAAGTGCGTGAGCTGAGCATGGTGCTGTGCCTGGCCGTGCTGCTGATTCTGCTCGGCGTTTACCCGCAGCCGGTGCTCGATACCTCTGCCGCCAGCATGCAAGGCGTGCAGCAGTGGTTCAGCGGCGCCCTCGATCAACTCGCTTCGAGCCGATAGGGTAAGGGTTCAAATTTATGGAACATCACGCTGTGCAATTCACCACCCAACACCTGATCGCCCTGCTCCCGCTGCTGGTCACCTGCGCCACCGTGGTAGTGGTGATGCTGGCCATCGCCTGGAAACGCAGCCACGCGCTGACCTTCGTGCTCTCGGTGATCGGCCTCAACGCGGCGCTGCTGTCGCTGCTGCCGACCCTCGGCGTCACCCCGCTGCAGGTCACCCCGCTGATGCAGATCGACAGCTTCGCCTGTTACTACATGGCGCTGGTGCTGATCGCGACGCTGGCCTGCGTGACCCTGACCCACGCCTACCTGGGCGAGGCGACGGTCGACGACGGCAAGACCAAGGGCTACCCGCGCAACCGCGAGGAGATGTATCTCCTGCTGCTGCTCTCCGCTGCCGGCGGCCTGGTGCTGGTCAGCACCGAGCACCTGGCGGGCCTGTTCATCGGCCTGGAGCTGCTCTCGGTACCGACCTACGGGATGATCGCCTACGCCTACTTCAACAAACGCTCCCTGGAAGCCGGTATCAAGTACATGGTGCTGTCGGCAGCCGGCAGTGCCTTCCTGCTGTTCGGCATGGCGCTGCTGTATGCCGACGCCGGCAGCCTGAGCTTCGCCGAGATCGGTGCCAGTCTGGCCGGTGCCAGCGGCAGTCAACTGGTGCAGATCGGCATCGGCATGATGCTCATCGGCCTGGCGTTCAAGCTGTCCATGGTGCCGTTCCACCTGTGGACGCCAGACGTCTACGAAGGTGCTCCGGCTCCTGTCGCCGCGTTCCTGGCCACGGCCAGCAAGGTTGCGGTGTTCGCCGTGCTGCTGCGTCTTTATCAGCTCTCTCCGGCCACCGCCGGCGGCTGGCTGAACGACCTGCTGACGGTCATCGCCATCGCCTCGATCCTGTTCGGCAACCTGCTGGCTCTGGTGCAGAACAACCTCAAGCGTCTGCTCGGTTATTCGTCCATCGCCCACTTCGGTTATCTGCTGGTGGCACTGATCGCCAGCAAGGGCCTGGCCGTGGAAGCCATCGGCGTGTACATGGCCACCTACGTGCTGACCAGCCTTGGCGCGTTCGGTGTGATCACCCTGATGTCCACGCCCTACAATGGCCGTGATGCTGACGCGCTGTACGAGTACCGTGGCCTGTTCTGGCGCCGTCCGTACCTGACCGCGGTGCTCACGGTGATGATGCTGTCGCTGGCCGGTATCCCGCTCACCGCGGGCTTCATCGGCAAGTTCTACGTCATTGCCGCAGGTGTGCAGGCACAGCTGTGGTGGCTGATCGGTGCGCTGATCCTGGGCAGCGCCATTGCGGTGTTCTACTATCTGCGGGTGATGGTCACGCTGTTCCTGGTCGAGCCCAATCTGCATCGCCACGATGCCCAGTTCAACTGGGGTCAGCGTGCCGGTGGGATCATGCTGATCCTGGTGACCATTCTCGCCTTCATCCTCGGCGTCTACCCGCAACCGTTGCTGGATCTGGTGCAGCAGGCAGGCCTCAGCGCCGCGCTCTGATTGTGCTGCAACGAGAAATGGCTGCCCAAGGGCAGCCATTTTTCATCCAGCAGCCCGACAGTTGCCCGCCCCCATGGCGACCGCTGCCTGACGCTGAACGACGTGATGCGCAGGATGAATTGCGAGACGGCGGCCAGCGCTCCCAGGGGGGCTACCGACCATTCGATACGCATGCGTGACAAGCCAAAACGGCTGCCCTGGGGCAGCCGTTTTGGTTTACGTGGAAACCTATTCGGGCAATCTGACCGTTTTCTTGCCTGCGCTGAACAGGTTCCAGCTGGCGACGAACAACGCCGCAACCAATGGGCCGAGAACGAAGCCGTTGAGGCCCAGCAAGGCCATGCCGCCGAGGGTGGAAATCAGGATCAGGTAGTCGGGCATACGCGTGTCCTTGCCGACCAGGATCGGACGCAGGATGTTGTCCACCAGGCCGATCACCAGCACCCCGAAGAGGATCAGCACCACCCCTTGCCAAACACTGCCGCTGAGCAACAGGTAAAGAGCCACCGGCGCCCAGACGATCCCCGCACCTGCAGCCGGCAGCAACGACAGGAAGGCCATCAGCACCCCCCACAGCAAGGGGCTGGAGATGCCCAGCACCCAGAAGATCAGGCCGCCCAGGGCACCCTGCACCGCAGCCACCACGATATTGCCCTTGACCGTGGCGCGAACCACCCGGGTGAACTTGATCTGCAGGCGGCGCTTGGTGTTGTCGGTCAGCGGAATCGCCATGCGGATGTCACGAACCAGCTCCTGGCCGTCACGCAACAGGAAGAACAGCAGGTACAGCATGATGAAGAAGCTGACGACGAACTCGAACGTGCCCTGGCCGATGGCGAAGACCTTGGTCGCCAGGTACTGGCTGCCCGCAGCGGCACCGTTGGAAATCTGCTCGCGCAAGCCGTCCAGATTGCCCATGCCGATGCGGTCGATCTGGTGCTGCAGGAACGCTGGCAGCATCTCCTTGGTGCTGGTGACGTAGGCACCGACATCCAGCTCGCCGGACTCGATACGCTGATAGATGCTGGTGCCTTCGGCGACCATCGCCGAGGTGATGAAGATCACCGGCAGGATGGCCACCAGCAGGCAGATCAACAGTGTCAGCAAGGCCGACAGGTTACCGCGCCCGCCGATGCGCCGCGCCATGCGCCGCTGCAGTGGCGTGAACACCACCGCCAGAGCCATCGCCCAGAACACCGCCCCGTAGAACGGCATGAGGATCCAGATGAAAGCGATCGTCACCAGAACGAGCAGCAGGATGAACGTCTTGTTTTCGAGGGAGGTCGTGGGCATGGTCATATCACAGGAGGGGTATGCCCGTTAGTCTCCTGCCCGCCCCACAAAGTGCGACACATATTCAATGGGCGCCGCTCAAGCCAACGACAGCGACCCGACCCACCTCAGGCCTTTTCCTGCAGGCAGCGCGCGGCGTGCTACAGCACCATCGCGGCGATCCAGCCGAACACCAGCAGCGGCAGGTTGTAGTGCACAAAGGTGGGCACCACGGTGTCCCAGATATGATTGTGCTGGCCATCGACATTCAGGCCCGCGGTCGGCCCAAGGGTCGAATCCGAGGCAGGCGAACCGGCATCGCCAATGGCGCCGGCGGTGCCGACGATGCACACCGTAGCCAGCGGGCTGAAACCCAGTTGCACACAGAGCGGCACAAAGATCGCGGCAATGATCGGCACCGTGGAAAACGACGAGCCGATGCCCATGGTCACCAGCAAACCGACCAACAGCATCATCAGCACGCCCAGGCCCTTGCTGTCGCCGATCCATTCGGCGCTGGCGTCTACCAGCCCTTTCACCTCACCCGTCTCGCGCATCACTTCGGCGAAACCCGAGGCGGCGATCATGATGAAGCCGATCATCGCCATCATCTTCATGCCTTCGGTGAACAGGTCATCGGTTTCCTTCCAGCGCACGATGCCCGAAGCGGAAAACACCACGAAACCGAGCAATGCACCGATGATCATCGAGTCGAGCCACAGTTGCGCGGCGAAGGCGATTGCCACGGCGACGCCGGCCACCGCCAGGCTATGGAAGTTGTAAGCGATCTCCACACGCTCGGTGCGTTCGACCAGCGCCAGGTCGTAGCCGCGCTTGCGGCGGTAACTGAAGAGCGCCAGCAGCAGGCCGCAGACCATGCCCATGGCGGGAATCAGCATGGCATGGCTGACGTTCACACCCGTCACGTCCACGCCGCTGCGTACCACGTTGGCCAGGAGGATTTCGTTGAGGAAGATATTGCCGAAGCCCACCGGCAGGAACATGTAAGGCGTGATCAGGCCGAAGGTCAGCACGCAGGCGATCAGCCGCCGATCGATTTGCAGCCGCGTGATCACGTACAACAAAGGTGGCACCAACAGGGGAATGAAGGCGATATGAATCGGCAGGATGTTTTGTGAGCAGATCGCCACCACCAGCAGCAGGGCCACCAGCAGCCACTTCAGCGAGCCGCCGCCTTGCTCGTCCTGCCGGCCGACCAGCACCAGCACCTTGTCGGCCAAGGCATGGGCCAACCCGGATCTGGCGATCGCCACGGCGAAGGCGCCCAGCAATGCATAGGAAAGTGCCACGGTGGCGCCGCCGCCCAGGCCCTTGTTGAACGCGGCCAGGGAGCCTTCGATGCCCAGGCCGCCGATCATCCCGCCAGCCAGGGCACCGACGATCAGCGCCACCACCACGTGCACCCGGCAAAGGCTGAGAATCAGCATGATGCCAACAGCGGCGATAACTGCATTCATGAACGGCTCCTGGAGTGGCCGCCTGGGCAGCAGGCCACAAAAAGCGTCGCACTCTGCCGGAAGCTGTCCCAGGTGTCAAAAATCGGCATCGGCAGCGTCATCCTCCGCTGCCGTCGAGAATGGTTCTAAGCAAATAGCCCAAACGTCTTTTGCACGTTCGAGGACCGACGGTAGCCTCACGCCATTTATCAACGGAGAGTCCCTATGCTCGATATCGTTCTGGTCGCCGGTTCCAGCCGCCCTGACAGCCAATCCGCAAAAGTCGCGCATTTTCTGCGTCAGCGCTTGATTACCCTGGGCAAGACCCGCGCCGAGCTGAGCCAGGTCATCGATCTGGGCCGCGGCCCACTGCCCCTCTGGCCTGCCGAGGACGAGGGCACCTGGGCGGACTACAGTCAGCGCCTGAAAAGCGCCGATGCGCTGGTGGTGATCGCCCCTGAATGGAATGGCATGGCCGGGCCGGCGATCAAGAATTTCTTCATCTACGCCAGCAAGGCCGAACTGGCGCACAAGCCGGGCCTGCTGGTCGGCGTGTCGTCGGGCATTGGCGGCGGCAGCCCGATCGCCGAGCTGCGCAGCTCGAGCTACAAGAATTGCCGCGTGAACTACCTGCCGGAGCACCTGATCATCCGCCAGGTCACCAAGGTGCTCAACGACGACCAGTCCGCCAGCGAAGACGACAGCCGCATTCGTGCGCGCATCGACTACACCCTGGATATCCTCACCCGGTATGGCGAAGCGCTGAAGCCGGTACGGGCCGCCATCGACCTGAGCGATCCAGCGTTCACCAACGGCATGTAAGCAGGCTTGTCGAGCAGCCGTTCAGCGCGTGCGTAACGGCAGTTCGACCCTCACCCGCAGACCACCCAGGTCACTGTCATGCAACGATATCGTGCCACCCCAGGCGTCGACGATATCACGCACGATGCCCAGCCCCAGGCCGTGCCCGGCGGTTTGCTCATCCAGGCGAATACCGCGGCTGAGCACCTCTTCACGACGCTCGCTGTCGATCCCCGGACCATCGTCATCGACGTCCAGCACATAGGCTTCGGCCATGCGCCCGATATGCAGGCGCACCTGGCCGTCCGCCCACTTGCAGGCGTTATCAAGCAGGTTGCCGAGCAGCTCCAGCAGGTCCTCGCGGTCACGTGGCAAACGCAAGTCTGGCGGCGTGGCTTGCCAACTCAGTTCCAGGCCACTGTCGTGGATCATGCGCAACGTCGCGAACAACCCCGGCAATTCTACCTGGCAATCGAAATGCGCACCGGGCAACGCTTCGCCCGCCAGCCGCGCACGGCCCAGCTCGCGAGCGATCCGCTGTTCGATCTGTTGCAGGTGCTCGATCAGGTTGTCGCGCAGCTCAGGGTGGGCACGCAATTCGTCCCGCGAGGCCAGGTTGACCAGCACCGCCAGCGGCGTCTTCAAGGCGTGTCCGAGATTGCCGAGAGCGTTGCGCGAGCGTTTCAGGGTTTCTTCGGTGTGGGCCAGCAGATGGTTGATCTGCTCGACCAGGGGCTGCAACTCCTCGGGTACCCGCTCATCCAGCTCCGAGCGCTGGCCCTGCTGCAATTGGGCGATCTGTACACGGGTCTGTTCCAGCGGACGCAATGCCCGGCCGACGGCCAGGCGTTGCAACAGCAGAATCAGCGCCAGGCTGCCCAGGCCCAGGCCGAGACCGATGCGCTGCACGCGCCGGAAACTTTCCAGCACCGGTGTGTAATCACGCGCCACGGAAATGGTCAGTTGCTCGGCAAAGCGGCGGTACTCGCCGCGGTAGGTCACCAGCAACTGGCCCTGTGGGCCGTCTTGCAGCTCGGCCTGCAGGCCATCCACGTCGCTGGACTGCAACTCGCTGTCCCACAGCGAACGCGAGCGCCAGCTCTTGTCGGCGAAGTCGATGCGGAAATAAAGGCCGGAGTATGGCCGCTGAAACGCGGCACTGAGTCGCGACTCGTCCAACTGGATACCGGAAGGGCCGCGTACCAGCGCGATCAACAGCGATTGCGCTTCCTCTTCCAGGCCGGCCTGCATATAGCGACGCAGGCTGTTGTCGAACAGCCACAGGCAGGTCTGGGCCAGCAGCAGGCCAATGATCAGCAGGACGCTGATCAGGCCAAGGCTCAGGCGTCGCTGAATCGACCTCAAGCGGCGCTACCGCTGAACCGGTAACCCTGTCCCCGCCGGGTTTCGATCACTTCGCGACCAAGCTTGCGGCGCAGGTGGTTGACATGGACTTCTATGACGTTGGAATCACGCTCGGTTTCACCGTCGTAGAGGTGCTCGGCCAGGTGGCTCTTGGAAAGGATCTGCCCGGCGTGCAGCATGAAATAGCGCAACAGACGAAATTCCGCAGCGGTCAGCTCTATCTGCAGGTCGCCACGGCTGACGCACTGCCGGCTTTCATCCAGGTGCAGCCCGGCAGCCTGCAACTGCGGCTGATTGGCCAGCCCGCGAGCGCGGCGCAGCAGGGCCTGAATGCGCAACTGCAGCTCTTCGGGGTGGAACGGCTTGGTCAGGTAATCGTCAGCGCCGACCTTCAGGCCTTCGATGCGTTCGGCCCACGAGCCACGGGCGGTGAGCACCAGCACCGGCGTCGCCAGGCCACCCTCGCGCCACTCCTGGAGCACGTCTAGGCCCGGTTTGCCGGGCAGGCCGAGGTCGAGGATGATCAGGTCATAGGGCTCGCTGGCGCCCTGGTAGACGGCATCGCGACCGTCGGCCAGCCAGTCCACCGCGTAGCCCTGGCGGGTCAGCGAGGCAGTCAGTTCATCGGCAAGAGGAACATGGTCTTCCACCAGCAACAGGCGCATGTCAGTCGTCTACCTCATCCTTCAGTATCCGCCCATCGTGGGCGTCCAGTTCCAGCTCGCGCACCACCCCCTCGCGGGTCAGCAGCTCGACGTCGTACACGAACGCATGGTCCTCTTCCTCCAGCTCGGCCTCGAGCAGGGTGGCGCCGGGGTAACGCTCGAGCGCCTTGCGCATCAATTGGTCGAGGGGCAGGATCACCCCGCTCAGGCGCAGGTCCCGCGCCTCATCCTGATCGAGATCACGCGCCCCGGCGGCGCAGGTCAGCGCCACCAGCAGCATGATGGAAACGAAGCGTAAAAGCGGTTTGCCTTTCATCAATCATCCTGGTGGTTCTTGAGAATGCTGCCCGTGGTCGCGTCCAGCTCGACATCCCATTTGCGGTTCTGGGCGTCACGCACTTCTACCTGATACAGGTAGCGACCGTATTCTTCCTCGAGTTCGCTGTTCTCCAGTTTACCGCCCGGATGCTTGGCAAGGGCAGCTTCATTGAGTTTTTCGAAGGACTGGATGGTACCGGCATCACGCAACTTCAGCGCCTCGTCCGGCCCCAGGTCACGGGCCTGGACGATACCGGCGGTGGCAGTCAGGGTGGCAGCGGCGAACAATGCAGTCAGTGTCTTCACGTTTAACTCCTTGATTGATCTGTTTCGACGGTGTTCAGATTAAGGGGAGCGACTTAACTCAAACTGAATTGCGCCACAGACCAGCTGGCAGCTCACGCTTATACTGTCGCCTTGCCGCTGGAGTCCCGCATGAGCGCCATTCAGATCAAGTACCCCGCCCTCACCCTCAAAGCCGGCCGCCGGGCCATGGCGCGCATTCGCGAACGCAATCTTCAGCCAGCGGATGTCGGCACCCTGCCCGGTGCGGCAGGTGGTCCCAAGGCGCTCGGTATCCAAGGGCTGGACATCGCCCTGTTCGGTGACTGGCTGGCACGCGCACCACGGCAACGTTCCCTGATCGGCGCATCGATTGGCTCCTGGCGCTTCGCCAGTGCCTGTCTGCCAGAGCCGGCCGGCGCGCTGCGACGCCTGGGCGAACTGTATACCGGCATGCGCTTCGCCAAGGGAGTCAGCATGCTTGAAGTGTCCCGGCGCTGTACCCAGATGCTCGACGAGCTGCTCCAGCAGCAAGATGCCGCGGTACTCGACCATGCCTACTACCGGCTCAATATCGTGGTGGTGAAAAGTCACGGTCGGCTTGCCGAGGATGGCCGGCGCGCGCTGGGGCTGGGTCTTTCGTCCGTGATCGGCAGCAACATCCTGGGCCGCCCGCGCCTGGCCCGTCACTTCGAGCGGGTGATTCTCCACGACGCGCGCCTGGCGCCACCCCTGCACCCACTTACCGACTTTCCGTCTCGCTGCCTGCCGCTGGACGTCGGCAACCTGCGCCAGGCACTGCTGGCATCAGGTTCGATCCCATTGGTGATGCAGGGTGTGCGCGACATTCCCGGCGCAGGGCCAGGCACCTACCGCGATGGCGGCCTGCTCGATTACCACTTGGACCTGCCCTACAGCGGTGACGACATCGTGCTGTACCCGCACTTCACAGATCGCGTCATCCCCGGCTGGTTCGACAAGGGCCTGCCCTGGCGGCGCGGTGACGCCAGGCGCCTGCAGGATGTGTTGCTCCTCGCGCCGTCCCGTGAGTACCTGGCCCGTCTGCCCTACGGCAAGCTGCCGGATCGCAAGGATTTCAGTCGTTTTCTGGGCGACGATGCCGGGCGTGAGCGCTATTGGCGCCTGGCCATGGACGAAAGCCGGCGCCTGGGTGATGAGTTTCTCGAGTTGCTCGAGGCCGGCAGCCTGGCAGACCGCCTGCAGCCGCTCTAGGCAGCACGGCCGGTTCGCCGGAAAACCGGCAGTGGCTCGCCCACTGTATTTAAGCGCTTGCCATTATTGA
Organism: Phytopseudomonas flavescens; assembly: GCF_900100535.1. GTDB lineage: Bacteria > Pseudomonadota > Gammaproteobacteria > Pseudomonadales > Pseudomonadaceae > Aquipseudomonas > Aquipseudomonas flavescens. Next base: position 94,613 of record NZ_FNDG01000013.1, read on the forward strand.
TAAAAAAGCGGAGCCAAACGGAACCGAAGACCCGGGTTATTTTCCTATTAACTGTTGATGCCGTTTCAATGGTCGATAACGCAACTGAGTGCGCCAACCGTTGGAAACTTTGATGCTCGTCAACTTCACAATTTAATTTTCGTTTTTTCGAAAAATTAATGCGCCTGGATGTGACTTGCACGGCTCATCGAAACATCAACAGCTACGAACGTCAGCGTTAACAGACAACGCCGACACTATGAGTCATTGGGAAAACCTCGGAGAACCGACCCCATGAACGCTTCGCTGCGTTTCAATGATGCACTGCTGATTGCCGATCGTGCCTTTCAACCGTTTCACTGTGTCGCCTGGGCCCCTCAGGACGGCACCGGCGTGCTGAGCCTGACGGTGGTAGACCGCACCAGCACGCGCCTGATCGATCGTACGCAACTCACCAGCAGCATTTACAGCGATCCGCTAGAGCTGGCCAAGGCATTGGAAAGAACCCGCGACGAACTCAGCCGCAAAGGTTTCGATCTCGCCCCGTGGAGCATGCCGGAATAGAGCGGTGGCCGCTCATTTTTCTGGCTTCATGGAAGTTGCCGCACCCCGGGTGCGGCAACTTGTCTCTGCATTGAAATATCCTCTCCCTGCATTAATCCGCCTACTCACTGCATCTGCAAAACACTGAACTTCCTGTCGTATTCGGCTGGCTAAGCCTGTATCCGTCACAACGAGCTGACCGGCATGCATCATGTAGTCGAAACACTGCTGTCTCCACTGACGAATTCCGTCGTTCATCTATTCGTTGCCACTGCGCTGGATACCACCTTCAGTGCCTCGCCGGGGAGCATTCGATGAGCGATTCGCCGCCGATTCCCGAACTCCCCAACGACCTGCACTACGTCGATGACAGCGGTCCCGGTATCACGCGGCGCAAGCTGCGCGGCAAGTTCTGCTATTTCGACCCCGCTGGCGAGCGCATTCGCGATGACCGGCAGATTGATCGTATCCAAGCACTGGCCATACCACCGGCCTACCTCGATGTGTGGATCTGCCCGGACCCCAAGGGCCACCTGCAAGCCACCGGCCGCGATGCGCGTGGTCGCAAGCAGTACCGCTATCACCCGCGCTGGCGTGAAGTCCGCGATACCGATAAATACGCCAATCTGCTGCTGTTCGGCAAAGCCTTGCCGAAACTGCGCCAGACGGTGGAGCAGCACCTGCTGCTGCCCGAGCACGGTCGCGAAAAGGTCATGGCCACGGTGATCACCCTGCTCGACAACACCCTGATCCGCATCGGCAACGTGCGTTATGCCAAGGAAAACCGCTCTTACGGCCTGACCACCCTGCGAAATCGCCATGTCGAGGTACAGGGCAGCGCCATTCGTTTCCATTTCCGCGGCAAGAGTGGCATCGAGCACGAGGTGGAAGTCAGTGACCGGCGTCTGGCACGTATTATCCGGCGTTGCCTGGAGCTTCCGGGGCAGCATCTGTTCCAGTACCTGGACGCGGATGGCGAACGCCATACCGTGACATCCACCGACATCAACAATTACCTGCGCGAGTTGACCGGCGCCGATTTCACCGCCAAGGATTACCGGACCTGGGCGGGCAGTGCACTGGCCCTGACCCTGTTGCGTGAACTCGAATGGCAGCCGGAGAGCTCGGCCAAGAAGCATGTGGTGGCGATGGTCAAGCAGGTTGCCGAAGAGCTGCGCAACACGCCGGCAGTGTGCCGCAAATGCTACATCCATCCGGCCCTGATAGACGCCTTTCACTCCGGTGAGCTCGCCGATTTGCGCCTCGCTGCGGCGCGCAAGGGGCTGCGATCCGAGGAAAGCCTGCTGATGCGGTTTCTGGAAAAGATACCGGCGGCCTGAGCCCCTCGTCGGGACGTGGCGAGATATGTGGGAATAATGTCATTGCCGCCATATGCTCGCCCGCGCACACTCCGTCCCTCTTCCCCGAGGGATTGCCATGGACGAAAGCAGATGCATCGCCGCTCTGATCTACAACGACTTCATGAGCCTGGACGTGATCGGCCCCTTGCAGGTATTCGCCTCTGCCAACGTTGAGCGCAATCGCCAGGGGCTGGGCGACGCCTACCGCTTGCTGATGCTCGCTGAGCGGGCTGGACCGGTGCGTAGCTCTTCGGGGATGCGCGTGATGGCGGACGCCGCCTGGGCCGACTGTGACCCCGGCAGCCTGGATACCCTGCTGATTCCCGGCGGTCTTGGCGAAGCAGCACAGTGCGAGAACCAGCCCCTGCTGGACTGGCTGCGCAGCGCCGAGCCACGCGTGCGCAGATTCGGATCGGTCTGCTCAGGCGCACTGATCCTTGCCCGTACCGGTCTGCTCGACGGCCACCGGGTGACCACCCACTGGGCCGATATCGACACCCTGCGCCAGCACCGGAAATTGCGCGTCGACAGTGATTGCCTGCACACCTACGACCCCGCTGGCAGCACCGGCAGCCACCATCTGTTCACCTCCGCCGGCGTGACGGCCGGCATCGACCTGGCCCTGGCGCTGGTCGAGGCCGACCTCGGCCGCAGCATGGCGCTGGCCGTGGCGCGACGCCTGGTGATGTTCCTGCGCCGCCCCGGCGGCCAGGCACAGTTCAGTGCCCTGCTTGCCCCGGAACCCAGCCGCACGCCTCGGCTTGCCGAACTGCTGGCCTGGATTCCCGCCAACCTGGGTGCCGACCTGTCCCTGCAAGCGCTGGCCAGCGAAGCGAAGATGGCACCACGCACCCTGTCACGGGTTTTTGCCAAGGAACTGGGCAGCGGCCCGGCGCGTTACGTGGAGCGCGTGCGCCTGGAAGCCGCCCGTGCGCTGCTTCAGGACGCCCAGGCCTCGATTGCCACGGTCGCGCGCCTCACCGGGTTCGGCCACCCGGAGAATCTGCGCCGGGTATTTCACAAACATCTGTCCATCAGCCCTCAACAATACGCCGAGCGTTTCGGCGAGGAGCTATCCCATGCTTGAGCTGCGCCCCAACTGCGAATGCTGTGACCGCGACCTGCCCCCCGAATCCAGCGAAGCGCGCATCTGCTCGTTCGAGTGCACCTATTGCCGGGACTGCGCCAATAGCCACCTGCAAGGCCACTGCCCGAACTGCAACGGCGAACTGGTGCGTCGCCCGATCCGCCCGGCCGCGAAGCTGGCTGCCAACCCGCCGTCGACGTGGCGGGTGCTCAAGGCCGGAGGATGCCATGCTGCTACTGCGTAACCCTGCGTTGCTCATTCTGTTCTTCGCGCAGGCGTTGTATTGGAGCTGCTCGCTGATTGGCATCACCCTCACCGCCCTGATTGGCCTGCAGCTGTCTCCGTACAACAGCCTGGCGACATTGCCTCTGGCTCTGCTGGTGCTGGGTAATCTGCTGGCCACTCATCCGCTGTCGCTGTTCATGCAGCGCCATGGCCGCCGCCCCGGGCTGACGCTCGGCGCAGCAGCCGGCATCCTCGGCGGGCTGGTCAGCGCCCTGGGCGTGTGGCTGGCGGATTTCAATCTGTTCTGCGTGGGTGCCTTGCCAATCGGCGTCTACCAGGCGTCCGCCATGTACTACCGTTTCGCCGCGCTGGAAACGGTGGATGAGGCACACAAGGGGCGCGCCGCGGCCTGGGTGATCGGTGGCGGCGTGTGCGCTGCCCTGTTCGCCCCGACCTTGACGCTGTGGGCGCGCAATGCGCTGAGCGCGCCCTTCGTCGGCGCCTACCTGTTGCTGGCCGTACTGGCTCTGCTGGGATTGCTGCTGCTGAGCGCATTGCGCGAAGGAACAATCCCGGTCGCCCCCCGAGGCAATGCGCGCGAGCTGCTGGCTCGCCCGGCAATCCGCTCTGCGCTTGCCATTACCGCTATCGGCCATGGCCTGATGATCCTGGTGATGAATGCCACACCGCTGGCCATGAGTTTCTGTGGACTGTCTGTGGAGAGTGCCGCACAGGTGATCCAGTGGCACATGCTGGGCATGTTTCTGCCTGCACTGATCGCCGGGCCGCTGGTGGACCGTCTAGGGGGGCGGCGTGTAGCGATGATCGGTATCGTGCTGCTGAGCTGCAGCGCCTCGAGCGCACTGATCGGCCAGGCACAGGTGTACTTTCTGATCTCATCGCTCCTGCTGGGCATCGGCTGGAATCTGATGCTGGTAGCCGGCACCACGCTGCTCGCCCGCGCCCACGGCGCCGAGGAGCGTGGTCGGGCACAAGGGCTGATGGAGCTGGCCAACGGCAGTGTTGCCGCGTGCGCCGCATTCGCTTCCGGCGCGCTCATCACCGGGCTGGGCTGGGGGCTGGTGAATCTGGCCATGCTGCCGCTACTGGCAATTGCCGTCGTGGCTGTGCTGGGCCGCCCGGCGCCACCAACACCTTTAGCGAGCTGAGCAATCAGGCGCCGAATACGGTCACCTGATTGCGGCCATTGCGCTTGGAGGCGTACAACGCCTGATCGGCCCACTGCAGCAGTTGCTGGTGGTCATGACTCGGCTCGCTCAGATCCGCCACACCCAGGCTGATGGTGAAGGGAATCACCTGCCCCTCGTGACGGATCTGCAAGCGCTCGACCACGCTGCGCAGACGCTCGGCGAACACCCGCCCGCCCGCCGAATCGACGTCCGGCAACAGCACCACGAACTCCTCGCCACCGTAGCGTCCGGCAATATCGGTGTCGCGGATCTGCTCGCGGACCGTCTTGGCCAGCCCCTGAATCACCGCATCGCCTGCCTGGTGGCCGAAGGTGTCGTTGACCTTCTTGAAGTGGTCGATATCGAACATCACCAGAGCCGTGCTGCTGCCATAGCGACGATGGCGGGCATGCTCGCGCTTGAGCTCTTCCTCCCAGTAGCCGCGATTGTTCAGGCCGGTCAGCCGATCGGTACGCGACAGGTCCCTGAACTGGTCGCTCATCGACTGTAACTGGCGCTTGTTCACCGCGACGCTGGTCACGTCATAGATGATCAGGCACAGGTGTTCTATCTTGCTGTTGGTGGCCTGCAGCGGCAGGATCGTGGTGTTTTGGTACATGAAGTCTTCCAGGCCGGTAATCGGCTGGTAGTTCTTGAAGCGCACCAGGTAGGGCCGCTGCTCCCAGATGGTGAAGGCCGGGGTGCCGAGGGTGGCGACACTTTCCGCCTTCAGCCGAAACCAGGGCTCGTCGACTTCGGGAAACAGTTCGAAGAACGAACGTTCGGCGGCAGCCTGTGCCGTGCGGCCGGAGTGGTTCTCCATGAAGCTGTTCCACACCTCGACCCGGTAGCTGCGATCCAGCACCACCACCCCTACATCGATGCTCTGCACGATCGCCAGCAGCCAGTGGAACTCGTTGAAATCCATCTTCGCGACCATGTCTGTCATTCCATCAGGTAGGCGAGTTTTTTGTTCAGCAATGGCACCGAGTCTTCGGTGAACAACAACAGCAGGTCGAAGTGAATATCGTGCCCTTCGATGCTGTAGCTCACCTCCACGGCGAGTGTCTGTCGCCAGCGTTGACCATTGATGCGGATCAGCTCGTCGATCGAGGCGTGTTCGCCCAGCACCTGCGGGTGGCCCTGGGAGAAACTCACGTCGAGCTGTTCGGCGATGCCACTCAGGCACGCGCCGATCAGCACGCTGGACATGTCCAGGAGCATTTCCAAAGACGAAGAGGTCTGCTGCTGCCGGCGCATCAGTTTGGCCATGTCGGCCACTTCCGAATCGTGGAAGATCAGCAGTGCTTCACCACAGATACCGCCGCCGATATACCCCTGGCACACCGCCGTCAGCCCGTTGCCGCGTTGCGCATCTGCAAGGGCCATGTGCAGCTCGCTGACTTCGAGAATGTTCACGTTGGGGATCGGCAGTTGCACGAACACTCCCAGCACCCTGGCCAACAGCGCGGCAGCCTGCCCCATGGCGACGTTGATCACCTCGCGGAAAGCATCGCGGAACGATACCCTGGCCTCGCCCGTCGCAGCCACGGTCGCATGGCTCACGGTGGTCGGCATGCTCAGCAACCCCAGCTCGTCCAGGGTCTGGCGCAACAAGTCGGGATCGACGGGCTTTTTCAGGAAAGCCAGCGCCCCGAGTGCCTGCACCCGGCGTATGGCCTCATCCTGAACGTCGCCTGAGACGACGATGACTTTCTGGGCGCGCCCTTCGGCCTTGAGAGCCGCCAGCACGCCGTAACCGTCGAGCACCGGCATGGTGAGGTCGAGCAGCAGCAGGTCGACAGGCGCCGCCCGCAGTTGGTCGAGCGCTTCCTGGCCGTTGCTGGCCAGGCTGACCTTGACTGGCCATTGCACAGGCAAGGCACGCAGCAGCTGCTTGCGGGCCATGTTCGAATCGTCGCAAACGAGAAGAGATACTTCAGGCATTGATGCGCCTCGAGAAGTGAAGCCTGTTTCCGGCTTGTTGCGCTGCGGTGAAAATGCCGCCAACGATGGCACCATCCTGGGACGGGCCGACAATCTATAGCAGAACACTATGCGCTTTTGTTTTTATCCTGACGCCCTGAAACGCACAAGGCGACCGAAGTCGCCTTGTGGAACAGCAGGTACGCCTATCAGTAATACGCGTTTTCACGATTACTGTGGTCGGTCACGTCACGCACGCCCTTGAGCTGGGGAATGCGTTCGAGCAGGGTTTTCTCGATGCCTTCCTTGAGCGTCAGGTCGGCCTGGCCACAGCCCTGGCAACCACCGCCGAACTGCAGCACCGCAATGCCTTCGTCGACCACGTCGATCAGCGTCACCTGGCCGCCATGGCTGGCCAGGCCCGGGTTGATCTCGGTTTGCAGGTAATAGTTGATACGCTCGTTGAGCGGGCTGTCTTCGTTGACCATCGGTACTTTGGCATTCGGTGCCTTGATGGTCAGCTGGCCACCCATGCGATCGGTGGCGTAGTCGACCACGGCGTCTTCCAGAAACGGCTCGCTGACGGCGTCGATCCAGGCAGTGAAGCTGGCCAGGCCGATGGCCTGATCTTCCGGCTTCTGCTCACCGGGCTTGCAGTAGGCGATGCAGGTTTCCGCGTACTGGGTACCGGGCTGGGTGATGAAAACGCGAATGCCGATTCCCGGAGTATTCTGCTTGCTCAACAGGTCTGCCAGGTAATCGTGGGCGGCATCGGTAATGATAATGGTGCTCATGGCAACTCCTCACGGTCATGCGGTGGAGTGTACGCCAAATGGCGCTCGCGGATAAAGTCCTACTATTTTACTCAGGATAGCGCCTGAAGTGAACCGCTGCCGGTTCGCTCACCGATCCAGGCCTTGGCCTGCACGAAAAAGCGCTTTTCGATCAGCTCGTAGCTGGCCCAGGATGCCAGGGCGATCAGCGGCATGCAGGCGGCGATCACCAGGTACGGATTGAGATCCAGGATGGCTTGCAGGTACCACCCCAGGGACAGCACGATCACGTGCAGCAGGTACACCGAGTACGAGCAATCGCCCATCCGCGCCAGCAGGCGACTGTCCTTGAACCAGGGCTCCATGGCGATGCAGGCGGCAACGATCAGCGCACTCGGCACGCCCCAGTGCAGCAGCCGCATGGTGTTGTCGAGGTGATAGATGGCCAGCAACGAGCCGGCGATCAGCAGCAGCGGCAGCCACAGCCCCTGGCGAATCCAGCCGCGCCGGTAAACCATGCCCAGCAATACGCCGAAGAGAAACTCATAGACGATGCTGTTGCGATAGAAGTCGCTGACCCATGGCTGCGTCGCCAGCAGCCCGAAGACCAGCAAGGTGCTGGTGATCAGCAACAGGCGCAAGCGCTGAGGAACCATGAACGCCAGCGCGAACAGCAGGTAGAAGAACATTTCGTAGTTCAGCGTCCAGCCGACGTTGAGCGTGGGGTAAAGGCCGAAACCCGCGGGGTTTTCTGCGGGAATGAACAGCAGCGACATCATCAGGTGCCGCAGGTCGAACGCCTGGTTGGGCATCACCGGGTTGGCGAAGGCGATGATCAGTGCAGCGATCAATGAGTACAGCCAGTACGCCGGGACGATGCGCAGCGCCCGGTTGAGCATGAAACGCCACGGGGTGATGCGCTTGCCTTGGGTGGAGAGGTAGATCACCAGGCCGCTGATGACGAAGAAGATGTCCACACCGACGGCCCCCTTGTCGGTGAACAGATCGCCCATGAAGCTATCTGCCTTGAAATCGAAGAACACCTGCATGACATGATGAAAAACCACCACCCAGGCTGCCAATGCCCGCAATGCCTGCACTGAAATCAGCATAGAACCGCCATTCTCCCTCGCGTTGAAACCGATACGAGGCACCCTGCATTGCAGGCTGCCACAGCGTCCGACCGCGATGGCTGGAGAAAGGTCGAGAGAAATGCCAGGTGGCAGCCCGCCGCGGGCCGACGGGTTTGCGAAAGCCGGGGGGTCAGAGGTTCTGGTAGCGATTCATGTCCAGCACGCCCGCCTCCTGAGGGTCATGTTCGCGGATGTGTGCGCTCAGGTCGTGGAAATACCGCCAGAACTGTGGATGGGTGCGGCGGATGCCCCAGCGCTCGACCACGGTTTCGAAGGAGGAGGTGTCGCTGACCTGCTCCAGTGCCGCGACGAAATCCGCCACCTGGCTGGCCGGTACCGAGAACACGAAATTCGGATAGCTGGTCAGCACCTCCGGGTAGAGGGTCAGGGTGTCCAGGCGAGGCTGGTAGCGCAGATCCTCGCCTAGCATGAAGGCCACGTTGCTATGGGCACGGTTGCGCAACAGGCTGTAGACCTCACGCCGTCCATTGCCGGCTTCGACGCGTAGCAAGGTCGCTTCCGGCAACTGATGGATCACCTTGAGTTGCGAGGCAGGCCTGGACGCCAGGCGACTCAGTGCCTGTTCCGCCTGCTGCAGGTCGGCGGGCAGGCCATCGCGATGGCAGTGTTGACCGGTACAGCGATTGATCGGGTCAGGCCGTGCGTTGAGGGCGGCGAAGCGCTGCAGCAACTGCTCGGCGAACTGCCGCTTGGGATTTTCGCCAGAAAGCGGCAGGCCGCTCGGGGTTTTCCGGTCCAGCGGGTAGTAATCCATCCACGCCTTGAGCTTGCCGCTCTTCTGATACCAGTCGCTGAACAGCCCGGAACGCGCGTCGGCAGGCATCAGGCGCAGGAAGTTCTGCTCCGCCCCGTTGCGGATCAGGTCGAAATACAGGCGAGTCTGCGCCTGATGCGAGACATTGCCGAACACGTCGAAATTCACCACCAGTTGGTAGTAGGTACGTTCGAGCAGGGGGTAATCCATCCACCACAGGGTCTGCGGGATTTCTCCGATCAACCCGGTGCGCACCGAAGCGCTGTCATAGTGGCGAAAGATCGACAGCAGGGCATTGTCGTTGCCACGCCAGATGTGCGACCAGTCGGGCGCCGGGGCCACCGCATAACCTGCGGTGCGCAATGCCTCGTAGTCGTTGCGCTTGTTGCGGTAGGCACGCCACAGGCCCAGCAGATCCTCGATTTGGTCGAGCTGGCCGGGCATGGACAACAGCGGCGTGGTCTCGCCCCGGTAAGCAGGGTCGGTGATGTACAGGTCGTGCTGCGGATCCTGGAACACCACCCAGAAGTTGTCGCGGATCACGTCGGTGGCGATCTGCCCGCGGCACACCGGCCCACGGATAAAGGTGCGCACGAAGTATTCGGCGTTATCGAGCATGAACTGATAACGCGCCTGGGCCGGAATCGCCTCGAAGGTTTCGAACGGGTTGGCGCGGCGCTGCACCCCGTAGCCCGGCACCACGCCCACCTGCCAGTCGCTACCGAAAAACAGCGATTTGACCCGGGCCAGCTTCTCGGCGCTCAGCGGGTAGGTGATGTGGGTCTTGTGGACGATCACGCCCTGAATCGGCATCAGGCGATAATGGACGGTGGTACCGGGATCGTCATTGGGACGTCGGGTGGCGATGATGTCCACCGGCTGGCCGCTCGGCGTGCGCGAACGCACCAGCTGGAAGAAGTGCCCGGGTTCGCCACCCTTGAAGTGCAGGTGAGCGAGAAACAGATGCTCATACAGCCAGCGGCTGACCAGGCCCTGCTCGTCACCCGGGGCGTTGAGAAAACGCTCCCACTCGGCGATCTGCCGCGCTTCGCCTGCACTGGGTTGCAATGCCTGCTCGTCGAGCGGCGCGCCCTGCTCCAGCCAGCGCTGCACCGTCTGGTAGTCCTGCGCGGTCAGGCCGGTGACCGCGAACGGCATGCCGGCCATTGGGTTCTTGGCCGCGAACGCCTCGAACTCGCCGGGCAACGGACACTGGTTTTCCCGGTCGATGCCAATGACCAGGTCCTTGGGCAGCTTGCTGTTGGCGGGTAAAGGCGTGGCATGCCCGAGCTCGAGCATGCGCGCCATCAATGCAGCCTGGCCGCCCTGCTGTTCGAGTACCGAGTGGAAATCCTTGCGGCGCCAGGCCGGCTCACCGTGGGCGTCCATGAACAGACGTGTGGTGGCCTGGGTCTTGGTGCGCGTACCGTCATAGACCGTGGCCTTGCTGGCACCGCGCTCGACGCCTTCGCCACTGCCCAGGTTGAGCTGGCAAGGCGCGTCGTAACAGGCATGACAGGCCACGCAGTTCTGGGTGAAGATCGGCTGGATGTCCCGGCTGTAGGACACCTCCCCTGCTATCGCCGATGCGCTGATCACTACAAGGCAAACACTCAACAGCAGCCGGTAACGCATGGTCTCAATTCCACGAAGATAGCCGGCCATTCTAACCGTCCCGCCTGTGCCATCGCTATGCCGCCATGCGCCGGAGATGGGGAGCCACGCAGGCATTGGCAACATGAACATAATTCATGCACGACGGTGATACGCAGAAAAAGCAGCAACTTTTGGTATGATCGCGGCCTTTGTCGCAGCCTCCCGTCCAGAGCCTTTTCCATGCCCCTGTCAGATCGTAGCGCCCGCCTCCAAGCACTTAAGCTAGCCCTCGAGGATCGAATCCTGATTCTCGACGGCGGCATGGGCACCATGATCCAGAGCTACAAGCTGGAAGAGGCCGACTATCGCGGCGAGCGCTTCGCCGACTGGCCGAGCGACGTCAAGGGCAACAACGACCTGCTGCTGCTCAGCCAGCCGCAGATCATCGCGGCCATCGAGACGGCTTATCTGGATGCCGGCGCCGACATCCTGGAAACCAACACCTTCAACGCCACCCAGGTGTCCCAGGCAGACTACGGCATGGAATCGCTGGCCTATGAACTGAACCTGGCCGGTGCCCGGGTGGCCCGCGAGGTGGCCGATGCCAAGACCCTGGAAACCCCGGATCGCCCGCGTTTCGTCGCCGGCGTACTGGGGCCTACCAGCCGCACCTGCTCGATCTCTCCGGACGTCAACGATCCGGGCTACCGCAACGTCACCTTCGACGAACTGGTGGACAACTACACCGAGGCCACCCGTGGCCTGATCGCGGGCGGCGCCGACCTGATTCTGATCGAGACCATCTTCGACACCTTAAATGCCAAGGCGGCGATCTTCGCCGTACAACAGGTGTTCGACGAGGATGGCGTCGAGCTTCCGATCATGATCTCCGGCACCATTACCGACGCCTCCGGCCGCACGCTGTCCGGGCAGACCACCGAAGCGTTCTGGAACTCGGTGGCCCACGCCAAGCCGATTTCCGTGGGCCTCAACTGCGCCCTCGGCGCCGCCGACCTGCGGCCCTATCTGGAAGAACTGTCGAACAAGGCTGGCACTCACGTTTCCGCGCACCCCAACGCCGGTCTGCCCAACGCCTTCGGTGAATACGACGAGACACCCGCGGAAATGGCCGCGGTGGTCGAAGAGTTCGCCGCCAGCGGCTTCCTCAATATCATCGGCGGTTGCTGCGGCACCACCCCTGGGCATATCCAGGCCATTGCCGAAGCGGTCGCCAAGTACCCGCCGCGCTTGATCCCGGATATCCCGAAGGCCTGCCGTCTGTCCGGCCTGGAGCCGTTCACCATCGATCGCAAGTCGCTGTTCGTGAACGTCGGCGAGCGCACCAACATCACCGGCTCGGCCAAGTTCGCCCGGCTGATCCGTGAAGAGAACTACACCGAGGCACTGGAAGTCGCCCTGCAGCAGGTGGAAGCCGGCGCCCAGGTGATCGACATCAACATGGATGAGGGCATGCTCGACTCCAAGGCGGCCATGGTCAGGTTCCTCAACCTGATCGCCGGCGAGCCGGACATTTCCCGCGTGCCGATCATGATCGACTCCTCCAAGTGGGAAGTGATCGAAGCCGGCCTCAAGTGCATCCAGGGCAAAGGCATCGTCAACTCGATCTCCATGAAGGAAGGCGTCGAGCAATTCAAGCACCATGCCAAGCTGTGCAAGCGCTATGGCGCCGCTGTGGTGGTGATGGCCTTCGACGAGGCCGGCCAGGCCGATACGGCCGCCCGCAAACGCGAGATCTGCCAGCGCAGCTACGACATTCTGGTGGGCGAGGTGGGCTTCCCGCCAGAAGACATCATCTTCGACCCGAACATCTTCGCCGTCGCCACCGGTATCGAGGAACACAACAACTACGCCGTGGACTTCATCGAGGCCTGCGCCTTCATTCGCGACAACCTGCCCTACGCCCTGTCGAGCGGCGGCGTGTCCAACGTGTCGTTCTCGTTCCGCGGTAACAACCCGGTGCGCGAAGCGATCCACTCGGTGTTCCTCTACTACGCGATCCAGAACGGCCTGGCCATGGGCATCGTCAACGCCGGCCAGTTGGAAATCTACGATGAGATTCCCAAGGAGTTGCGCGACAAGGTCGAGGACGTGGTGCTCAACCGCACACCGGGCGGCACCGATGCGCTGCTGGCCATCGCCGACAACTACCGTGGCGGCGGCGCGGTCAAGGAAGTGGAAAACGAGGAGTGGCGCTCGCTGGCGGTCGACAAACGCCTCGAACATGCGCTGGTCAAGGGCATCACCGCCTTTATCGTCGAAGACACCGAGGAGTGCCGCCAGCAATGCGCGCGGCCCATCGAGGTCATCGAAGGCCCGCTGATGAGCGGCATGAACATCGTCGGCGACCTGTTCGGCTCGGGCAAGATGTTCCTGCCCCAGGTGGTCAAGTCCGCCCGCGTGATGAAACAGGCGGTGGCCCACCTCATTCCGTTCATCGAAGCCGAAAAAGGCGACAAGCCGGAAGCCAAGGGCAAGATTCTCATGGCCACGGTCAAGGGCGACGTGCATGACATCGGCAAGAACATCGTCGGCGTGGTGCTCGGCTGCAACGGCTATGACATCGTCGACCTCGGCGTGATGGTGCCGACGGAAAAGATCCTGCAGACCGCCATCGCCGAGAAGTGCGACATCATCGGCCTGTCCGGCCTGATCACCCCATCGCTGGACGAAATGGTCCACGTCGCCAAGGAAATGCAGCGCCAGGGCTTCACGCTGCCCTTGATGATTGGCGGCGCCACCACCTCCAAGGCGCATACCGCGGTGAAGATAGACCCGCAGTACAGCAATGACGCGGTGGTCTACGTCACCGACGCCTCGCGCGCCGTGGGCGTGGCCACGCAGCTGCTGTCCAAGGAGCTCAAAGCCGACTTCGTGCAGCGTACCCGCGACGATTACGTGGTGGTGCGCGAACGCACCTCGGCCCGCGCCTCGCGTACCGAGCGGCTGAGTTACGACAAGGCCATCGCCAACAAGCCGACGTTCGACTGGGCCGGTTACACCGCGCCGAAGCCGAGCTTCACCGGCGTGAAGGTGCTCGATGACATCGACCTCAACGTGCTGGCCGAATATATCGACTGGACGCCGTTCTTCATCTCCTGGGACCTGGCCGGCAAGTACCCGCGCATCCTCACCGACGAGGTGGTCGGCGAAGCGGCCACCAGCCTGTTCAACGACGCCAGGGTGGTCCTCAGGAAGCTGATAGACGAGAAGCTGATAAAGGCCCGCGCCGTATTCGGCTTCTGGCCGGCCAACCAGGTGCGCGACGACGACATCGAAGTCTATGGCGACGACGGCCAGCCGCTCGCCACCCTGCACCACCTGCGCCAGCAGACCATCAAGCCTGACGGCAAGCCGAACCTGTCCCTGGCCGACTTCGTCGCGCCGAAGGATAGCGGCATCGGCGACTACGTCGGCGGCTTCATCACCACCGCGGGCATCGGCGCCGAGGAAGTGGCCAAGGCCTACGAGGCCAATGGCGACGACTACAACTCGATCATGGTCAAGGCACTGGCCGACCGCCTCGCCGAAGCCTGCGCCGAATGGCTGCACGAGTGCGTGCGCAAGGAGCACTGGGGCTATCAGCCGGATGAGCACCTGAGCAATGACGACCTGATCAAGGAAGCCTACAAGGGCATCCGCCCTGCCCCCGGTTACCCGGCCTGCCCGGATCACACCGAGAAAAGAACTCTATTCAACCTGCTCGACCCCGAGGCCGACTACCACAAGGCGGGCCGCAGCGGCGTATTCCTCACCGAGCACTACGCCATGTTCCCTGCAGCGGCTGTCAGCGGTTGGTACTTCGCCCACCCGGAGGCTCAGTACTTCGCCGTCGGCAAGGTCGACAAGGACCAGATCGAGCAATATAGCGAGCGCAAGAATCAGGACATCGCGGTCAGCGAACGCTGGCTGGCACCCAACCTGGGGTATGACGAATGAGTGATCAAGCTTACCTGCTCGACCAGTTGGAAACCGCCGATATGCTGGAGATCGATGGCCTGCATGCCTTCGACTTCCAGCTCGACGACATCCTGCTCGACCAGGCCGAGGCTGCAGCCGAAGCCGATCAGCCGTTCGCCAGCGAAGCCAGCGTCCTGATCATCGAGGTGCAGGACGGTCGTGAGCGCAAGCGCTGGCAGTTCAGCTATAACGCGGTGATGGAAGCCGAATATCGAGCTGCCGATGACAGCTGGGCACTGGGCGATCATCAACTGCGGTGTTTCGCGGCGACCGCTGCCAATAGCGACGACGAGTAACCCGTTCCCTACCCGAGGAGATTCCTCACGTGCTGAAGATGACCCGCATCGACCCGCCGCACTGGGCTCCCGATCATGCACGCCACGTCACCGACTACATCGGCGACGACGGCGAGGCCAGTCAACGAGCTTTCCAACCCTTGCTGACGCAGATCCATGCCAGCCTGGAGGCGCAGATCGATGGATTCGTCAACGATCCCCAGCAGTGCTTTGACGACGAGACGCAATTCCCCTGCCGCCGTCGGCTTTCGGGCCAGTACTACATCGGCTCGCAGACCTTCGAAGGCTACCGCGATGACGGCGACTACCTGCTGTGGATCCAGATTCGCTGTCTGGAAAAAGGCCCTGAAGAGCCTGCTGATTATCTCGGCCTGGAAGTGATCTGCAGCTTCACGCCTGCCACGGGTGAGCTGCTTATCGAGGAAGGGTTCAATACCAGCGTGATCTAGGGCCTCGCCGGCAGGCTGCATGGCGAGACCGGGCGGTATCAGGACAGATCGGAAGACGAGCGGCGCACGATCTTGATGGAATGCTTCAACGTCGGCTTGCGGGTGACGCTGATCGCCTTGCGGGTCACGGTATCGAGGGTGATGTTCCAGAAGCCGCTGCTGGGCACGGTGATTTTTGCCGGGAATTTATCGAAAGCACCGCCGTGATAGGTATGCCGGCCGCCATTCTTGAAGCTGCGAAAGTTCGCGTCGCTCATCAGGCGGATATTGCAGGGTTGCGAGCATTCGATGACGACCAGATCATCTTCGTTGAGGTGCTCGCGCTGGTGTATGTACTTCATCAGGCGCTCCACGCGGTATTTTCAGGCGACAGCATGACTCACCAATCGTCCGACAGCAAAGCCCGCGACCGTTGCCGCCCCACATAGCTCGCCATTATGCGCTGCCAGCTGCCATCGCTGTGCATTTCGGCAAAGGCGTCGCTCATTCGCTGGCGCAGGCCCGGCACATCGTCGAGGTTGAGGCTTGCGGCGATGTGACTGCGTGTAGAGCTGAGCGGCTTGCCGAATGACAATGGCATCTGGTAGCCCAGCTCACGCCACAGATAAAGCACGCGCAAATCGATTTCGTACCAGGCGACCACGCGCCCGCTATGCAGCAACTGCGCGGCCTGCTCGGGATCGGTGACTTCGACCACTCGCTGTTCGCCAGTGCGAATGGCATTGGCATCATCGGCCCTTGGGGTTCCCCCCATGACCGCCACCGGCCCTGCCTCCAATGCGTCGGCCAGGCTGTCGAACGACTGGTTGACGCTGGCCAGCACATAAGGCGTGGGCAGCACGTCGAGCAGCCAGACAAAATCGCCGTCACGCTCGGCGGTATGCCCCAGGTTCAGCACGATGCCATGCTCGTCGCCGCTCGCCTCGCTCAATACCCTGCGCCAGGGCACGCTGCGAAAAACGCACTGTTGCTCAATGCGCACGCACAACTCCTGCATCAGATCGCCGAACAGCCCGGCCCTGGCAACCGTGCCGTCGGCGAATGGCATCTGCCCCTGGCCGACGTACACGTTCAGCGCCTCAGCGTTCACACCGCCCGCAGCGCAGAGCGAGCCGGCAAGCAGGAACGCGCAGCCAGCTCGACGGCTGCGGGCCATGACATCATTTATCCGCACATGCGAATTCCCTATCCGATCCCTCATGGCCCTGCCGATGTCTTCGACAGGCCCTTGCAGTGTGCATCAGGTGCGGAAAAACGCCAATCAGCCCAGTGCCGTATCCAAGAACATCATCACCGCGAATCCTCCCATCAGCCCGAGCGTCGCCGGTGTCTGATGGCCGTTGCGGTGGGTTTCCGGAATGATTTCATGGGAAACCACGAACAACATGGCGCCCGCTGCCAGGCCAAGGCCAATGGGATAGGCCAGCGCATAGCTGCTGGACATGCCGACGCCGACCAGGGCGCCAAGTGGCTCCATCAGCCCGCTGGCCACAGCGATCAATACAGCCTGCAGCGCCGACAGACCGGTGGTCCTCAGCGCCAGCGCGACGGCCAGTCCTTCGGGGATGTCTTGAATGGCGATGGCGGTCGCCAGGGGGATACCCACCTTCATGTCGTCCGCAGCGAAGCCGACGCCCACGGCCATGCCCTCCGGCAGGTTGTGCAGGGTGATGGCGAACACGAATAGCCATACCCTGTTCAGGCGTTCGCTCTGCGGCCCCAGCGGCCCGGTACTCTCGTGCTCGTGTGGGGTGAAATGATCGAGGCCGAGCATCAGCAGCACGCCAAGGGCGAGCCCGACGACTACGGTCGCGGCACCGAGCATGCCGCTGCCGGTGATACGCTCGGCGGCCTCCAGGCCGGGGAGGATCAGCGAGAAGCAACTGGCAGCGAGCATCATGCCGGCGGCGAAGCCGAGCAGGCTGTCCTGGGTTCTCACCCTGATGGTGCCGAGCGCCAGGGCCGTGCAGGCACCGAGCGCAGTCGCCGCGAACCCCGCACCGCCACCGTACAGCGCGTGGCGAACGCGCTCCGGGTGGCCATCGTGGAATACGTTGAAAAGACTGCTTATCAGCAACCAGAGCACGACCAGCAGGGCAATCGCCAGGCCGCTAGCGACCCAGGGCGATGCCCGTGCCTGAGCACGCCAAGCCTGGGAAAAACTGGTGGGCATTGGAAGCGTTTGCATGTGACCCCTTGGATAGAATGGAGCGCATAGATGTTGATTGGGTACCCAATAGATTGCGACAGCCCGATGATCCGCAGCGTTTCATCTTAACGCTGCACAGCGACGCAGCGTGCAGCCTTGGCACGGCTCCTGTGCGGCTGTTCACGGCTCTGCAAGTGCTTGTTTCGACGAGTGCTTGCGAACCATTCCCGAGTGGCGCACCACCTTGACCAGCATTCCCGGGCACCTTCCCGGCACGCCTGCCCAGCACCAGTTATGCATGCCTGCACGCTTAGCACCAAAAGTTCTTTTCATATATTAAAACTTCACTTTTGCGCATAAACCTGAACTGGTATCTTCCCTCGGCTCCGCCTGGAGTGCGCGGCCGTGCGCGCAGATTTGCTGTAACAGGTCATCGAGAACGTCGCAAGCGACGGCTAGCCAGGAACCAAACCAGTGGACGAGCGATTAACCACCTCGGTGCCGAGTTCCATACCGCATAGCTGCGCGCAGTAGCCTTTCACTGATCTGGCAAGCAGCCTGATAACAGGATTCTCCATGTACGTTTACGACCAGTACGACCAACAAATCGTCGAGGACCGCGTCAAGCAGTTCCGCGATCAAACCCGCCGGTATCTCAGTGGCGAACTGAGCGGTGAAGAATTCCGTCCGTTGCGCTTGCAGAACGGTCTGTACATTCAGCGTTTCGCGCCCATGCTGCGCGTCGCCGTTCCCTACGGCCTGCTGTCGTCCACGCAGGTGCGTAAGCTGGCACAGATCGCCCGCGATTACGACAAGGGCTATGCCCACATCAGCACCCGTCAGAACGTCCAGTTCAACTGGCCGGAGCTGGAAGACGTGCCTGAAATTCTCGCCGAGCTGGCTACCGTGCAGATGCACGCGATCCAGACCAGCGGCAACTGCATCCGCAACACCACCACCGACCAGTTCGCCGGTGTCGCCAAGGACGAGCTGATCGATCCGCGCCCGTGGTGCGAGATCATCCGTCAGTGGTCGACCTTCCATCCCGAGTTCAGCCACCTGCCGCGCAAGTTCAAGATCGCCGTCAATGGCTCGACCAGTGACCGTGCGGCCATCGAAGTGCACGACATCGGCCTGGAAGCGGTGAATAACGAAGCCGGTGAGCTGGGCTTCCGCGTAGCGGTAGGCGGCGGCCTCGGGCGTACCCCTATCGTTGGCAGCTTCATCAACGAATTCCTGCCGTGGAAGCATCTGCTCTCCTATCTCGACGCCATCCTGCGTGTGTACAACCGCTATGGCCGTCGTGACAACAAGTACAAGGCGCGCATCAAGATCCTGGTCAAGGCGCTGACCCCGGAAGTGTTCGCCGAACGGGTGAACGCCGAGTGGGCGCACCTCAAGGACGGCCCGACCACCCTCACCGATGAAGAGGTGGCGCGCGTCGCCGCTCACTTCGTCGACCCGGCCTACAAGACGCTGCAGGATCAGCACGCCCTCCTCGCCGGCCACGACGCCGAGCATCCAGGCTTCGCCCGCTGGCGCGAGCGCAACACCTTCGCGCACAAGAAGCCGGGTTACGTCGCCGTAACGCTGTCGCTCAAGCCGACTGGTGTAGCGCCGGGCGACGTGACCGACAAGCAGCTCGACGCCATCGCCGAGCTGGCCGACCGTTACAGCTTCGGTGAGGTGCGCAACAGCCATAACCAGAACATCATCCTCGCGGACGTCGAGCAGCAGCAGTTGTTCACCCTGTGGGGCGAACTGCGCGAGCAGGGTTTCGCCACGCCGAACGTGGGCTTGCTGACCGACATCATCTGCTGCCCGGGTGGCGACTTCTGTTCCCTGGCCAACGCCAAGTCGATTCCGGTCGCCGAAGCCATCCAGCGTCGCTTCGACAACCTCGACTACCTGTTCGACATCGGCAACATCGACCTGAACATCTCCGGTTGCATGAATGCCTGCGGCCACCACCACGTGGGCCACATCGGCATTCTCGGCGTGGACAAGAAAGGCCAGGAGTTCTACCAGGTGTCGCTCGGCGGCAGCGCCGGGCGCGACGCCAGCCTGGCGCAGATCCTCGGCCCGTCCTTCGCTCAGGACGACATGCCGGACGTGATCGACAAGATCGTCAACGTCTACGTCGAACAACGTACCGAAGAAGAGAGCTTCCTCGACACCTTCCGCCGTATCGGTGTCGCCCCGTTCAAGGAGCGCGTATATGCAGCGAATCATTAAGAACGGCCAGATCGTCGACGAAAGCTGGCACCTGCTGCCGAAGGAAACCACCTTCGAAGAGCTGTCCAACTGCGACGACCTGATCGTCCCGCTGGCACTCTGGCTGGAGCATGGCAACGCGCTGAAAGCGCGCGATGGCGGCCTGGGTGTGTGGCTGGATGCCGAGGAAGAGATCGAGTCCATCGTCGACTCGCTGGACGATTTTCAGCTCATCGCGCTGAACTTTCCGGCCTTCACCGACGGACGCCACTCCTCGTCCGCCTACCTGTTGCGCACCCGCTACGGCTTCAAGGGTGAGCTGCGCGCCATTGGCGATGTGCTGCGTGACCAGCTGTGGGCGCTCAAGCGCTGTGGCTTCGATGCCTTTGCCCTGCGCGAAGACAAGGACCCCGAAGACGCGCTGAAAGCCTTCGAGGAGTTCGCCGAGGTCTATCAGGCCTCCAGCGACCAGCCGGTACCTTTGTTCAGGCGCCGTGCCTGAAACCAGAAGCCCCGCCAATCGGCGGGGCTTTTTTCTGCATGCGCATTTCCTCCTGGCTCGGCGGCCTTCGAGCGCAGCCCCCGGGCAAGCCTTCTGCCCCTGCCGTGGCACGCAAACTTGACAAGCCAAACGGCGAGGCCGTTAAGCTCGACGCCTTTTTCCGAACAGTGGATGCCTGATACCGATGCGCTATGACCTGATCACCATGGATGTGTTCATCGCCGTCGCCGAGGAGCGCAACCTCACGCGCGCCGCAGAGCGTCTGCACCTGGCGGTATCCGCCGTCAGCAAGCGCATCGCCGAACTCGAAGAACAGGTCGGTTCGGCACTGCTACTGCGTTATGCCCGCGGTGTCGACCTGACGCCAGCTGGCCAATCGGTGCTGCACTACGCTCGCGAACTGCGCCTGGTACTCGGCCAGATGGACGAAGAACTGGCCAGTTATTCTGCCGGGGTAAAGGGCCATATCCGCATCCATGCCATCACCTCGGTGCTTGCCCAGTTCCTGCCGACGGATCTGGAGCGCTTTCTGGCCAGCTACCCGTTGATCAACTTCGATATCGAAGAACGGGTGGGAACGGCGGTGGTGCGCGCCGTCGTCGAAGGTCGTGCGGACCTGGGCATCTTCGCCGAACACACCCGCGCCCCGGGTCTGGAAACCCGACCTTATCGACAGGATCAACTGGTCGTGGTGACACCCCGCGATCATGTCATCGCCGAACGCACCAAGATCAGCTTCGTCGATGCCCTGGAGCACGAGTTCATCGGCCCCCACCTGGACAGCTCGCTACACACCCTGTTCGCTCAGCAGCAGATCGAGAGCGGCCGGGAGATGCGCGTCCGGGTACGGGTCAGCAGCTTCGAATGCATGTGTCGCCTGGTCGGCGCCAAGGTTGGCATTGCCATCCTGCCCAAGGCGGCTATCCAGCAGTACCTGCGCCCCCTGAAGCTGCAGATGACGCTACTCGACGAACCCTGGGCAAGGCGCAGCCTGGTTATCGGGGTGCGCAGTTCGGATCTGCTGTCACCCACGGTCAGGGCGCTGGTCGAGTACTTGGAGCAGAGTCACTGAAACCGTAAGCGCGTCAGATCTGAAGGAGCATTCTCCTTTCGAGAACGCTTGCTTGGCGAATCGTCAATTTTCCTGCTTTCGCGATGGCCATAGGATGGGCGCATCGAGGGCTATCGATGCCCAGAACAAGAACGAGAGCCCCATGACCGTCAATGCCAAGCCGTACTTCAGCCAGCTGAACATCGCTGGTGAGCGTTTTACCTATGTCGACCTGAACAAGCTGCTGACGCCATCCGCGCTGCAACGCCTGCCCTACTCCATTCGCCTGCTGCTGGAAAACGTCGCACGCTGCTCGCCAGATGCCCTCGAGCCGGTACTGCTGTGCGCCACCGGCCGGGGGCCGGTTTGTGAGGCACCCTTCTTTCCGAATCGGCTGATGTTCCATGACACCACCTGCCTGCCGGCATTGGCCGATTTCGCCGGCATGCGTGATCGTGTCGCGGAACTGGGTGGTGACCCGCAACAGGTCAATCCGGTCATCCCTGCGGTGCTGGCCATCGATCACTCGGTGATCGTCGAGCACTACGCCGACGCCGATGCGGTGGAGGCCAATCTGGATATCGACTTCCGCCGCAATGGCGAGCGCTACCAGTTCATCAAGTGGGCACAGAAGAGCCTCGATAACTTCAAGGTCATTCCGCCAGGCACCGGCATCATTCACCAGATGAACATGGAGGCCATGGCCCAGGTCGTCTGGGAAAGCCAGGGCCCGAACGGCGAGCGCCTGCTGCACCCGGACGACATGGTGGCCACCGACAGCCACACACCGATGATCAACGCCGTGGGTATTCTCGGCTGGGGCGTCGGCGGCCTCGAAGGTCAGGCGGCGATGCTGGGTGAGCCCGTGCCGATCAGTTTTCCGGAAGTCATCGGCATTCGTGTGAGCAACGCTCTGCGGCCTGGCGTGACCGGCACCGATCTGTCGCTGTACGTTGCCGAGATCCTGCGCAAGCGCAAGGTAGTCGGCAAGTTCGTGGAGTTCTGCGGACCCGGCCTGGACAACCTGACCTGGGCCACCCGCGGCACCGTGGCGAACATGGCCCCGGAATATGGTGCCACCGTGGTGTTCTTCCCCTTCGACGATGAAACCTGCCGTTATCTGGAGCTCTCCGGGCGCCCGGTGGCACTACGCGCCAAGGCCGAGCGCTACATGGAGACACAGCATCTGTGGCGGCGTTCGGAGGCACCTGAGCCTGTTTTCGCCGAGATCATCGAGCTGGACCTGGCCAGCCTCGAACCGAGTGTGGCCGGTCCCCATCAGCCTCACCAGCGACAGCCGCTGGCACAGGCTGGACAGTCCTTCGATCAGCACGTGCTGGGCAGTCGGTTGATAGCCAGCAGCGCCCCGGAGCGCTTCGTGGAAACCAGCTTCGGCGAAGCGCTGGGCCATGGCGCAGTGGTGATCGCGGCGATCACCAGCTGCACCAATACCGCCAACCCGGCACAAATGATCCAGGCCGGTTTACTGGCGCGCAACGCCCGCCGCCTGGGGCTCGCGCGCAAACCCTGGGTGAAGACCTCACTATCTCCCGGCTCCCAGGTGGTCGCCGACTACCTGCGTGAAGCACAGTTGCTGGACGACTACTCGGCTCTGGGGTTCGATCTGGCCGGTTTCGGCTGCATGACCTGTATTGGCAACTCCGGCAACCTCGAGCCACACGTGGAGGCATTCGCCGAGCAGGGCCTCAAGGGGGTCGCCGTGCTGTCGGGCAACCGCAATTTCGAAGGTCGGGTCAATCCCAAGGTGCCAGCGGGTTACCTCGCCTCGCCAGCACTGGTCGTCGCCTACGCCATCGCTGGCGATATCCACGTCGACCTGGTCAACCAGCCGCTGGCGAAAGATGGCAGGGGGCGCGACATCTACCTCAGCGACCTGATGCCGAGCGATGAACAGGTTGCCGAACTCGCACGCCAAGTGGTGCGCCCGGAGTTCTTCGCCGAACGCCTGAAGACCCTATGGGACGGCACCCACCACTGGCAGGCCCTGGGCGCCGCGGGCAGCGTGCAGTTTACCTGGGACCCGGCATCGACGTACCTGCGTCGGCCGCGCTATCTGGAAGCCATCGAAGCCGAACCGCCAAAGACCCTTGCCATCGCCCAGGCACGGATTCTCATGGTACTCGGTGACAACGTCACCACCGACCATATCTCGCCTGCCGGGGCCATCCCGCGCGATAGCCTGGCCGGACAGTGGCTGATCGAACACGGGGAAGATCCGATCGACCTGAACCAATACTCGACCCGCCGCAGCAACCATGAAGTCATGTTGCGTGGCGCCTTTTCCAATCGATCGGTGCGCAACCTGCTGCTCGGTGAACAGCCTGGTCTGGGCGCCTGGGCCTGGACGGCCGATGGCGAGCAAGTGCTTCCGGTCTACGAGGCATCCGCCAGCTACCTGGCCCAAGGCACCGCGCTGGTGGTGTTCGGCGGCATCAACTACGGCGCAGGCTCGAGTCGCGACTGGGCTGCCAAGGCGCAGGCCCTGCTGGGGGTACGGGCCGTGGTGGCGCGCAGCTTCGAGCGTATCCACCGCAGCAACCTGATCGGCATGGGTATTCTGCCGCTGACCTTCGCCGAGGGCAGCAGCACCGAGGATCTGCACCTCGAGGGCCATGAGCGACTGACCTTCGATGGTCTCGATGACCTGCATGTCGGCCTCAATACGATTGCCCTGCGCATCGAACGCGCCGGCCAGCCGGAGCAGCGCATCGAGGTGCATCTCAAACTCGACTCGCGCCAGGAACTCACCTATCTGACCCAGGGTGGCATCCTTCCCTACGTGGTGCGCAAAATGCTCGGCCGCTGCGCTGTCAGCGCCAGCGCCTGACCATCATGACCTCGGAGAATCCCATGTCCGCCTATGTCGGTAGCCGCACCACCCGTGAGCGAAATGCACGTGGTGAGGGCATCAGCGTCTATGCCGTGGATCAGGAAAACGGCACCCTGGAGCTCGTGCAACTGCTCGCCGGGCTGATCAATCCATCGTTCCTCGCCCTCGATCGCAGTGGTGATGTGCTCTATGCGGTGCACGGCGACCAAAGCGATGTCAGCGCCTTTCGCGTGGACAAACGCAGCGGTGAGCTTGGTTTCCTCAATAGCCAGAGCACCCGGGGCAGGAATCCGGTGCACCTCGCGCTCGACCCGACTGGCCGACACCTGATCGTCACCAACCATATTGGTGCCAGCCTGGCCGTGCTACCGATCGAGGCAGACGGCAGCCTGGCGCCGCTGAGTCAATTGCAGGAAGTGAGCGGCGAGCCTGGCCCGCACCGCATCGAGCAGCCACATGCCAAGCCGCACTTCAACCTGTTCGATACGAGCGGCCGTCACATCATCGTGCCGGACAAGGGCCTGAACAAGGTATTCGCCTTCCGCTTTCACGCCGGGCGCCTGAGCGAAGCCAGTGCGGCATCCGTCAGCACACGAGAGACCGCCGGGCCACGCCATATCGCCTTCCATCCGCGCGGCGATGTCGCCTATGTGGTCAACGAGCTGGACTCGACGGTTACCACCTATGCTTACGATGCGCAAACCGCTGGGCTCAGCCCACAGCAGATCCTCTCGTCATTGCCGGCGAGTTACACCGGCGACAGTCGCGCTGCAGGGATTCAGGTCGATGCCGAAGGACGCTTCGTGTATGCCTCGAATCGCGGTTACGACAGCATTGCGGTCTTCGCCATCGAAGCGCAAAGCGGCCTGCTGAGTTTCGTCGAGGCGGCCGAGAGCGGAGGCCGCACCCCCCGCTTCTTCACCCTCTCACCCAATGGTCGCTACCTCTTCGCGCTCAACGAGGACAGCCACAGCATCGTCAGCTTCGCCGTGGACCGACAGCGAGGCACCTTGCTACCGACCGGCTTCCAGACCAGCAGCGGCAGCCCGGTCTGCATGGTTTTCTCCCCCTGAGAGACATGCACCTGCCACCGCCAGGCAGGTGACCCAAGCGCACGACAGGCGGCGCCAACCACTCCTCGACAACAACAATGCAGGTCGCCTCCGAGCGGCCCAGTGAGGCCCTATGTCCATGGAAAAGCCAGGTTATGAAAAAGCCGTGGTGCGCAAGGTCACCCTGCGCATCATTCCCTTCGTATTCCTGCTCTATATCGTTTCCTACCTCGATCGCGCCAACATCGGTTACGCCGCGCTGCAGATGAACGCCGAGCTGACGCTTTCTGCAGAAGCCTTCGGCTTCATTTCCGGCATCTTCTTCATTGGCTACTTCTTGTTCGAAGTGCCCAGCAACGTCCTGCTCAATCGCTATGGCGCCCGGGTGTGGATCGCCCGCATCCTGCTGACCTGGGGCCTGATCGCCGCCGCGACGGCCTTCGCCCAGACCGCCGCGCAGCTGTATGTACTGCGCTTTCTGCTGGGGGTCGCCGAGGCAGGGTTCTTTCCAGGGATCATCGTCTACCTGACTTACTGGTTTCGTTCCAAGGAGCTGGCCACCACGGTTGCCCTGTTCACCGCGGCCATTCCCGTGTCCTACATCATCGGTGCGCCTCTGAGCACCTGGATCATGGACAACGTTCACTGGCTGGGTTGGAGTGGCTGGCGCTGGATGCTGTTTCTGGAGGGCATCCCCGCGGTATTTCTTGGCCTGGCCTGCTACTTCTACCTGACCGACAGGCCGGAGCAGGCCACATGGCTCAAGGATGACGAGCGCCAATGGCTGCTGGATGAGCTGCAGCGCGATCGCCAGTCGCACAAGAACGTCAAGCACTTCGGCGTGGTCAAGGCCATGACCAATCCCAAGGTGCTGTATCTGTCGTTCATCTACTTCGCGTACCAGTGCGGCAGCCTCGGGGTCGGCTACTGGATGCCGCAGATCATCAAGGGTTTCTCCGCCTCGCTGAGCCACACTCAGATCGGCCTGATCGCCATGGTGCCGTACATCTTCGCCACCATCATGATGATCGGCTGGTCACGCAGCTCCGACCGCCACGGTGAACGCAAACTGCACTCGGCCATTGCGCTGGCGGTCGCCACCGCCGCCATGGTCGGCGCCGGCATGGTCAGTGAGCCCATCGTCTCGATCGCCATGATCAGCCTGGCACTCGCCGGTCTGTACAGTTTCAAGTCGCCGTTCTGGGCGCTGCCCACATTGTTTCTCAGCCGCTCCACCGCCGCCGTGTCCATTGCGGTGATCAACTCGATCGGTAATCTCGGCGGCTTCGTCGGGCCGTTCATGATCGGTATGATCAAAGACTCCACCCACAGCGCATCCATGGGCTTGCTGTCCCTCAGTGCGCTGCTGGCGATAGCCTTCGGCATGACGCTGCTGATGCGTATCAACGACGGCGACGACGCCGAGCGTAATGCCCCGACCACCATAGAGGAGCACCCATGAGTACCCTTGATCCGAGCATCCTGGCCGACCTGGCGCCAACCGGCGTACTGCGCGCCGCCATCAATTATGGCAATCCGGTTCTGGCCCAGCGTGGTGCCGACGGACAACCAGCCGGTGCGTCCACGGCCCTGGCCAAGGCCTTGGCCGAGCAACTGAACGTCGGAGTCGAATTCGTCACCTTCGATGCCGCCGGCAAGGTCTTCGCCGCCCTTGGTGAGTCACGCTGGGATCTGGCGTTCCTGGCCATCGAGCCAGTGCGGGCCGCAGAAATAGACTTCAGCCACCCCTACGTGATCATCGAGGGCACCTACCTGGTCCGCGACGACAGCCCGTTCCAGACCGTCGCCGAACTGGATCGCCCAGGCCTGCGCCTGGCCGTGGGCAAGGGCGCAGCCTACGACCTGTTCCTGACCCGCACCCTGGATGCCGCGGAACTGGTACGTGCGCCGACATCGGCCGCTGCAGTGGACTGGTTCCTGGAGCAGCGCCTGGACGCTGCCGCCGGCGTACGCCAGCCATTGGAAGATTTCGCCGCACGCAACCCTGGCTATCGCGTGCTGGCAGACAGCTTCACCGAGATCCGCCAGGCCATGGCGGTACCCAAGGGCCGTGACGCCGGGGTGCGCTACGTGCGCGAGTTCCTCGAGGAGCGCATTCGCAGCGGTTTCGTCGCCGAGGCGTTACATACCAGTGGCCAGCAGAATGTACGCGTAGGCCCCGCGCTTGGCGAGCAATGACCACAGGCGACGCATCGCCTGATCCGAGGCGTCGTCCTTCGGTGCGCAGGACAACCGTCAGGCCTGATTGCCGTCGCTCTGCACATGGCGGCGCAGCGCCCTGTGCCCTGTAAATGCACACGGGCGAGCCTCGACGCGCAATGCAGGAGCGTTCTCATCTGGAGAAAGCTTCTTTACCCAATGATCAATTCAAAGGTCCTGGCGGGCGCTTTAGGATGAAAGCTCGAACGGTTTCTAGAAAAACAAGAGAACCTGCACATGCCCGCGAAAAACCTGATGCACCCGTTAACACGCCTCCCTCCCCGGCCCTCCAGGCATTTTGATGGTGCCTCTCGCGCCCCCCGCTGATACCTCGACATTGGCTTAGCCGAACTGCCAGACGCAGCTCGCGGTAAGCCCCATGCACGCACTCGCCCAATGCACCTGAAATTAACCAGGAGGACTCCCCATGTCCAAACGTATCGCGTTCGTAACCGGAGGGATGGGCGGTATCGGCACCGCCGTCTGCCAGAGACTCTACAAGGACGGCTTCGTTGTGGTCGCGGGCTGCGGCCCGGATTCGCCGATCAAGGACCAGTGGCTGAAGAAGAACAGCAAACTGGGCTTCGCGTTCATCGCCTGCGAAGGCAATGTCGCGGACTGGAGCTCCACGGTGGAAGCCTTCGACAAGGTTCGCAAGGACGTCGGCCCGATCGACGTGCTGGTCAACAATGCGGGTACCGCCTGCAACGTGGTATTCCGCGACATGAGCCCCGGTGACTGGGAAACCGTCATCGATACCAACCTGAATTCGCTGTTCAACGTCACCAAGCAAGTGGTCGACGGCATGGTTTCGCGGCGCTGGGGGCGGATCATCAATATCTCCACGGTGAATGCCCAGCTCGGCCATGTCGGTCAGGTCAACTACGCCACCGCCAAGTCCTCCATTCGCGGCTTCACTCGGGCACTGGCCAGGGAAGTCGCTCAGCGGGGCGTCACTGTCAACACGGTTTCCCCTGGCTACATCGGCACGGAACGCCTCATCTCCATCACCCATACCCAACTGATGGACAGGATCGTCGAAGACATTCCCATGAAACGCCTCGGCAAACCGGAAGAAGTAGCGGCGATGTGCGCCTGGCTGGCGTCGGACGAATCCTCGTTCGCCACCGGTGCGGACTTCGCGATCAATGGTGGCTTGCACATGACGTGACGCCTGCGCGTCACGCTTCGATTGCCTTACAAGAATAATACTGATCAGGAGATAGCAATGCTGTCGTTCTTCGGCTACGGCATGATCGTGGTCTTCATGACATTGATCATGACCAAGCGCCTCGCACCACTGGTGGCCATGACCATCATCCCCATCGTTTTCGCCATGCTGGCCGGTTTCACCGGTGACATGGGTACCATGATGATCGAGGGCCTGCGCAAGGTTGCGCCAACGGCCGTCATGGTCATGTTCGCCATCCTGTATTTCGGCATGATGTTCGATACAGGTCTGTTCGACCCGATCATCAGAACCTTCATCCGCCTGATCAAGGGCGATCCCGCCAAGGCCGTGGTATTCGCCACGCTGCTCGCCGGCATGGTCTCGCTCGACGGCGATGGTTCGACCACCTACATGATCACTCTGACGGCCATGCTTCCATTGTTCAGGCGGCTGGGGCTCAACCCACTGATCCTGCCCTGCGTGGTGATACTGGCGGCCAGCGTGACCAATCTGCTGCCCTGGGGCGGGCCACTGGCGCGCGCGGCGGCAGCCCTGCAGGTGGAGACCACGGACCTGTTCCTGCCCTTGATCCCGTCGATGATCATCAGCTTTGGCGGCGTGGTTCTGCTGGCGTTCTATCTGGGCATGCAGGAGCGTCGCCGTCTGGGAACCTTGAAGATGCCGGTGATGCCGGTGAGTGGCAATGGTCGCTACGTACAGGGAACCGACGAGGACATGTCGGACCTGCTCACGCTTAGCGCTGAAAACGCAGAGTTGCGGCGCCCGAAGATGTTCTGGTTGAACGCGGTGCTGACGCTGACGCTCATGACCTGCCTGGTGATCGAGCTGTTGCCCCTGCCGATCCTGTTCATGCTGGCGTTTTCCATCGCCCTGGTCATCAACTACCCGGGCATAGACGATCAGCGGCGACGCATCGCTGCCCATGCACCGACCGCGCTCAATCAGATCGCGATCTTCCTGGCGGCAGGCATCTTCGCAGGAATTCTATCTGGTACCGGGATGGTGAAAGCCATGTCGGACACGCTGCTGTGGGCGCTTCCGGAAAGCTGGGGCGCTTACCTGGCGCCAATCACGGCACTGCTGAGCATTCCCGGCACGTTCTTCATGTCCAACGACGCCTTCTACTACGGTGTGCTGCCGGTACTCGCCCAGGCGGCAGAGGTCTACGGCATATCCGCGGCCGAAATCGGCCGCGCATCGATGGTCGGTCAGCCCGTGCATCTGCTGAGCCCGCTGGTGGCCTCCACCTATCTGCTTGTGGGCCTGGCCGGAGTGGAGTTCAGCGACCACCAGAAGTACACCTTCAAGTGGTCACTGGCGCTGTCACTGCTGATCATGCTCTCGTCGATGTTGCTGGGACTGTTTCCACTCTACTCAGTGGCACCTTGAGCCGACAGTCTCAGGCCGGTAGCCCAGCGCCCCGCGTCCACCCCCAGAAGGCATCGGCGGCCAATGGCTGGGGTTATCGATCCAGCTTGCCGAACTGCTCGGCAAGCTCATCGATCCGCTCGGGAATCTGTGGTTGCCTGGAGAGGATGAAGCCCTTCTGGTTGCCCACCAGGGTTTCCACGAGGTAGAGCCTGTCACCCACGTCGGCCCCCAGCTCCTGCAAGGTTTCGTCGGGCAGCCGTATGGCGCCGTCGCCGTCCCAGTCCTCGATCGTAACCGCCAGCGTATCCATGTTCTCTCCTGTGCTTGTGGTCGTTCATGCGGACGCCAGCGTCGTGCTTCTTTGAAAGGTGACACAGCGCCTATGACCGTTGGGGGGTTTACCCTGAACCTAACACACATCCTGTCATTCGATACCTTTAGGCCTGCCAAGGCCTTGGGCAACGGGCCATAGCGATTATTACAAGGCGCCCGCCAGCCCTCGTCTCTATTCGTTGCGCACGACCGATGCGCAACAGCCCTGATGAGGATCAAGCAAATGGCTTCGCGTAAAACCTCCACCCCGAAATCCCCCGCAGCTGAAAGCGCCTATCTGAACAGCGATAGCGCCGCTGCTGCGGCCCCGCCAGCCGGAACCGGCAAGGCCGTCATCGAACAGAAACGCGCCACCGGCGAAACCGTCGACGCCATGCCGCACAACGCCAACAAGGCCGACGAATACGCTGAGGCCTCCAGCAAGCCGCGCCAGGGCGCGACGGTTGGCTGCCCCTTCAGCGTGGGCGCCAGCACCGTCAGCGAGGCCAATAGCAACGACAAGACCGGTGATGCACCCGCGCAAGGCGTCAATGCCGCCAGTGGCCATTTGCCGAGAGTCCGCGCCGACAGCGGCGGCCAGGGCATGACCACCAACCTGGGCGTGCCCATCGCCGACAATCAGAGTTCGCTCAAGGCAGGGCTGCGTGGCCCGGCGCTGCTCAAGGACTTCATCCTGCGTGAGAAGATCACCCATTTCGACCATGAGCGGATTCCGGAGCGCATCGTCCACGCTCGCGGCTCGGCAGCCCATGGCTACTTTGAGAGCTACGATTCGCTGCAGGACCTGACCTGCGCGTCGCTGTTCGCCGAAGCCGGAAAGCAGACACCGGTCTTCGTGCGTTTCTCCACCGTGGCCGGCGAACGTGGCTCCAAGGATACCGCCCGCGATGCCCGTGGTTTCGCCGTGAAGTTCTACACCGATCAGGGCAACTGGGATCTGGTGGGCAACAATATCCCGGTGTTCTTCATTCAGGACGCCATGAAGTTTCCCGATCTGGTCCACGCGGTCAAACCCGAACCCCACCACGGCATGCCGCAGGCGGCGTCGGCCCATGACACCTTCTGGGATTTCATCTCGCTGATGCCGGAGTCGGCGCACATGATCATGTGGGTCATGTCCGACCGCGGCATCCCGCGCAGCTACCGGATGATGCAGGGCTTCGGTGTGCACAGCTTCCGCTTCGTCAACGCTGCCGGGGAATCGCACTTCGTCAAGTTCCACTGGAGCCCGAAGCTCGGTACCCACTCCCACGTGTGGGACGAGGCGGTGAAGATTTCCGGCGCCGACCCGGATTTCCACCGCCGTGATCTGTGGGAAGCCATCGAGGCCGGCGAGTACCCGGAATGGGAGCTGGGCGTACAGGTCATCTCCGAGGCCGAGGCGGAGTCCTTCAGTTTCGACATTCTCGACTCGACCAAGCTGATTCCCGAGGAGCTGGTACCGGTGCGCCCGATCGGGCGCATGGTACTCAACCGCAACCCGGACAACTTCTTCGCCGAAACCGAGCAAGTGGCCTTCTGTACTGCTCATGTGGTGCCAGGCATCGACTTCAGCAACGATCCGCTGCTGGCCGGGCGCATCCACTCCTATGTGGATACCCAGATCACCCGCCTGGGGGGCGCCAACTTCCAGGAGTTGCCGATCAATGCCCCGGTGGTGCCGGTGCACAACAATCAGCGCGACGGCATGCATCGCCAGACCATCCACCGTGGTCGAGTGGCCTACGAGCCGAACTCCCTGGCCGGGGGCTGCCCGTTCCAGAATGGCGAGATGGGCTTCGTACCCTTCCCCGAGCCGATTCAGGGTGACGAGGTGCGCGGCAAGCCGGAAAAGTTCGCCGAGCACTACAACCAGGCCAGCCTGTTCTTCAACAGCCAGGCGGACCACGAGCAACAGCACATCATCGATGCGCTGCGCTTCGAATTGAGCAAGGTGACAGTGCCTGGCATCCGCAACCGCACCCTGGCGATGCTGCGCAATATCTCGGACACCCTGGCCCAGGGGGTCGCCGATGGTCTTGGCATGCCGTTACCAGAGCCGTTGCCGAAAGCCAACCCGCAGCCCATCGCCGCCGAGATCGACAAATCACCCGCTCTGTCCCTGCTGGCACGACCAGGCGATGGCGGTATCCGCACCCGTCAGGTGGCGATTCTGCTCGCGGCCGGGGTGGATGCCGCCTCGCTGCAAGCGGTATCCACCGCGCTGCAGGCCGAAGGCGCAGTCGTACGTCTGGTGGGCCCCCGGGTGGGACCGTTCACTGCCGCCGATGGCAGTACCATCGAAGCCGACTGCTCGCTGGAAAACCAGCCCGCGCCACTCTTCGATGCGCTGGTGGTACCCGACGGCCAGGATGCCAGCAACGCGCTGCAGGCTGATGGGCGCGCGTTGGAGTTCGTGCGTGACAGCTTCCGCCATGGCAAGAGCATCCTGGCCATCGGTGCCGGCACGCAGTTGCTGGAAAAGGCGGATGTACCGTTGCACAGCGCACCTGCCGGGGTCTACCAGGGCAGCAGCGCCAATAAGGCACTGATCGCCGAGCTGATCGAGGGTATCGCCGAACACCGCCATCCATCCCGCGAGACCAACCCACCGCAAGTCTGATATCCGCAACATTCGAGCCCGGCACCCGCCGGGCTTTTTTTCGCCCTGGTCAACGGCGCAGGTCGACGAAACGCCGCCGCAGTGCAGTTGAAATGAAAACGCCCGGTGAAACGGGCGCTTCGTTCACAAAGCCGCTGGCGTCACTCCAGCCTGACCAGTACCCGCCCGACCTGGCCGCCCTGCAGGATTCGCTCGATCGCCTCGGGCAACTGCGCCAACCCCACTTCGCTGACCAGATCGTCAAGGTTCGGCAGCTTCCACTGCAGCGACAGCTTGTCCCACATCGAGGCCTTGACCACCAGGGGCAGCTCGACCGAGTCGACGCCCAGCAGGTTCACGCCACGCAGGATGAACGGCAGCACGCTGGCCTGGAACTCGACGCCGGCAGTCAGCCCACAGCAGGCAACGCTGCCGCCGTACTGGGTCGCCTTGAGGACGTTGAAGAGGATCTCGCCCCCCACCGTATCCACAGCACCGCTCCACTGTTCGCGCAGCAGCGGCCGCTCGGACCCAGCCTGCAGCTCGAGACGCGGAATCACCTGCGCGGCCCCGAGGCGTGTCAGCAGTTCGGCTTCCTGCGCCTTGCCGGTCGCCGCTGTCACCTGGTAGCCCAGCTTGCTCAGCAACATGACCGCGATGCTGCCCACGCCGCCGGTGGCCCCGGTCACCAGCACGGGGCCATCGTCCGGGGAAAGCCCGGCGCGCTCCAGCTTGTCGACGCACAGAGCCGCAGTCAGGCCGGCCGTGCCGAAAATCATCGCCTCGCGCAGCGACAGCCCCTGGGGCCGCTTGATCGCCCAACTGGCCGGAATACGGATGTACTGGCCGAAACCGCCAGCGGTATCCATACCCAGGTCGTAGCCGGTGACGATCACCTCGTCGCCCTCGCTGAATTCGGCAGCGCTGGAGTGCTCGACCACGCCAGCCGCATCGATGCCCGGGGTGTGTGGGTAGTGGCGGCTGACACTCCGCTGGCCACTGGCCGACAACGCATCCTTGAAGTTCAGAGACGAGTAGTGAACGCGGATCAGCAGTTCGCCTGCCGGCAAGTCGGAGACGTCGCGCTCGACCACGTGCTGCGTGAAGGTGCCGCTTGCATCCGGGGCTGCCTGTAGAGCGAAGAAACTCGTCATTCAAAACTCCTTCATCCGTCGTGGCGGACTGTGCCGGTTACCAGAAACGTTGCTGGCCGAGACGGCCCAGCCAGGTCAGCGCGAAGCGATCCAGCGCTACGCTGGCAGCCAGGCCGACCCGCTCCTGCAGGGATTTTTTCTGCACGAAGTGCAGTTGGAACAGATCGGCGTCGCGGGCCCGCTCGGCCAGGTATTCGTCGCTGGTTCTCAACTCGTCGACCAGTTGCTTCTCCAGCGCCGCCATGCCCAGCCAGACTTCGCCCGTGGCAATTTCATCGATTTCCAGTTGCGGGCGATAACGGGCGACGAAGTTCTTGAACAGCTCGTGGGTGGTTTCCAGGTCTTCCTGGAATTTCTCCCGGCCTTTTTCGGTATTTTCGCCGAATACCGTGAGGGTGCGCTTGTACTCGCCGGCGGTCAGCACCTCGAAGTCGATATCGTGTTTCTTCAGCAGGCGATTGACGTTCGGCAACTGGGCGACCACGCCGATGGAGCCGAGGATGGCGAAGGGGGCGGAAATGATCTTCTCGGCGATACAGGCCATCATGTAGCCGCCGCTGGCCGCGACCTTGTCGATGCACACCGTCAGCGGCACGCCGGCCTGGCGGATACGTGCCAGTTGCGAGGAGGCCAACCCGTAGCTGTGCACCATGCCGCCGCCACTTTCCAGACGCAACACCACTTCGTCCTGGGGGGTGGCAAGGCTCAGCAGCGCAGTGATTTCATGGCGCAGCCCATCGGTAGCCGAAGCCTTGATGTCGCCATCGAAGTCCAGCACGTATACCCGCGACTTCTGCTGCGGCTTCTTCTTGGCCTGCTTGGCAGACCTGGCTTCCTCCTTGCCCAGCGCCTTGAGTTGATCCTTGTCGAGGATCGACTGTTCGAGGCGTTGGCGCAGCGCCTTGTAGAAATCGTTGAGCTTGGTCACCTGCAATTGACCACCACTGCGCCGGCCTCGGCTGCGCACCGCGACGAGGGCGACCAATACCACGACGAAGGCCACCACCAGCGTGACCGTCTTGGCCAGAAACCCTGCGTAATCAGCAAGAAACTCCACACATTTCCCCTATTTTCAATCAACGGCTTCTTACTGGAAGCCTCGCGTTGTCCAGCATACCGGCGCCATCCGGGCACGGCCAGACAGGTTCGCGGCTTTCGACCGACGCACCCGGGCGAATTCAAACAAACGTATGAATTTTCATTGACAGCCTCAGGCCAACCCTCCTACCCTCGGCACACATTCAAGGTTCCCGGGTTGCAGCGAACGTGGGCAGCATCTACCTGATTCGACATGGCCAGGCGTCGTTCGGTGCAGAGGATTACGATGTCCTTTCGCCCCTGGGCGAACAGCAGTCCAGCCTGCTTGGCCGCCACCTGGCGCAAACCGGGCTGCGCCTCGATCGGGCATGCAGCGGCAGCCTGCTGCGCCAGTCCCACACCGGCCGCTTGGTACTCGAGCAACTGGAGCAGGCGCCGGCGCTGGAAACCGATCCGGCCTTCAACGAATTCGACGCCGAAGGGGTCATCCGCACCCTGCTCCCGACCCTGACGCCCCACGAGCCGAAAGCCGTCGAGATCATCCGTGACGCCGCGCACAACCGTGCTGAATTCCAACGCCTGTTCGTGCGCCTGCTGGAAACCTGGATAGGCGGCGATTACCACGCACCAGCGCTGCAAAGCTGGCAGGCCTTCGTCGAGCAGGTTAACGGCGGTCTGCAACGCCTGCTTGGTAGCGCAACATGCAGAGAGAAAATCGCCGTGTTCACCTCCGGCGGCACCATCACCGCCCTGCTGCACCTGCTGACCGGCATGCCGGTCGCCAGCGCCTTCGCGATGAACTGGCAAATCGTCAACACCTCGCTAAGCTGCCTGAAGTTCCAGGGCCAGCGGGTGACCCTGGCTTCGTTCAACAGCCATGCCCATCTGCAGCTGTCGGACACACCGTCGCTCATCACCTACCGCTGAGCCCCGGCAAACGCCCCCGCAAGGGTGCAGAACAACCCGAAAACAAAGGAAACCACCATGAGCGTCGCAGACATCGTCCAAACCATGAAGGCCAAGTTCAACCCCAGCGCCGCCGAGGGCCTGGACCTGGTGTTCCAGTTCAACATCGAGGATGCCGACAACCACTACCTGATCGTCAAGGACGGCACTTGTGAAGTCAAACAGGGCGACAGCCCGGATGCCAACGTCACGCTGATCATGGACAAGGAAACCTTCAAGGGCATCACCACCGGCGAAACCGATGGCATGCAGGCGTTCATGGGCGGCAAGCTGCGTGCCGAAGGCGACATGATGCTGGCGCTCAAGCTGAGCGAGCTGTTTCCGGTCTGAGTGCATGGGCGGATCGAGCAATGAAACCGGGGTTTTGCGATTCCGGTTTTTTTTCGCCTGCTGGTGGCGTATCAGCCGCCTTGATCCGCTGCCAACAGCCGTATCGATAAGCAGCTGATGGACTTGTCGCCTCGCGCCGGGCTGATTAGATTGGCTCGATCATCACTGCCAACGACAACCAGAAGGGATAGGGATGACTCTCACCGACCGATCCGCCGCCATTCGCCAGGGCGAGGAACTCGACGCCCGCGCCGTCGACGCCTACCTCAAGGCCCACCTGGGTGGCTTGAGCGGCGAGCCGCGGATCAGCCAGTTCCCCGGTGGCGCCTCTAACCTCACCTATCTGCTGAGCTATGCCGGTCGGGAGCTGGTGTTGCGTCGACCACCATTCGGCAGCAAGGCGAAATCCGCCCATGACATGGGCCGCGAGTTCCGCATCCTCAACAAGCTGCGCGATGCGTTTCCCTACTGCCCGCAAGCCTTCGTGCATTGCATCGATCAATCGGTCATCGGCGCCGAGTTCTACGTCATGGAACGGCTCGAAGGCGTCATCCTGCGTGCCGATCTGCCTGCCGAGCTGAAACTCACGCCCGCCCAGACCACCACCCTGTGCAAGGGCTTCATCGACCGCCTGGTGGAGCTGCATCAGGTCGACTACCAGGCCTGTGGTCTGGACGACCTTGGCAAGCCGGACGGCTATGTGGCCCGCCAGATCAGTGGCTGGAGCGAACGCTACGACAATGCCCGCACCCCCGATGCGCCGCTCTGGCGAGAGGTCAGAACCTGGTTACGGGAAAACATGCCGGCCGACCACCCGCGCTCGGCAATCGTGCATAACGATTACCGCTTCGACAATGTGATCCTCGACCCGGACGATCCCATGCGCATCATCGGCGTGCTCGACTGGGAACTCACCACCCTGGGCGATCCGTTGATGGACCTGGGCAATACGCTGGCCTACTGGATCGAGGCGGATGACCCGCCGGCGGTGCAACTGATGCGCCGCCAGCCGAGCAATGCCCCCGGCATGCTGACCCGCCAGGCCTTCGTCGAGTATTACGCGGAGCGGGCCGGCATGCAGATCGACGGTTTCGACTTCTATTACCTCTATGGCCTGTTCCGTCTTGCCGGCATCGTCCAGCAGATCTACTACCGCTATTACCACGGCCAGACCGGCGACAAGCGCTTCGCCTCCTTCGTACAGATGAACGCATTGCTGGAACAGATGGCCCTTGGGGTCATCGCTCGTTCGACACGTTGATGTCCCCCTTCAGAGAGACCCATGCCATGTCCAAGACCCAGTTGTTCGACCTCGACGGCAAGATTGCGCTGGTCTCCGGCGCCAGCCGCGGGATCGGTGAGGCGATCGCCCATCTACTGGCCCAGCAAGGCGCCCAGGTGATCGTCGCCAGCCGCAAGCTGGACGGCTGCCAGGCCGTGGCGGACGCCATCAATGCCAACGGCGGCAAGGCCGTGGCGATGGCCTGCCACATCGGCGAGATGGAGCAGATCCAGGCAGTATTCGCCGAGATCCGCGAGCGCTTCGGCCGCCTCGACATACTGGTCAACAATGCGGCCACCAACCCACAGTTCTGCAACGTGCTGGACACCGACCTCGGCGCCTTCCAGAAGACCGTCGACGTGAACATCCGCGGCTACTATTTCATGTCGATCGAAGGCGGCAAGCTGATGAAGGAACACGGCGGTGGCAGCATCATCAACGTGGCGTCGATCAATGGCGTAACGCCGGGTGAGTTCCAGGGCATCTATTCGGTCACCAAGGCTGCGGTGATCAGCATGACCAAGGTGTTCGCCAAGGAATGCGCACAGTTCGGCATCCGCTGCAATGCCCTGCTGCCGGGCCTCACCGACACCCGTTTCGCATCGGCGTTGACCCAGAACGAGGCGATCCTCAATCTCGCCCTGCAGCGCATACCGCTCAAGCGAGTGGCCGCCCCGGACGAAATGGCGGGCGCGGTGCTCTACCTGGCCAGCGATGCGTCAAGCTACACCACCGGCGTGTCGCTGAATGTCGACGGTGGTTTCCTGTCCTGAGAAACGGCGCTTCACCGCCAGTCCTGCAGCGCCTGGTGGGCGGCCTGATTCATCGGCTGGGCCAGTAATCCACCGGGCGTCAGGCCGATGTTGAACACCGCTTCGTCAGCCATCGGCAGGTAAGTCACGCGGCGGGCCTGGGCATCGAACAGCAACAGGTCGTGATGGCCCAGACGCAGCCAGCGCCACAGGTCGACACCATAGTGACTGCGGGTCAATTGCACCTGGGTGTAACGCGCCTGGTTCTGTTGTTCGATGGCCAGAAAACGGCCCCCGAGCTTCTCCAGGCGGTAGCCCGGTTGCAGGCCGATCAGCTGCGCCAGCCCCTTCCACTGCAACAGGCGCACATCCAGTTGCCACAGGTCGCCTTCCAGCGTCACGCTGCGCTCGACGCCGGCCTCGAGAATATCGACGCGGTAAAGGTTGCCCGTGCGATGGAAACTCAGGGTCAACAAAGGCGCGTCGGCAGGCCATGTCCGGTAACGGCTCAGGTCGTATGCCAACAGCCCGACCAGTACCGCCCCCCCCAGCAAAACCAGGCCGCAGGTGCCCCGTAACCAAGCCAGAAACCAGCGCCCGCCGAACAGCACGCGCAGCGCGACGAAGAGCACCAGCAGCGCCAGCAGAGCGGTCGCCCAGGCAAGACCGTTGTACTGCATCGAATCGATTCCTTGCAGGTGAAAATATCGGCATTATGCGCAGCGAGTCGGCGTGCGAATAGCGCCGACACCGCAGAATCGGATACAGGTCGCCTTTATATGCCCTTTGCCCTCGACATGGCCGTCGATCCCAGCACATTGCTGTTGCTCGTGCTGGTCGCCTTCATCGCCGGTTTCATCGATGCCATCGCCGGGGGCGGCGGCCTGCTGACCATCCCTGCACTACTCTCCACGGGAATGCCGCCACACCTGGTACTGGGCACCAACAAGCTCTGCGCCACCTTCGGCTCCGGCGCCGCCGGCTACACCTTCTATCGACGCAAACGGTTCAGCCCGGACAAGTGGCGCAACGCGATCATCGGCACGACCATTGGCGCCATCGGCGGCGCGGTACTGGTGCACTGGATGCCCGCTGAGTGGCTCAACCAGATGCTGCCGGTGGTAGTGTTCGCCTGCGGTCTCTACCTGCTGTTCGGCAAGATGCCCAGCGCACCACTGGATGCCGACGTGCCCATCGCCCGAAAGCGTCAGTGGCCGCAAAGCCTGGCACTGGGTTTCTACGACGGCGTGGCAGGTCCTGGAACCGGCGCGTTCTGGACGGTCAGCACGCTGCTGCTGTACCCGCTGGATCTGGTGCGCGCCAGTGGCGTGGCGCGTTCGATGAACTTCATCAGCAATGCCTGTGCACTGGTGGTGTTCATCGCCATGGGGCAGGTCGCCTGGATACTGGGCCTTTGCATGGGCGGCGCGCTGATGGGCGGAGCCTTCATCGGCGCGCGCACAGCGATCGGCGGTGGCTCGAAGTTCATCCGCCCGGTGTTCATCCTGGTGGTTCTCGGGCTCACCGCACGGTTAGTCTGGCAGCACTGGTTCGCGGGTTCCTAGACGGCGCGCCACGTAGAGATCGATCAGGTAGCGGGCGATGGATCGGGGCGCAGGCAGCGGCGGCAGCTCCTGGATCGAGAACCAGCGTGCGTCCTCGATTTCCTCCTCCTGCCTGACGATCTCACCGCCGGCGTAGCGAGCGTGGAAGCCCAGCATCAGCGAGTGCGGAAACGGCCAGTTCTGGCTGCTCTGGTACTCGATGTCACAGACTTCCACGCCCACCTCCTCGCGCACCTCTCGCGCCACGCACTGCTCCACCGACTCCCCGGCTTCGACGAAGCCGGCCAGGGTGCTGTACACCCCCGTCACGAAACGTGGCGAGCGTGCCAGCAGGATCTCGTCACCACGAGTGACCAGTACGATCATGCTCGGCGATAAACGCGGATACTGGCGCAGATTGCAACGTGGACAGTGCATCGCCCGTTCGCCTGCCATGGCCTCCATGGGCGTGGCACAGCCGCCGCAGAACCGATTGTCACTGGCCCAGGTGCCGATCTGCGCGGCGTAGCCAAGCATGCGGAACAACTCGGCCTGCCCCTCGAGCATCACCTGGCGCAAGCCCTGCCAGTGGCATCCCGGCAGTTCCGCCCTGTGCTCCAGCTCCAGCAGGTAAATAGGCTCGCCGCGGAAATGCCCGAGGCCATGCTCGGCGAGCACCGGCAGGCCCTGGCTCTTCAACCAGTCGCGGGGAAACAGCAGGCCATCGGCATCGGCGAGAAACTGCTGGCGGTGGTGAGCCACCACCAGGCCGCCAGGCTGGCGGCAATCCAGCCGCTCGGGTAACCAATGCGGGCCGCTCATGCAGCCACCGGCTGGCCGAGGGCGCGCACGCTTTCACTGGCCAGATCCAGCACGCCCGGCTGCGCCAGCCCGGTGTCGGCTTCCAGGTAGTATTCCAGGCTGCTCAGCGCATCGGCGAGCACCTCAAGGCGGGCCTCGGCAGGCATCTGCTCGGCATCGAGCATCTGCGTCTGGATGTAGTCGGCGCAGGCGCCCACCAGAATCGCGGCACGCTCCTGACCGAGAAACCACAGGCCGCCCCGCACCGCCTGCAGGCTGAACGGCACATTGGACAGGTGCATGCGCTCGCCTGCGGCCTCGATGTAGGCGGTGATCGCCCGCTTGGCCAGTGCCAGGCCGGCACGCGCTTCGTCCAGCACCACGATGCGCGCCTCGAAAAGCTGATGCTGGGCGAAGCTGCATGCCTCCGGTTCGGGGCAAGGCGTGACCACTCGCTCGCCACGTTCGAGGGTCGCGACCATGCCTTCGACATACAGCACGGCATCGGCCAGGGCGATCAACTCATCCGGCCGGGCCGCAGCACCTTCGCACCAAGCCGCCACCGTCGCCAGGCGATTGGCAAGCGAGTGGCCGGCGGAACTGAGGCCGACCATGGCCAGGGTCTTGCTCAGCTTGCCCAGCAAGGCATGCAGGCTGCCCAGCCCGTCCTCTTGCAAGGTGCCGCGTTCGATCAGGTCGAGTAGATCCTTGACGCTGTTCAACTCCTCCCGAATGGCAGAGCTCAGTGAGCGCATCACCGCCTTGCCAGGGCCGGAGAGCCGCTGGTACTCCTCTTCCAGCAGGTGATCGGTGAACGGCAGTGGGGTGATGCCGAACGATTCGCGCACCTCGCTGGCCAGCGGCCCCTGGCTGGCGGACAGCGCCACCAGATAGAGGAGTTCCTTGAGCAGGCTGCGCGGTGGTTCATAGCCGCCGTTGACGAGCATCTGGCGCATTTCACGGTCGATCCGCGCGAACAGCTGCTTGCGCGATTTGCGTGGCAACAGCTGGCCGTCGTTCTGCGCTTCGAGGGCAGCCG
Organism: Phytopseudomonas flavescens; assembly: GCF_900100535.1. Taxonomy (GTDB): domain Bacteria; phylum Pseudomonadota; class Gammaproteobacteria; order Pseudomonadales; family Pseudomonadaceae; genus Aquipseudomonas; species Aquipseudomonas flavescens. Next base: position 136,346 of record NZ_FNDG01000013.1, read on the forward strand.
CCCCCAGCCAGCACAAACGCCCACGCGGCTCGTTGGCGAACAGCCCGTCGAGGCGGCTCATCGCCCGCCCCATCAGCTTCATGCTCGCGGCCGGGTTCTGTTCGCGGATGAAGCCAAGCAAGCCGACCTGGTACATCTGTCGCAGGCGACGGCCTTCGTTTTCCTTGGCCGCCGCATCCAGGGCAGGCGGCACCATGCGCGGCCGAGCCTGGTCCAGGCGCACACTGAAGAAGAAGCTCTCCGGCAACGGAGGTTGCTTGCAGGCCTGGCGCAGGTCATTGATGGCCGGCAACAGCAGCTCGGGCATTTCCTGGCGATGCACATCCAGACTTTCGAGATAACGACGCAGCACATAAAGCGCACTGCTCAGCGCCGCCAGCTGGGCGTCGCGTTCCGGGCCGACGCCAGCGGGAATATCGGTGGCCTGATCGAGCACTTCCTGGGCGAGCAGCTCGGCACCGGTGAGTTCTATCAGGTTGAGCGTACCGCGCACCTGTTGCAGGTTGTCCACGGCCTGCTGCAGCAGGCTGCCATTATTGCGCTCGACGATGAACTGCTCGAGGCTCGCTTCGGCCTCCTCGATCGTGGCGAACAGTTCATCGCGAACCAGCCCCAGTGACGATGCTCCAGAAACCATTCGCTATCGTGCCTCCCGCACAGGTGATGAAGCCGCAATCAGTCAGCAAACGCGGGGGTCTGCTTACTCATATGGGCCGCCATGGCCACACGCAGATCGTCTGATTGCAACATGGCGGCATTCCAGGTGGCGACATAGTCGAGCCCGTCATCGACACGATGATCGCGCATGTAGCGAATCATTTGCTTGGTGCCGCGCACGGCAACCGGCGATTTTGCGGCGATCACCCGCGCAATGTCCATCACCCCCGCCAGCAAGGCATCGAAATCGCTGAATACCTGGTTGACCAGGCCGATACTGCGGGCCTCTGCGGCTCCTACGGTACGCCCGGTGAATGCCAGCTCGCGCAGCATGCCGTCGCCGATGATCCGGGGCAAGCGCTGCAGGGTGCCGACGTCAGCGGCCATGCCGATATCGATTTCCTTGATGGCAAACTGGGCGTTCTCGGCGCAGTAACGCATGTCGCAGGCCGATACCAGGTCGATCGCGCCTCCCAGGCAATACCCCTGGATCGCGGCCAGCACCGGCTTGCAGCAGGCGTCGACGGCGTTGAACGAGGCCTGCAGCTCGATGATCCTGCGCCGCAGCGTCTGGGCGTTGCGGCCCACGTCCTTGTCCAGTTGGCTGGCGACCTGCGCCAGCAGGCTCAGGTCGATGCCCGAGGAAAAATGCCGGCCCGCACCGGACAGCACCACGACACGGATCTCGTCGGTCTCGTCGATGCAGCGGAAGATCTCGATGATCTCCGTCCAGAAGGCGGCATTCATCGCATTGATCTTGTCGGGACGGTCGATCTGCACATGGGCGATCCCGTCCAGCTGTTCGACACGAAAGGCCTGATAATCGGGCACGGTACTGTTCCTCCATGGGGCGAAACTGTTGTTATCGTCGGCCATCGCGCCGGGGCGCAATGGCTGCGCCACTATAGCAATCGGCTGGCGAATGTCGATGCGGCCCCGGGCCGTTCGGCCACCGCGAACCGCCTCGCCGCTCGGCGGAGTCCAGCACGTGGACGGCTGCCACGGCGATGCCGTTGATACCTTGCGCAAGATCCTGTGGGAGACCCTAAGCCTCCACGATGCAATCCACGGTGTAGTAGCTGCCCTGCTCGCCCTGGTGGCGCTGCAAGCCATGCACGTCGGCGTCGAAACCGGGAAAACGCTGTTCGAAAGCGCGGGCGAAGCGCAGATAATCGATGATCGAGCGGGTTTCCGTGGTGAATCGCTCCCCCGGCATGATCAGCGGAATACCCGGCGGATAAGGCACCAGCATCACCGCGGCAATACGCCCCTGGACATCGTCGACCAGCACCTCCTCGACCTCGCCACGTACCAACTGGTTATAGGCATCGGCCGGTTTCAGGGCGATCTGTGGCAACACGGTGTACATGCGCTTGAGGGACTTGGCGGTGGCGTTTTCCCGGTAGCAGTCGTGCAAGGCATCGCACAGGTCTCGCAGGCCCATGCCCTGGTAGCGACCAGAACCCTCCCGGGCGATGGATGGCAGGACCACGTTCAGTGGCAGGTTGGCGTCATAGCTGCGCTTGAACTCCAGCAGCTCGGTCAGCAGCGTGCTCCATTTGCCCTTGGTGATGCCCATGGAGAACAGCACCAGGAACGAGTACAGCCCGGTCTTCTCGACCACCAGGCCGCGCTCCCAGAGAAACTTGCTGACCACCGCCGCAGGAATGCCGCGCTCGTCGAGGCGACCGCCTGCGGTCAGTCCCGGCATCACCAGCGTCACCTTGATCGGGTCGAGCAGCACATAATCCTCGGCTACATCGCCGAAACCGTGCCAGTCGGCCTCAGGCTGCAGCAGCCAGTCGGGCGTCGACACGTCGTCGGCACCTTCGGTCCGTGGCGGCTGCCAGATGCTGAACCACCAGTCCTCGCTGCTCAGGCTCTGGCCGAGATTGGCCAGTGCGCGGCGGAAGCTCAGGGCTTCGTCGAAGGTTTCCTGGATCAGCGAGCGCCCGGCCGGCCCTTCCATCATCGCCGAGGCCACGTCCAGCGAGGCGATGATGCCGTACTGCGGCGAGGTGGAGATATGCATCATGAACGCTTCGTTGAAGCGGTCGCGGTCGAGCTGACGTACGCCGCCGTCCTGCACGTGAATCATCGACGCCTGGCTGAAGGCCGCCAGCAGCTTGTGAGTCGAATGGGTGGTGAACACCATCGGGCCACCCGCCTCGCGGGTAGTGCCCATGCCATAGCGGCCGGCATAGAACTCATGGAAGGCCGCGTAGGCGTACCAGGCTTCGTCGAAATGCAGAACCTCCACCGAATCGCCCAGGGTGCGCTTGATCAGCTCGGCGTTGTAGCACAGGCCGTCATAGGTCGAGTTGGTCACCACCGCCAGCTTGACCCGGGGCTCACGACCGCGCGCCAGCGGGCTGGCATCGATCTTGGCCTGGATCGACTCGCGGGAGAACTCGCTCAGCGGAATCGGCCCGATGATGCCCAGCTCGTTACGTTCCGGCGACAGGTAAAGCGGAATGGCGCCGGTCATGATGATCGCGTGGAGAATCGACTTGTGGCAGTTGCGATCGACCAGCACCAGGTCATCGCGGCCGACCATCGAATGCCAGACGATCTTGTTGGCGGTCGAGGTGCCGTTGATCACGAAGTAGGTGTGGTCGGCGCCGAAGTTGCGGGCGGCCCGCTCTTCGGCGGCGGCCAGCGGACCGGTGTGATCGAGCAGCGACCCCAGCTCGGGCACCGATACGGAGAGATCGGAGCGCAACGTGTTCTCACCGAAGAACTGGTGGAAGGCCTGCCCCACCGGGCTCTTGCGATAGGCCACACCACCGCCGTGGCCCGGCGTGTGCCAGGAGTAGTTGGACTGCGCGGTGTGCTGCACCAGCGCCTTGAAGAACGGCGGCAACAGGCCATCCAGGTAATTGCGTGCGGCACGCGCCACCTGGCGGGCCAGAAAAGGCACGGTGTCTTCGAACAGGTAGAGAATGCCGCGCAGCTGGTTGAGGTCGGCCATGGCTTCGGCCGGCGCGTTCTCGATGGTGACCTGCTCGCCCAGCGCGAAGATCGGCAACTGCGGCGCACGCCGACGGGCGATGCGGATCAGCGCGACCATGTCCTGCAGCAGATGGCGATTTTCCCCGGCGCCCTCGGCGGCGACCAGGATGCAGGCCAGGCCATGATGGGTCGAAGCGACGATATGCCCTTCCGCCGAGCTGGCGGTGGAGAGGATGGTGAAGCCGTCCTGCTCCAGCTCCTGGGCGATGGCCCGCACCCGTTCTCCGGCCACGCTATCGGCCTTGATATCACGATGAACGATGAGTACCGGGAACTTGAGGTCTTTGTACATCAGCAGCACCTGAGGTCACACGGGATTGGCCCGCTGTGCCCTCAGGGTAGAGGCTCGCCGGAAAGGACGGAACCCCTCGCGGGCGCGGCTATACGAAAAGGTCGCAATTCGCCGCTCAGCAGGCGGAAGTGCCCTGCTCCATCTGCGCCCATACGGCCGGCGCACCAGCGGATTTCTCGATGGCGGCGAGCCGTGCTGCATGGGCGGCGAGGTCTTCGGCACTGGCAGCGATCACCGCACCCCGTGCACGATCGGCAGGCAGACGGCGAATCGGCGTCGGCTGCTGGCGGCCATTGCCGTCGCCTTCCGAACCATCGCCAGCCAAGGACAGGTTGGTCTGCCCACCGGTCATCGCCAGGTAGACGTCGGCGAGAATCTCCGAGTCGAGCAAGGCGCCGTGCAGTTCGCGGCCTGAGTTGTCGACGCCATAGCGCTTGCACAGCGCATCCAGGCTGTTGCGCTGCCCCGGATGACGCTCGCGGGCCATCTGCAGGCTGTCGAGCACGTCGCAGTACGAAGCCAGATCCGCGCGCTCGTGCTGGCCGATCAGGGCGAACTCGTTGTTGAGGAAGCCCACGTCGAACGGCGCGTTGTGGATGATCAGCTGCGCGCCCTTGATGAATGCGTAGAACTCGTCGGCGACTTCCTTGAAGCGCGGCTTGTCCTTGAGGTCCTCGCTGGTGATACCGTGGACGGCAATGGCGCCTTCGTCGATCTCACGGTCCGGCTGCAGGTAAACGTGGAAATGGCGGCCGGTCAGGCGACGGCCCTCGACCTCGACACAGCCGATTTCGATGACCCGGTGGCCATCGCTCACCGGCATACCGGTGGTCTCAGTATCCAGTACGACTCTACGCACGTTTCATGCTCCTGATGTCTTCAACGCCGCGGTTGGCCAACTGGTCCGCGCGCTCATTGCCGGGGTGGCCGATGTGACCGCGCACCCACTGCCAGGTTACCTTGTGGCGGTTGACCTGCTCGTCCAACTGCTGCCACAGGTCGGCGTTCTTCACCGGTTCTTTGGCGGCGGTTTTCCAGCCACGCTTCTTCCAGTTGGGCATCCATTCCTGAATGCCCTTCATGACGTACTGCGAGTCGGTGACCAGGCGCACGTCACAGGGGCGCTTCAGTTCGGCCAGGCCGCGGATCGCCCCCATCAACTCCATGCGGTTGTTAGTGGTCACGGCCTCACCGCCCCACAACTCCTTCTCCACACCCTGGAACACCAGCAATGCGCCCCAGCCACCGACGCCGGGATTGCCCTTGCAGGCGCCGTCGGTGTAAAGCTCAACTTGTTCGGACATTCAGCGACTTTATCCAAGGTCTGATTCGAGATTGCTACGGGGGCTCAGGACGCTTCGCTGTCGCGACGACTGACCTTGGCCACCGGCATGGGCACCAGCTTGCCCATCGGCTCGCGACGGGACTGGCGCAGTGGACGCAGGCCGACCACCAGCTTGCGCGCTACCAATACGTAAAAACCGCCACCCGGCGACTGCCAGGCGCCGCCCCAACGTTCCAGGGGGGCCAGCCGAGCCTGCCAGGCCGCGGAAGCGAGCGGCGGACGATAACACCCGAAGCGACGTTTCTCCAGCGCGAAGCCGAGCAGGTTGAGCCAGTCGCCCAGGCGCCCCGGCGCGATGCAGCGCGCATCGTGGAGGATGTCATGGGCGAACACATGGCGTGCACCCCAGGCGCTCAGCGGGTTGATTCCGACCACCAGCAGGTGGCCGCCAGGGCGCACGCTGCGCGCGGCCTCGCGCAGCAGACCATGGGGCGACTGGCAGAAGTCCAGGCCGTGCTGCAGCACCACCACGTCGGCGGCATGCTCGACCAGTGGCCAGGACTGTTCCTCGCAGGCGATCTCGACCCCCTCGAACGGAGCACCAAGGCGCACGCTGCGCTGGATCTGCCGGGTTTCGATGGCGGTTTCGGCGCAGGGGCCGTAATGCACCAGGTAACCGCCGAAAAAACGCGCCAGCTCTTCATCGAGCAGGCGCTGCTCCTGCTCCAGCAGCAGCCGCCCCAGCGGGCTGGTGAACCACGCTCGGGCAGCGCCGATCAGCTGCAGCCAATCGGCATCGGCCTGGGCAAAGGGGTTGTCGCTCATGGACGCGTGCTCATGGAAAGTACCTGCATAGCCATCTTCAACAATGACACCTAAGATGCACCTTTGTCCCCTACTTGGCGACCACCTGATGATCAAGATCGAAGCCCTGAGCGCATTCTCGGACAATTACATCTGGCTGTTGCAGGATGAACGGCACAAGCGTGTCGCCGTGGTCGACCCCGGTGACGCGGCGCCCGTGCAGGCCTGGTTGCAGGCGCATCCCGGGTGGACGTTGAGCGACATCCTGGTCACCCACCACCATCCCGACCATGTCGGTGGCGTCGAATCGTTGCGCCGCGACAGCGGTGCCCGCGTCTACGGCCCGGCCAAGGAAAACATCCCGGCCCGCGACCAGGCACTGGCCGATGGCGACCGTATCGACGTGCTTGGCCTGACCCTGCAGGTGATCGAGGTGCCGGGCCATACCCTTGGCCACATTGCCTTCTATCAGGGCGAGCATCACTGGCTGTTCAGTGGCGACACCCTGTTCGCGGCGGGCTGTGGTCGCCTGTTCGAAGGAACGCCCGTGCAAATGCACCAGTCGCTGCAACGCCTGGCCGCCTTGCCGGATAGCACACTGATCTACTGCGGTCACGAATACACCCTGAGCAACCTGCGCTTCGCCCAGGCGGTCGAGCCTGGCAACCAGGCCATCGCCGAACGCCTGCAGCAGGTGGCTGCCTGGCGCGAGCAGGGGCGCATCAGCCTGCCGTCCCGGTTGGATCTCGAACGCGCCACCAACCCCTTTCTGCGTGGCGCTGAAACATCGGTTAAACAAATGATCGCCAGTCGCGAGGGTCGCGCCATCGACACGGAGGGCGAGGTTTTCGCGGTCTTGCGTGCCTGGAAAGATCGCTTCTGAAGTGCCGATCGGGCCGCAAAATCCTGGTCAAAACTTGACCACCCCTGGATCGGTTTCTAGAATCCCCCGACTTTCGATCCAGGACGCCCCCGCCCACCGATGCCCTCGCAAGCGTATAACTCATTGAATGCAAAGGCATTGGCCTTGCGCTACCCAGCGCTTGCCGTGGCCATCTGTGCCGTGCTCAGCGGCTGCCAGAGCCTGGATCAACAACCCGTTGACTCAACCCCGGCGGTCGACCTCAGCAGCAGAACACCGCACCAGCCACTGTGGATCAATGCCGCGGCTCAGGCCGAGCAGCCCAAGGACATCTGGGAGCGGGTACGCGCGGGTTATCAGTTACAGGACAGCATCGGCGTCAACCCGCGTATCGAACAACAGCGCCTGTGGTTCGCCAGCAATCCGTCGTTCGTCGAGAAGTCCGGCGAGCGCAGCAACCTTTACATCCACTACATCGTCGAGCGTCTCCAGGAGCGCAACATGCCGATGGAGCTGGCGCTGCTGCCGATGATCGAAAGCGCCTACAACCCTTTCGCCTATTCTCCGGCCGATGCGGTGGGCCTGTGGCAGTTCATCCCTTCCACGGGGCGTAACTTCAACCTGCGTCAGACCCGCTGGTACGACGGCCGCCGCGATGTCACCGCATCCACCCAGGCCGCCATGAACTACCTGGCCCGCCTGCACGAGATGTTCAATGGCGATTGGCTGCTCGCCCTGGCGGCCTACAATGCCGGTGAAGGTCGAGTCAGCCGGGCCATCGAGCGCAACCAGAAGCTCGGCCTGCCCACCGACTACTGGAACCTGTCGCTGCCCCAGGAAACCCAGAACTACGTCCCCAAGCTGCTCGCCCTTTCCCAGGTGATCATGGCGCCGGACGCCTACGGCGTGAGCCTCAGCCCGATCGCCAACGAACCCTACTTCGAGGAAGTGGAGCTCAAGCAGCGCATGGATCTTTCCCGGGTCGCCGCCCTCGCCCAGGTCGATGAAGACGAGCTTTACCTGCTCAATCCGGCATTCAAGAAACGCATCACCGTCGACGGCCCACAGCATCTGCTGGTACCCACCCAGAAGGCCGAGCTGCTGACCGCCAACCTGTCGACCCTCAAGCCCGAGGACCTGCTGAACGGGCAGCGGTACGTGGTGCGCCCGGGCGACAACCTGCACGGCATCGCCAACCGCTACGAACTGAGCGTTGCCAGCATCAAGGAACTCAACCAGATCGCCGGCAATACACTGCGTGTCGGCCAACAGCTCAATCTGCCAGGCGCTGCGCAACCGGTACCGGACTCGACGCCGCGCCGCATGGCCGATACCGCGATCGCCTCGCGCAGTTATCAGGTTCGCAACGGTGACAACCTGTGGCAGATCGCCAAGGCCCACAACGTCTCGGTGACCGATATCCAGCGCTGGAATGAACTCAATGGCCATGCCCTGCGCGTCGGCCAGAACCTCAGGCTGCAGGGGACCGCCGGCACTCGTGCGGTCGCCAGCCTGGAACGCGATGGTGTGACCTACTACAAGGTGCGCAAGGGTGACTCGCTGCACCTGATCGCCAAGCGGTTCAACGTGCAGATGAAGAACCTGCAGAGCTGGAACCCGCGAACCGGCAAGGCGCTCAAGCCGGGCCAGGTGCTGACCCTGCGCCTGCCTCGCTGAAGCGCATTGCAACACACCCGAGGCACACCGCCGGGGCCGGCCTTTTTCCTGTACAGACAAGCTGTTACTGTACCGAGACCTTTGCCGCCCCGAACCGGATATTGCACTTGAGACGCCCTCTCCTCTCGCTGATTTTCGGCCTGGCCAGCAGCTTCCCGGCCCTGGCAACGCTCAGCGAAAGCCACGGCTATGCGCAGTTCGGTACGCTCAAGTATCCGGCCAGTTTCACCCACTTCGACTGGGTCAATCCCGAGGCGCCCAAAGGCGGCACCCTGCGGATCATGGCTGCCGGCAGCTTCGACACCCTCAATCCCTACACCCTCAAGGGCACCAGTCCGGTCGCCACGGCCAACTTCTTGCAATATGGCGTCACAGAGCTGAACGAGCCGCTGATGGTCGGCACCGGGATGTACGACCCCTCCGGTGACGAACCCGCCTCGAGCTACGGATTGATCGCCGAGTCGGTGGAGTACAGCGAAGATCGCAGTTGGGTGGTGTTCAACCTGCGTCCGCAGGCGCGCTTCCACGATGGCAAGCCGATCACCGCCTACGACGTGGCCTTCTCTTACCGCCTGCTGCTCAAGGAAGGGCACCCGCAGTACCGCACCAACCTGCAGGAAGTGAAGCGGGTCGACATCCTCAATCGCCATCGGGTGCGCTTCGTTCTCAAACGCTCGAACAACCCGCTGCTGATCCTGCGTCTTGGCGAGTTGCCGGTACTGCCGCAGCATTACTGGAAAGGCCGAGACTTCAAGGCGACCTCCTTCGAACCGCCACTGGGCAGCGGCCCCTACCGCATCACTCAGGTCGATCCGGGACGCCACCTGAGCTTCGAACGGGTCGAGGACTGGTGGGGCGCCTCGCTGCCGGTCAACCGCGGCAAGTACAACTTCGATCGCGTCGACGTGGACTTCTACCGCGACAGTCACGTCGCCTTCGAAGCCTTCAAGGCCGGTGAATTCGACCTCTACATCGAGCAGCAGGCGAAGAACTGGGCCAACAACTACCGCTTTCCGGCGGTCACTCGTGGCGATGTGGTGCGTGCGGAAATCCCTCACCAGATCCCCACCCAGACTCAGGCGCTGTTCATGAATACGCGCCGCAGCACCTTCGAAGACGTGCGCGTGCGCGAAGCGCTGGGGCTGATGTTCGATTTCGAGTGGACCAACCGCACCCTGTTCAACAGTGCCTACACCCGCGCCGCCAGCTATTACCCCAACAGCGAGTTCTCGGCCAAGGGCAAACCGGAGGGCGCGGAGTGGCTGCTGCTGTCGCCCTTTCGTACTCAACTGCCGGCGAAGCTGTTCACCGAGCCATTCCAGATGCCGGTCACCGACGGCCGTGGCATCCCCCGGGAAACCTTGCGCCGTGCCCTCGGTCTACTGGCCGACGCCGGCTGGAAACCCTCAGGTCAGCGCTTGCTGAACGACAAGGGCCAGGCGCTGCGCTTCGAGATTCTGCTGGTCAATCCCAACCTCGAACGCATCCTCCAGCCCTTCACCGAAAACCTCGCGAGCATCGGCATACAGGCCAACCTGAGAACGGTGGATCGCGCCCAGTACAAGCAACGTCTGGATCAGTTCGAATTCGACATGATATTGCTGACCCTGCCGCAAACCCTCAGCCCGGGCCTGGAACAGTCGCTGTACTTCCATTCCAGCCAGGCCAGCGTCAAGGGTGGCAAGAATTACGCCGGCATCCACGACCCGGTGGTCGACGCCCTGCTCGAGAAGCTGCTTTCCGCCCGCAGCCGCGACGAACAGGTGGCCGCCACCCGCGCCCTGGATCGCGTGATGCTCTGGCAGTACTACACCATTCCAAACTGGTACATCGACTATCACCGCCTGGCGTACCGCAACCGCTTTGCATTCGTCACCACGCCGCCCTACACGCTGGGGCTGCGCACCTGGTGGCTGAAAACCACGGAGAACGCCCGATGACGCATCCACTGCGCTCATTCCTGATACACGGCAGCGCCTTGCTGCTGCTTGGCCTTGCCAGCCTGTCCCAGGCCGCCCCCCAGCATGCGCTGACGCTGTATGGCGAACCGCCCAAATACCCGGCCAACTTCAAGCATTTCGACTACGTCAATCCCGACGCGCCCAAGGGCGGCATCCTGCGCCTGCCCGGCCTCAATGGCTTCGACAGCTTCAATCCGTTCATACCCAAGGGCAACGCAGCCGATCGCGTGGCCCTGATCTACGACACCCTCACCTACCATTCGCCGGACGAACCCTTCACCGAATACGGCCTGTTGGCGGAAAAGGTCGAAAAGGGCGCGGACGACAGCTATGTGCGCTTCTTCCTCAACCCCAAGGCACGTTTCCATGATGGCCAGCCGGTTACTGCCGAGGATGTGATCTTTACCTTCAACACCCTGCTCGCCCATGGCGACCCCCTGTACCGGCACTACTACGCCGATGTCGCTGAAGTCGTCGCCGAGAACCAACGCACCGTGCGATTCGACTTCAAGCATCCCGGCAACCGTGAACTGCCGCTGATCCTCGGCCAGCTGGCGGTACTGCCCAAGCACTGGTGGGCGAACCGCGATTTCTCCCGCGGCGGCCTGGACATTCCCCTGGGCAGCGGCCCTTACCGCATCGCCGGTTTCTCGCCGAACAGCTCGATCCGCTTCGAACGCGTCAAGGACTGGTGGGCCAAGGACCTGCCGGTGGCCCGTGGACAATATAACTTCGACGAAATTCGCATCGAGTACTTCCGCGACATGGCGGTGGCCCTCGAAGCGTTCAAGGCTGGCCAGTTCGACGTCAACCTCGAGTACTCGGCCAAGGACTGGGCCACCGGCTACAACTCGCCGGCCCTGCGCGCCGGGCGCTTCGTCCAGGAAGCCTTCCCCAACCGCAATCCGGCAGGCATGCAGGGCTTCGTATTCAACACTCGCAAGCCAATGTTCCAGGATGCGCGCGTGCGTGAGGCGATCGCCCTGCTGTTCGATTTCGAATGGGCCAACAAGCAACTGTTCTACGGTGCCTACAAACGTACCGGCAGCTATTTCGAGAACTCGGAAATGGCCGCCACCGGCCTGCCCAGCGAGGCGGAGCTGAAACTGCTGGAGCCGCTGCGCGGGAAGATCCCCGACCAGGTATTCACCGAGACCTTCAAGCCACCGGTCAGCGATGGCAGCGGCATCATCCGTGACCAGGCCCGCCGCGCCTACCAGTTGCTCACCGAGGCCGGCTATCGCATCGAGAACGACAAGATGGTCGATGCCAACGGCAAGCAGCTGGCGTTCGAGTTTCTCAATCACCAAGCCAATCTGGAACGGGTGATCCTGCCGTTCAAGCGCAACCTCGCGGAACTGGGGATAGACCTGCAGATTCGTCGTGTCGACGTGTCCCAATACATCAATCGCCTGCGCTCGCGGGACTTCGAAATGACCTCGTCGATCTGGCCGCAGTCCAGCTCTCCCGGCAACGAGCAGCGCGAGTTCTGGCATTCCAGCAGTGCCGACAACCCGGGTAGCCGCAACCTCATCGGGTTGCGCGATCCGGCCATCGATCAACTGGTGGACGGACTGATCCGCGCCGACTCGCGCGAATCGCTGATCACCCATACCCGTGCCCTCGATCGCGTTTTGCTGTGGGGTAACTACGTGGTACCGAACTATTACGTCGACGCCTACCGCGTGGCTTACTGGAAACGCTTCGGGCATCCGGAGAAATCGCCGCTTTACGACTACGGCCTGATGACCTGGTGGCAGGAGAAACCTGTCGGCGAGGTGATCACCCCAGAAGAAAAGCCCACCACCAAGCAGGAAACACGCTGAATGCTGGCCTATATTCTGCGGCGCCTGCTGCTGATCATTCCGACCCTGTTCGGCATCCTGGTGATCAACTTCGTGATTATCCAGGCAGCGCCCGGCGGCCCGGTGGAGCAGATGATCGCCAAGCTCGAAGGTTTCGATGCCGCCTCCGGCGGTGCCACCGGACGAATCTCCGGCGGCGGTGGCGGTGAAGTCTCCACCGCCGGTTCCAACTACCGTGGGGCTCAGGGCCTCGACCCCGAGCTGATCGCCGAGATCGAGAAGATGTATGGCTTCGACAAGTCGGCGCCCGAGCGCTTCTGGATCATGCTCAAGAACTACGCCCAGCTGGATTTCGGCGAGAGTTTCTTCCGTGACGCCAAGGTCATCGACCTGATCATGGAGAAGATGCCGGTGTCCATATCCCTTGGGCTATGGAGCACGCTGATCATGTACCTGGTGTCCATTCCGCTGGGCATCGCCAAGGCCACCCGGCACGGCAGCGCATTCGACGTCTGGACCAGTTCGGCGATCATCATCGGCTATGCGATTCCAGCCTTCCTGTTCGCCATCCTGCTGATCGTGCTGTTCGCCGGCGGCAGCTATTACGACTGGTTCCCTCTGCGCGGACTGACCTCGAGCAACTTCGACGAGCTGAGCCTCAGCGGCAAGCTGCTGGACTATTTCTGGCACCTGGCGCTGCCAGTGACCGCGCTGGTGATCGGCAATTTCGCCACCCTCACCCTGCTGACCAAGAACAGCTTCCTCGACGAGATCAACAAGCAGTACGTGACCACAGCGCGAGCCAAGGGCCTGAGCAATACCCGCGTGCTCTACGGGCATGTGTTTCGCAACGCCATGCTGTTGATCATCGCCGGGTTTCCGGCGGCCTTCATCGGCATTTTCTTCACCGGTTCCCTGCTGATCGAGGTGATCTTCTCCCTCGACGGCCTCGGCCTGCTGAGCTTCGAGGCAGCGATCAACCGCGACTATCCGGTGGTGTTCGGCACCCTGTTCATCTTCACCTTGCTGGGACTGGTCGTGAAACTGATCGGCGACATCACTTACACCCTGGTCGATCCGCGCATCGACTTCGAAAGCCGGGAGGCCTGACATATGGCACTTTCCCCGCTCAATCAACGCCGCTTCGAACGCTTCAAGGCCCACAGGCGTGGCTGGTGGTCGCTGTGGATCTTCCTTGCCCTGTTCGTCGTGACCCTGGGTGCCGAGTTGATCGCCAACGACAAACCGCTGGTGGTCAGCTACGACGGCGAACTGTACTTCCCGGTCCTCAAACGCTACCCGGAAACCACCTTCGGCGGCGAGTTTCCGCTGCAGGCCAACTACAAGAGCCCGTACATTCAGGACCTGATCGAACAGAAGAATGGCTGGATGGTCTGGCCGCCGATTCCGTACAGCTATTCGAGCATCAATTACGAGCTCAAGATACCCGCCCCCGCACCGCCCTCGGCGGACAACTGGCTGGGTACCGATGACCAGGGGCGCGACGTGCTGGCCCGGGTGATCTACGGCTTCAGGATTTCCGTGCTGTTCGCCCTGACCCTGACCCTGGCGAGTTCGGTGATCGGCGTCGCAGCCGGCGCCGTGCAGGGCTTCTATGGCGGCTGGGTGGACCTTGCCGGGCAACGCATCCTGGAAATCTGGTCAGGCCTGCCGGTGCTCTACCTGCTGATCATCCTGGCCAGTTTCGTACAACCCAACTTCTGGTGGTTGCTGGGCCTGATGCTGCTGTTCTCCTGGATGAGCCTGGTGGACGTGGTGCGCGCCGAATTCCTCCGCGGCCGCAACCTGGAATACGTACGCGCGGCCCGGGCGCTGGGCATGCGCAACGCTTCGATCATGTTCAGGCACATCCTGCCCAATGCCATGGTGTCCACCATGACCTTCCTGCCGTTCATCCTCACAGGCGCCATCGGCACCCTCACCGCCCTGGATTTCCTCGGGTTCGGTTTACCCGCCGGCGCTCCGTCGCTGGGCGAGCTGGTCGCCCAGGGCAAATCCAACCTGCAGGCGCCCTGGCTGGGGATCAGCGCCTTCGCCGTGCTGGCCATCATGCTCAGCCTGCTGGTGTTCATTGGCGAGGCCGCCCGCGATGCCTTCGACCCGAGGAAATAAGATGACCCACCCCGAAAACCTCGTCGAAGTCCGTGACCTGTCCGTTGCATTCGTCAATGGCGACAGCCATCGGCAAGTGGTCAACCACATCAGTTTCGATATTCGTCGTGGCGAAACCCTGGCACTGGTCGGCGAAAGTGGTTCCGGCAAATCGGTCACCGCCCACTCGATCCTGCGTTTGCTTCCCTACCCGCAGGCGCAGCACCCCAGCGGCAGCATTCGCTATGCCGATCAGGATCTGCTCAAACTCAGCGAGAAGAAGCTGCGCGGTATCCGTGGCAACCGCATCGCCATGGTATTCCAGGAGCCGATGACCTCGCTGAATCCACTGCACAGCATCGAGAAGCAGATCAACGAGGTACTCGCTCTGCACAAGGGGCTGAGCGGCAAGGCAGCCACACGACGCACCCTGGAGTTGCTGGAGCTGGTCGGCATACCCGAGCCGCAGAAGCGCCTCAAGGCCCTGCCCCACGAGCTTTCCGGCGGGCAACGGCAACGTGTGATGATCGCCATGGCCCTGGCCAACGAGCCGGAGCTGCTGATCGCCGACGAGCCGACCACCGCCCTCGATGTCACCGTGCAGTTGAAGATTCTCGAACTGCTCAAGGAGCTGCAGGCGCGCCTGGGCATGGCCATGCTGATCATCAGCCACGACCTCAACCTGGTGCGACGTATCGCTAACCGCGTCTGCGTGATGCAGAACGGCGAACTGGTCGAACAGGCTCAATGCGAGGCGCTGTTCACCAGCCCGCGACACCCCTACACCCGCGAACTGCTGGCCGCCGAACCGGATGGCAACCCGGTGGCCACGCAAGCCGCAGAAACCATGCTCGAAGTCGATGACCTGCGCGTCTGGTTTCCGATCAAGAAAGGCCTGCTGCGCCGCACCGTCGATCATGTAAAAGCGGTGGATGGCATCAATTTCAGCCTGCAGCGCGGCCAGACGCTGGGTATCGTCGGTGAAAGCGGCTCCGGAAAATCCACGCTGGGGCTGGCCATTTTGCGCCTGATCGGCAGTCAGGGCGGCATACGCTTCGACAAGCAGGCACTGGATGGTTTGTCGCAAACGCAGGTGCGTCCATTCAGGCGACAGATGCAGGTGGTATTCCAGGATCCCTTCGGCAGCCTCAGCCCGCGCATGACGGTGGCCATGATCGTTGGCGAAGGCCTGCGTATCCATGGCATCGGCAATGCTGGCGAACAGGAGCAGGCGATTATCGACGCGCTTCAGGAAGTCGGTCTGGATCCCGACAGCCGCCACCGCTACCCCCACGAGTTCTCCGGTGGACAGCGGCAACGTATCGCCATCGCTCGCGCCCTGGTGCTCAAACCGGCGCTGATTCTGCTGGATGAACCTACGTCGGCACTGGATCGTACCGTGCAACGTCAGGTCGTCGAACTGCTGCGTTCGCTACAGACCAAGTACAACCTGACCTACCTGTTCATCAGCCATGACCTTGCAGTGGTACGAGCGCTCAGCCATCAGTTGATGGTGGTCAAGCAGGGCCAGGTGGTCGAGCAAGGCGACGCCGAGGCGATCTTCCGGGCGCCACAGCACGCCTACACCCAGCAACTGCTGGAAGCGGCGTTTCTGTCGCCGGCCAGCAGCGCATAAACCTTCGGTAATGCAACGCAAAAGGCCCCGCTGTCCTGCGACGCGGGGCCTTTTCTTTGCACCGAGACAGGTCGGCGGAAACACAAAGGCCCCGAAACCGGGGCCTTTGCTCACTGGCGGACAGCGGCGCTTAGAAGCGCTCGATGTCTGCCTTGCTCTCCAACTGCTTACGGAAGGCTGCAAAGTCCTGCTGGCCACTGCGCGAAGCGAGGAAACGACGGTACATCGCCTTCTCCTCATCACTCAGTGCCTGCTCAGGCTCGCTGACCCCCTTCAGGCGTACCACCACGAAGTCACCATTGCCCAGCGTAACGCCAGTGAACTCGGAAGCGTCGCCGGTCGGCTTGGGCATGCGGAACAGCGCCTGCAGCACGGCCGGGTCGACACCTTCCTGGTTACGGGTAGCGGCTTCCACCACCTGCCAGTCACCGCCCTCTGCCTGCGCCTTGCCGTCACGCAGCTCGGCGACCAACGCCTCGCCAGCAGCCTTGGCGGCCTCACTGGCCCGGGTCTGGGTCAGTTGGCCACGGATGCTGTCGCTCACCTGCTCCAGGGTCAGTTGCTGCGGCTTGCGGTGCTCCTTGACGCGTACCACCACCAGGGTGCTCGGATCGAGCTCGATGGCACCGCTGTTGCTGCCGTCCTCCAGCACTTCCTGACTGAACGCGGCCTGCAGCACCTGGCGATTGCTGGCCAGACCTTTACCGCCTTGACGACCGAAAGGCTCACTGGTCTGCACCTTCAGGCCCAGCTCCTGAGCGGGCTGAAGCAGATCGGAAGACTCGAATGCGGCGTCTTCCAGTTGCTTGGTCGCCTCGACGAAACGCTGTTCGACCCGCTGAGCCTTGAGATCCGCCTCGAGCTTGTCCTTCATGCTGGCGAGCGTCGGAACTTCAGGCGCCTGTACACCCAACAGCTTGATCAGGTGCCAGCCGAACTCACTGCGTACCGGCGCCGATACTTGGTCCTGCTTCAAGGCGTACAAGGCATCCTCGAAGGCGGGATCGTAGACCCCCTTACCGGCGTAGCCGAGATCGCCGCCTTCGTTGG
This sequence comes from Phytopseudomonas flavescens, assembly GCF_900100535.1. Classification (GTDB taxonomy): domain Bacteria; phylum Pseudomonadota; class Gammaproteobacteria; order Pseudomonadales; family Pseudomonadaceae; genus Aquipseudomonas; species Aquipseudomonas flavescens. Next base: position 153,499 of record NZ_FNDG01000013.1, read on the forward strand.
CGGAGCCCGGGTCCTGGGAAAATTCCTTGGCCAGCGCAGCGAAGTCCTCGCCCTGTTGCAAGCGCTTCTGCACCTCGTCGATCTTGGCTTTGGCCTGCTCGTCGCTGACGTCGCCGCCGACCTCGATGAGAATGTGCGCCGCCTGGCGCTGTTCGGCCAGGTTGGCGATTTCCGACTCGTAGGCGGTTTTCAGCTCTTCGTCGCTGACGGTGATTTCCGAGAAGAAGGCATCCTTCTTCAGCTCGACGTACTCCAGCACCACCTGCTCCGGGCTCATGAACTGAGACTGCTGGGCATCGTAGTAGGCCTTGACGTCGTCATCGCTGACCTGCACCGAACCGGTATCCACCTTGAGGGTGCGGGTGGCGAAATCACGGGTCTGCTTCTCGAGGCGGGCGAATGCCGTCACTTCTTCATCGGTGACGAAACCGCTGCCGGACAGACCGGCGCGCAACTGACCGATGAGCATTTCCTGCTCGAGCATCTGACGGAATTGCATACGGGTGTAGCCAAGCTGGCGAATCACCTGATCGAAACGCTCGGCATTGAAGCGGCCATCCACCTGGAATTCAGGTGTCTGCACGATAACCTGGTCGAGTGCAGGCTGAGAAAAAGCGAATTTGGCATCAGCTGCGCCCTGCAACAGCAGGGCGCGCTCGATCAGTCCTTTCAGCGAAGCATCACGCAGCAGTTTCTCGTCCAGCAACGATGGGTCGAATTCCTGGCCCAGCTGCTGCAACAGCTGGCGGCGCTGCATTTCCACAGCTTGGCTGAGTTCATTCTGGCTGATCGCCTTGCCATTCACCTCGGCCGCGTTCTGGCTGTTGCTGGCACCGGTAATAATGGCGTCAACGCCGGTCAACGCCATCAGAACGACGATCAGGCCGATGATGGTCTTGGCAATCCAACCCTGTGAATTGTCCCTGATATTTTGCAGCATGCTTCCCCCAGAACGACCACGTACTAAGAATGGCCGCGCAGCGTGGGTAAAATCCGGATAGAAGAAAGGCGCATCCTGGGATGCGCCTTCTCGTAACGTGCGAAGCGGATCGGAATCATCACTCTACAATCCCCGGCGTCACGAACCTGGTGGTTCTATTGCCGCTCCGCAACCGAGCCGGGGTTAACCGACCCGGCGGGCAAAAGCCCGAAGACGCTTAGTTGACGGCGTCTTTCAGTGCCTTACCCGCTTTGAAACCTGGGATCTTGGCAGCAGCAATGCTGATCGGCTTGCCAGTCTGCGGGTTGCGGCCAGTGCGAGCTGCGCGCTCCTTGACTGCGAAAGTACCGAAGCCAACCAGTACCACGGAGTCACCAGCCTTCAGAGCGCCAGTGACGGATTCAATCACTGCGTCCAGCGCACGGCCAGCAACAGCTTTCGGGATATCAGCAGATGCGGCGATGGCATCGATCAGTTCCGACTTGTTCACTCTAAGTCCCCTTAATTTCGGTTGAGTTTGTTTCTTGATTTTAATGGAAGCGAATCGGGTGCTGGATGGCTCTGCCGACACGATAAGAGCCGCTTTATAACAAGGGCTCTAAAATTGTGTCAAGGAAGCCGACCGGCTAATGCGTGCTGATTCGCTCCTTGGAATCAGACTCGCGCTTTTCATCCTTTGCAACCAACTCCGGAGCCGCGTCTGGCAAGGGCTCCGGGGCGTATTGCAGCGCAATTTGCAGGACCTCGTCAATCCATTTAACCGGTTTAATCTGCAGGTCCTGCTTGATGTTCTCCGGAATTTCCTTGAGATCGCGAACATTTTCCTGGGGAATGATCACGGTTTTGATTCCACCCCGGTGCGCCGCAAGCAGTTTTTCTTTCAGCCCACCGATCGCCAGAACCTGTCCGCGGAGGGTGATTTCCCCGGTCATGGCGACGTCGGCACGCACCGGAATCTGCGTCAGCGCCGACACCAGCGCAGTACACATCCCTACCCCCGCACTGGGCCCATCCTTCGGCGTGGCGCCTTCGGGCATGTGAATGTGGATGTCGCGTTTTTCGTAGAAATCCGGCGCCACACCCAGGCTCTGAGCACGGCTGCGTACCACGGTTTGCGCGGCCGTGATCGATTCGAGCATCACATCGCCGAGCGAGCCGGTCTTGATCAGGCTGCCCTTGCCGGGCACCACTGCCGCCTCGATCGTAAGCAGTTCGCCGCCCACCTGAGTCCATGCCAGACCGGTCACCTGACCGATCTGATCCTGCTGCTCGGCGAGCCCGTAGCGGTGCTTGCGCACGCCCAGGAAGTCCTCGAGCGAGTCGGCCGTGACCAGCACATGGAAGCGTTTTTCCTTGGCGTGTTTCTTCACGGCGCGCCTGCACACCTTGGCGATCTGCCGCTCCAGGCTTCGCACGCCTGCTTCGCGCGTGTAGTAGCGAATGATGTCGCGGATCGCCTCATCCTCGAACTCCAACTCGCTTTTCTTCAGGCCGTTGGCCTGAATCTGCTTGGGCGCGAGGTACTTGACCGCGATATTGACCTTCTCGTCCTCGGTGTAGCCTGGCAGACGAATCACCTCCATGCGATCCAGCAAGGCGGCCGGAATGTTCATGGAGTTGGCGGTACACAGGAACATCACGTCGGAAAGGTCGTAATCGACTTCCAGGTAATGATCGTTGAAGTTGTGGTTCTGCTCGGGATCGAGCACTTCGAGCAGTGCCGAGGCGGGATCGCCACGCATGTCCTGCCCCATTTTGTCGATTTCGTCGAGCAGGAACAGCGGATTGCGCACGCCGACCTTGGTCATCTTCTGAATCAGTCGGCCGGGCATCGAACCGATGTAGGTCCGTCGATGCCCGCGAATTTCGGCTTCGTCACGCACCCCCCCCAAGGCCATGCGCACGAACTTGCGGTTGGTGGCGCTGGCGATGGACTCGGCCAGAGAGGTCTTGCCCACGCCAGGCGGGCCTACGAGGCAGAGAACCGGGCCCTTGAGCTTCTTCACGCGCTTCTGCACCGCAAGGTACTCGAGAATGCGCTCTTTGACCTCTTCGAGGCCGTAGTGGTCAGCATCGAGAATGTTTTCGGCACGGGTCAGGTCCAGGCGCACCTTGCTCTGCGCCTTCCACGGCACGTTCACCAGCCAGTCGATGTAGGAACGCACCACCGTGGCCTCGGCCGACATCGGCGACATCTGCTTGAGCTTGTTCAACTCGGCCTGGGCCTTGCCGTAGGCTTCCTTGGTCAAGCCGGCGTTATCGATACGGCGCTTGAGTTCGTCGAGCTCGTTGTGCCCTTCCTCGTTGTCGCCCAGCTCCTTCTGGATAGCCTTCATCTGCTCATTCAGGTAGTACTCGCGCTGGCTGCGTTCCATCTGCTTCTTCACGCGACCACGGATGCGTTTCTCGACCTGCAGCAGGTCGATTTCGGCATCCAGCAGGGCCAGTACGTGTTCGACGCGGGTCGGCAGATCGATGATCTCAAGGATTTCCTGCTTCTGTTCGATCTTCAGCACCATGTGGGCTGCCATGGTATCGACCAGGCGGCTCGGCTCGTCGATGCTGTTGAGCGACGACAGCACTTCGGCAGGCACTTTCTTGCCCAGCTGTACATATTGTTCGAACTGGCTGAGCAAGCTGCGGGTGAACACCTCGGCCTCACGCTCCGGCGCGTCGATTTCGTCGAGCAGTTGGATCTCTGCACGGCTGTGGCCGTCGGCCTCGATGAACTGTTCGATTTCACCACGCTGCTCGCCCTCGACCAGCACCTTGACGGTGCCATCGGGCAGCTTGAGCAACTGCAGCACGGTCGCGACGGTACCGACCCGGTAGAGCCCTTCTTCACTCGGTTCATCGTCAGCGGGATTTTTCTGGGCCAGCAGCAGGATCTGCTTTTCCCCGTTCATCGCCGCTTCGAGTGCTTCGATGGATTTCTCGCGCCCCACGAAAAGCGGGATGACCATGTGCGGATAGACCACGACATCGCGTAAAGGCAGGAGAGGCAATTCGATGGTTGTCTTCATGATTTTGGCTCTACAGCGGCCTTGCGGCCGTAAACGGTGGGATTACCCTTGGCCCTAAGATGGGGGTAGCCCCGGGAAAAAACAAGCACTGCTGTCGGCAAAAGCAAAGGGGCCCGCAGGCCCCTTGCTTTCAACATATGACAAACGCTTCAAGCGTCTGGCGCCGCCTTGGCTGGCGGCTCGCTGTTTTCGTAGATCAGCAGCGGTTTGGAACTGCCATCGATGACACTCTCATCGATGACCACCTTGCTGACGTCCGATTGCGATGGAATGTCATACATGGTGTCGAGCAGCACGCCTTCGAGGATCGAACGCAGGCCGCGGGCGCCGGTCTTGCGCTCCAGCGCCTTGAGGGCCACCGCCTTGAGTGCATCGGGACGGAATTCAAGATCCACCCCTTCCATCTCGAACAGCTTGCCGTACTGCTTGGTCAGTGCATTCTTGGGCTCGGTGAGGATCTGCACCAGGGCAGCCTCGTCGAGCTCTTCCAGCGTCGCGATGACCGGCAAACGGCCAACGAACTCGGGAATCAGACCGAACTTGACCAGGTCGTCCGGCTCGATCTCACGCAGCGACTCACCGATCTTCTTCTCTACGTCCTTGGTACGCACTTCGGCGCTGAAGCCGATGCCGCCCTTGGTGGAGCGCCCCTGGATCACCTTCTCGATGCCGGCGAAAGCGCCACCGCAGATGAACAGGATGTTGCGTGTGTCGACCTGCAGGAACTCCTGTTGAGGATGCTTGCGGCCACCCTGGGGCGGAACGGAGGCAACCGTGCCTTCGATCAGTTTGAGCAGCGCCTGCTGCACCCCCTCCCCCGACACGTCACGAGTGATGGACGGGTTGTCGGACTTGCGGGAAATCTTGTCGATTTCATCGATGTAGACGATACCCATCTGGGCCTTCTCGACATCGTAATCGCACTTCTGCAGCAGCTTCTGAATGATGTTCTCGACATCCTCACCCACATAGCCAGCCTCGGTAAGGGTGGTCGCATCGGCAATGGTGAAGGGAACGTTCAACAAGCGCGCCAGCGTCTCCGCCAGCAGCGTCTTGCCCGAACCGGTAGGGCCGAGGAGCAGGATATTGCTCTTGCCGAGCTCGACGTCATCCTTCTTCTCGCGCTGGTTGAGGCGCTTGTAATGGTTGTAGACCGCGACCGCCAGGATCTTCTTGGCACGCTCCTGACCGATCACGTACTGATCGAGGATCGCGCTGATCTCCTTGGGAGCCGGCAGCTTGTGCGCGCTGCTCTCGGCCTGTGCCTCTTGCACCTCCTCACGGATGATGTCGTTGCACAGGTCGACGCACTCGTCGCAGATAAAAACCGAGGGGCCAGCAATCAATTTGCGTACTTCATGCTGGCTTTTGCCGCAGAAGGAGCAATAAAGCAGCTTGCCGTTGTCCTCGCCGTTGCGGGTGTCAGTCATTCGATCAATCCAATACCGTAGGCTTAAAACACAAGATGGAGCCAAACCGGGGCATTTTCAAGCCCGACGTGCAGCTGAACCGGCTATCGCCGGCCAGCATGCCTCGCTCTTCAGCCGATTTGCTCACGACGGCTGTGTACCTTGTCGATCAGCCCGTAGTTGACCGCCTCTTCACCGCTCATGAAGCGGTCACGGTCGGTATCACGGGCGATCACTTCGATAGGCTGGCCGGTGTGATTGGCCAGAACCTGGTTCAGGCGCTCACGAATGAAGAGGATTTCCTTGGCGTGGATCTCGATATCCGAGGCCTGGCCCTGGAAACCGCCCAGCGGCTGGTGAATCATCATACGCGAATGCGGCAGGCAGTAACGCTTGCCCGCGGCGCCGCCAGCCAGCAACAGGGCACCCATGCTGCAGGCTTGGCCGATGCAAGTGGTCGACACGTCAGGCTTGATGAACTGCATGGTGTCGTAGATCGACATACCGGCAGTCACCGAACCGCCCGGCGAGTTGATGTACAGGTGAATGTCCTTGTCCGGGTTTTCGGCCTCGAGGAACAGCAGCTGCGCGGCAACCAGGTTGGCCATGTAGTCTTCGACCGGCCCGATCAGGAAGATCACCCGCTCCTTGAGCAGGCGCGAATAGATGTCGTAGGCGCGCTCGCCACGAGCGGATTGCTCGACGACCATGGGAACCAGACCACCCGCGGCCTGGATATCGGACATTTGCTGCATGAAAGGATTGTGCGACATTTCCAGCACTTGCTCCCTAATAAAAGTGATGTCTCGAATACGCATAAGCCAGCACTGAGGCTGGCTTATGGCTTTCTCGAACGAGGCGAAGAGATCAGGCGGCTTGTGGAGCTTCTGCCGGCTTGACTGCTTCTTCGTAAGAGACCGATTTGTCAGTCACATTGGCCTTCTGCAAAACAGTATCTACAACTTGCTCTTCCAGTACAACCGAGCGCACTTCGTTCAGTTGCTGGTCGTTCTTGTAGTACCACGCCACGACCTGCTCTGGCTCCTGGTAGGCCGAGGCCATTTCCTGGATCAGCTCGCGAACACGGGCGTCATCCGGCTTCAGCTCGAACTGCTTGACCACTTCGGCAACGATCAGGCCGAGGGAAACACGGCGCTTGGCCTGCTCTTCGAACAGTTCGGCCGGCAGTTGGTCAGGCTTGATGTTGCCACCGAACTGCTGGACGGCCTGCACGCGCAGGGTGCTCACCTCATTGGCAATCAGTGCCTTCGGCACATCGACCGGGTTGGCGGCCAGCAGGCCTTCCATCACCTGGTTCTTGATCTTGGACTTGATGGCCTGACGCAACTCGCGTTCCATGTTCTTGCGAACCTCGGCACGGAAACCTTCAAGGCCGCCGTCCTTGATGCCGAACAGGGCGAAGAACTCATCGTTCAGCTCTGGCAGTTGCGGGGCGGAGACGCTGTTCACCTTGACGGTGAATTCGGCGGTCTTGCCAGCCAGGTCGAGGTTCTGGTAGTCCTCGGGGAAGGTCGGGTTGATGACCCGCTCTTCACCAGCCTTGACACCGACCAGGGCGTCTTCGAAGCCCGGGATCATGCGGCCGGAGCCCAGTACCAGCTGAGTGCCGGTGGCGGAACCACCAGCGAAAGCTTCGCCGTCGATCTTGCCGACGAAGTCGATGTTCAACTGGTCGTCTTTCTCGGCCGCGCGTTCGACGGCTTCGAAACGGGTATTCTGCTTGCGCAGGATGTCCAGCATGTTGTCCACGTCGGCATCACCGACCTCTGCCTGCAGACGCTCGATGGCAATCTTCTCCAGACCGCCGATTTCCAACTGCGGATACACTTCGAAGGTCGCGACGTATTGCAGATCCTGGCCTTTCTCGAACGCTTTGGGCTCGACGGAAGGAGCGCCAACCGGATTGAGCTTCTGCTCGACCACCGCCTCATAGAAGGAAGACTGGATCAGCTCGCCCAGGGCTTCCTGGCGGGCAGATTCTTCGTAGCGCTGACGGATGACGCTCATCGGCACCTTGCCAGGACGGAAACCCGGAACCTTGGCACGGCGAGCAGTCTGCTGCAGACGCTTGCTGACTTCGATCTCGATGCGCTCGGCTGGCACGCCGACAGTGATACGACGCTCGAGAGCGGAAGTGCTTTCAACAGAAACTTGCATGGATATTCCTCGTTGCACAGACGTTAGCCGGCTTTCCGACCTGAGAATCAAGGGCATGCATTCTAGTGGGTCGAAGTGAAGAAGTCACCCTGCTGGAAAAGTGAATGTGAGGATGCGCCCGCGTCCTCAAGCCAGAGGCCATGGCGCTTTCCTCGGCGCACCGCCAGTCCGCCCTTATGGGGCGACCCGCAGGCAGACCCGCGAAGCCGCAAACTTGCCCTGCCAGCGCCCCTGGAAGGGCCGAGAGTTAAAGCGCGCGCAACCGAAACAGGGCGATCCTGCCTATTTCGTCAAGCGCCGTGGCAAGCTCCTGTTCCTGGGTATTGTGCAGCCGCTCCTCGAACGCGGCCAGTATCTGCTGTCGATCACTGCCCTTGACGGCCTTGACGAAGGGGAAACCGAAGCGTTCCCGATACTGCGCATTGAGGGTGTTAAAGCGCTCGAACTCCTCGATGCTGCATGCCTGGATGCCCGCCCCGGCCTGCTCGGCGGTCGATGCAGCGGTCAATTCGCCGCGCACCGCCGCTTTGCCGGCCAGGTCCGGGTGCAGATTGATCAACCGGAGTTGCTCCGCGGTGTCCGCCGAGAGCAGGATGCGCTGCATCACTCCGTGCAGCAGGTCGACATCATCGAGCTCCATGGGCTGTGCGGCATCGAAAGCACATTCGGCGATCCAGGGTGAATGCTCGTAGATATCGCCAAAGGTGCAGATGAACTGCTCGCGGCCAAGCGCGGAAGGTCTAATGCTCTTGAAACGGCTCACTATCAGGCCTCCGGGCAAGGGTGCGTGGCGTGCCAGTGGCGCGCAATATCGACGCGGCGGGCAAACCATACCCGGTCGTGGCCTTTGACGTAGGCAATGAAGCGCCGTAGCGAGGCCATCCGGGCAGGACGCCCCAACAGGCGGCAATGCATGCCGATCGACAGCATCTTTGGCGAACCGCTGACGCCCTCGGCGTAGAGTTCGTCGAACGCGTCCTTCAGATAAAGGTAGAAGTCCTCGCCCGTGTTGAACCCCTGCACCTGAGTAAAGCGCATGTCATTGGTATCCAGCGTGTAGGGGATGACCAGATGCGGACTGCCCGTGGGCGTGGCCTTTTCCCAGTAGGGAAGGTCATCGTCATAGGTGTCCGAGTCATAGAGAAAGCCACCCTCCTCCATGATCAGGCGCCGTGTGTTCGGCCCGGTGCGGCCCGTGTACCACCCCAGCGGCCTTTCGCCGGCAATCTCGGTAAGAATGTGGATGGCTTGCTGCAAGTGCGCCCGCTCCTCGGCCTCGGGCAGATCCTGGTAGTTGATCCAGCGAAGCCCGTGACTGCAGATTTCGTGGCCATCGGCAACCATGCTGCGGATCACCTCGGGGTGGCGTTGCGCCGCCATTGCGACAGCGAAGATGGTCAGCGGGATCTGCTGCTCACGAAATAACCGCAGCAAGCGCCAGACGCCCGCCCGGCTGCCGTATTCGTACAATGACTCCATGCACAGGTTGCGGGCATCGGATAACGGCTGCGCAGCAACCATTTCGGAAAGGAAGGCCTCGGACTCTCGATCGCCATGCAGGATGCAGCGCTCCCCGCCCTCTTCGTAATTGAGGACGAAAGACAAGGCGATGCGGGCATCGCCAGGCCACTGTGGATCAGGTGGCACGGCACCATAGCCGATAAGGTCGCGGGGGTATTCAAGCGGCATGTTGCGGATCCTCAGTTATCCAACGAGGTGGGTCGAGCCATCAAGGGGCACTGGCAAGAGTCTTGCAAAAAACATGCCCACATGGTCAGTTTTTACCTGACCAGAATGCAGCACAGCCATGACAGAGCGACACGACCTATCTATATGAGGAGATTTTCATGGGCCATTTGAGCACCCACGTACTGGACGCCACCCATGGCTGTCCGGGGCGCGGTATCGAAGTACGTGTCTACCGGGTAGAAGGCGAGGCGCTGCATCAGCTCACCAGCGCCAAGACCAACGACGATGGCAGGTGCGCAGGCCCGCTACTGGAGGGCGAGGCATTCCGGGCGGGGGTCTATCAATTGCATTTCGCGATCGGGGATTATTATCGCTCGCGCGGCCTGTGCCTGCCCGCGCCGGCTTTCCTGGATGTGGCGGTTCTGCGTTTTGGTGTCGCCGACGGGGGGCAGAACTATCATGTTCCCCTTCTGGTTTCACCCTATAGTTATTCCACTTATCGGGGCAGTTGAAGCGCCCCTGTTCAATGCCAGCCAGAGAAATATTGCACCGTATTGACGCATCGCTTGCCGCGTCCTCACATGGCCGGCTTCAGCTTCGCCGGCCGCCGTGGGTGGCCACAACGAAAAACGCCCGATCAGGGATCGGGCTTGATTTATCCAGCTTCGCTTACACCGCGTAGGTCTTGCGGAACATATTCTTGTAATGCTCCTCGACTGTAATCATCGGGTACTTGGGGGACTGGCCCGACGCCAAGCATTGCCGGATGCATTCGATTTGGTGACCGATGTTGCCGGAATAGAAGTAAGAAACCGAGTAGCGCTCATTGCCTGACAGATTCACTACCCGGTGAAGAGTCGACCGGTAGAGATCGTTCGTCCAGCGCGCGATCAGGTCACCCAGATTCACGACACAAGAGCCAGGCACGGGCATCGCCCAGACCCAACGATCACTTTCCTGATCCCACACCTGCAAGCCCGAGTTTTCGTCCTGCAACAGAAGAGTCAGTCCGCCCCAATCGGTATGAGCGCCACAACCTTTTTCACCAGGCGCGGCAGATGGCGACTGGGGCGGGTTTCGCCGATTTGCTGACCTACCTTGGTGCGATCGGAGAGACGCGCCGAACGAAGGCCTGATATGTCGATAATGGGAAGTGATGCAGCGGTATCAGAAACTTCGAAGGTTTTGGGTATGAGTTGAGCGTATGCCACAGGTGCAACCCCTGCTGAGATGCCGGAAGTGTCATCGCTTCGGCAGTTGGCGAAAAGCATCAAATATCGCTCTTCCCGATGCCTTTTTGGCAGCACAAGCTAGCCTTGATCGCACGAGAGCCACGAACCCCCTCTGCCGGCGGGTTCAGCGCAGGAAGAACGTACTGAGCCCCTGGTCGCGCAGGCCGCGGCGGTAGGCGATGGAACTGCGATCGGCGGGAATGTGGACTTCCAGCAGCGGGTCCAGCGGCAAACATTCGGGCTTCTGTGCCTCCACGAGAACTCGGTCTTCATCGAATACCTTAAGGTTGAACGCGTGGATGTCCTCCACCGGAATATGCTTGTCGAAGTTCTTGGCGATCGGGCAGAACAGGCGCGTCATTTTCGCCGACACGGGTGAGGCCGCGTTCATGATGACCAGACGTCCATCGTCCGGGAAATGCACGGTCAAGGTGGCGGTAAAGGGCAGATGCACCTCGAAATGCCGTTTCCACAGGAAACCTTGTGCAATGTCCGCTTCGACGCCGATCGGGTAGTTGCTTACATCGCTGATGTAAACCGCCTCGAAACCCTTTTCTGTCGACGCCGAGGTGTAGGCCGGCACCTCCACGTTCTCTGGATCACCAAAGGTCTCCAGGTGAACCCAGCCAAAATGCGCGACATCCAGAAACCCCTCCATCTGCCGACCTGCAAATGCAGCAATATCGACGCTGGGACAGAGGATCTGCTGAAAATCCGGCAAATCCCAATTCGGCATTACCGGAATATCGGCATCGGCGGGCGTCAACCCTGTGTTCAGGCAGACCCACACCAGGCCATAACGCTCCACGGCGGGATAAGTCCTCAGGCGCATCTTTTCCGGGATTTTCTGATTCGGGCTCGCCGGTATCCTGTTGCACTTGCCTGCCACACCGAAGCGCAGGCCATGGTACGGACAAACCACGCCCTCCGAGCTGCCTGTGCCCATGGTCAGCGGAACGCCCCGGTGAGGACAGACGTCACGCGCCACCACAAGCGCTCCCTGAGTTCGATAGAGCACCAGTGGCTCGTCCAGCAACATGGCCTTGTACGGGGTCGATGCCACGTCATCGCTGGGTGCGACGGGGTACCAGTTCTTCGCCAACAACTGCCAGTCGGCTTGCTCGAACGTGCAATGCAAGGGGACTTGAATATCGTCACTCATGGGGCTCACCAGGCTGGTTTGGGTCGCGGCGTCATGAACGCGCCGCGTCGCAGTGGACTTTAATCAGCCGAGATGCTCCACTCAAACGCTAAGAATGCACATACCCGTTGCAAAAAATAGAGCACCATGCCTACCTTTTCCCGGTTCACCCGCTATTTCATTGAAGTCGCCAGGCTCGGCAGCATGCGCAAGGCCTCGGAATCCCTGCATATTTCGGCTTCGGCCATTGACCGGCAGATTCTCCAGGCCGAAGAAGAGTTCGGCGTGCCGCTCTTCGAGAGGCTGCCCAGCGGCCTAAGGCTGACCAGCGCTGGCGAGCTGCTGCTGGCGAAGGTGAAAGAATGGGAGAAAGAGCTCCGGGGCACCCATGAGCATATTGACGACCTGCGGGGCCTGAGGCGCGGTCACGTTGCCATCGCCATGATCGACGCGCTCAGCGAAGGCTTCGTGCCTGAGGCGATTGCCGCACTGCACCAGCAGTACCCAGGCTTGAGTTTTGGCTTGCGAACTGCACGCAACCGGGATGTCCAGCAGCAGATTCTAGCCAATGAAGTGGATTTCGGCCTGTTGCTGGATCCGCTGGGCGGAACCGATCTGCAAGTGCTGGCGTTTGCCGAGATCCCGCTCGGCCTGCTGATGCCCAACGACCATCCTCTTGCATCCAGGCCGAGGCTTCACTTGAGCGAAGCCGTGCCCTACGGCCTGATCCTGCCTGCCGCACCGCTGATCGTGCACCGGCACGCCGAGGTGCTGCTGCAGCGACTGGAGATCGATTCACAGCGGGTGATCAACAGCAACGATTCACGGATGTTGCGCTCTCTGGTTCGCCTTGGCGTGGGAGTCGGCCTGCTTTCCTGGCTGGACGTCCAGGCTGACATCAAGGCACGGGAAATGACGTTCGTGCCATTGCGCTCAGAAAAGCTCAAACCAATGGTGCTATCAGTCTGCACCGCCTCTCATCGGCAACTCTCCAAGGCTGCACAACTGACCCTGGAGGCACTGAGAGAGCGAATCGAAAACCTCAGGCCTCAGGGTGAGGGACATGACGCGGGCAGGCCCTCAGAGCAGTGACGCACAGTCAGAGCGGTGCACCCTCATCGGTCTTGATCAGCCCACGGATCACATCGCTGCCATCACTGGCGCGAAGCTCGGCATACCAATCCAGGGTGGCGAGCGAATCTTGCCCATGGATGATCGCTGCTCGCCTGCGTGCCTTGCTGACCATCGCTGCAACGCGATCTGCGCGGCGAGCTTGATACGCCTGGAGCGCCGAAGAAACATCCTGATCCCCGCGCAGACACTCGGCCAGCACCCATGCGTCTTCCATCGCCTGACACCCGCCCTGGCCGATGTTCGGCGTCATCGCATGGGCTGCATCGCCCAGCAGCGCGACACGCTTGCTCACCAGGCGGGGTACGCGCCGGGTATCATGGATTTCAACCCGGGCGATCCCGGCTGGATCCAGACGGCGGATCAACCTCTGAACGGGCTCGGCCCAGCCCTGAAAATGCGCCTGAAGCTCTTCTCGGTAACGTTCGCGAATATTCTCCGATCCCACAGGCAACGGAACATCAAAGAAGTAATACAGCTCGCCATTTCCCATTGGCATCAGCGAGACGCGTTTGTTGTCACCGACATACTGGACCCACTCATCGGGCGCCGAGAGATCCTCGTTCGCCTTGATTCGACCATTCCAGTTCACGTACCCGCAGTACTGTCGTTCGATAACCTGCCCTGCCACGGTATTGCGCAGTAAGGAGTGCGTGCCATTGGCGGCAACCAGCAGGTCTGCGAAGACCGTCTCACCTGTCGAGAGACATACCGCTACGCCGGCCCCATCCTCGATATAACCTTCACAGGAAACGCCAAGCGTCACATTTTCGCCACCAGCCGCCTGCAGCAGAATCCGCTGCAGCTCGGACCGGGCAATGGGAAATGCACGGCGTTTCACGTGCTGATAAAGCGCCGCCAGGCTGAACTGGGTGAGTACCTGCCCATGGAGGTCGCGGTAGCTCATGCTTTGCATGCAGCCACCAGCGGCTTCGATCTCGGCCCCCACGCCAAGGGCATCCAGAACCCTCACGCCATTTGGCCAGATGGAAATGGCGGCGCCTATGGGGGCCAACTCGGTAGCACGTTCATAAACACGCACATGGTGGCCTGCCTGGCGCAGAGCGATAGCGGCGCTGAGCCCCCCCATACCTGCGCCTGCGATCACGACGTTCAAAGGTTTCATAAACTCTCCGGATAACGATGGATCACCCCACCCTGCAAAAAACTGTCCAAGTGGTCAGAAAAATAGCAGCATTGGATTACCGAGGCATTTGCGGCGCGCGGCTGCTTCGGAATTGACAGAAATGGGGCGCACACCCCCTTCAGCGCACTGAATTGGCGCAACGAATCCCCCAGGTCGATGCCACTAGGGCAAGCCGATCGATTGCAGGAGTGCCAGAACGTGCTGAAGATAAAGAACCTTCAAGAGAAAAAAGCGACGGCCGCGATATCACCGCCGCCATCACCCCGCGCCTGATCAGCATCAACCTCACCGACAACCATGGGGCGCCCTAGCCACCGGCAATGGCCTGCAGGTGATCATCGCCGGCGCACTGTCCAGCCCCCCACTGGTGCACCTGGATCAAGCCAACGAATCAGACGCCAACCTGCTCGCCCGCCTCGGCGAACAGCACGACGCCATCGCCGCGGTGAAGGTCGGGCGGCTGCTGTTCATGCCCACAGGTGCAAGCGCCACCGCCAGCGGCCCGGCCATCCTCACACTGGCAGACGGCAACCAGCACCGCTTCTTGCAGTCCGAACGCAACGCATGCAGTGGCGTGCGCGCCTAGCTATTTCCAAATCAAGGATGACCTCATGAGGACTACATTGCCGCTTCTTGCCTTCACTGTGTCCGCTCAGCTTCAAGCTGCCGAGTTCACGGCTACTGATATCTGCAAAGCCACCATTTCAGTGGAGATGTCCCAGCCTGCCTTGGCCATGCGTACTGACAAAGTCGGTGACATGCCTGTCATTTCATACACGCGAAAAGACGACAATCAAAAATTCACCTACCGCTACAGAATTGAGGGCAATAGAGTCGTCTGCTCCACCTTTTTTCCGGATGAAAAGCAATGGGGGCGTTGGCGTAACCACCCGGAAGACGCCTTGACTCACGACGAATTAATGAGCGGCGAGCTGAAAGTCGATAATGATCAGATAAAGGCGCAGACCTTCAAGCGTGGCGAAATGGCGAGGTGAGCACAGTCCCCCCCTGATCCCAGCGGTACTGCTCCACGCCGAAGGAGACAACCCGGACGACTGGCTGCGGATCCTCGATGAGATCAGCCAGAACGATAACGTCATCACCACCTGGCGCCGCGATGGCGCGCATCTGTTCTGGACGGTATCAAAGGATGACTGAGCCAGCACGCGGAGCGCTGGTATGTGAGAATCGCGCGCCCTAGCGGATGGAACCGAGGAATATGGTATGAAAAAAACGATCAGACCAGTTGAGCTGTCCGATATCAGCGCTATCTTTAGGATTCGAACTGGCGTCCAGGAAAACCACCTCTCCCACGCCCAATTGACGGAAATGGGCATTACCCCTGAATCAATTGGGCTGGCGATATCGGAATCTCCGTGTGCCTGGGTTGCGGAAGTCGATGGTGCCCCAGTGGGTTTCTCCATGGTCGATACTGCCGATGGCTGCGTGTTTGCCGCCTTCGTACTGCCTGCCTTCGAAGGGCTCGGCCTGGGGCGTGCATTGATGGAAAAAGCAGAGGCCTTTCTCTTCCAGACTCACCAAACGATATGGCTCGAAACCGCCGAAAAAAGCCGCGCAAGTGGCTTCTATCGCAATCTTGGTTGGCAGCCAGTGGAAATGTTGCCGGCGGGTGACATTCGTTTCGAGAAGCACCTCAGCCAATAGATCCACAAGGTAAGTGCCCATAAAAAACCTGCTCCTGGCCGGGGGGGCATTATCGCTCCGCCTTGCGCCGTGCCATCGCTTCAATAGCACGGCGCATAAAGGCTTGCTCGCCCTCGTCCAGTTGCCGGTAGAAGCGGATCAGCATCCGCTCGGCTGCCGCGAGTGGTTCCCTATCGGGCCGGGCAACCTGGCACCTTGGTTGACTACCCACAGCTCTTTTCCCATGGTTCATCGCTCTGCATGCTCCATATTGTGCACTGGAGCGATTCAACATAACGGCCGAGCTTCGTTTCTCCATATGTAAGGACCGACTAATAATGTCGCGATGCAAAAAGTCTGGGCATTCACTGATTCAGTGTTAGGCGCGGAGACTGCAATGGGCCGAACAAATCTCATCGGCTAGCCGCTCCGCATCATGGTCTTCGATGTTAGATAAAACTGCCACTGTATAACCTTCCTCTATTGAGCAAGCGAAATGGGTACTAAACCCCGCCGTGCCTCCGTCATGGCAGAATTTGACGCCTGACGCGCCCTCTTCTCGGCATAGGCCAAAGCAGTAAGCCGAATAGTCAGCGATAGGTTGCCCCCTATTGTTATTTGGAGACAGGGGCGTCAACATCTTTTCTATAATTGCGGCCCCTCCTACTTTGGCATGGAAAAAATTATGCCCCCATTTCATCAGGTCGCTGGCAGATGAATGCACCAGGCTCGCCCCTATGCAGTTCCACGGATTTCTAGACACAACATAGTCTCCATTTTCATCTTTAGCGTAGCCTGTCGCCACACGCCCGTCTTCGCTCATTCCGTCCAATATAAATGAGTCGCGCATTAATAAAGGCTCAAAAATATGCTCCCGAGCATAGTCAGAAAAACTTATGCCACTAGCACGCGATATGACCAAGCCAAGCAAGAAATAACCTGAGTTACTGTATTCAAATCGAGACCCTGTGGAAAATTGAAGCTCAGCCTGTTCTTCAAGCAAACCAAGAATATGCTCAGCGGAGAGCGGGTCGTCAAATTTAATGCCTCGCGACAACGCGATATCTACAAAATCGGGAATGCCACTGATATGGTATATCAGGTCGCGTAAAACGACATCACCAGCACAGCTGCTGAGTTCTGGCACGAACCTGCAAAGTGGATCTTCCAATGACAAAATCCCGTCTCGCTCCAATAACAGCAAACAAAAGGCCGTAAATTGTTTAGACACGGACGCCAGGTCAAAAACTGTATCGCTGCCGATTGGCTTTGAGTCAATCAATTTTTCTACGCCAACACTGCGCTCGTAGCATCCACCTTGTTCAAAACACAACAATGATACAGATCCAGGTCCAGGCCGGTGATCAGATACGTCTGACATAAACAAAAAAATCCCAGTTGCAGTTAGAGAAAAGACTGACATCATATTCAAAACATGACTTCGTTTTTTAACTCAAATTGAGTATCGGTATGCTTTGCGCGGACACCTAGAACAGCGAATCCCCACCGTACTACGGCCAGGTGACTGGTAGCCTTCTTCGATGACCCAGCCGCCCATCGTCACTAGCTGTTCGGCCAAGCGCTCAGGAATGAGCAAGGCGTGTACGAGGGGCATATTGTCGCTGGTCAGGCTGATGGCAAGGCCTGGTGTGAGCATGTAGGCAAAAAGCGTAATGAGTGTCTTAGGGGCTGTACGAAAAGTCGATATGAGTAGAATAGCCACCATGATTGGCTGGAGGCCACATGGCAAGGCGCTACGAACTCCCAGATGCGGACTGGGATTTAATCGAGTATCTGCGCTCCCCGGAACTGAATCGCCCCGGCTTTCCTAGACACTTTCCAAGCTCTGGAAATAGCGCTTTTCAAAATCCACTGGCGATAGCTGCATAGCGCTGCTGTGCCGGCGTTTAGGGTTATAAAACATCTCGATGTAATCGAACACATCAGCGCGTGCTTCTTCACGAGTGCCGTAGGTTTTCCGCCTGATGCGTTCGCGCTTCAGCAGTTGGAAAAAGCTCTCTGCCACGGCGTTGTCGTGACAGTTACCGCGCCGGCTCATGCTACTGATTAGGTTGTTGGCCTTGAGGAAACTTTGCCAGTCCAGGCTGCTGAACTGGCTGCCCTGGTCTGAGTGGAT
>NZ_FNDG01000011.1 GCF_900100535.1 Phytopseudomonas flavescens
GCCGAAAATTTGCAAGAACACGCAATACCAACGGATATCACATACCCAATTCGGGGAAGCGACCTAAACATCGACTCCCCAACCGGATTGCTTGACGACCATAGAGCGTTGGAACCACCTGATCCCATCCCGAACTCAGCAGTGAAACGACGCATCGCCGATGGTAGTGTGGGGTCTCCCCATGTGAGAGTAGGTCATCGTCAAGCTTCTACCAGAAACCCCAGATCTCGACAGAGGTCTGGGGTTTCGTCTTTTCGGCGTGGGAAAACCGGCAGCAGGTCGAACATATGCTGCACAGGCTGCCGGCCACACGTAGGGGCTGGGCTGCGGCCAAGCGCATCGCCGGCAAGGGACAGTGGTGGAAGCGGGACGCGTCTTCCACCCTACGCAGGCGTTGAGGCTCGGTAGACTGGGTTGAGCGAAGCGAAACCCAGGGGCGGTTTGCGGTTCGTTCAAATACCAGCCGCCTACGCACAACGAATGCAGCGAATGCGTTTGCGGCTCGGTAGGCAGCGGCGGAAGGCATCGCTATCATGCGCACCTTATTGCACGGCAGGTTCGGCATGCAGCCTTTATTGCGACTTTTACAAGATGGCCAGTTCCATTCAGGCGAAGAGCTTGGCGCCGCTATTGGTGTAAGCCGCGCGGCCATATGGAAGCGGCTGCAGGCGCTCGAGGCTGAGTTTGATCTCAGTATTCACAAGGTTCGCGGTCGCGGCTATCGCCTCGAGACACCGCTGTCCCTGCTGTCCATCGATGCGCTTGCCCCATCCTCAGGCTGGCCGGTGAAGCTTATGCAGCAGGTCGATTCCACCAATGCGGAAGCATTGCGCCATCTGGTGTCCGGAGCCATACCGCCTTTTCTGATCATTGCCGAACAGCAGACCGCAGGTCGGGGGCGACGGGGGCGCAGTTGGGTCAGTCCGTTCGGCGAGAACCTTTACTACAGTCTGGTTCTGCGTATTTCTGGGGGCATGCGTCAAATTGAGGGTCTCAGCCTGGTCGTTGGTCTCGCCTTGCTGAGTGCCATTCGCGAAACCGGCGTCACCAATGTTGGCTTGAAGTGGCCCAATGATCTGTTGGTAGGGGGGCGAAAGGTCGCCGGCATACTGCTGGAGCTATCTGGTGACCCTGCCGACGTCTGCCATGTGGTCATCGGAATTGGCGTGAATATCAATATGCGGACTGTCTTGGGAGATGCTATCGACCAGCCTTGGATCTCGATCAGGCAGATCCTCGGTGAGCAGGTTGATCGCAATCGCTTCGTTGCTGATCTGAGTGCCCAGCTTGAGCACTACCTGGAGTTGCATCGCCTTCATGGCTTTTCAGCGTTGCGCGAGCAGTGGGAGGTCAATCACCTGTGGCAAGGGCGAACGGTTTCGTTGATGGCAGGCGTGCAGGTAATCGAGGGGCGTGTGTTGGGTGTAGATGATACCGGCGCTTTACGCCTGGAGGTCGATGGTGACGAGCGCGTGTTCAGTGGCGGTGAGCTCAGTTTGAGGTTGCGTGATGATTCTTGAGCTTGATTGCGGCAACAGTTTTATCAAATGGCGTGTCCTGACCGTTCCGGCTGACGCGCATGTGGTTGCCGATGGCGTGGCTGGTGGCGATGAGGAGCTTCTCGATGCCTTGGCCTCTCGCTTTCCTGGAGCGCTGCTCGCCTGCCGCCTCGTCAGTGTGCGTACCGAAGATGAAACGCGGCTTCTGGTGGACGCCTTGAAGGTGCGTTTCGGTATCGATTGCAGGATTGCCGCCCCGGCGAAGGAACTGGCTGGCGTGAGCAATGGCTATGATGACTATCGACGTTTGGGGCTCGATCGCTGGCTTGCAGTGGTCGGCGCTTATAGCCTGGAGCGACGCGCTTGTCTGGTCCTGGATCTCGGCACCGCTATCACCTCCGACTTTATCGATGCGGCTGGTAATCACCTGGGTGGCTTCATCTGTCCCGGCGTGCCGCTGATGCGCAATCAATTGCGCACTCACACGCGGCGTATTCGTTATGACGACGCTGTCGCCGAGCAGGCACAGCACAGTCTGGTGCCTGGCCGCTCGACTGCCGAGGCCGTGGAGCGCGGCTGTCTGTTGATGTTGCGTGGTTTCGTCGATACCCAGGTCGAGCTGGCTCGCCACCAATGTGGGAATGACATGACTGTGTTTCTTGCTGGCGGCGACGCTATGCTCGCTGCGAAGTGGGTGCCTGCCGCCCAAGTGGTGCCGGACCTGGTATTCATTGGATTGGCAATCGCCTGTCCGCTGGCGAGGGAATAGGGTATGCGCTGGATCTTCATGCTCCTGGTGGTGCTGAACGCGTTTTACTATGTCTGGCACCAGCAGCAGGCGCCGATGCATGCCAAGGAAGTTGCGCCGCTTTCGCTCTACCAGGAAAACCGTCGCGACATTCGGTTGCTCAGTGAGTCCGAGCCTCGGCAGCGCCGTGATGCGGCAGCTAAGGAGCCCCTGGCCGAAGAACAGACGGTCTGCCTGTTTCTGGGCAGCTTTGAGGACAATGCCGAGGCTGAGCAGGTCGAGCAGCGTCTTACCAGTCTGGATATCCGCTCGCAGGTGCAACTGGTCGAGTCTGCAGGTGCTGTCGATTACTGGGTCTATCTGCCACCGCTCGCCTCTCGTCAGGCGTCGCTTAGGCAGCTGCGCGAATTGCAGGCGCGCAAGATCGACAGCTACATCATCAGCCAGGGCGATCTGTCCAATGGCATCTCGCTTGGCATCTTTCCTCGCCATGATTCTGCCGATAGCGTGATATCGCGTCTGCGCAGGGCCGGCTACGAGCCGCTACTGCGGGAATTGCCGCGGGCCAATCGCCGCCATTGGGTGCGCATCGCTTCGCAAAGCCGGCGTCTGGTCGATGATTCGCTGCTCGAACGTTTGTCTTTGGACTTCAAAGGCTTACAACATCAATTAATGCCATGCGAGGGGGTTGCAAGCTCCCGTTAGAATGCATAGAATGGCGCCCGCTTCGCAGGGTGGCCACCTTAATCGGTGGGTATGCGAAGTTGCTGTTAGTGTCGCTAAGCTCAGGTTTTTAAATGAGAAAGTGCTTGACAGTAGGGTGGCAGATACTGAGAATGCCGCCTCCTTATGGAGGGATTCCCGAGCGGCCAAAGGGATCAGACTGTAAATCTGACGTCATCGACTTCGAAGGTTCGAATCCTTCTCCCTCCACCAGATTTAAGCGTGAGCTGAAGGCTCCGCGGGCATAGTTCAGTGGTAGAACCTCAGCCTTCCAAGCTGATGATGCGGGTTCGATTCCCGCTGCCCGCTCCAGCTTCGGTCATGCGATGTGTTTTGCTCATGTAGCTCAGTTGGTAGAGCACACCCTTGGTAAGGGTGAGGTCAGCGGTTCAAATCCGCTCATGAGCTCCATTTAATTAAAGGCAGATATGAAAGTATCTGCCTTTGTTTTAATGGCGGTTCGCTAGCTGAATTCTTCGTTCGGAGACGGTCAAAATGGCTAAAGAAAAGTTTGAACGTAACAAGCCGCACGTCAACGTCGGCACCATCGGTCACGTCGACCACGGTAAAACCACGCTGACCGCTGCTCTGACCCGTGTCTGCTCCGAAGTATTCGGTTCGGCCAAGGTCGACTTCGACAAGATCGACAGCGCGCCGGAAGAGAAGGCTCGTGGTATCACCATCAACACCGCGCACGTTGAGTACGATTCGTCCGTACGTCACTACGCGCACGTTGACTGCCCGGGTCACGCTGACTACGTCAAGAACATGATCACCGGTGCTGCCCAGATGGACGGCGCTATCCTGGTTTGTTCGGCTGCCGATGGTCCGATGCCTCAGACCCGTGAGCACATCCTGCTGTCCCGTCAGGTAGGTGTTCCGTAAAAATGACCTGACATGGTCGATGACGCCGAGCTGCTGGAGCTGGTGGAAATGGAAGTGCGCGATCTGTTGAGCACTTACGACTTCCCGGGCGACGACACGCCGATCATCATCGGTTCCGCTCTGATGGCTCTGAACGGCCAGGACGACAACGAGATGGGCACCACTGCCGTCAAGAAGCTCGTCGAAACGCTGGACAGCTACATCCCGGAGCCGGTTCGTGCCATCGACCGTCCGTTCCTGATGCCGATCGAAGACGTATTCTCGATCTCCGGCCGCGGTACTGTAGTGACCGGTCGTGTAGAGCGCGGTATCGTCAAGATCCAGGAAGAAATCGAGATCGTCGGTCTGCGTGACACCACCAAGACCACCTGTACCGGTGTCGAGATGTTCCGCAAGCTGCTCGACGAAGGTCGTGCTGGTGAGAACTGCGGTGTTCTGCTGCGTGGCACCAAGCGTGATGACGTGGAGCGTGGTCAGGTACTGGCCAAGCCGGGCACCATCAAGCCGCACACCAAGTTCGAAGCTGAAGTGTACGTGCTGTCCAAGGAAGAAGGTGGTCGCCACACCCCGTTCTTCAAGGGCTACCGTCCTCAGTTCTACTTCCGTACCACTGACGTGACCGGTTCGTGCGAACTGCCGGAAGGCGTTGAGATGGTAATGCCGGGCGACAACATCAAGATGGTTGTCACCCTGATCAAGCCGATCGCCATGGAAGACGGCCTGCGCTTCGCGATTCGCGAAGGTGGCCGTACCGTTGGTGCTGGTGTTGTAGCAAAGATCGTCGAATAATCGATTGATCTGTCCCCCTCAGGCCGGCATAATGGTCGGCCTGATTTTTGTTCTAGGTCAGTAGCTCAATTGGCAGAGCGGCGGTCTCCAAAACCGCAGGTTGGGGGTTCGATTCCCTCCTGACCTGCCATTTTCTAACGAATTTGGCGTGTCTTCTCACAGGATCCTTTGTTCATGAATGCTAAGGCTGAAGCCAAAGACTCTCGCTTCGATCTGCTCAAGTGGATCGTGGCGGCCCTGCTCGTTGTTGCTGGGGTGGTCGGTAATCAGTACTTCTCTGGTGAGCCGATTCTGTACCGTGTCGTCGTGCTGTTGGTGCTTGCGGTCGTTGCTGCAGCGATCGCTCTGCAGACGGCAAAAGGTCAGGCCTTCTTCGGCCTGGTCAAGGAAGCTCGCGTCGAGATTCGCAAGGTTGTCTGGCCTACCCGTCAGGAAACCACGCAAACCACGCTGATCGTCGTCCTGGTCGTGCTTGTCATGGCCCTGATGTTGTGGGGGCTCGATTCGCTCCTGGGTTGGCTTGTGTCGTTTATCGTTAGTTGAGATAGGGTGTCCCGTGGCTAAGCGTTGGTACGTTGTGCATGCTTACTCGGGTTACGAGAAGCATGTAATGCGTTCGCTCATCGAGCGCGTAAAGTTCGCCGGAATGGAAGATGATTTCGGCGAGATTCTGGTTCCCACCGAAGAAGTGGTGGAAATGCGTAACGGCCAGAAGCGCAAGAGCGAGCGAAAGTTCTTTCCAGGCTACGTATTGGTACAGATGGAAATGAACGAGGCGACTTGGCACTTGATCAAGGATACGCCTCGGGTGATGGGCTTCATCGGTGGTACTGCCGACAAGCCAGCACCTATCACCGAGAAAGAGGCTGACGCGATTTTGCGTCGCGTTGCCGATAGCGGTGACAAGCCCAAGCCCAAGACGCTGTTCGAGCCGGGCGAGATGGTTCGTGTCATCGATGGTCCGTTCGCTGATTTCAGTGGCGTCGTCGAAGAAGTAAATTACGAGAAAAGCCGTATCCAGGTGGCAGTGACCATTTTCGGTCGCTCTACCCCGGTCGAGCTGGAGTTCAGTCAGGTCGAGAAGTCGTAACTGACAACCGCATCCCATACCCCGCAGTCATAGGCTGCGGGGTTTTGTTGTCACTGGGATAAACAGGCAATAGTCGGGGAGCCGCGAGGCGCTAGAACCCGTAACTGGAGTAGCTAATGGCTAAGAAAATCACGGCTTATATCAAGCTGCAAGTAAAGGCCGCTCAGGCCAACCCGTCGCCACCCGTCGGCCCGGCTCTGGGTCAGCACGGTGTGAACATCATGGAATTCTGCAAGGCGTTCAACGCCAAGACTCAGGGCATGGAACCTGGTCTGCCGACTCCAGTGATCATCACGGTATACAGCGACCGTAGCTTCACGTTCGAAACCAAGAGCACCCCGGCCTCCGTCCTGCTGAAAAAAGCAGCGGGCCTGACCAGTGGCTCGGCTCGTCCGAACACGGTCAAAGTCGGCACCGTGACTCGTGCTCAGCTCGAAGAGATCGCCAAGACCAAACAGGCTGATCTGACTGCAGCTGACCTGGATGCGGCCGTGCGTACCATCGCCGGTTCTGCGCGTAGCATGGGCCTCAACGTGGAGGGTGTGTAATGGCTAAGCTGACCAAGCGCCAAAAGGCTATCGCGGCCAAGATCGAGCCAGGCAAAGCCTACAGCTTCACCGACGCAGCTGCGTTGCTGGCTGAAATCTCCGCCGTCAAGTTCTCCGAGTCTGTCGATATCTCGATCAACCTCGGCGTTGACCCGCGCAAATCCGACCAGGTCGTGCGTGGTGCTACCGTTCTGCCGAACGGCAGCGGCAAAACCGTTCGCGTCGCTGTCTTCACTCAAGGTCCAGGCGCCGAAGCGGCTCTGGCTGCCGGTGCTGATCGCGTAGGCATGGACGATCTCGCTGCTGAAATGAAAGGTGGCGACCTGAACTATGACGTCGTCATCGCATCTCCGGATGCCATGCGCGTTGTCGGTCAGCTGGGCCAGGTGCTCGGCCCGCGCGGTCTGATGCCGAACCCGAAAGTCGGCACCGTGACGCCGGATGTTGCCACCGCAGTGAAGAATGCCAAGGCTGGTCAAGTGCGTTTCCGTACTGACAAGAATGGCATCATCCATGGTTCTGTCGGCAAGGTCGGCTTCGAAGCCGACAAACTGAAACAGAACGTGGAAGCGCTGCTGTCCGATCTGAAGCGCCTGAAGCCGTCGACCTCGAAAGGTGTCTACGTCAAGCGCGTGACCCTGAGCACCACCATGGGCCCAGGTCTGCTGATCGACCAAGGTTCGCTGGACGCTTGATGAATGACGGCAGGCGCACCGGGTGCGTCTGCCGCGAAAAATTGGGGTCCCTGCCTGGCGGGGGCTATCCAAGACCGTAGGGGGCGCGAGCCTCAAAACCGAAGAGTGATCTTCCACCCTACGCAGATGGTGCTCCCGATTCTTACCGAATCAGACACCAAAACGCCGTCCGGCTCCGGCTGGGCGAAACGGTAACATCCAGGAGTAAACCCGTGGCAATTAAACTCGAAGACAAGAAGGCCATCGTCGCTGAAGTCAACGAGGCTGCCAAAGCTGCCCTGTCCGCTGTCGTGGCCGATGCCCGTGGCGTGACCGTAGGTGCTATGACCGGACTCCGTAAAGAGGCCCGCGAAGCTGGCGTATACGTACGTGTCGTACGTAATACCCTGCTCAAGCGCGCCGTTGAAGGCACTCAGTACGACGTGCTCAACGACGTGTTCAAAGGCCCGACCCTCATCGCGTTCTCCACCGAACATCCGGGTGCTGCTGCCCGTATCTTCAAGGATTTCGCCAAGGGTCAGGACAAGTTCGAGATCAAGGCAGCTGCGTTCGAGGGTCAGTTCCTCGCAGCCAATCAGATCGATGTACTGGCAACTCTGCCGACCTATGACGAAGCCATTTCCCAGCTGATGAGCGTGATCCAAGGCGCTACCAGCAAACTGGCTCGTACTCTGGCGGCCGTTCGCGACCAGAAAGAAGCCGCTGCCGCCTAAGGCACGTCATTCGTTCTCGCGCTTATTTGTTTAATTTGACGGTCGCGAAGGCTGTCCCCCAATACAGGAATTAGAGTCATGGCTCTGTCTAACGAAGACATCATCGAAGCAATCGGCCAGAAATCCGTTCTGGAAGTCGTTGAACTGATCAAGGCAATGGAAGAGAAGTTCGGCGTTACCGCCGCTGCTGCTACCGTTGCTGCTGCTGGCCCGGCTGCTGCCGTTGCTGAAGAGCAAACCGAGTTCAACGTCATCCTGACCGAAGCCGGCGAGAAGAAAGTGAACGTCATCAAGGCCGTTCGCGAGCTGACCGGTCTGGGTCTGAAAGAAGCTAAAGCAGTGGTTGACGGCGCTCCTGGCGTGGTCAAAGAAGGCGTGTCGAAAGACGAAGCCGAAGCTGCCAAGAAAGCCCTGGAAGAAGCAGGCGCCAAAGTCGAGCTCAAGTAAGCGACGACCTTGCGTCTACAGCCCGAGCGTCTCGCACAAGGCTGACGGCTGGTGGCTTTTGCCACCGGCCTTTTTCCGTTCTAGCTCGGCTGTTCGACAGCCCGGCCCTTGAGCGTGAAAGACCCACCAACGAGGTGGAGCAAACCTAGGGTTTGCACGAGTTTCTGGCTGCTCCCGTCGGAGAAGCCAAATAAGCAGGTGACCAAGCTGGGGAACGCTGATGGCTTACTCATACACTGAGAAAAAACGTATCCGCAAGGACTTTAGCAAGTTGCCGGATGTCATGGATGTGCCTTACCTCCTGGCCATCCAGCTGGATTCGTACCGCGAATTCCTGCAGCAAGGCGCGAGCAAGGAACAGTTCCGCGACATCGGCCTTCATGCGGCCTTCAAATCTGTATTCCCGATCATCAGCTACTCCGGCAACGCTGCTCTGGAATACGTCGGCTATCGCCTGGGCGAGCCGGCGTTCGACGTCAAGGAGTGCGTGCTGCGTGGTGTGACCTTCGCCGTCCCGCTGCGCGTGAAAGTGCGCCTGATCATTTTCGACAAAGAATCGTCGAACAAAGCGATCAAGGACATCAAAGAGCAGGAAGTCTACATGGGCGAAATTCCGCTCATGACCGAGAACGGTACCTTCGTCATCAACGGTACCGAGCGTGTGATCGTTTCCCAGCTGCACCGCTCCCCGGGTGTGTTCTTCGACCACGACCGTGGCAAGACGCACAGCTCCGGCAAGCTGCTGTACTCCGCCCGCATCATTCCTTACCGTGGTTCCTGGTTGGACTTCGAGTTCGACCCGAAGGACGCGGTATTCGTGCGTATCGACCGCCGCCGCAAACTGCCGGCCTCGGTACTGCTGCGCGCGCTGGGCTACAGCACTGAAGAAGTCCTGGATGCTTTCTACACCACCAACGTTTTCCACGTGAAAGGCGAAGGCCTGAGCCTGGAGCTCGTACCGCAGCGTCTGCGTGGCGAGATCGCCAGCCAGGACATCCTGGATGGCAACGGCAAGGTGATCGTCGAGCAGGGCCGTCGTATTACCGCTCGCCATATCAACCAGCTGGACAAGGCTGGCATCAAGGAGCTGGACGTTCCGTTCGACTACCTGATCGGCCGCACCACCGCCAAGGCGATCGTGCACCCGGCTACCGGCGAAATCCTCTGCGAGTGCAACACCGAGCTGTCGGTCGAGTTGCTGGCCAAGAT
This sequence comes from Phytopseudomonas flavescens, assembly GCF_900100535.1. Classification (GTDB taxonomy): domain Bacteria; phylum Pseudomonadota; class Gammaproteobacteria; order Pseudomonadales; family Pseudomonadaceae; genus Aquipseudomonas; species Aquipseudomonas flavescens. The sequence goes on from NZ_FNDG01000011.1 coordinate 9,347, forward strand.
CGCCAAGGCGCAGGTCGTGCGCATCGAGACCCTGTACACCAACGACATCGACTGTGGTCCGTTCATCAGCGACACGCTGAAGATCGACAGCACCACCAATCAGCTCGAAGCGCTGGTCGAGATCTACCGCATGATGCGTCCTGGCGAGCCACCTACCAAGGACGCCGCCGAGACCCTGTTCAACAACCTGTTCTTCAGCGCCGAGCGTTACGACCTGTCCGCCGTGGGTCGCATGAAGTTCAACCGTCGTATCGGGCGTACCGAGATCGAAGGTTCAGGCGTGTTGAGCCGCGAAGACATCGTCGAAGTGCTCAAGACGCTGGTCGACATCCGTAACGGCAAAGGTATCGTCGATGACATCGACCACCTGGGTAACCGCCGTGTACGTTGTGTCGGCGAGATGGCCGAGAACCAGTTCCGCGTTGGCCTGGTGCGCGTCGAGCGTGCGGTCAAGGAACGTCTGTCGATGGCCGAAAGCGAAGGCCTGATGCCGCAGGACCTGATCAACGCCAAGCCGGTTGCGGCGGCGGTGAAGGAGTTCTTCGGTTCCAGCCAGCTTTCCCAGTTCATGGACCAGAACAACCCGCTCTCCGAGATCACCCACAAGCGCCGTGTTTCCGCACTCGGCCCGGGCGGTCTGACCCGTGAACGCGCAGGCTTCGAAGTCCGTGACGTACACCCGACCCACTACGGCCGTGTGTGCCCGATCGAAACGCCGGAAGGCCCGAACATCGGTCTGATCAACTCCCTGGCGGCCTATGCCCGCACCAACCAGTACGGCTTCCTGGAAAGCCCGTACCGCGTCGTGCAGGAAGGCAAGGTCACTGACGAGATCGTCTTCCTGTCCGCCATCGAAGAGGCCGATCACGTGATCGCCCAGGCATCCGCGACCCTGAACGACAAGGGTCAGCTGATCGACGAGCTGGTTGCCGTGCGTCACCTCAACGAGTTCACCGTGAAGGCGCCGGAAGACGTCACGCTGATGGACGTATCGCCGAAGCAGGTCGTATCCGTCGCTGCCTCGCTGATCCCGTTCCTCGAGCACGACGACGCCAACCGTGCACTCATGGGGTCGAACATGCAGCGTCAGGCTGTTCCGACCCTGCGTTCGGACAAGCCGCTGGTCGGTACCGGCATGGAGCGCAACGTCGCCCGTGACTCCGGCGTCTGCGTCGTGGCGCGCCGCGGTGGTGTGATCGACTCCGTCGATGCCAGCCGTATCGTGGTCCGCGTTGCCAACGATGAAGTCGAAACCGGTGAAGCCGGTGTGGACATCTACAACCTGACCAAATACACCCGCTCCAACCAGAACACTTGCATCAACCAGCGTCCGCTGGTGCAGAAAGGTGATGTGGTTGCGCGTGGCGACATCATGGCCGACGGCCCGTCCACCGACATGGGTGAGCTGGCACTGGGTCAGAACATGCGCGTCGCGTTCATGCCCTGGAACGGTTACAACTTCGAAGACTCCATCCTGCTCTCCGAGCGCGTGGTTCAGGAAGATCGCTTCACCACGATCCACATCCAGGAACTGACCTGTGTGGCGCGTGACACCAAGCTCGGCCCAGAGGAAATCTCTGCGGACATCCCGAACGTGGGTGAGGCTGCACTGAACAAGCTCGACGAAGCCGGTATCGTCTACGTGGGTGCCGAAGTCGGCCCTGGCGACATCCTGGTGGGCAAGGTCACGCCGAAGGGCGAAACCCAGCTGACGCCGGAAGAGAAACTGCTGCGCGCGATCTTCGGTGAGAAGGCCAGCGATGTTAAGGACACCTCCCTGCGCGTGCCGACCGGCACCAAGGGTACTGTCATCGACGTACAGGTCTTCACCCGTGACGGCGTTGAGCGTGATGCGCGTGCTCTGTCGATCGAGAAGAGCCAGCTGGACGAGATCCGCAAGGATCTTAACGAAGAGTTCCGCATCGTCGAGGGCGCGACCTTCGAGCGTCTGCGTGCCGCTCTGGTTGGCAAGGTCGCCGAAGGCGGCGCCGGCCTGAAGAAAGGCGCCGCGGTTACTGACGAAGTGCTCGACGGCCTGGAGCGCGGCCAGTGGTTCAAGCTGCGCATGGCTGAAGACGCACTGAACGAACAGTTGGAAAAGGCCCAGGCCTACATCTCCGACCGCCGTCAACTGCTCGACGACAAGTTCGAAGACAAGAAGCGCAAGCTGCAGCAGGGCGATGACCTGGCTCCGGGCGTACTGAAGATCGTCAAGGTCTACCTGGCCATCCGCCGCCGCATCCAGCCGGGTGACAAGATGGCTGGTCGTCACGGTAACAAGGGTGTGGTCTCGGTGATCATGCCGGTCGAAGACATGCCGCACGACGTGCATGGCACGCCGGTCGACATCGTCCTCAACCCGCTCGGCGTACCGTCGCGTATGAACGTCGGTCAGATTCTCGAAACCCACCTGGGCCTCGCGGCCAAGGGCCTGGGCGAGAAGATCAACCTGATGCTCGAAGAGCAGCGCAAGGTCGCTGAGCTGCGCAAGTTCATGCAGCAGATCTACAACGAGATCGGTGGGCGTCAGGAAAACCTCGACGAGCTGAGCGATCAGGAAGTGCTGGCCCTGGCCAACAACCTGCGCAAAGGCGTACCGATGGCGACTCCGGTATTCGATGGTGCCAAGGAAAGCGAAATCAAGGCCATGCTTAAGCTGGCAGATCTGCCGGAAAGCGGCCAGATGCGCCTGATCGACGGCCGCACGGGCAACCAGTTCGAGCGTCCGACCACCGTTGGCTACATGTACATGCTGAAACTGAACCACCTGGTGGACGACAAGATGCACGCGCGTTCCACGGGTTCCTACAGCCTGGTTACCCAGCAGCCGCTGGGTGGTAAGGCGCAGTTCGGTGGTCAGCGCTTCGGGGAGATGGAGGTCTGGGCTCTGGAAGCTTACGGCGCCGCCTATACCCTGCAGGAAATGTTGACCGTCAAGTCGGACGACGTGAACGGCCGTACCAAGATGTACAAGAACATCGTGGATGGCGATCACCGCATGGAGCCGGGCATGCCCGAGTCCTTCAACGTGTTGATCAAAGAGATCCGTTCGCTCGGTATCGATATCGATCTGGAAACCGAATAACACGACGTGAATCGGCAGCGGGGCCATACGCCCGCTGCCTGCTCCGCCAGGAGGAAAGGCCTTGAAAGACCTACTGAATTTGCTGAAAAACCAGGGTCAAGTCGAAGAGTTCGATGCCATTCGCATCGGCCTCGCTTCGCCCGAGATGATCCGTTCGTGGTCGTTCGGTGAAGTTAAAAAGCCGGAAACCATCAACTACCGTACGTTCAAGCCTGAGCGTGACGGCCTGTTCTGCGCCAAGATTTTTGGCCCGGTCAAGGATTACGAGTGCCTGTGCGGTAAGTACAAGCGCCTCAAGCACCGTGGCGTGATCTGCGAGAAGTGCGGCGTCGAAGTCGCCCTGGCCAAGGTTCGTCGTGAGCGCATGGCGCACATCGAACTGGCATCTCCGGTCGCCCACATCTGGTTCCTGAAGTCCCTGCCGAGCCGTATCGGCCTGCTGATGGACATGACCCTGCGTGATATCGAGCGCGTGCTCTATTTCGAGAGCTACGTGGTTATCGACCCGGGCATGACCACCCTCGAGAAGGGTCAACTGCTCAACGACGAGCAGTACTTCGAAGCGCTGGAAGAATTCGGTGACGACTTCGACGCCCGCATGGGCGCAGAGGCCGTTCGCGAGCTGCTGCACGCTATCGACCTGGAGCACGAGATCGGCCGCCTGCGCGAAGAAATTCCGCAGACCAACTCGGAAACCAAGATCAAGAAGCTGTCCAAGCGTCTGAAGTTGATGGAAGCCTTCCAGGGTTCCGGCAACCTGCCAGAGTGGATGGTGTTGACCGTTCTGCCGGTTCTGCCGCCAGATCTGCGTCCGCTCGTTCCGCTGGACGGTGGCCGTTTCGCCACGTCCGATCTGAACGACCTGTATCGCCGCGTCATCAACCGTAACAACCGTCTGAAGCGTCTGCTCGACCTCTCGGCGCCCGACATCATCGTGCGCAACGAAAAGCGCATGCTGCAGGAAGCGGTCGACGCACTGCTCGACAACGGTCGTCGCGGTCGCGCCATCACGGGTTCGAACAAGCGTCCTCTGAAATCCCTGGCTGACATGATCAAGGGTAAGCAGGGTCGTTTCCGTCAGAACCTGCTCGGCAAGCGCGTTGACTACTCCGGCCGTTCGGTCATTACCGTGGGTCCGGCACTGCGTCTGCACCAGTGCGGTCTGCCGAAGAAGATGGCGCTGGAGCTGTTCAAGCCGTTCATTTTCGGCAAGCTGGAAATGCGTGGTCTGGCGACCACCATCAAGGCCGCCAAGAAGATGGTCGAGCGCGAGCTGCCGGAAGTGTGGGACGTTCTCGCCGAAGTGATTCGCGAACACCCCGTACTGCTCAACCGCGCACCGACCCTCCACCGTCTGGGTATCCAGGCGTTCGAGCCGGTACTGATCGAAGGTAAAGCCATCCAGCTGCACCCGCTGGTCTGCGCCGCGTACAACGCCGACTTCGACGGTGACCAGATGGCCGTTCACGTGCCGCTGACGCTGGAAGCCCAGCTCGAAGCGCGTGCGCTGATGATGTCGACCAACAACATCCTGTCGCCTGCCAACGGTGAGCCGATCATCGTTCCGTCCCAGGACGTTGTATTGGGTCTGTACTACATGACCCGTGAAGCCATCAACGCCAAAGGCGAAGGTCGCGTGTTCGCCGACCTGCAGGAAGTCGACCGCGTGTTCCGCGCCGGCGAAGCCTCCCTGCATGCCCGTGTGAAAGTGCGTATCAACGAAGTCATCAAAGACCGTGACGGCACCATCACCAAGAACACCCGTATCGTCGACACCACTGTCGGCCGTGCGCTGCTGTTCCAGGTCGTGCCTGCTGGCCTGTCGTACGACGTGGTCAACCAGTCGATGAAGAAGAAGGCGATCTCCCGTCTGATCAACCAGTGCTACCGCACCGTTGGCCTGAAGGACACCGTGATCTTCGCTGACCAACTGATGTATACCGGTTTCGCTTATTCGACCATCTCCGGCGTGTCGATCGGCGTGAACGACTTCGTCATCCCGGACGAGAAGGCGCGCATCATCGACGCCGCTACCGAGGAAGTGAAGGAAATCGAATCGCAGTACGCCTCCGGCCTGGTCACCCAGGGCGAGAAGTACAACAAGGTGATCGACCTCTGGTCGAAGGCCAACGATGAAGTGTCCAAGGCGATGATGTCGAACCTCTCGAAAGAGAAGGTCATCGACCGCGATGGCAACGAAGTCGATCAGGAGTCCTTCAACTCCATGTACATGATGGCCGACTCCGGTGCTCGTGGTTCCGCCGCGCAGATCCGTCAGCTGGCTGGTATGCGTGGCCTGATGGCCAAGCCGGACGGCTCGATCATCGAGACGCCGATCACTGCGAACTTCCGTGAAGGCCTGTCGGTACTGCAGTACTTCATCTCCACGCACGGTGCGCGTAAAGGTCTGGCGGATACCGCACTGAAGACCGCGAACTCCGGTTACCTGACCCGTCGTCTCGTCGACGTGGCCCAGGATCTGGTGGTGACCGAGATCGACTGCGGCACCGAGCAGGGGCTGCACATGACCCCGCACATCGAAGGTGGCGACGTGGTCGAGCCGCTCGGTGAGCGCGTTCTGGGTCGTGTCATTGCCCGTGACGTGTTCAAGCCGGGCAGCGAAGAAGTCATCGTTCCGGCCGGTACCCTGGTCGACGAGCAGTGGGTCGAGTTCATCGAGCTCAACAGCATCGACGAAGTGGTCGTGCGTTCGCCGATCAGTTGCGAAACCCGCTACGGCATCTGCGCCAAGTGCTACGGTCGCGACCTGGCCCGCGGCCACCAGATCAACATCGGTGAAGCCGTCGGCGTTATCGCAGCCCAATCGATCGGTGAGCCGGGTACCCAGCTGACCATGCGTACGTTCCACATCGGTGGTGCGGCGAGCCGGACCTCGGCTGCCGACAGCGTCCAGGTGAAGAACGGCGGTGCGATCCGTCTGCACAACCTCAAGCACGTCGAGCGTCTGGACGGCAACCTGATCGCGGTATCGCGTTCCGGTGAGCTGGCGGTCGCCGATGAGTTCGGTCGTGAGCGCGAGCGCTACAAGCTGCCTTACGGTGCGGTCATTTCCGTGAAGGAAGGCGACAAGGTCGACGCTGGCGCCATCGTCGCCAAGTGGGATCCGCACACCCACCCGATCGTGACCGAAATGAAGGGTACCGTTACCTTCGTCGGCATGGAGGAGGGGATCACCATCAAGCGTCAGACCGACGAATTGACCGGTTTGACCAACATCGAAGTGCTCGATGCCAAGGATCGTCCGGCTGCTGGCAAGGACATCCGTCCGGCCGTGAAGCTGGTCGATGCAAGCGGCAAGGATCTGATGCTGCCAGGTACTGACGTACCGGCGCAGTACTTCCTGCCTGCCAACGCCCTGGTCGGTGTTGCCGATGGTGCGCAGGTTGCGGTCGGTGACGTTATCGCCCGTATCCCGCAGGAAACCTCGAAGACCCGTGACATCACCGGTGGTCTGCCACGCGTTGCCGACCTGTTCGAAGCGCGTCGTCCGAAAGAAGCTTCGATTCTGGCGGAAATCAGCGGCACCATCGCTTTCGGCAAGGAGACCAAGGGCAAGCGCCGTCTGGTCATCACACCGACCGATGGCAGCGATCCGTACGAAGAGCTGATCCCGAAATGGCGCCACCTGAACGTGTTCGAGGGTGAGCAGGTCAACAAGGGCGAAGTCATCTCCGACGGTCCTAGCGATCCGCACGACATCCTGCGCCTGCTGGGTGTGAGCGCGCTGGCCAAGTACATCGTCAACGAGATCCAGGACGTTTACCGTCTGCAGGGCGTGAAGATCAACGACAAGCACATCGAGACCATCCTGCGTCAGATGCTGCGCAAGGTCGAGATCGCCGAGTCCGGGGACTCCACCTTCATCAAGGGCGACCAGATGGAGCTGACCCAGGTACTGGGCGAGAACGAGCGCCTGGCCATCGATGACAAGTTCATCGCCAAGTACACCCGCGTGCTGCTGGGTATCACCAAGGCGTCGCTGTCCACCGAGTCGTTCATCTCGGCGGCCTCCTTCCAGGAAACCACTCGCGTCCTCACCGAGGCGGCGGTTACCGGCAAGCGCGACTTCCTGCGTGGCCTGAAGGAGAACGTGGTGGTGGGGCGTCTGATCCCGGCAGGTACCGGCCTGGCTTACCACAGCGAGCGCAAGCGTCGCCGCGAGGCCGACAAGCCTGTACGTGTGAGCGCGAGCGAAGTGGAAGCAGCGCTGACCGAAGCGTTGAACTCCAGCGAAAATTGAGCGCGTGCCCCGGCCGCCTGGCGGTCGGGGCCCGTGTCTTGACTGGGGGGGCGAGTCTCTTTAGACTCATGCACCCCTAAATATGGCAGGGCATAAGCCCTGCCATTTATTTATGGTGTAAATAAATAGCGTCGAAAGACGGACAGTGGAGCTAGTAGATGGCAACTATCAACCAGCTGGTGCGTCAGCCGCGCAAGCGTATCGTCGAGAAATCCGACGTACCTGCGCTGCAGAACTGCCCCCAGCGTCGTGGCGTATGCACTCGCGTGTATACCACCACGCCGAAAAAACCTAACTCGGCACTGCGTAAAGTTTGCCGTGTGCGTCTGACCAACGGTTTCGAGGTTTCCTCGTACATCGGTGGTGAAGGCCACAACCTGCAAGAGCACAGCGTCGTGCTGATCCGTGGCGGTCGTGTAAAAGACTTGCCAGGTGTGCGTTACCACACCGTTCGCGGCTCGCTGGATACCTCGGGTGTCAAAGGTCGTAATCAGGGTCGTTCGAAGTACGGTACCAAGCGTCCGAAGTGATCGGTCGTCAGTACTGCATGCAGTTTCTAATTTTATTGAGTCGATAAGAGTAAGGTCGGGCGTAACCAGCTGGTTGCAGTTCCGGGCTAACCTGAAGACCGTTTGAGGGCTTATCAAATGCCAAGACGTCGTGTAGCAGCCAAGCGCGAAGTGCTTGATGATCCAAAATACGGAAGCCAAATCCTGGCCAAGTTCATGAACCACGTGATGGAAAGCGGCAAGAAAGCCGTTGCCGAGCGTATCGTTTATGGCGCCCTGGACAAGGTCAAAGAGCGTAAGAACAGCGATCCCCTGGAAATCTTCGAGAAAGCTCTCGACGCCATCGCTCCGCTGGTCGAAGTGAAGTCGCGCCGTGTAGGCGGTGCTACTTACCAGGTTCCGGTCGAAGTTCGTCCGTCCCGTCGTAACGCCCTGGCCATGCGCTGGCTGGTGGATTTCGCCCGTAAGCGTGGCGAGAAATCCATGGCCCTGCGCTTGGCAGGCGAGCTGTTGGATGCTGCAGAAGGCAAGGGTGCTGCAGTTAAGAAGCGTGAAGACGTGCACCGTATGGCCGAGGCCAACAAGGCGTTCTCGCACTACCGCTTCTAATTTCAGCGTCACTCAATTTGCGAGGGCTTTATGGCTCGTACTACACCGATCAATCGCTACCGTAACATCGGTATCGTGGCTCACGTGGATGCTGGTAAAACCACCACCACCGAGCGCGTCCTTTTTTACACCGGCAAAAGCCACAAAATGGGCGAGGTGCATGATGGCGCCGCGACCACAGACTGGATGGTGCAGGAGCAGGAGCGTGGTATCACCATCACGTCCGCTGCCATCACCGCCTTCTGGAAGGGTTCCGAGAAGCAGTACAAGGACGAGCACCGTTTCAACGTCATCGATACACCCGGGCACGTGGACTTCACCATCGAAGTTGAGCGTTCCCTGCGTGTACTCGACGGCGCGGTCGTGGTGTTCTGTGGTACTTCCGGCGTTGAGCCTCAATCGGAAACCGTATGGCGTCAGGCCAACAAGTACGGTGTCCCGCGTCTTGTTTACGTAAACAAGATGGACCGTGCCGGCGCCGACTTCCTGCGCGTCATCGGTCAGATCAAGCAGCGTTTGGGTCACACGCCTGTGCCTATCCAGCTGGCTATCGGCTCGGAAGACAACTTCCAGGGCCAGATCGATCTGATCAATATGCAAGCCGTGTACTGGAACGATTCCGACAAGGGCATGGTTCCTGTTCGCAAGGATATCCCTGCCGAGTTGCTGGCAGACGCCGAGAAATGGCGCGGCAACATGGTAGAGGCTGCGGCCGAAGCCAACGAAGAGCTGATGAACAAGTACCTCGAAGGTGAAGAACTCACCAACGAGGAAATCAAGTTCGCTCTGCGTCAGCGCACCATCGCTGGCGAGATCGTTCTGGCTGTTTGCGGTTCTTCCTTCAAGAACAAGGGTGTGCCCCTGGTTCTCGACGCCGTCATCGACTTCCTGCCGGCTCCTACCGATATTCCTGCTATCAAGGGTTCCAACCCGGATAACGAGGAAGAGGAAATGGAGCGTCATGCGGACGACAACGAGCCGTTCTCGGCTCTGGCGTTCAAGATCGCTACCGACCCATTCGTGGGTACCCTGACCTTCGTCCGCGTTTACTCGGGCGTGTTGGCTTCCGGCGACGGCGTGATCAACTCGGTCAAGGGCAAGAAAGAGCGTGTGGGTCGTATGGTGCAGATGCACGCGAACGCCCGCGAAGAGATCAAAGAAGTGCGTGCTGGCGACATCGCGGCTCTGATCGGCATGAAGGACGTCACCACGGGTGAAACCCTGTGCAACGCTGACAAGCCAATCATTCTGGTTCGTATGGACTTCCCGGAGCCGGTTATTTCGGTTGCCGTAGAGCCCAAGACCAAGGACGACCAGGAAAAAATGGGTATCGCTCTGGGCAAGCTCGCTCAGGAAGACCCGTCGTTCCGCGTCAAGACCGACGAAGAAACTGGTCAGACGATCATCTCCGGCATGGGCGAGTTGCACCTGGACATCCTGGTCGACCGTATGCGCCGCGAGTTCAACGTCGAAGCCAATATCGGCAAGCCTCAGGTTTCCTATCGTGAGCGCATCACGAAGAACTGCGAAATCGAAGGCAAGTTCGTGCGTCAGTCCGGTGGTCGTGGTCAGTTCGGTCACTGCTGGGTTCGCTTCGCGCCTGCTGACGAAGGTCAGGAAGGTCTGCAGTTCGTGAACGAAGTAGTGGGCGGTGTGATTCCGAAGGAATACATCCCGGCTATCCAGAAGGGCATCGAAGAGCAGATGAAGAACGGCGTTGTGGCCGGCTATCCGCTGATCGGCCTGAAGGCTACGGTGTTCGATGGTTCCTACCACGACGTCGACTCCAACGAGATGGCGTTCAAGGTGGCGGCTTCCATGGCGACCAAGCAACTGGCCCAGAAGGGCGGTGGTGAGTTGCTCGAGCCGATCATGGCGGTAGAAGTTGTTACCCCGGAAGACTACATGGGTGACGTGATGGGCGACCTTAACCGCCGTCGCGGCATGATCCTGGGTATGGAAGACACGATCTCCGGTAAGGTGATCCGTGCTGAAGTACCGTTGGGTGAGATGTTCGGTTATGCGACCGACGTCCGTTCCATGTCTCAGGGGCGCGCAAGCTACTCCATGGAATTCAAGAAATACAACACAGCTCCGTCGCACATCGTCGAGTCTGTAACCAAAAAACAAGGCTGATTCAGCCCCTTTAAGCTAGGAGTTAATTGTCGTGGCTAAAGAAAAATTCGAACGTAACAAACCGCACGTCAACGTCGGCACCATCGGTCACGTCGACCACGGTAAAACCACGCTGACCGCTGCTCTGACCCGCGTCTGCTCCGAAGTATTCGGTTCGGCCAAGGTCGACTTCGACAAGATCGACAGCGCGCCGGAAGAGAAGGCTCGTGGTATTACCATCAACACCGCGCACGTTGAGTACGATTCGTCCGTACGTCACTACGCGCACGTTGACTGCCCGGGTCACGCTGACTACGTCAAGAACATGATCACAGGTGCTGCCCAGATGGACGGCGCTATCCTGGTTTGCTCGGCTGCCGATGGTCCGATGCCTCAGACCCGTGAGCACATCCTGCTGTCCCGTCAGGTAGGTGTTCCGTACATCGTCGTGTTCCTGAACAAGGCCGACATGGTCGATGACGCCGAGCTGCTGGAGCTGGTGGAAATGGAAGTGCGCGATCTGCTGAGCACTTACGACTTCCCGGGCGATGACACGCCGATCATCATCGGTTCCGCTCTGATGGCTCTGAACGGCCAGGACGACAACGAGATGGGCACCACTGCCGTCAAGAAGCTCGTCGAAACGCTGGACAGCTACATCCCGGAGCCGGTTCGTGCCATCGACCGTCCGTTCCTGATGCCGATCGAAGACGTATTCTCGATCTCCGGCCGCGGTACTGTAGTGACCGGTCGTGTAGAGCGCGGTATCGTCAAGATCCAGGAAGAAATCGAGATCGTCGGTCTGCGTGACACCACCAAGACCACCTGTACCGGTGTCGAGATGTTCCGCAAGCTGCTCGACGAAGGTCGTGCTGGTGAGAACTGCGGCGTTCTGCTGCGTGGCACCAAGCGTGATGACGTAGAGCGTGGTCAGGTACTGGCCAAGCCGGGCACCATCAAGCCGCACACCAAGTTCGAAGCTGAAGTGTACGTGCTGTCCAAGGAAGAAGGTGGTCGCCACACCCCGTTCTTCAAGGGCTACCGTCCTCAGTTCTACTTCCGTACCACTGACGTGACCGGTTCGTGCGAACTGCCGGAAGGCGTTGAGATGGTAATGCCGGGCGACAACATCAAGATGGTTGTCACCCTGATCAAGCCGATCGCCATGGAAGACGGCCTGCGCTTCGCGATTCGCGAGGGTGGTCGTACCGTTGGTGCTGGCGTGGTTGCCAAGATCGTCGAGTAATCGTCTGATCTGATGTAAAAAAAGCCCCCGCAATGCGGGGGCTTTTTTATGGGCGCTATCTTCATTGGTTATTTTCTAACCGGGTTGACACCCTCTAGGGGCGTCTATAGAATCACGCCTCCTTTTAACGGGCGTATTGCGTCCGTTGAGTGGGACTCGCAGCTTGGAATCTGAGGTCAAAATGCAAAACCAACAAATCCGTATACGGTTGAAGGCTTTTGACCATCGCCTGATCGATCAATCAACCCAGGAAATCGTGGAAACCGCGAAACGTACTGGTGCTCAGGTGCGTGGTCCGATTCCTCTGCCAACTCGCAAAGAGCGGTTCACCGTTCTGACTTCGCCACACGTCAACAAAGACGCGCGCGATCAGTTCGAAATCCGTACTCATAAGCGCGTACTGGACATCGTCCAGCCAACGGATAAAACCGTTGATGCGCTGATGAAGCTCGATCTTGCGGCTGGCGTGGAAGTGCAGATCAGCCTCGGCTAAAACCTGGCGGTTTTAGTCGTGTAACGCTCTGAAATGGGCGGCCATAGCGGGTGAAAGCCCCGTACACTCATGAGGTTACAACATGACTATTGGTGTAGTCGGTCGTAAATGCGGCATGACCCGTATTTTCACCGAAGAAGGTGTCTCCATTCCGGTTACGGTCATCGAGATCGAGCCGAATCGCGTCACCCAGTTCAAAACTGAAGAGTCCGATGGCTATCGTGCAGTGCAAGTCACTGTCGGTGAGCGTCGTGTTTCTCGTGTCAGCAAGGCGCAAGCCGGTCACTTCGCCAAGGCGAACGTCGCGGCAGGTCGTACCGTTCTGGAATTCCGTCTTGAAGAAGGCGACTACCAGGCTGGCGATCTGATCAACGCTGAAATCTTCCAAGCTGGTCAACTGGTCGACGTGACCGGTCAGTCCAAAGGTAAAGGCTTTGCCGGTACCATCAAGCGTTGGAACTTCCGCGGCCAAGACAATACCCACGGTAACTCCGTGTCCCACCGCGTTCCGGGTTCGATTGGCCAGTGCCAGACGCCGGGTCGTGTCTTCAAGGGCAAGAAAATGTCCGGTCACATGGGTGCTGAGCGCGTGACTGTGCAGTCCCTGGAAGTAGTGCGCGTGGATGCTGAACGCAACCTGCTGCTGGTCAAGGGTGCCGTTCCTGGCGCTACTGGCGGCAACCTGGTTGTACGTCCGGCTGCCAAGGCTCGCGGTTAAGGGGAAGCTGACATGCAATTAAATGTAAATGGCGCTCAAGCGATCGAAGTGTCCGATGCGACGTTCGGTGGCGACTACAACGAGACCCTGGTTCACCAAGCTGTCGTAGCCTACATGGCTGGCGGCCGTCAGGGCAGCAAACAGCAGAAGACGCGTTCTGACGTTTCCGGTGGCGGCAAGCGCCCGTGGCGTCAGAAGGGCACTGGCCGTGCGCGTGCCGGTACCACTCGTGGTCCGATCTGGCGTGGCGGTGGCGTGACCTTCGCAGCTCGCCCGCAGAACCATGATCAGAAGCTGAACAAGAAGATGTATCGCGCTGCGATCCGTTCGATTCTTGCTGAGCTGGTTCGCAGTGACCGTCTGGTAGTGGTCGAAGACTTCGCTGTCGAAGCTCCGAAAACCAAAGAACTGCTGGGCAAGCTGAATGGTCTGGGTCTGAACGACGTTCTGATCGTTTCCGACGCTGTCGACCAAAATCTGTACCTGGCTGCTCGTAACCTGCCGCATGTCGATGTTCGTGACGTGCAAGGTTCCGATCCGGTCAGTCTGATCGCGTACGAAAAGGTGCTGATCACCGTTTCTGCCGTGAAGAAATTCGAGGAGCTGCTGGGATGAACCAGGAACGCGTATTCAAAGTGCTGCTTGGCCCGCACGTCTCCGAGAAGGCCACGACTCTGGCAGACAAGAAAAGCCAGTTCGTTTTCAAGGTTGCGACTGACGCAACCAAGCTGGAAATCAAGAAGGCCGTCGAAAGCCTGTTCAGCGTGAAGGTTCAGCATGTGACGACCCAGAACGTTCTGGGTAAGAGCAAGCGCACCGCTCGCGGTCTGGGCAAGCGTAACGACTGGAAGAAGGCGATCATCTCCCTTCAGCCAGGCCAGGATCTCGATTTCGCCACCAGCAGTGCTGAGTAAGGAAGGGGTGCATCATGGCAATCGTTAAATGCAAACCGACTTCCCCGGGCCGCCGTTTTGTGGTCAAGGTGGTCAATCAGGGGCTGCACAAAGGCGCTCCTCATGCTCCACTGCTCGAGAAGAAGTCGAAGACTGGCGGTCGTAACAACAACGGCCGCATCACCACCCGTCATATCGGTGGTGGCCACAAGCAGCACTATCGTCTGGTCGATTTCCGTCGCAACGACAAAGATGGCATTCCAGCCACTGTCGAGCGCGTTGAATATGATCCGAACCGTACCGCGCACATCGCCCTGCTGAAATACGCAGACGGTGAGCGTCGCTACATCATCGCGCCGAAAGGTGTGAGCGCCGGCGATCAGCTGGTTGCAGGTTCAATGGCGCCGATCAAGGCCGGCAACAGCCTGCCGCTGCGTAACATTCCGGTGGGTTCGACCGTTCACGGTATCGAGCTGAAACCGGGCAAAGGTGCTCAAATCGCTCGTTCCGCTGGTGCTTCGGCTCAGTTGATCGCGCGCGAAGGCGTCTACGTCACCCTGCGTCTGCGCAGTGGTGAAATGCGTAAAGTACTGGCCGAATGCCGTGCGACCCTGGGTGAAGTCTCGAACTCCGAGCACAGCCTGCGTTCGCTGGGTAAAGCTGGTGCCAAACGCTGGCGTGGCGTTCGCCCGACCGTTCGTGGTGTTGCCATGAACCCGGTCGACCACCCACACGGTGGTGGTGAAGGTCGTACCTCTGGTGGTCGTCATCCGGTGTCTCCATGGGGCTTCCCGACTAAGGGCGCGAAGACTCGTGGTAACAAACGCACCGACAACATGATCGTCCGTCGTCGCAAGTAACTAGAGGGATACGACAGTGCCACGTTCTCTGAAAAAAGGTCCTTTTATCGATCTTCACCTACTGAAGAAGGTCGAAGTGGCAGCAGAAAAGAACGATCGCAAACCGGTGAAAACCTGGTCGCGCCGTTCGATGATTCTGCCGCAGATGGTCGGTCTGACCATCGCCGTGCATAACGGTCGTCAACATGTTCCCGTTCTCGTCAACGAAGACATGGTCGGCCACAAACTGGGCGAATTTGCCGGCACCCGTACCTATCGTGGGCACGTGGCTGACAAGAAAGCCAAGCGTTAAGGGGTTAGGAAATGGAAGTAGCCGCTAAGTTGTCGGGCGCTCGCATCTCCGCCCAGAAAGCCCGCTTGGTCGCCGACCAGATTCGCGGGAAGAAGGTGGGCGAAGCGCTCAACCTGCTGGCTTTCAGCAGTAAGAAAGCCGCTGAAATCATCAAGAAAGTGCTGGAGTCGGCTGTAGCCAACGCCGAGCACAACGAAGGCGCAGACGTTGATGACTTGAAGGTCAGCACCGTTTTCGTCAACGAGGGGCGTTCGCTTAAGCGCATCATGCCGCGTGCCAAAGGCCGCGCTGATCGCATCGTCAAGCGGTCTTGCCATATCACTGTCAAGGTTGCGGACAAGTAACGGAGTCGATCAGATGGGTCAGAAAGTACATCCCACTGGCATTCGCCTGGGAATCGTCAAGGAACACACCTCCGTCTGGTACGCAGACGGCCGGACTTATGCGGACTACCTGTTCGCTGATCTGAAGGTGCGTGAGTATCTCCTCGACAAACTAAAAAGCGCGTCCGTAAGCCGTGTCGACATCGCTCGTCCGGCCCAAACCGCACGCATCACCATCCACACCGCTCGTCCCGGTATCGTTATCGGCAAGAAAGGTGAAGATGTTGAGAAGCTGCGTCAGGACCTGACCAAGCAAATGGGTGTGCCTGTGCACATCAATATCGAAGAGATCCGCAAGCCGGAGCTCGACGGTATGCTGGTTGCGCAGAGCGTAGCTCAGCAGCTGGAGCGTCGTGTGATGTTCCGTCGCGCCATGAAGCGCGCTGTACAGAACGCCATGCGTATTGGTGCCAAGGGCATCAAAATCCAGGTGAGCGGTCGTCTCGGCGGTGCGGAAATCGCACGGACCGAATGGTATCGCGAAGGTCGTGTGCCGTTGCACACCCTGCGTGCCGATATCGACTATGCCACGTACGAAGCGCACACCACTTACGGTGTGATCGGTGTCAAGGTTTGGATCTTCAAAGGTGAGGTCATCGGTGGCCTCAAGGAAGAACTGAAACCGCAAGCACCTGCGCCTCGTAAAAAAGCTGCTAAGTAAGGGGTACGCCACATGTTGCAACCAAAGCGTACGAAGTTCCGCAAGCAGATGACCGGCCACAACCGTGGCTTGGCTCAGCGCGGTAGCAAAGTCAGCTTCGGCGAGTTCGCGCTGAAGTCCGTTGCCCGCGGTCGTCTCACCGCCCGTCAGATCGAGTCCGCTCGTCGTGCTCTGACTCGTCACGTCAAGCGTGGCGGGAAGATCTGGATTCGCGTGTTCCCCGACAAGCCTGTTACCAAGAAGCCTCTCGAAGTGCGGATGGGTAAAGGGAAGGGTAGCGTCGAGTATTGGGTAGCCCAGATCCAGCCAGGCAAAGTCCTGTACGAGATCGAAGGCGTTTCCGAAGAGTTGGCGCGTGAGGCTTTCGCCCTGGCTGCTGCAAAGCTGCCGCTCGCCACCACTTTTGTTAAGCGGACGGTGATGTGATGAAGGCGAATGAACTTCGTGAAAAATCAGCACAGCAGCTGAACGAGCAACTGCTCGGCCTGCTGCGCGACCAGTTCAATCTGCGCATGCAGAAAGCAACTGGCCAGTTGGGGCAGTCTCACCTGCTCTCGCAAGTTAAACGCGACATCGCTCGTGTGAAAACTGTGCTCAACCAGCAGGCAGGTAAGTGATCATGGCTGAAGCCGAAAAAACAGTCCGTACGCTGACCGGCCGTGTTGTCAGCGACAAGATGGACAAGACCATCACCGTTCTGATCGAGCGTCGCGTCAAGCACCCGATCTACGGTAAATATGTCAAGCGTTCGACCAAGCTGCACGCTCACGACGAAACCAATCAGTGCAAGATCGGCGACAAGGTTTCGATTACCGAAACGCGTCCGCTGGCCAAGACCAAGTCTTGGGCGCTGGTTGAAGTTCTCGAACGCGCAGTGGAAGTCTAAGGACTAGGGGTCGGAGAAATTATATGATTCAGACTCAATCCATGCTCGATGTGGCCGACAACAGTGGTGCACGCCGCGTCATGTGCATCAAGGTGCTGGGTGGCTCGCATCGCCGCTACGCTGGCATCGGCGACATCATCAAGGTCACCGTCAAGGAAGCAATTCCGCGCGGTAAAGTGAAGAAAGGTCAGGTCATGACCGCAGTGGTCGTTCGCACCCGTCACGGCGTTCGTCGTGCCGACGGTTCGATCATCCGCTTCGACGGCAACGCTGCTGTTCTGCTGAACAACAAGCAAGAGCCGATCGGTACTCGTATCTTCGGGCCAGTGACCCGCGAGCTGCGTACCGAGAAGTTCATGAAGATCGTCTCGCTCGCCCCTGAAGTGCTTTAAGGAGATCCGACATGCAAAAGATTCGTCGTGATGACGAGATCATCGTGATCGCCGGCAAAGACAAAGGTAAGCGCGGTAAGGTGCTCAAGGTTCTCGCTGACGACCGTCTGGTCGTCGGTGGCATCAACCTGGTGAAGCGTCATACCAAGCCGAACCCGATGTCGGGCGTTCAAGGCGGTATCGTCGAGAAAGAAGCGCCACTGCACGCTTCCAACGTTGCCATTTTCAATGGCGAAACCAACAAGGCTGATCGCGTTGGTTTCAAAGTCGAAGACGGCAAGAAAATTCGTGTCTTCAAGTCCACCCAGAAGCCGGTTGGCGCTTGAGAATCATAGGTAAAACACCATGGCACGACTGAAAGAGATTTACCGGAAGGAAATCGCCCCCAAGCTGAAGGAAGACCTGAGGCTGGGTAACGTGATGGAAGTTCCGCGCATCACCAAGATCACCCTGAACATGGGCCTGGGCGAAGCGATCGGTGACAAGAAGATCATCGAACACGCCGTTGCCGATCTCGAGAAGATCACCGGTCAGAAAGTCGTCGTGACTTATGCCCGCAAATCGATCGCTGGTTTCAAGGTTCGTGAGGGCTGGCCGATCGGCGTCAAGGTCACTCTGCGTCGCGAGCGTATGTACGAGTTCCTGGATCGTCTGCTGTCCATCTCCCTGCCGCGCGTGCGTGACTTCCGCGGTCTGAATGCCAAGTCCTTCGATGGCCGTGGCAACTACAGCATGGGCGTGAAAGAGCAGATCATCTTCCCGGAAATCGATTACGACAAGATCGATGCGCTGCGTGGTCTGGACATCACCCTGACCACCACTGCCCGTACGGATGACGAAGGCCGCGCTCTGCTGCGTGCTTTCAAATTCCCGTTCCGCAACTGATTGGAGTAGGAACATGGCCAAGACGAGCATGAAAAACCGCGAGCTGAAGCGTCAGCGCACGGTTGCCAAGTACGCCAAAAAGCGTGCCGAGCTGAAAGCTACCATCGTTAATCCGGAAACCTCTCCGGAAGCGCGTTGGGAAGCCCAGGTCGCCCTGCAGAAGCAACCCCGTGATGCCAGCGCCTCGCGCCTGCGCAACCGCTGCCGTATCACCGGCCGCCCGCACGGTGTCTTCCGCAAGTTCGGTCTGTCGCGCATCAAGCTGCGTGAAGCAGCCATGCGTGGCGACGTACCAGGTCTGGTCAAAGCCAGCTGGTAAGCCGCTGCGGTAAACGCCGGAGTCAGCTCCGGCGGACAAGCAATGTGAATCAAGCCCCTTTTGGGGCTTGATTCATTTTTGATCAGTCTCTAGAATGCCCGGCTCGCCTGAGCCCGGATTTCCGTGAGCGCTGGTGATTCTTAGCCGAGAGGCTAATTCTTTTTGTATCAGGAGCGTCTAGCCCATGAGTATGCAGGACCCGTTAGCGGACATGCTAACTCGTATCCGTAATGCCCAGATGGCTGAAAAGTCCGTCGTAAGCATGCCTTCTTCTACCCTGAAGGTGGCTGTAGCCAAAGTTCTGAAAGACGAAGGTTATATTGCGGGTTATCAGATCAGCGGCGAAGCAAAGCCGCAGCTGTCCATCGAGCTGAAGTACTTCGAAGGCCGTCCGGTTATCGAAGAAGTCAAGCGCGTCAGCCGTCCCGGCCTTCGCCAGTACAAATCCGTCGATGACCTGCCGAAAGTTCGCGGCGGTCTCGGTGTTTCCATCGTCTCCACCAACAAAGGTGTGATGACGGACCGCGCTGCGCGCGCTGCCGGTGTCGGCGGCGAAGTGCTTTGCACTGTGTTCTAAGGGGGGATAAGCATGTCTCGCGTTGCTAAGAACCCCGTCAAGCTGCCTGCTGGTGTAGAGATCAAACTCGCCGGTCAGCAGCTTTCGGTGAAGGGTGCCAAGGGTACTCTGGAACTGAACGTTCACTCGTCCGTTGAAGTGCTGCAGGAATCCGGTGAGCTGCGTTTCGCTGCTCGCAACGGCGACCAGCAGACTCGTGCGATGGCCGGTACTACCCGTGCACTGGTTAACAACATGGTCATCGGCGTAAGCCAAGGCTTCGAGCGCAAGCTCCAGCTGGTCGGTGTTGGTTACAAGGCACAGGCCAAGGGCCAGGTTCTCAATCTGGCGTTGGGCTTCTCTCACCCTATCGACTACCAACTGCCGGAAGGCGTGGTGGCCGAAACCCCGAACCAGACCGAGATCCTGATCAAGGGTGTCGACAAGCAGCTGGTTGGTCAGGTTGCTGCGGAGATTCGTGACTTCCGCCGTCCTGAACCTTACAAGGGCAAAGGTGTTCGTTACGCTGACGAAGTCGTCCGCCGTAAAGAAGCCAAGAAGAAGTAAGGGGCTAGGAAATGACCGACAAAAAAGTTACTCGTCTGCGTCGCGCTCGCAAAGCACGCCTGAAAATGCACGAACTCGAAGCCGTGCGTCTCTGCGTGTATCGCTCTTCGCAGCACATCTATGCCCAGGTCATCTCGGCCGACGGCAGCAAGGTTCTGGCCAGCGCCTCTACCTTGGACAAAGCACTGCGTGACAGCGCCACTGGCAACGTCGACGCGGCCAAGAAAGTTGGTGAGCTGGTTGCCGAGCGCGCGAAAGCCGCTGGTGTGACTCAGGTTGCATTCGACCGTTCTGGCTTCAAGTACCACGGCCGCGTCAAGGCGCTGGCTGATGCTGCTCGTGAAGGCGGGCTGGAGTTCTAAGTTATGGCAAATAACGACCAAAAGCGCGACGAAGGCTATATCGAGAAGCTGGTTCAGGTGAACCGCGTTGCCAAGACCGTCAAAGGCGGCCGTATCTTCACCTTCACCGCGTTGACCGTGGTAGGTGATGGTAAGGGGCGTGTAGGTTTCGGCCGTGGCAAGTCCCGTGAAGTGCCGGCTGCCATCCAGAAGGCTATGGAAGCTGCTCGTCGCAACATGATCCAAGTTGATCTGAACGGCACCACCCTGCAGTACGCCATGAAATCCGCCCATGGCGCTTCGAAGGTGTACATGCAGCCTGCTTCCGAAGGTACCGGCATCATCGCTGGTGGCGCCATGCGTGCCGTCCTGGAAGTCGCTGGTGTTCAGAACGTTCTGGCCAAGTGCTACGGCTCTACCAACCCTGTGAACGTGGTTCATGCCACTTTCAAAGGTCTGAAGGCTATGCAGTCTCCGGATTCGGTTGCAGCCAAGCGTGGCAAGAGTGTCGAGGAGATTCTCTAACCATGGCTAACACCGTCAAAGTGACTCTGATCAAGAGCACCAATGGCCGTCTGGCCAATCATAAAGCCTGCGTCAAGGGTCTCGGCCTGCGTCGCATCAATCATACCGTCGAAGTTCTGGATACTCCGGAAAACCGCGGCATGATCAACAAGGCTTATTACCTTCTCCGTGTGGAGGGTTGATCCATGTACCTGAACGATTTGAGTCCAGCGCCGGGTTCCCGCCGCGAGAAGCACCGTCCGGGCCGTGGTATCGGTAGTGGTTTGGGCAAGACCGGTGGCCGTGGCCACAAAGGTCAGACCTCCCGCTCCGGTGGCACCATTGCTCCGGGTTTCGAAGGCGGCCAGCAGCCTCTGCACCGTCGTCTTCCCAAGTTCGGTTTCGTGTCTCTGAAAGCTATGGATCGCGCAGAAGTGCGTACGTCCGAGCTGAACAAGATCGAAGGCGACGTAGTTACTCTGCAGGCGCTGAAGGATGCCAACCTGATTAATCAAAACGTACAGCGTGTGAAAGTCATGCTGTCCGGTGAGATTACTCGTGCGGTCACCCTTAAAGGTATCGCCGCCACCAAAGGTGCGCGCGCGGCTATCGAAGCAGCTGGCGGTAAGTTCGAGGAATAAATGGCTAAGCAAGGTGCTCTCTCTGCGCTGGCTGGTGGCGGGTTGTCCGAGCTCTGGGCTCGTCTGCGCTTTCTGTTCATGGCGATCATCGTCTATCGAATCGGTGCGCATATCCCAGTTCCAGGCATAAACCCGGATCGTCTGGCTGATCTGTTCCGACAGAATGAGGGGACCATTCTTAGCTTGTTCAACATGTTTTCCGGCGGCGCGCTGGAGCGGATGAGTATCTTTGCGCTGGGGATCATGCCGTATATTTCGGCATCGATCATCATGCAACTGATGACTGCCGTCAGCCCGCAGCTGGAACAGTTGAAGAAGGAAGGTGAGGCTGGTCGTCGCAAGATCAGTCAATACACCCGCTACGGCACCTTGATCCTGGCGTTCGTCCAGGCCATCGGCATGTCCGTTGGTCTGGCGAGTCAGGGTGTAGCGTTTTCGGTCGATTTCGGCTTCCACTTCGTTGCGGTCACCACCTTCGTGGCGGGTGCGATGTTCATGATGTGGTTGGGCGAGCAGATCACCGAGCGTGGTGTTGGCAACGGTATTTCGATGCTGATTTTTGCGGGCATCGTAGCCGGTCTGCCGTCGGCAATCGGGCAGTCTTT
This sequence comes from Phytopseudomonas flavescens, assembly GCF_900100535.1. Taxonomy (GTDB): domain Bacteria; phylum Pseudomonadota; class Gammaproteobacteria; order Pseudomonadales; family Pseudomonadaceae; genus Aquipseudomonas; species Aquipseudomonas flavescens. The sequence goes on from NZ_FNDG01000011.1 coordinate 31,168, forward strand.
CGAGTCTGCTCGTCAGGGCGATATCAATATCTTCGCTCTCATCGCCATCGGTTTGCTGGCAGTAGCGATTATCGGTTTCGTGGTGTTCATTGAGCGTGGCCAGCGTCGCATTGCGGTGCACTACGCCAAGCGTCAGCAGGGTCGCAAGGTCTTCGCTGCGCAGACCAGCCACTTGCCGTTGAAGGTGAACATGGCGGGCGTTATCCCGGCCATCTTCGCCAGCAGCCTTCTGTTGTTCCCGGCCTCGCTGGGTGCCTGGTTTGGTCAGTCCGAAGGTATGGGCTGGCTGCAGGATATTTCGCAGGCTATCGCTCCTGGTCAGCCGTTGAACATTTTGCTGTTTAGTGCAGGAATCGTGTTCTTCTGCTTCTTCTACACAGCACTGATGTTCAACCCGAAAGACGTAGCGGAAAACCTGAAGAAGTCCGGTGCCTTTATTCCGGGTATCCGTCCCGGTGAGCAGTCTGCACGCTATATCGATGGCGTTCTGACTCGCTTGACCATGTTCGGTGCTCTGTACATGACGGCCGTGTGCTTGTTGCCCCAGTTCCTGGTGGTGGCGGCCAACGTACCGTTCTACCTTGGCGGGACCTCGTTGCTGATCGTGGTAGTGGTTGTGATGGACTTCATGTCCCAAGTACAATCGCACCTCGTTTCGCACCAGTACGAATCCCTGATGAAGAAAGCCAACCTGAAGGGCTACGGCAGCGGCATGCTCCGCTGAAGTGTCCATAAGGTTCGAGGAGTTGGTGATGAAAGTTCGTGCATCGGTGAAAAAACTGTGCCGTAACTGCAAAATTATTCGCCGTGAAGGTGTTGTGCGAGTGATTTGCAGCGCGGAACCGCGTCACAAACAGCGCCAAGGCTGAGTGTGATCGAAGCTATAAGCCCGGCAGCTAGTGCGCTGCCGGGTTGATTATTTGTTTCTACAGCGATAATATCTCGCGCCCCATTTCTTGGCTTCCGGGGCGTAGGTAGCTGTCAATTGGAGTTCCACTGAATGGCCCGTATTGCAGGCGTTAACATTCCGGATAACAAGCACACTGTTATCTCGCTGACCTACATCTTTGGTGTCGGTCGCACCACCGCACAGAAAATCTGTGCAGCTACCGGTGTGAATCCGGCAGCGAAGATCAAGGATCTCTCTGACGAGCAGATCGAGCAGCTGCGTGGTGAAGTCGCCAAGGTGAATACCGAAGGTGATCTGCGCCGTGAAGTGAACATGAAAATCAAGCGCTTGATGGATCTGGGCTGCTACCGCGGTCTGCGCCATCGTCGCGGCCTCCCGGTTCGCGGTCAGCGTACCAAGACCAACGCGCGCACCCGCAAGGGCCCGCGTAAGCCGATCCGCAAGTAATCGCGTTCGCGAATCGACAGGAATCTAGTCATGGCAAAACCTGCTGCTCGTACTCGTAAGAAAGTCAAGAAGACGGTGGTTGATGGCATCGCCCACATCCACGCTTCTTTCAACAACACCATCGTGACCATCACCGACCGTCAAGGTAACGCCCTGTCCTGGGCTACCTCCGGTGGTTCGGGTTTCCGCGGTTCTCGCAAGTCCACCCCGTTCGCTGCCCAGGTGGCTGCTGAGCGTGCTGGTCAAGCTGCGCTGGAATACGGCCTGAAGAACCTCGACGTCAACGTCAAGGGCCCAGGTCCGGGTCGTGAGTCCGCAGTCCGTGCGCTTAACGGTTGCGGTTACAAGATCGCCAGCATCACCGATGTGACGCCCATCCCGCATAACGGGTGCCGTCCTTCGAAGAAGCGTCGCGTGTAATCAGGAGACAGTGAGAAATGGCTCGTTACATTGGTCCCAAATGCAAACTGTCTCGTCGTGAAGGCACTGATCTTTTCCTGAAAAGCGGCGTTCGCGCTCTGGAATCGAAGTGCAACATCGAAGCAGCCCCAGGTATTCACGGCCAGCGCCGTGGCCGTCAGTCCGACTACGGCACCCAGCTGCGCGAGAAGCAAAAAGTTCGTCGTATCTATGGCGTCCTCGAGCGTCAGTTCAGCGGTTACTACAAAGAAGCTGCCGGCAAGAAGGGCGCTACTGGTGAGAACCTGCTGCAATTGCTCGAATGCCGTCTGGACAACGTTGTTTACCGTATGGGCTTCGGTGCCACCCGCGCCGAGTCCCGTCAGCTGGTTTCGCACAAGGCAATCAGCGTCAACGGTAAAACCGTAAACGTTCCGTCGTTCCAGGTTAAGGCCGGCGACGTCGTTGCAGTTCGTGAGAAATCGAAGAATCAGCTGCGCATCGTTCAAGCTCTCGAGCTGTGTGCCCAGCGTGGCCGCGTTGAATGGGTAGATGTAGATACCGAGAAGAAGTCTGGCGTGTTCAAAAGCGTCCCGGCTCGCGGTGATCTCTCCGCTGACATCAACGAAAGCCTGATTGTCGAGCTCTACTCCAAGTAAGGGCTAGAAAATAGGTGCATCCATGCAGATTTCGGTAAATGAGTTCCTGACCCCCCGCCACATCGATGTGCAGGTGGTCAGTCCGACCCGCGCCAAGATCACGCTCGAGCCTCTCGAGCGCGGTTTCGGCCATACCCTGGGCAACGCGCTGCGTCGCATCCTGTTGTCCTCCATGCCTGGCTGTGCAGTAGTCGAGGCCGAGATTGACGGTGTACTCCATGAGTACAGCGCCATCGAAGGTGTTCAGGAAGATGTCATTGAAATCCTGCTCAACCTTAAAGGTCTGGCAATCAAGCTGCACGGTCGAGACGAAGTTACACTGACTCTGGCGAAGAAGGGCTCTGGCGTCGTAACCGCTGCCGATATTCAGCTGGATCATGATGTTGAAATCGTCAACGGCGACCACGTTATCGCCAACCTGGCCTCCAATGGCGCGCTGAACATGAAGCTCGTCGTGGCTCGTGGTCGCGGCTATGAGCCAGCTGATTCGCGCCAGAGTGATGAAGACGAAAGCCGCAGCATTGGTCGCTTGCAGCTCGACTCTTCCTTCAGCCCGGTGCGTCGCGTGTCATACGTGGTGGAAAACGCTCGTGTCGAGCAGCGTACCAACCTGGACAAACTGGTTATCGACCTCGAGACCAACGGTACCCTGGATCCTGAAGAGGCCATCCGCCGTGCTGCAACCATCCTGCAACAGCAGCTGGCTGCATTCGTCGACCTCAAAGGTGACAGCGAGCCCGTCGTGATCGAACAGGAAGACGAGATCGACCCGATCCTGCTTCGTCCGGTTGATGACCTGGAACTGACCGTTCGTTCGGCCAACTGCCTCAAGGCAGAAAACATCTACTACATCGGTGACCTGATCCAGCGAACTGAAGTGGAACTGTTGAAAACGCCGAACCTGGGCAAGAAATCCCTGACTGAAATCAAGGACGTTCTGGCTTCCCGCGGTCTGTCCCTCGGTATGCGCCTCGACAACTGGCCGCCGGCAAGTCTGAAGAAAGACGATAAGGCGACTGCCTGATCGTCATCATCACCGAACGTGAAGTTTGGTAAGGAATTGAACCATGCGTCATCGTAAAAGTGGCCGTCACCTCAGCCGCACCAGCGCTCACCGCAAGGCCATGTTTCAAAACATGGCGGTATCGCTGTTCGAGCATGAGCTGATCAAAACTACTCTGCCGAAAGCCAAGGAACTGCGCCGCGTTGCCGAGCCGCTGATCACCCTGGCTAAAGAAGATAGCGTTGCCAATCGTCGTCTGGCTTTCGACCGTACGCGTTCGAAAGCTATCGTTGGCAAGCTGTTCAACGATCTGGGCAAGCGCTACGCCACCCGTCAGGGCGGTTACCTGCGCATCCTCAAGTGCGGTTTCCGCGCTGGTGACAATGCCCCGATGGCTTATGTTGAGCTGGTCGACCGCCCGGTCGGCGGCGCAGTAGAAGCTGCCGAGTAAGGCATCGTTACAGGAAGAACCGGGCTCAGGCCCGGTTTTTTTATGACTCATTTTTAGTTAAAAACTATCACTCTGTAAGCTGTTATTCATTTGTTAGTTCGCTACCGCTCGTCGATACTCAATGCCAATCCCGCTCAGTCGGGAACTGATAATGCCTGGTAAGGAGATAGACGATGAGTGAGAAGACCGAAGGCAAATGCCCTTTCTCGGGAAGCGCTTCTGGAGCAAAGCCGAAGCATACCGCTGGTGGCGGCACCAGCAACCGCGACTGGTGGCCGAACCAGTTGCGTGTCGACCTGCTGCACCAGCATTCCTCCAAGTCCAACCCGTTGGGCGAGACGTTCAACTATGCCGAGGCCTTTGAGTCGCTGGATTACGAAGCGCTGAAGAAAGATTTGCGTACGTTGATGACCGACTCGCAGGACTGGTGGCCAGCAGACTTCGGCCACTATGGCCCGCAATTCATCCGCATGGCCTGGCACGCCGCTGGCACCTACCGTACCGGCGACGGCCGCGGCGGCGCCGGGCGTGGGCAGCAGCGTTTTGCGCCGCTCAACAGCTGGCCGGACAACGTCAATATCGACAAGTCGCGTCGCCTGCTGTGGCCGATCAAGCAGAAGTACGGTCAGAAGATTTCCTGGGCCGACCTGCTGGTACTCACCGGCAATGTCGCTCTGGAGACCATGGGCTTCCGGACTTTCGGCTTCGCCGGCGGGCGCCAGGACACATGGGAACCGGATCAGGACGTGTACTGGGGTACCGAGAAGACCTGGCTGGGCGGCGATAACCGCTACGGCAAGGGCGCGGCCGGCAGTCCTGGCGATACGGGCGTGATCGTGGCAGACGAAGACCTGCATGGCCAGGAACAGGATCGCACCGACAGCCAGGGGCGCAACCTTGAGAATCCGCTTGCTGCCGTGCAGATGGGGCTGATCTACGTCAACCCGGAAGGCCCGGAGGGCAATCCCGATCCGCTCGCGGCGGCCCATGACATTCGCGAGACGTTCGCGCGCATGGCCATGAACGACGAAGAGACCGTTGCACTGATCGCTGGCGGCCATACCTTCGGCAAGACCCATGGTGCCGGTCCGGCGGACAACGTCGGTGCCGAGCCCGAGGCCGCCGGTCTCGAGGAGCAGGGCCTGGGCTGGACGAGTTCGTTTGGTAGCGGCAAGGCCGGCGATGCGATCACCAGCGGCTTGGAGGTGACCTGGACGACCACGCCTGCGCAGTGGAGCAACAATTTCTTCGAGAACCTGTTCAAGTTCGAGTGGGAACTGACCAAGAGCCCGGCAGGCGCTCATCAGTGGGTGGCCAAGGGGGCCGATGCGATCATCCCCGATGCCCACGATCCCTCGAAGAAGCGGCTGCCGACCATGTTGACCACCGACCTGTCGCTGCGCGTGGATCCTGCTTACGAGAAGATCTCGCGGCGTTTCCTGGATAACCCGCAGGCATTCGCCGAAGCATTCGCCCGCGCCTGGTTCAAGCTGACTCACCGTGACCTAGGTCCGAAGTCGCGCTATCTGGGGCCGGAAGTACCGAAGGAAGACCTGCTCTGGCAAGACCCGCTGCCGGCCGTTCACCACCCGTTGATCGACGATGCTGACGTCTCCGGGCTCAAGGCCCAGGTGCTGGCCTCCGGTCTGTCGGTCTCCGAACTGGTCGGCGCGGCCTGGGCCTCGGCTTCGACTTTCCGTGGATCCGACAAGCGCGGCGGTGCCAACGGTGCACGTCTGCGCCTCGCGCCGCAAAAGGATTGGGCCGCCAACCAGCCCGAGCAACTGGCCAAGGTGCTGGCGACGCTCGAGGGCATCCGTGGCGAGTTCAACCGTACCGCCACCGGTGGCAAGCAGGTGAGCCTGGCCGATCTGATCGTGCTGGCCGGTAATGCCGGTATCGAGCAGGCCGCCAGCAAGGCCGGCCACGTGGTAAGCGTGCCGTTTTCGGCCGGGCGGGCGGATGCCTCGCAGGAGCAGACCGATGTCGAGTCCTTCGCCGTGCTCGAACCGATCGCCGACGGTTTCCGCAACTACCTCAAGGGCCGCTACAGCGTACCTGCCGAAGCGTTGCTGATCGACAAGGCACAGCTGCTGACCTTGACCGCGCCGGAATTGACCGTGCTGATCGGTGGACTGCGTTCGATCAATATCAACGTTGGTGGTGCTGGCCACGGGGTGTTCACCGACAGGCCGGGAGCGCTGAGCAATGACTTCTTCGTCAACCTGCTCGACATGGGGACGGCGTGGAAGGCAGTGCCAGGCGACGACAACCTGTACGAGGGGCGTGATCGCCAGAGCGGTGAGGTGAAGTGGACCGGCACGCGTGTCGATCTGGTATTTGGCTCCAACGCCATCCTGCGCGCCCAGGCCGAGGTCTATGCCAGCACCGATGCCCGCTTCATCGAGGACTTCGTGGCTGCCTGGACCAAGGTCATGAACCTCGACCGCTTCGACCTCGCCTGATTCTCTCCGGGCGCTTGCGTCCGGCCTGGTGAGTCGCGGTAACCAACGCCTCCTAACGGGGGCGTTGTGCTTTTTACTTGACCGCGACGGATGATGGGTCGAGCATTCACCTATTCCATCCGCTGCACCAAGGATTTCCCCGCATGAAGGGCCATATCGAAGTCATCGACTACCTCAAAACCCTGTTGAAAGGGGAGCTGGCAGCCCGCGATCAGTACTTCATCCACTCGCGTCTATACGAGGACTGGGGTTTTACCAAGCTCTACGAGCGCATCAATCACGAGATGGAAGAGGAGACGCAGCACGCCGACGCGCTGCTCAAGCGCATCATCTTCCTCGAAGGCGTGCCGGACATGGTCCCTGATGCCTTCACCTTCGGCCAGACAGTGCCCGATGCGCTGAAGCTGGACCTGGCTCTCGAGTATCAGGTGCGTGCAGCGTTGAGCAAAGGCATCGAGCTGTGCGAGCGCCACCAGGATTATCAGAGCCGCGATATTCTGCTGCTGCAGCTCAAGGATACCGAGGAAGATCACGCCTACTGGCTGGAGATTCAGCTGCAACTGATCGGCAAGCTGGGCCTGGAAAAGTACCTGCAGGGCCAGATGTAAGAATCGCAGCAAAAAAACGCCCCGCATCTGCGGGGCGTTTTCGTTTCAGGCCGCTGGGTCAGGCCCGATCACGCTCCAGCAGTGGCTTGAGGAAGTGCCCGGTATGCGACTGCGGCATTTCGGCGATTTCCTCGGGGGTGCCCACGGCGATGATCTGGCCACCCTTGGAACCGCCTTCCGGGCCGAGATCCACCAGCCAGTCGGCGGTCTTGATCACGTCGAGATTGTGCTCGATCACCACCACGGTGTTGCCGTGGTCGCGCAGGCGGTGCAGTACATCGAGCAACTGCTGGATATCGGCGAAGTGCAGCCCGGTGGTCGGTTCGTCGAGAATGTACAGGGTCTTGCCGGTATCACGCTTGGACAGCTCGCGTGACAGCTTGACCCGTTGCGCCTCGCCTCCGGACAGGGTGGTCGCCGACTGCCCCAGCTTGATGTACGAAAGACCCACGTCCATCAGCGTCTGCAGCTTGCGCGCCAGTGCTGGCACCGCATCGAAGAAGGCGCGTGCGTCCTCGATGGTCATTTCCAGCACTTCGTGGATGCTCTTGCCCTTGTACTTGATCTCCAGCGTCTCGCGGTTGTAGCGCTTGCTCTTGCACACGTCACAGGGCACGTAGATATCCGGCAGGAAGTGCATCTCTACCTTGATCAGGCCATCGCCCTGGCAGGCTTCGCAGCGCCCACCCTTGACGTTGAACGAGAAGCGCCCCGGGCCGTAGCCCCGCGAGCGCGACTCGGGGACACCGGCGAACAGCTCACGGATCGGCGTGAACAGCCCGGTATAGGTGGCCGGGTTGGAGCGCGGCGTACGACCGATGGGGCTTTGGTCGATGTCCACCACCTTGTCCAGATGCTGCAGCCCGTCGATGCTGTCGTGGGCCGCCGCTTCCAGCGTGGTGGCGCCGTTCAGTGCAGTGGCGCTGAGCGGGAACAGGGTGTTGTTGATCAGCGTCGACTTGCCCGAGCCCGATACACCGGTCACGCAGGTCAGCAGGCCGATGGGGATTTCCAGGTTGACGTTCTGCAGGTTATTGCCGCGGGCGCCCTTGATCTTCAGCGACAGCTTCTTGTTGCGCGGTGTGCGCTTGGCCGGCACGGCGATCTTGACCCGACCGGACAGGTACTTGCCGGTGACCGAGTCAGGATGGGCCATGACTTCTTCTGCCGTCCCTTCGGCGACGATCCGGCCGCCGTGCACGCCAGCGCCCGGGCCGATGTCGACCACGTAGTCGGCCATGCGAATGGCGTCCTCGTCGTGCTCGACCACGATCACCGTGTTGCCGATATCGCGCAGGTGGCGCAGGGTGCCGAGCAGCCGCTCGTTATCGCGCTGGTGCAGGCCGATGGAGGGCTCGTCGAGGATGTACATGACACCCACCAGGCCGGCGCCGATCTGGCTGGCCAGGCGGATGCGCTGGGCCTCGCCGCCCGACAGGGTGTCGGCGCTGCGATCGAGCGTCAGGTAGTCGAGGCCGACGTTGACCAGGAACTGCAGGCGTTCACAGATTTCCTTGAGAATCTTGCTGGCGATCTCGCCGCGTCGGCCTTCCAGGGTGAGGTTACCGAAGTAGTCGCTGGCCGAACCGATCGGCATGCCGGTCACTGCTGGCAGGGTCTTCTCGCCGACCCATACGTGACGGGCCTCGCGACGCAGACGCGTGCCGCGGCAATCGGGGCAGGGCTGGGTGCTGAGGAACTTGGCCAGTTCTTCGCGCACGCTGGTCGACTCGGTCTCGCGATAACGGCGCTCGAGGTTGGGCAGGATGCCTTCGAACGGGTGCGAGCGCTTGACGATATCACCCCGGTCGTTGAGGTATTTGAAGTCGACCTTTTGCGAGCCGCTGCCAGCGAGAATCACCTGCTGGTGGTCGCCGTCCAGCTCGCCGAAAGGCTTGTCCAGGCTGAAGCCGTAATGCGAGGCCAGCGAGCCGAGCATCTGGAAGTAGTAGACGTTGCGTCTGTCCCAGCCACGTATCGCACCCTCGGCCAGGGTCAGCTCGGCGTTGACCATTCGCTTGGCATCGAAGAACTGCTTAACGCCCAGGCCGTCGCAGGTCGGACAGGCACCGGCCGGGTTGTTGAAGGAGAACAGCTTGGGTTCCAGCTCGCTGATCGAGTGGCCGCACACCGGGCAGGCAAAGCGCGCCGAGAAGATGATTTCTTCGCCTTCTTCGCCTTCCATCGGAGCGATCAGCGCCAGGCCATCGGCCAGTTTGAGTGCCGTCTCGAACGACTCGGCCAGGCGCTGCTGCAGATCGCCACGCGCCTTGAAACGGTCGACCACGGCATCGATGCTGTGCTTCTTCTGCTTGTCGAGTTTCGGCAGTTCGTCCAACTCATAGAGCTTGCCGTTGACCCGTACACGCACGAAGCCCTGGGCGCGCAGCTCGTCGAACACCGCGAGGTGCTCGCCCTTGCGCTCGCGAATCACCGGCGCCAGCAGCATCAGCTTGCTGCCTTCCGGCAGGGCGAGCACCTGGTCGACCATCTGGCTGACCGTCTGTGCCTCCAGGGGCAGGTCGTGATCGGGGCAGCGCGGCGTACCGGCGCGTGCGTAGAGCAGGCGCAGGTAGTCGTAGATCTCGGTGATGGTGCCGACCGTCGAGCGCGGGTTGTGCGAGGTGGACTTCTGCTCGATGGAGATGGCCGGCGACAACCCTTCGATGGTGTCGACGTCGGGTTTTTCCATCATCGACAGGAACTGCCGGGCATAGGCCGACAGCGACTCGACGTAACGGCGCTGACCCTCGGCATACAGGGTGTCGAACGCCAGGGAAGACTTGCCCGAGCCGGACAGGCCGGTGATCACGATCAGCTTGTCGCGTGGCAGGGTCAGGTCGATGTTCTTCAGGTTGTGGGTGCGAGCACCGCGGATCAGAATCTTGTCCAAAAGGAACCTCTAAAAGCTGCCTACGTTGTCATCGCTTCGTAAAAGAAAGGCTCTGGTAGCAGCCTCGCGTGGCGGGCGGATAAACCGCCGAGTATACGGGGGGCGGCAGCCGTGCGGCAAAGCGCCGCTGCTGTGCCAGTGGTGTTTCGACTGGTAGAATCGCCGGCTTGTTTCAACAGGTTATCGACGATGCGAGATTCGCACAGCGAACGCATGAGTGGTGCGGAGACTCGGGCGGCCGGTGGGCTGGCGATGGTGTTCGCGTTCCGCATGCTGGGCATGTTCATGGTACTGCCGGTATTGGCTACCTATGGGCAGGAGCTCGCCGGTTCAACCCCGGCCCTGATCGGTCTGGCCATCGGGGCCTATGGCCTGACCCAGGCCTTTCTGCAGATTCCCTTTGGCGTGCTGTCCGACCGTATCGGTCGGCGGCCGGTGATCTACTTCGGTCTGGTGGTGTTCGCCGCCGGCAGTCTGCTGGCAGCCAACGCCGATTCCATCTGGGGGGTGATCGCCGGCCGCGTGTTGCAGGGCGCCGGGGCGATCTCGGCAGCGGTGATGGCGCTGTTGTCCGACCTTACCCGCGAACAGCACCGTACCAAGGCCATGGCCATGATCGGCATGAGCATCGGTCTGTCCTTCGCCATCGCCATGGTGGTCGGGCCGTTGCTGACCCGCGCGTTTGGCCTGTCCGGCCTGTTCCTGGCCACTGGGGCCATGGCGCTGCTGGGGATCGTTATCGTTGCCGGCATGGTGCCCTCCAGCGCCGGGCCGCTGCAGCACCGTGAATCCGGGGTCGCCAAGCAGGCGCTATGGCCGACCCTGAGGCATTCGGACCTGCTGCGTCTGGACTTCGCCATCTTCGCATTGCACGCCGTCCTGATGGCCAGCTTCATCGCCCTGCCTCTGGCTCTGGTGGAGCAAGGCGGCTTGCCCAAGGAGCAGCACTGGTGGGTGTACCTGACCGCACTGCTCGGTGGTTTTTTCCTGATGGTGCCGTTCATCATCTACGGCGAGAAGAAGCGTCAGATGCGCCGTGTGCTGATTGGCTCGGTGATCGTCCTGCTTTGCTGTGAACTGTATTTCTGGGCGTTCGGCCATGGTTTGCGCAATCTGGTGCTTGGCATCGTGGTGTTCTTCACCGCGTTCAACTTACTGGAAGCCTCGCTGCCATCGCTGGTCAGCAAGGTGGCGCCAGCGGGGGGCAAAGGCACCGCGATGGGGGTCTACTCGACCAGCCAGTTCCTCGGCTCGGCTCTGGGCGGCATCCTGGGGGGCTGGCTGTATCAGCACCATGGCCTAGGCGGTGTATTCGGCGGCTGCGCGTTGTTGACGCTTCTCTGGCTGGGCTTTGCTGTTACTATGCGTGAACCGCCGTATGTCACCAGCCTGCGTTTGCCGCTATCGAACGCGGCCTTGCAGGAAGCAGGTCTGGCCGAGCGAATTCTGGCGGCGCCCGGTGTGGCGGATGCCGTGGTGGTGGCCGAAGAGGCCGCCATCTATGTGAAAGTGGACACCCAACAATTGGATCGCACGTCGCTGCAGCGCTTGATCGAAGCGGCGCCGGTGACGTGCTGAAAGTAGGAGAGCGTTATGGCCCGTGGGGTTAACAAAGTCATTCTGGTCGGTACCTGCGGACAGGATCCGGAAACGCGCTATCTGCCCAGCGGCAATGCCGTGACCAACCTGAGCCTGGCTACCAGCGAACAGTGGACGGACAAGCAGACCGGGCAGAGGGTCGAAAAGACCGAATGGCATCGGGTTTCTCTGTTCGGCAAGGTGGCGGAGATTGCCGGTGAGTACCTGCGCAAGGGTTCTCAAGTCTACATCGAGGGCAAGCTGCAGACCCGCGAGTGGGAAAAGGACGGTGTGAAGCGTTACACCACTGAAATCATCGTCGACATGCAGGGCACCATGCAGCTGCTTGGTGGCCGTCCGGACAACGCTGGCGGTGGCGACTCTGCCCCGCGCCAGTCGCGCCCGGCACCGCAGCGCGAACCGCAGCAACAGGCCCCGCGCCAGTCCGCGCCGCAGCAGCAGAAGCCGCAACCGGCCCAGGACTACGACAGCTTCGACGACGATATCCCGTTCTGAGGCTCACGCCATACTCCCCGCACCGGGAGTCAGCAGTCCGAGAAACCTCAGCGAGCAGCCTGCTCGCTGAGGTTTTTTTTGCCTGGCCAGTCTGGTAAGCCTCGATGCCTCGCTCGCGGGGGATCGCCCTGGCGGCTGCGGCGGCGGTCACGCGTTGTCGGCTGTGCTGATTCTGTTGTGCTTTGCGGCCACGCCATGGGGACAGGTGACAAAATCTGTCCTAATAGCGGCTTTCCGGCCAGCAGGCAGATGACGCCATGATCCGCACCACCTTCGCACTACTCCTTGCCCTGGGGAGCTGCAGCGCCCATGCCGCTGAAGAAGTCCCGCTGTACAGGCATATCAAGGATTGGCTGATCGGTTGCGATAACACGCGCCAGTGCACCGCCATGGGTGCCGTTTCGCCACGCGACGACACCGGTACCATGACCTGGACCCTGCGCGTGACCCGTGAGGCAGGCCCGCAGGGTGACCTGCGGGTGGGCGTGTTCAGTTACAACGCTGCGATCGGTCAGCCTCTGCTCGATGGCAAGCCGCTGAAAACCATGCTGGGGCCAGGCCTGCTCAAGGACGGCGATGTACCTGAGGCTTTCGCCGCGACGGGGGCGACCGCCGAGGCATTGATCGCCGAGTTGCATGATGGCCAGGCCCTGGTGCTGCCGACCGCGGATGGCGACTCCGTCGCCTCGCTCAGCGGCATGAGCGCAGCACTGTTGATGATGGACGCGGTGCAGGGACGGGTGGGAACGTCGACGGCGCTGATCCGCCAGGGGCCGCAGCCTGCCAGCCGGGTGCCTGATGCTGCCGTCGCGCCACCACGACCTGCCTGGCAGGCTTCGCCCGCCTTGAGCGAGGGCGAGGCCAAGCGCGTGCTGGACGCGGTGATGGCTGCCACCCGGCATGCCTGGGAAGCTGACCTGCTCGAGGATATTGCGCCCGAAGGACAGGTCTTTGCCCTGAACGCACGTGATGCCTTGGTGATCATCCAGACTGGCTGCGCCGCCTACAACTGCGCCTACAGTTTGTACCAGGCACCCTTGCAGCATCCTGAACAGGCGCAGCCGTTACTGGTTGCGCAAGTACCGGGCATGCCGGACATGCTGCCGATGGGCAGTATCGAGTTCGACCCGAGCCGCGGTGAGCTGAGCAGCTACGAGATGGCCATGGGCATGGGGGGGTGCGGTACCTCGATGCGCTGGCGCTATGACGGGCATGGTTTCAGCCTGATACGGGTCGCCCGGATGGCGACCTGCATGGGTCTGGACGAGGGCTATTGGCCCATGCTCTGGCGAACCGCCCCGGACCGGTGAGCCGCCGGGAACAGCTTGCCCAGGGTATGCCGTGCCTGGGCCGCGTCCAGGTAGCCGTAGAGGAGGTCGGTCAATGCTGCGAAGTCCAGGCGCTGGCCATCGAGCATCGGGTTCAACAGCCATAGCCTGACCCGCAGGCCTCCCGCTACCCTGGTGGCATCCGGCGCCGCCAATGCCTTGAGCGTCGTCGGTCCGAGCGGTGGGGCGCGGTGGCCCGCCGCGACCGAGAATACCAGGGTCAGGCTAAACGGCCGTTGCTCCAGTTCGAAGGCATCGAAGCTGTGCCACGGGGTGGCGCTGGAAGCATTGGCGAACTGCAGCGTATCGGGGCTGAGCGCCAGCACTGTCTTGCCGTGCCGGCGGCGCAATGCCTCGGCAGCGACAAGGGCGGCCAGGCCGGCGCCGAGTAACAGCCCGCCGGGTATCCAGCACAGCCACTGCCCGGCCTGCATCTGCCACGCTTGTGGCAGGCTGAGCAGCCACAAGCCGCTGGCGATGAGCGCCAGCTATAGCAGGCCGGCCAGCAGGGCCTGGCCCAGCGAGCGTTCGCGGATCTCGCAGGCATGCCGCGGCCCCTCGGCCTGGGCCTGGAGTCGGGTCAGCAGGGCTTCTCCCTTGGCGTCATCCATCCTGGCGCAGCGTGTCGAGCTGCCGCTGGGCATGGGCGGCCTGGACATAGGCATCAAGCAGGGCGGCGGTATCATCGCAGTCGAGCTTGCTGCCGCCGCTCATCAGCCCGGCGGAGTGGATGCGAATGTGCGGCTCGGGTTTCTTGAAGGCCATGGCCTGGTTGCCGAACACCTGCCTGACCGCCCGGTGGGTCGGCAGCGCCGCCGTGGGGCTCAGGGTCAGTTTCTGCAGGGTCAGCAAGCCCTCGTCCTTGACGTAGATGTCGACCACGTCGGCCAGCTCCACCGGGGCGCTCAGCGAATCGACGAACAGCTGGCGACGGGTCAGGCGCATGAACGGCTGCTGACCGGCGTTGCGATGCTGCCAGGTGACCAGGGCGAAAAGCAGCGACATGAAGGCACCGCAGATCAGCAGGCCGGTCTTGCCCTGGACGATGCCGAATGCCAGGAGTGCCAGGGATATCAGGGTCAGGATCGGGCCGAGCACCTGGTAGCGGCGGGTGTTGGTGAATTCGCTCTGTTCGGGGACGCGCTCGATCACCTGCTGGAGTTCGGCGATCACCCGGTCGCGCTGGGCTTCGCGGGACTGCTCGTAGTCGGCGGCAAGGGATTGGGCGAGGTGCGAGAGCGGATCGGGTTGCTTCGGGGTGGTCATGGCAGGCAAGTCCTGGGCGGCTGGGGTGGGTTATGGGGGCTTGGGGCGACGGCAGCATTCACGCCGTTATTGGCCGGCGCGCTGGGCTGCCCGCAGGTCGTGCAGTTCGGCCTCGGCTCGGGTCGCGCCACAGTATGTGTAGAGAATCTGCATGAGCTTTTCCGGCTCGAGTATCTGCCCGTCCAACTCGAGACCGGCCATCTTCAGCTGGATCTGCGTAGGGAGTGGCGTGCTTGATCTGCGCCTTGGGCATCAGCGGCCCGAGGGCGTTGCGCACGCCGGGCAGCGTCGCGCCGTCGTGCAGGTTCAGGGTGATTCGCAGGCTGTGCCGGGCGCGCATGCGTAGCTCGCTGATGTCGCCCAGTTCGACTTCGCGGTCGAGGGCGCGTAACGCCAGGGTGGTAGGGGTCAAGCGCAGCAGCACCGCCTTTCCAGCAGCGCGATGCAGCCACAGGCTCGCCAGAAGGCAGATACCCCCCAGCATCAGCAGCGCACCCAGGTAGGGGACCTTGCCGACTGTCGCGCACAACCCGCCAATGACCAGGAGCAGCACGGCCCTGAGCACCAGTGAGCCGCGTACCTTGCGCGTGCACGGCAACTCGAGCACGGCGGGTACGCTCTGCAACAGGTGCTCGCGCTCTTCGATGGCCGTATGCGACCGTGCGCCGCTGTGGGCATCGAGGTCATCGGTCAGGGACTGTGCTAGGCCGTTCAGGGGATCGTTACTGTCGTTCATTTGCCGGGGTCCCAGGGGCAGTGTACGGCGCGGCTCGAGCAGCGCCGAGCAGGTGGCCAAACCAGTCGCTGTCGCGCTGCTCCGGCACGCGGGTGGCGCGGGCCAGCAGTGCCGTATCCAGGCTCACGCCGAGTCGTTCGAGGCGCTGCGAGGTCGGTGGATGGGTGTCGAACGGGTGGCTGACGGTCCGGCCCAGGCTTGCTTCGTCAAGCGTCAGCGGGCGCTGGCGCAAACGCGCGGCCAACGCCTGGAACCTATCACCAGGGTGACGCTGCCCGATCACCTCGGTGATGGCCTCGGACAGCGCCACCACGCGCAGCAGGGCCTGGCAGAACAGGTGGTGCCCGCTCACCCGCGCGGCGGCGGCGTCGGCGGCGATTTCCTGGTGGCGGCTCCAGTGGTGCACGGCCACCGCGAAGTGGTGCAGGAACAGGCCCGCCACCCAGATGGCCGGCCGCTCGATCCAGGTCGGTTGCTGCTCTTCGCCGGCCAGGCTCCGGTAATGCAGGCTCATCTGGCGGAAGTACGCGGCGCTCGTGCTGCTGCATTCGGTGTCCCGGTTGGCGAAGTGAGCCAGCTCATGGCCGATGATCGCTGCCACTTCTTCCTGGCTCATGGCCGACAGGTAGGTCAGGGGCAGGTACAGGGTACGGCCCTCGAGCACCTGCGCCGATGGCTGCAATCGTACCGGCACGCTGGTGACGAAGAATGACTGGTCGAGCCCGGCCACCAGGTGGTCGGGCATCGGCGCGCCGATACGCTCGGCGAGTTGGCCGATCCAGTTCCACAGGGCCGGCGCGCTGGCGCGATCCAGTGGCCGGCCGAGAAACACCGATGAGCCGGCCTGCAGCTCGTGCCAGCGTTGCCGCAGGCGACGGGTCAGCAGCAGGCCGGCGTACAGCACGGACAGCAGCGGGGCGCAGAACACCAGTGCGGCCCAGGAGCCCTGCTGGCGATTGCTCAATACCCAGCCTGTTTCGTAGAGCAGTATCAGCGTCAGAGCAGCCAGCAGCAGCCCGTTGTAGACCACCAGGCAGTGGCCGAGGCTACGCCAGCTCTGGCCAAGCCTGCGCTGGAAGAAGTCCTGCGAGAGGCGCGCGCGCCAGGCGTCGACGAGTATTTTCAGGCAGGTGGCTGGGCCGCTCAGCAAGGCCAGCAGCGCCAGCCAGAAGGCCAGATGGGCGAGCCACAGGCGCAGTTGCAGGCCGTTGCGGTTGGCGTCCACCCACTCGATCTGTCGCTGGAAATGCGCACGCCGGTCGGCATCGCGTAGCGGCATCGCCCGTTCGTTGGCCGGTAGCTGGGCGAGCAGGGTGTCGGCGGGGCGCGCGATCCACTGCTGCATGATGTGCGCAGTGTCCATCGGGCTGCTGGCGCGCCAGGCCTGCAGGCTGCTCCAGCCCATCAGCAGGAGCGGTAGCAGGCTTACGCAAAGCCCCGCGCGCAAGCCTGCCACGTACTTCATTGTGCCTGGAGGTAATCGGTGAGAAATGCCTGGGCATCGCCCTGGCGAGAGAGGTTCTCGTCGTAGCTGATGCTCATCGTTTGGTCTTCGCCGGGCAGATAGAGTTCGCCCCAGCCATCCTGAAGCACCAGTACCACGTATTTGTTGCCATCGACGCTGGTGAAGTAGCGGGTGCCGCTGGAGGTTTTCTCCATGCTCATTTTCTGAATGCGCAGGTTCCAGTCGTGGTCGATCCCTTCCAGTTGTACCAGTGCCTGGTGTTCGCTGCGTTCGCCGATGCGCAACGTCCAGACTTTCACACCTTGCTCGCCCGAGTAGGCGACCACATCGTGTGCCACGGGGGGACGATCTTCAGCCTGAGCGAGGCCGGCCATGAGTGCCATTGCCATGCCGAGTACGGCTGCCCACTTGCGATAAATCAACATCACTGGTGTTCCTTTACGGTCAGAGGCGGACATTGAAGTCAACGCCCTGCGTATTGGCTAGCGCCGTGGTTGCTGCCCACAACAAAGACGCGCTTTGCCACAATCACTGACGGTCAGCAGCCGATGGCGTTACCATGGATGCCCCCTGTCATCTGGTTCCCACGGACACGCCCCCTTTGATGGACAGCTGGACCCCCTACCTCGATACCCAGTTCTGCTACGACCACCCAGGTGCCATCGCCCAGGCCGGGGTCCTCGACGACAGCGCACGCCGGGTGATCGGCAGCGCCATCGGCCACTACCGGGCACGAACCGTTCGTCCTCACCTGCAGTATTTCGATTGCGACCTGTGTTTTCCCGAGCCCTTGCGCATCGACAAGGTACTGCCTGGTGGCCTGTGTATCGTGCATGTGCTCGATGGCCGGTGGGAGCATCGCGTGGATGGGCAATTGCACAGTTACATGCCAGGTACGCCCCAGGTACTGGGCTTGAACGAGGCCGCCGAGGCGGTGGACCAACTGCCTGCCGGCAGTCACGCGCGCATGGCCGGGTTGCGCATCGCGGGCGACTACCTGCATCAGTTGGTTGAGGAGGATGGCGAGCTGCTGCCACTGCTCGACCTGCTGCAGGCGGATATCCGTTTCACCGAGCTATCGCGTGGTCGGGCGTTGGGTGGCCTGTTACAGCGCTTGTACCAGTCGCCCTATCACGGCGTGATGGAGCGCCTGCACCAGGAGAGCCTGAGCCTGGCGGTGTTGGTCGAGCTGGCCGCACAGCACAAGGGTCGCACGGCCACTGCGCAGCAGCCGGTGCGCGGACAGCTCGACCTGGCCCACGAGGCCCGTCGGTTGCTGGATGACAATCTGGCCGAACCGCCGGGCAGCCAGGCCCTGGCCCGGCAGCTGGGCGTCGGCGAGACCACCCTGCGTCGGGCGTTCGCTCAGGTCTTCGGGCAGTCGATGTTGCAGTACCTGCGCCAACAGCGCATGGAGCTGGCACGTACCCTGTTGCGCCAGCGCAAATGGCAGGTGGCGCAGATCGCCTACCGCCTGGGGTACGCCAACCCCGCCAATTTCAACCATGCGTACAAGGCTCACTTCGGGCACCCGCCGGGCACTGAGTGAGCCCTTGCTGCAGCTGATACGCGGATGGCCCGGGCGAACGGGCAGCGGTTCAGGCCGGCAGTGGCCGGTAGGGGGATTCGTCGGTGGGTGGCCGGGCGAAATGACGTTTGTATTCGCGGCTGAACTGCGAGGCACTCTGGTAGCCGACCCGATGCGCCACCTGTGCCACGCCGAGGCCTTCGCCCATCAGCATCTGCTGAGCCTTGAGCAGGCGAACGCGCTTGAGGTACTGCATCGGCGAAAGCAGCGTGGTGCGCTTGAAATGCTCGTGGAAGGTCGATTGGCTCATGTTGGCGCGGCTGGCCAGTTCATCGATGGTCAGCGCCTCGGCGTAGTGCGTGCGCAGGTGCGTCAGCGAGGCGGCGATGCGCGCGAAGGCGCCCTGCTGTTCGACCAGTGCGCGCAGGGCACTGGCCTGGTCGCCCTTCAAGGCCATGTACAGCACTTCGCGTAGCCGTGCCGACCCCAGCACCCGGCAGTCCTGCTCGTCGTGCAGGCAGCGCAGGAGGCGCTCGACACTCTCGCCCATGGCAGGGGCGAGGGCGACCGAGGTCATCGATTCCGGGGTCTGGGCGCGGATCGCCCGATCCGCTGGCAGGTCCATGCTCTGTACCAGCTCGCCGAGTACCAACGGGTCGATCGCCACCGCCACGCCCAGTAGCGGCGCTTCCTTGGTGGCGAAGGTTTCGCAGAGGAAGGGCACCGACAGCGCCTGCACCAGGTAATGCCCGGCGCCGTATTCCAGGGTGCGTGGGCCAAGACGCGCGAGCTTGCGGCCCTGGGCGAGGATCATCAGGCTCGGTTCGTAGATCTGCGGGCTGCTGGCGACATAGTGATCCCAGGACAGCACCTGCACGCCCGGCAGGCGGGTGTCGACGAAGCCCGGGCGTGTGGCGAGCGGACGGATGAGGGCGCAGAGGGCGGCATTGGTGGCGTCGGACATGGGCTGGTCGCCGGACGATTGGACATGCCTATGGTGGCAGATCTGCTAACTACTTTCGCCGAAACCGATGCATGCCGGAGGATTGGGCATGAGTCGCGGAGAAATGCCCATCGGCACGGGTGTCTTTGGCAGGGACAATGCGCGGCCTTTCCACCCGCGGAGAAGCGCCATGTTCAAAGCCATCGGTTACGCCGCCCAGTCGGCCTCCACCCCTCTCGCCCCGATTACGTTCGAGCGCCGTCAGCCGCGTGCCGACGATGTGGTCATCGAGATCCTCTACTGCGGTGTCTGCCATTCGGACATTCACCAGGCCCGCGATGAATGGGGCATCGCCGTCTACCCGCTGGTGCCTGGCCATGAGATCGTCGGCCGGGTCACCGCCATTGGTGGCGATGTCAGACAGTATGCCGTGGGTGACATGGTGGGGGTCGGCTGCATGGTCGATTCCTGCCGCCAGTGCGAGGCGTGCCGCCGCGACCTGGAACAGTACTGCCTGCAAGGCCCGACGATGACCTATGCCTCGCCGGACCGTATCGATGGCGGCAACACCATGGGGGGCTACTCGAGCAGCATCGTGGTCAGTGAGCATTTCGTGGTACGCATTCCCGAGGGGATGGATCCGGCTGGCGCGGCGCCGATCCTCTGCGCGGGCATCACTACCTACTCGCCACTCAAACTGCATGGGGTCAAGGCGGGGGATCGCGTCGGCATTCTCGGCATGGGCGGGCTGGGGCACATGGGGATCAAGCTGGCCAAGGCGCTGGGCGCGGAAGTGACGCTGTTTACCCGCTCGCCAGGCAAGGCTGACGAGGCGCAACGCCAGGGCGCCGATCACGTCATCGTCTCCACCGACGAGGCGCAGATGCAGGCGGCCGCCGGGCATTTCGATTTCCTGCTGGACACCATCCCGGTGCCCCACGACCTGAATCCCTACCTGGAAACCCTCAGGTTCGACGGTGTGCACATTCTGGTCGGGCTGATCGAGCCGCTGGATACTGCGTTGAAGGCCGAGCTGCTGGTGATGAAGCGACGAGTACTGGCCGGGTCGCTGATCGGCGGCGTCGCAGAAACCCAGGAAGTGCTGGATTTCTGCGCCGCCCATGGCATCAGTTGCGATATCGAGTTGCTCGACATCCGCCGGATCAACGAAGCCTACGCACGCATGATCGCCGGTGACGTGAAGTACCGCTTCGTCATCGACATGGCCACGCTCGGAGACTGAGAGCCAGGCCGGTTCGCGCCGGTCGAGGTGGCTACGGCGTCTCCTTCACGCGGCATCCAGCAGGCGACGGCGCACCTGGTCGTAGGCGATCCACAGGGCCAGGGCGATGCTGATGCCGCACAGGTTGGCGAGGATGTCCAGGTGGCTGAACTCGCGGTGCGGTTGCAGGCTGTGCTGCAGCCACTCCAGCAGCGGCGCCTGGAGGTACAGCAGGCCCCACAGCAGCCAGCCCGGAGTGCGGGCAAAGGCGATGCGGCTGACCAGGGCCAGGCCGGTGAACGCCGCCAGGTGGAGGAATTTGTCCGACTCCTCGAACAGATCCGGCGGCGGTTCCGGGCGGAAAAGGCCGTAGGCCATCACCGCACAGCAGGCCAGGAATAACAGTTTGCTCATGTAGCGTTCCTTTTTCTTCGCGATCCGCGCCGCCGGTTGTTTCGCAGGTGTCTGCAGGCGCCTGTCGGGCGTCAAGATAAAGCCCGTGGGTGACGGCGCCGGGTAAAAACAGCAAAATGCCGGCCATGCCTGGCTGTTGAAAGCCCAAGCGAGGTAGCCAGCGTCAGGCCGGTAACGGCACGAAGGCGCTGGTGGCGAGCGATAAGCAGGTATGTTGGGCCTGTCCTGACACCGATGGCAACGCGCGTTCATGGATGCAGGCGGTAGAGGTAGCGTGGCGCAGGGAGCCAGGGCCGAGGTGGTCTTTCAATGGTTTGTTCGACAGCGAGCCTTATCCGCGCCGCTTGCGTGAGCCTGAACCTGATTGTGGAGTCTTAGTTTCTCTTATGCGCATGCGCCTGTTGTTGCTGGGTGGTGGCAGTACGCTGGGTCGGGCGTTGATTCGCCTGGGAGCCGAAGAAGACATCGGTTTTCTCGCTCCCCGCCCGCCTGCCCAGGGTTGGGATGCTGCCAGCCTGACCCAACTGGTCGACGATACCCGCCCCGACGTGGTGATCAACCTCGCCTATTACTTCGACTGGTTCCAGGCCGAGCAGGTCGGTGAAGAGCGCTTCGCTGCCCAGGAGCGTGCCGTGGAGCGCCTGGCCGAGCTTTGCCAGCACCACGACATTCGCCTGCTGCAGCCGTCCAGCTATCGCGTCTTCGACGGTACCCGTGCCACCGCTTACAACGAAAAGGACGAGGCGCACCCGCTCGGCTTGCGTGGGCAGGTGCTGACGCGCATGGAGCAGAGCGTGCGAGCCTCGTGCCCACGGCATGTGCTGCTGCGTTTCGGCTGGTTGCTCGATGATAGCCCGGACGGCTTGCTGGCCCGTTTTCTGCGCCGTGCGGAAAGCGAGGAGGCGCTGTTCCTGTCTGATGACCGGCGTGGCAACCCGACCCCGGTGGACGACGCCGCCCGCGTCATCCTCGCGGTGCTCAAGCAACTCGACTGTGCCGCGCCGCTCTGGGGCACCTATCACTACGGTGGCCACGAGGCGACCACCTCGCTGGCGCTCGGCCAGGCGATCCTGAGCGAAGCACGGCACCTGCGCCACAACCTGCTCGAGGATATCGCCGGACAGGCTCACGCCGTACGGGCAGACGCCGCCGAGGAGCCACAGCACGCGGTGCTGTCGTGCAAGAAGATCCTTCATACCTTCGGTGTCAAGCCGCGCGCCTGGCGCGCCGGACTACCGAGCCTGCTGGAGCACTATTATCGCCATGTCTGATCGGCCCATCCTGGTTACCGGCGGTGCCGGATTCATCGGCTCCAACCTGGTCGATACCCTGCTGGCGCGCGGACACCGCGTACGCGTGCTGGACAATCTGTCCATGGGCAAGCTGGCCAATCTGCCGGTGAACGATCCGCGGCTGGCTTTCATCGAAGGCGACGTGGCGGACGCCGGGCTCGTCAGTCGGGCCGTGGCCGGCTGTGGCGCGGTGGTGCATCTCGCCGCCGTGGCGTCGGTGCAGGCGTCGGTGGACGATCCGGTCAGCACCCACCAGAGTAATTTCATCGGTACCCTGAACATCTGCGAGGCCATGCGCGAGCACGGCGTGCGACGTATGGTATTCGCCTCCAGCGCCGCGGTGTATGGCAACAATGGCGCGGGCCAGGCGATCGACGAAAGCACCGCCACGGCGCCGCTGACCCCCTATGCGGCGGACAAGCTGGCCAGCGAGCATTATCTGCAGTTCTACGCGCGCCAGCATGGCCTGGAGCCGGCGATCTTTCGCTTCTTCAACGTCTTCGGCCCGCGCCAGGATCCCTCTTCGCCGTATTCCGGGGTGATCAGCATCTTCACCCAGCGGGCCCTGCAGGGCCTGCCGATCAGCGTATTCGGCGACGGCGAGCAGACCCGCGATTTCTTCTATGTCGCCGATTTGGTCGAGTTGCTGCTGCAGGCGCTGGATGCCGAGCAAGTCGCTCAGGGGGCGGTGAATGTCGGCTGGAACGAGACGGTGAGCCTCAAGCAACTGCTGGCGCAGATCGGCGAACTGCTCGGTGGCCTGCCGGCGGTTACCCACCTCGATCCACGCCCGGGCGATATCCGTCATTCCCGTGCAGACAACGGCCGCCTGGCCGAGCACTACCAGTTGCCGGCGCAGACCACGTTGCGCGACGGGCTGGCTGCGTTGCTCAATAGCTGAGCCGCCATATCCCTGAAACGCAGAAAGCCGGCAATGCCGGCTTTCTGCGTTATGGGTCTTTGACAAGACGTAAGGGGGCATTCGATCTGGTGGGCTAAAGCGGATCGCCGCCCGCCCATCCGGGAGCGGGCCGCGCCCGCAATTCGCGCGCATGGCGCGCTCCCACGATGGCGAACGCTGATTGTTCGCTATCGTCTTATGGCGGGCTTGATCAGGTTCTTAGAACTTGTAGCCCAGGCCGACCATGTAGACGAACGGATCGACGTCCACATCGACCTTGGCGCGCACGCCCAGTGCCGTGTTGTTCACGTAGGCGGTGGTATCGATATCGATGTAGCGAGCCTGGGCGTTGATCATGAGGTTGTCGGTCAGCATGTAGTCCGCACCCACCTGCCAGGCCAGGCCCCAGGAGTTCTTCGCCCGGAAGTTGTCGAAGCCGGCCGCGGTGGCGCTGCTGCCCACGTGCTCGTCGTAGATCCAGGTGTAGTTGATGCCGCCGCCGACATAGGGCTGGAAGGCCGACTTGGCATCCAGCGGGTAGTACACCAGGCTCAGGGTGGGCGGCAGGTGTTTGAGGGTGCCGAGTTTGCCGTTGGCGGCGTCCAGCGCCGTACCCTTGATCTTCACGTCGTGCTCGAAGGGGCTGGCGGCGAGGAGTTCGAGGCCCAGGTGGTCGGTGAGCATGTAGGCGAAGTTGAGGCCCAGCTGGGTGTCGCTGCTCATGGTCGCCTTGCCGCCCAGGTCGGCACCGGCGAGACCGCCGCGATCGACCTTGATCGTGGAACTGTCGGCTTCCGGATTGACCGTGATGGCGCCTGCGCGAACCAGAATATCTCCAGCCTGGTGCGCCTGCGCCACAGGGGCCGCCAGCGCCAGGGCGATCAGCGAGGCAGAGAACAGCGACTTGTACATGGTGAGCTCCTAACGGGTCATGCGAGTAATCTCGGATGACTCCAGCTTAGACGCCCTGGTCGGCTATCCCTTGACTCAGCTCAATGCCAGGGGGGGGTACGGGGTGCGACCTTTTGCCACGGTGTCAGTTGGCCGGCAGCTCGTAGGGGTAGATCTTGTCCGCTGCCATCTGGTAGCCGACCTCGGCCAGCTCGCTGCTGCTGTGCTCGACCTTCAGTGGGCCCTCGATCCAGAACGGCTGGTATAGCGCGTCGAGTAGCACGCCCAGTTCGGCGGTGACATGGATGATCTGGTTGGAGGGTGGTGGCGGCACGTGGATGCAGGCGCCGAAGTACGGCACCAGCAGGAACTCGGTGACGCGGCCTTCCTCGGTCACGTCCAGCGGCACGATGTAGCCCGGAATCTTGACCTGCCGGCCGTCCATCGACTGGACCACCGGTGCGGACGGAAACTGCTGCAGAGAAGCGGCGCCCCCTTCGGACAGCGCGTCGCCCAACTGCGACATGTCATGCATCGGCGTCATCTGGGCGATCTGCGGCGGTGCATCCTTGGGGATCAGCTCCTGCCAGTTCAGCGTACGCAGTTCGGCTGCCCACAGCGGAGCCGCCAGGGTCATGAGAAGGGCGATGAGCAGGGCGCGGAACATGGAACTACCTCTTGATTGAAAACGGCCCCGCTGCCGGCTCCGAATATTCAGAACCTATTCACGATTGTGCGAGCTAGAGCCCTGCAAGGCGAAAATAAGCGAGGAAGCGGAGTTTACCGATGTAAATGAGCTTTCCGAGCTTGTTTTCAACGCCGCAGGGCCGACGCGCAGCCGATCGTGAGTAGGTTCTCAGAGGCGGATGGAAAGACCATCTGCTAACGACTGCCGATAGGCCCGCCAGGCCGGTACGCAGCCCATCAGCAGAGCGGCCGCCAGAATAGCGCCGAGCAGCGTCCACTCATAGGGTGTCGGTGCACTCAATGGCAGATACAGCCCGTAGTTGGCCTGCACATAGCCCTGTGCACTGGCGATGCCGCCGTACAGCAGGGCGACACCGGCGACCGCGCCAGCCACGGCCAGGGAGAAGGCTTCGAGGATCAGCAAACTGGCGACATGCCACGGCCGTGCGCCCACCGAACGCAGGATGGCCATCTCCCGGCGCCGCTCGTTGAGGCTGGTGAGGATGGCCGTGAGCATGCCGATCAATCCGGTCAGCACGACGAACAGCGACACCACGAACAGCGCCTTCTCCGCCGTGCCCATCAGGCTCCACAATTCCTGCAGGGCAACGCCGGGGAGAATCGCCAGCAGCGGTTCGCCACGGTACTCGTTGACCTCGCGCTGGACGGCGAAAGTGGCGATCTTGCTCTTCAGACCGAGCATCACCGCGGTGATGGCCTTGGGCTGCAGATTCATCTCGCGGGCCTGTTCGGCACTGATCTTGCCAGCACTGCGGGCGGGGACACCGTTCTGCCAGTCGACGTGCAGCGCCTCCATGCCCTCCAGGGAAATATGCAGGGTGCGATCCACCGGCGTGCCGGTGCGGGCGAGGATGCCGCTGACCACGAACGGCTTGTCATCGTGTTGCTGCAGGCTGATGGCCGCCACCCCATGGGACAGCACCAGTTTGTCGCCGAGCTTGTAGTTCAGGGCCTGGGCCACTTCGGCGCCAAGCACCACATCGAACAGATCATGAAAGCGTTCGCCCTGGGCAACCTGCAATGCCTGGCCACGACCGTAGTGGTAATGGTCGAAATAACCCACGTCGGTGCCCATCACCCGGTAGCCGCGGTGCGAGTCGCCCAGGGAAATCGGGATGGCCCAGTCGACCTGGCGGTGTGCGGCGAGCTTCTCGAAGCTGTCCCAGCGGATGTTGTTGGTGGCGTTGCCGATGCGGAACACCGAGTACAGCAGCAGGTTCACGCTGCCGGAACGGGCGCCGACGATCAGGTCGGTGCCGCTGATGGTATTGGCGAAGCTGGCCCGGGCTTCGGTGCGCACTCGCTCCACCGCGAGCAGCAGACACACCGACAGGGCGATGGCGAAGATCGTGAGCAGAGCGGTGAAGCGGCGGTTGGCCAGGCTGGCCAAAGCGAGTCGTAACAGGAACACCTCAGACCTCCAGGGGCTTGCTGGCGCGGTTGAGTTCAGCCAGCGACAGGCTGCGGTCGAACAACGTGGCCAGGCTCTGGTCGTGGCTGACGAACAGCAGGCTGGCGCCGACATCACGGCATTCGCCGAACAGCAACCCGAGGAAAGCCTGACGTGCATCGGCGTCCAGCGCCGACGTCGGTTCGTCGGCGATCACCAGTTCCGGTTGGCCGATCAGTGCGCGGGCGGCGGCTACGCGTTGCTGCTGGCCAATGGACAGCGAGTCGGCGCGCCGCTCGAGCAGCTCGGGGCGCAGGCCCAGGTGTTCCAGCAGGCGGCTGGTAGCCTGATCCACGCTGCCATAGCGCTGCGCCGCACGTTGTGCGCGGAGCTTGGAGAAGCGGCAGGGCAGCTCGACGTTGGCGCGAACGCTGAGAAAGGGCAGCAAGTTGAATTGCTGGAAGATGTAGCCGGTGTGGTCGACGCGGAAACGATCCCGGCGCGCGGCCGAGAGGGCGGCGAGGTCCTCGCCGAGCAGGCGAATGTTGCCTCGGCCAGGCTTCTGCACGCCGCCGAGCAGGCCGAGCAGGGTGGTCTTGCCACTGCCGCTGGGGCCCTTGAGGAACAGGGTCTCGCCGCGCTGCAGATGAAAGTTCGGAATATCCAGAAGCTCGTCCTGGCCGGGCCAGGCGAAGCCGAGGTCGGTGAGTTCGATCAGTGCTGAGGTCATGGGGGCTGCTGGCGATGGAGATGACGGGGGCAAGTGTGCCAGTCATGGGCGCGAAATGCTGACCCGAGGGGTGTTGCATGGCATGTGCGAATGCGGACGCCTCCAGCAGGAGGCATCCGCCAAGCGGATCAGAACTTCAGCTGTGCATTGGCCGGCGTCGACTCGACGCCCTGCTGGCCGCTTGGGCCGATCAGTTGCACGTTGATCTTCTGGGTCGCCGGGAACTGTTTGTAGAAGGCCGACAGGTCGAGCGTCTTCAGGGCGTCCGGCTGTTTGCAGGTGAAGCTGTAGTCGGCATCGATATCGCTGTGCTCATGATCGTGATCGTGGCCGGCAGCATCTTCATCGTGGTCGTGGTCGTGGTCGTCGTTGCCGAACAGCGGGCTTTTCAGTTCATGCTCGGTGAGGCTGCAACCGGCAGCAGCGGGCAGGCTGAACAGCGCGAGTGGTTTTTCCAGCAGAGCGCGAGCGGCAGCGACGGTTTTCTTGTCGGCCTCGCTGGTTGCCGCGTGCTCGAAGCCGACGATGTTCATGGCCGGGCTTTCCAGTTCGATCTCCAGCTCGCTGCCCTCGAGCGCGACGTTCAGCGTGGCGACGCCGTGCTCATGCTTGCCGAGGCTACCGTGTTCATGGTCGTGATCGTGGTCATGGTTCTGCGCGTGAGCAGCGGCCAGGGGAAGCAGGGCGAAGGGCAGGGCGAGCAGTAGGCGGCGCATGAGAGGGCTCCGGTGCGTGAAAGGTATTGATACGTTATAACAAATTTATGGGCCGAGATAGAGGGGATGCTTGGTTTGCCTGCCTGTGGGAGCATGGCATCCGGAAAGTTCGGAGGTGGTGATGGTGCGTATACGTGGACGGATCGGCGACTGGCCGGTGGATTTGACGGTGGAGCTCGATCCCCAGGACTGGGCGCAGTTGGCGGCCGCCGTTCCGCTGACCGCGCCGAGCCCGGCCGAGGCGCCGGCGCAGGCCGTTCAGCCTGATCAGGACGGGCAATGGCAAACGGTGCTGGAGCTGTTGCGCCGTGCCGGACGCATCGAGGGGCCGCAGTTGCTGGCGCAACTGGCCGCGCTGGCTGGCGGTGAGGTGGCGGGCAAGCGGTTGTTGGTGCGCCTGCGTCATTGCCAGCAGGTGCGCATGGAAACCGGCCCGGATGCGCCGGTTTATTGCTGGGTCGGGCAGCCAGAGGCCTCGAGTTGACGCGGCAAGAGCCGTGTTTACGCACGGCACGGGCCGCATCTGTAGCCCGCGGTTGAGCTCAGCGATACCCGGGAGAATGTTCGGGTATCGCTGAGCTCAACCCAGGCTACGTGCTGGTAGGTGCCCTGGGTATCGCTGCGCTCAACGCCAGGCTACGTCGGCGGGTTACGGTTAAGGGGCTCAGTAGAGCGCCTGATACACCCGGCGGCGGTAGGTGGTCACCAGTGGATGATCGTTGCCGAGCAGGTCGAACACCTGCAGCAACGTCTTGTGGGGCAGGCCGTCGGCGTAGTTGCGGTTGCGCACGAAGAGTTTCAGCAGGGCGTCCAGGGCCGGCTCGTACTGCTGGCGGGCGAGCTGCTGAATGGCCAACTGGTAGGCGGCTTCGTCATCCTCGGCGTTCTGCGCCAGGCGACTCTTCAGTGTGGCGGCATCCGGCAGCTCGGCCGCTTCACGCAAGAAGGTCAGCTGCGCGCGGGCACCGGCCAGGGCCTGTTTGTGTTCATCACCCTGGACCGCATCGAGTACCTGTTGCGCCTCGCCCAGTTCGCCGCGCTCTGCCAGGCAGCGTGCATACAGAATCAGTGCGCCAGCATTGCCATTGTCCTCGCCGAGCTTTTGCTTGAGCAGGGTTTCGGCCTCGCCGATGCGGCCATCGGCGAAGGCTTGCTGGGCGACTTCCAGCAGATCGGCCTCGGGCGCCTGAGGTTCGGGGACATGGGGTTGCAGCAGGGCGCGGATCGCCGACTCGGGTTGCGCGCCCTGGAAGCCGTCGACCGGCTGGCCATTCTTGAACAGCACCACGGTCGGCAGGCTGCGGATGCCGAAGCGCGCGACGATTTCCTGTTCGATATCGCAGTTGACCTTGGCCAGCAGCAGCTCGCCCTGGTAGCCCTCGGTGATCTGCGTCAGCAGCGGCATCAGCGCCTTGCACGGCGCACACCAGTCGGCCCAGAAATCCACCAGGACCGGCTTGCTGAACGAGTTCTCGATCACCAGCTGTTCAAACTGGACGGCGCCATTGATATCGAAGATGTACGGGGTGTCGCTCATGGTCGGTCTCTGTCCGGGCGAAAAGTGGGTATGACTATAAATCCGTGTGCAGGTGCGCGGCTACAAGGGGCCGCCGTCGGCATGATAGAGGCTGACGTGGCGGAAGGTTTCCGGTTCTGCCAGATCCGGCCAGGTGCAGCCCTGCAGGCCGGCGATGCGGTGGTAGGCGGGGTGACTGAAATCCCGCACTCTTGAATCGGCCACCAGCACCTGGCGGGCATGTTCGAGAACGCGGTCGAGCAGGGGCAGATTGGCGCGGTCGTAGAGTACGTCGGCGACGATCGCCAGGTCGTAGTCACGGCGTTCCGCGAACAGATCGCTCGAGTACTCGAGCTGCACGCCGTTGAGTGCGGCGTTGGCCCGGCAGGCCGCCAGGGCCAGCGGATCCAGATCGCAGGCCACCACCTGCGTCGCGCCTGCCCGCGCGGCAGCGATGGCTGCCACGCCGGAGCCAGCGCCGACATCCAGTACCCGCTTGCCACGCACCCACTCCGGGTGCCGGGCCAGCCAGTCCACCAGTACCAGGCCGCTGGCCCAGCAGAAGCACCAGTAGGGTGGCTTCTCGAGGATCTGCCGGGTTTCCTCGGGGCTGAAGCAGCGATCCATGTTCGCCGGGTCGATCAACCACAGGCGCAGGTCGGTGCCTGGCAGGGTTGTCGCGCTCAGGCGGGCGTCGCCGAGCAGCTCGCCGAGTGCCGCCTGCAGGTGGGGCGGTGGGGTCACAGCGCGGGCGTTACGCGTACTTCGCCGAGCGCCTGGCTTTGTGGCTGGCGGATCAGTTGGCTGGGCATGTGCAGCACCAGCGTGCCCGATTGATGGACGCGACCGCGCAGTTCCACGCGGATGCCCTGATCGAAGTTCTCGGGGTTGAACTGCAGGCGGAATGGCAGCGGCGCACCGGTGCCGCGCAGCTGGATGTTGCCCAGCAGCTTGTGCGGCAGACCGCGCTCGTTGATGGTCAGCAGCGCCAGTTCCACATCGGCCCCTGCCGGTACGTCGAGTAGCGTGCCGGTGAGTTCACGCAGGTGTGCCGGTGTTGCCGCAGGCTCCTGTTTCGGCACAGGCGCTGCGGGTGGTGGGGCGGGGGGCGGTGTTTCGCTGGCACAGGCGACAAGCAAGGCGGTGAGACTGAGCAGGGCGAGCGGGCGCAATGGCATGGACAGATCCTCGGGGCGATGCCTGGATTCTCCCCATAGCCACCGGCGAATGCAAAGGAAAGTGGCCCCGCGGCGCTTGGCAGCGAGCCGGGGGGATGCGCTACCATGCGGGCTTTCCCGCCTGGCTGTCCCGACCATGCATTGCCCGTTCTGCTCTGCCAACGACACCAAAGTCATCGATTCGCGTCTGGTCGCCGAAGGCGATCAGGTGCGTCGCCGCCGGGAGTGCCTGGCCTGTGGCGAACGCTTCACCACATTCGAGACCGCCGAACTGGTGATGCCGCGTCTGATCAAGCAGGATGGCAGCCGCCAGCCTTTCGACGAGGAGAAGCTGCGCGCAGGCATGCAGCGCGCCCTGGAGAAGCGCCCGGTGAGCATCGAGCGACTGGAGGCGGCCATCGCCCATATCAAGCACCGCCTGCGGGCCACCGGCGAGCGCGAGATCAAGTCGCTGGTGCTTGGCGAGCTGGTGATGACCGAACTGCAGAAGCTCGACGAAGTGGCCTACATTCGCTTCGCCTCGGTGTACCGGCGCTTCCAGGATCTCAACGAATTCCGTGAGGAAATCGACCGTCTTTCCCGCGAGCCCAGCCAGGACTGAGATGAGCACCAGCGATCAGGCATTCATGGCCCGTGCCCTCGAACTGGCGCGCAAGGGTCTGTATTCCACCCACCCCAATCCCCGTGTCGGTTGCGTGATCGTGCGCGACGGCAAGATCGTCGGTGAGGGCTGGCACGCCAAGGCTGGCGAGCCTCATGCCGAGGTCCATGCGCTGCGTCAGGCGGGTGACAAGGCACGTGGCGCTACCGCCTACGTCACCCTCGAACCCTGCAGCCACCACGGGCGCACGCCGCCCTGCGCCGATGCCTTGGTCGGGGCGGGCGTCGCCAGGGTGGTGGCGGCCATGCAGGATCCCAATCCGCAGGTGGCTGGCCGCGGTCTGCTGAGACTCATGAACGCCGGTATCTCGGTGTACAGCGGCGTGCTGGAAAGCGAGGCGCGGACGCTGAATGCCGGCTTCGTCAAACGCATGGAAAAGGGCCTGCCGCTGGTGCGGGTCAAGCTGGCCATGAGCCTGGACGGGCGCACCGCCATGGCCAGCGGCGAAAGCCAGTGGATCACCGGGCCCGCCGCACGCGCGGCGGTACAGCGACTGCGCGCGCGTTCGAGCGTGGTGCTCAGTGGCGCCGATACCGTGCTGGCTGACGGGGCGCGCCTGACCGTGCGCCCCGACGAACTGGGCCTGGGCGCCGAGCTCACGGCGCTGGCCCAGGCTCGCCCGCCATTGCGCGTGCTGATCGACGGGCGCTTGCGGGTACCGCTGAGTGCACCGTTCTTCCAGGTCGGGCCGGCACTGGTGGCGACCTGCGCGGCGGCGACGTCGCGCGACCGTTATCTCGACGACGGCCACGAACTGCTGGCGATGCCCGGCAACAACGGCCATGTCGATCTGCGCAAGCTGCTGCTGGAATTGGCGGGCCGGGGCGCCAACGAAGTGCTGGTCGAGGCCGGGCCGAAGCTGGCCGGTGCGTTCGCCCGCCTGGGGCTGGTCGATGAATACCAGCTGTTCGTCGCGCCCAAATTCCTTGGCTCCAGCGCCAGGCCCCTGCTCGACCTACCCCTGGCGCGGATGGTCGAGGCCAAGCCATTGAAGATCGTCGACATGCGTGCCGTGGGCGATGACTGGCGCATCATCGCGGTGCCCGATTCCGGCGACTGAGCGTCGCCGCTGGGGCACGCCCACCGTGCACCGCCACGGCAACTGTGGTAAAACGCCTGTCGGCCGCACAGCGTGGCCAAACGTTCTCAGGGCGGGGTGCGATTCCCCACCGGCGGTAATGGTGCGCAACGCACCTAGCCCGCGAGCGCCCGGTACGGCACCAGCCGCCCGGGGTCGAGCAGATCCGGTGCGATTCCGGAGCCGACGGTATAGTCCGGATGAAGAGAGAGCGGGATTGCCTGACAAGGCGCCCTTGCGGCTGCCGACGTCCGTAATGTCCCTATCGATCCAAGCTGCCCTGTTTTAACCATAAACAGGAGTTGAACATGTCCATTGCTTCTCACGTGCGCCGGGTGGCCTTCGTGCAAGCCTGCTGGCACCGCGAAATCGTCGATCAGTCCCGTAACGCCTTCCTCGAAGAAATGCAGCGCCAGGGCTATGCCGCGAGCGAGATCGACTGCTTCGAAGTCAGCGGCGCCTTCGAAATTCCCCTGCACGCCAAGCGCCTGGCCAGGAGCGGCCGCTATGCTGGCATCGTCGCGGCCGGGCTGGTGGTCGATGGTGGCATCTACCGCCACGAGTTCGTCGCCCAGGCAGTGATCGAGGGCCTGATGCAGGTGCAACTGGAAACCGACGTGCCGGTGTTCTCGGCAGTACTCACGCCTCATCATTTCCATGCCGGTGAAGAGCACCAGACGTTCTTCCGCGAGCACTTCCTGGTCAAGGGCGCCGAAGCCGCGCGCACCTGCGCCGATACGCTGCGCAAGCTCAAAGAACTGCCGGTCTGACGAGGAACCCTTATGTTCACCGGAATCATCGCATCCATCGGCAGCATCGCCGCCATCACTCCCAAGGGCGGCGACGTGCGTGTCTATGTCAAGACCGCCAAGCTCGACCTGGGTGATGTCGTGCTGGGCGACAGCATCGCGGTCAATGGCGTGTGCCTGACCGCGGTGGAGTTGCCGGGCGACGGCTTCTGGGCCGATGTCAGTCGCGAAACCCTGGCGCGCACCGCTTTCATCGACCTCAAGAGTGGCAGCCGGGTCAACCTGGAAAAGGCGCTGACGCCCACCACTCGCCTGGGGGGGCACCTGGTCAGCGGCCATGTCGATGGCGTCGGCGAGATCGTCTCCCGTGAGGAGAACGCCCGTGCCATCCAATTCAGGGTTCGCGCCCCGCGCGAGCTGGCCAAGTACATCGCCCACAAGGGCTCGATCACCGTCGACGGTACCAGCCTGACGGTGAACGCCGTGGATGGCGCCGAGTTCGAGCTGACCATCGTGCCGCATACCCTGGCCGAGACCATCATGGCCGACTACCGCCCCGGGCGTCGGGTGAACCTCGAGGTCGATCTGCTGGCCCGTTATCTGGAGCGCCTGCTGCTTGGTGACAAGGCGGCCGAGCCCAGCAGTGCCGGGCTCACCGAAGGTTTTCTCGCCGAACACGGCTACCTGAAGCATTGAGGACACCGCCACCATGGCACTCAACAGTATCGAAGAGCTGGTCGAAGACATTCGCGCCGGCAGGATGGTCATCCTCATGGATGACGAAGACCGCGAGAACGAAGGCGACCTGATCATCGCCTCGGAATGCGTGACCGCCGAGCACATCAACTTCATGGCGCGCTTCGCCCGCGGCCTGATCTGCATGCCGATGACCCGCGAGCGTTGCGAAATCCTCAAGCTGCCCCTCATGGCGCCGCGCAACGGCTCGGGTTTCGGCACCAAGTTCACCGTTTCCATCGAAGCCGCCGAGGGCGTCACCACCGGTATCTCCGCCGCTGACCGCGCTCGCACCGTGCAGGCTGCTGCCGCGAAGAACGCGGTTGCCGAAGACATCGTCAGCCCCGGCCATATCTTTCCGTTGATGGCCCAGCCCGGCGGCACCCTGGCGCGTGCCGGGCACACCGAGGCGGCCTGCGACCTGGCTCGGATGGGGGGCTTTGAACCGAGCGGAGTGATCTGCGAGATCATGAACGACGACGGCACCATGGCGCGGCGCCCGGAGCTGGAAGCGTTCGCCGAGCAGCACGGCATCAAGATCGGCACCATCGCCGACCTGATCCACTACCGGCTGATCCACGAGCGCACGGTGACGCGTATCGCCGAACAGCCGCTGGACAGCGAAGTGGGCCAGTTCAACCTGGTGACCTTCCGTGATTCGGTGGAAGGCGACGTGCACATGGCCCTGACCCTGGGTAGCATCTGTCCGGAACAGCCGACCCTGGTGCGGGTGCACAACATGGATCCGATGCGCGACCTGCTGATGGTCCGCCAGCCCGGCCGCTGGAGCCTGCGCGCGGCGATGACCGAAGTGGCCAGTGCCGGCAGCGGCGTGGTGCTGCTGCTCGGCCACTCGCTGGATGGCGACGAAGTGCTGGCGCACATCCGCGAGGCGGATGGTGCCACCAGCAAGGCGCCGAGTACCTACAGCACGGTCGGTGCCGGGTCGCAGATCCTGCGTGACCTCGGGGTGCGCAAGATGCGCCTGATGAGTGCGCCGATGAAGTTCAACGCGATATCCGGTTTCGACCTGGAAGTTGTAGAATACCTGCCCCCGAAATAACGGGTGACCCGCGCGGTGGGCCATGCCTGCCTCACCGACACCATTTTCAGGGCCTGCCACGGCATGCCCTGGCTCTTTAAAGACAGCTCGAGAACTCGCTATGACACTAGAGACCATCGAAGGTACTTTCATCGCTCCCGAGGGCCGCTTCGCCCTGGTGGTCGGCCGTTTCAACAGCTTCGTGGTCGAAAGCCTGGTCAGCGGCGCCGTCGACGCCCTGGTGCGGCATGGCGTCAGCGAAAGCGACATCACCCTCATCCGCGCGCCGGGCGCTTTCGAAATCCCCTTGGTCGCGCAGAAAGTCGCCCAGCGCGGCGAGTACGCCGCGATCATTGCCCTCGGCGCGGTGATCCGGGGCGGCACGCCGCACTTCGAATACGTGGCGGGCGAATGCACCAAGGGCCTGTCCCAGGTATCCATGGAGTTCGGCGTACCAGTGGCCTTCGGCGTACTGACCGTCGATTCCATCGAGCAGGCCATCGAGCGCTCCGGTACCAAGGCCGGCAACAAGGGCGCCGAAGCGGCCCTGTCCGCGCTGGAAATGGTCAGCCTGCTGGCGCAGTTGGAGGCCAAGTGAGCCAGAACGACAACAAGCCGGTCAAAAAGGGTCCGAGCGCCAAGGTACTGGCTCGCCGCCAGGCGCGCACCCTGGCCATGCAGGCGCTGTACGCCTGGCACATCGCCGGGCAGGCGCTCAACGAGATCGAGGCGCAGTTCCGCGTCGACAACGACTTCAGCGCGGTCGATGGCGCCTACTTCCACGAGATCCTGCACGGCGTGCCGCGTCAGAAGACCGAGATCGACAGTTCCTTCGAGCCCTTGCTCGATCGTCCGCTGGAGGAGATCGACCCGGTCGAGCTGTCCATCCTGCGCCTGTCCACCTACGAGCTGCGTAACCGCCTCGACGTGCCGTACCGCGTGGTGATCAACGAAGGCATCGAGCTGGCCAAGGTGTTCGGTGCCACCGACGGGCACAAGTTCGTCAACGGCGTGCTGGACAAACTGGCGCCGAAGCTGCGTGCTGACGAAGTCCGCGACTTCAACAGCAAGCGCTGAGCGTGTTGGGCGAGTTCGAGCTGATCCGCCATTACTTCGCCGCTGCGGCCTGTGCGCAGGCGGCCGATGGTGTGGCGCTGGGGATCGGCGATGACTGCGCCCTGCTGGAAGTGCCCGCCGGTGAACAGTTGGCGGTCTCCACCGACACGCTGGTCGCAGGCGTGCATTTCCCTGCAGATGCTGCTGGCCGATTGCTCGGCCAGCGCGCCCTGGCTGTTTCGGTCAGTGACCTGGCCGCCATGGGCGCGGCGCCTCTGGCGTTCACCCTGGCCCTGACTCTCCCCGATGTTTCTCCTGACTGGCTGGCGGATTTCACCGCCGGGCTGGAAAGCATGGCGCGCCAGTGCGGCGTGCGCCTGATCGGTGGTGATACCACCCGCGGGCCGTTGAGCCTGACTCTCACCGTATTCGGCCGGGTGCCCAAGGGCCTTGCGCTGACCCGCTCCGGTGCGTGCCCAGGTGATCTGCTGTGTGTCGGTGGCGCGCTAGGCGATGCGGCGGGGGCCTTGCCCTTCGTGCTCGGTGAGCGTGAGGAGCAGAGCGGTAGCCGTGAGTTGCTGGCGCACTACTGGTCGCCGTCACCGCAGTTGGTACTTGGCCAGGCCTTGCGTGGCGTGGCCACGGCGGCGCTGGACATCTCCGACGGCCTGCTCGCCGACTGCGAGCATATCGCCCGCGCATCGGGTGTGGCATTGATCGTCGAACAACAACGCCTGCCTCTGTCGGCAGCCCTGCTGGCCTGTGCTGGCGACGAAACGGCCCGCCAGCTGGCGCTTGCCGGTGGCGATGACTACGTGCTTGCCTTTACTCTGCCTGTCGAGGCACTGGACGGGCTGCGTGCCATGGGGCAGCCTGTGCATGTGATCGGTCGCGTCGAGGCCGGGCAGGGCGTGGTCCTGCTGGGCGCAGACGGCCGAGCCATCCAGCCGCTGGTGCGGGGCTACCAACATTTCGGATCGCAACGTGACTGATCATCCCAAGCAAGTCCCCGCCGAGTTCGTGCCGCCCTCCGTGTGGCGCAATCCCTTGCATTTCCTGGCCTTCGGTTTCGGCTCCGGCACCCTGCCGAAAGCGCCGGGCACCTGGGGTTCGATGGTCGCGGTGCCGTTCATTCCGCTGTGGCAGATGCTGCCCGACTGGGGCTACTGGCTGATGCTGGGGGTCACCATGCTGTTCGGTGTCTGGCTGTGTGGCAAGGTGGCCGAGGATCTGCGCGTGCACGACCACGAAGGCATCGTCTGGGACGAGATGGTCGGCATGTGGATCACCCTGTGGCTGGTTCCGGAAGGGTGGGGTTGGGTGTTGGTGGGGTTCCTGGTCTTCCGCTTCTTCGATGTGCTCAAGCCGTGGCCGATTCGCTGGATCGACCGGCACGTGCACGGTGGTTTCGGCATCATGCTCGACGACGTGCTGGCCGGGGTGTTCGCCTGGCTGGCCATGCAGGTACTGGTGTGGGGATGGAGCAACGGCCTGGCGGCCAACCTGGGCTTCGCCTGAGCCTGGGGGTACGATGATCCGCGGTTTCTGGCTGGCCCTGCTGCTGGCGCTCGGCGCCTGCGCTCAGGCGGGCAGCGCCCTGCCCGGCAACATCCGCATGGCCAGCGATGTCTGGGTTGATCGTATCAATGCCGACGGTACGGGGTTGTCCTGGGACGTGTTGCGTCTGGTGTTCGAGCCTGCGGGCGTCAGGCTGGACATGCAGATCGTGCCCTATACCCGTTCCGTCGGCCTGGTCAAACGCGGCGAGGCGGATGCCTGGGTGGCGTCTTACCAGAACGAAGTCGACGGTAGTGTGGTGTACCCGACCTGGCACTACGATTCGGACCTGATCAGCGCCCTGAGCCTGACCAGCAAGCCCCTGCCGGACCGCGAGACGCTGGCCACTTCGCGTCTGGTGTGGATGCGCGGCTACGAGTACCAGCGCTATATTCCCGGCCTCGGCCACTACGACGAGCTGTTGCGCCGTGGCGGCATCCTGCCGATGCTCGCGTACGACCATGCCGACTATTACATCGACGCCCAGCCCGAGGTCATGGCCGTGCTCGCGGGGGCTGCCGACGCCTCGAAATACCGGGTCACCGACCTGATACGCCTGCCCTTGTACATCGGCTTCGCCGATAATGCGCGGGGCCAGGCCCTGGCGAAGCTGTACGACCAGCGGATGGCCGAGCTGGTCGAACGGGACGCCTTGCGCCCGGTCTTCGAGCGCTGGGGCCAGCACTATCCCTTCGATTAGATGAGAGAGGCAAGGATGCGTCAGGTGTTCTGTGGTCTGGCCGGCCTGCTGGCAGCTTCGTTGGTGCTGGCTGCACCGCAGGTCCAGGTGGTCGGCCTGTTTCCAGGCGCCGCGGTGATTTCGGTGGACGGCCAGCGCAAACTGGTGCGCGTTGGGCAGAGTGGGCCGGGCGGCGTGCAGGTGGTGAGTGCCGACAGCCGCAGCGCCGTGCTGCGGGTCGACGGCGTGGAGCGCAGCTACGGCCTCAGCCGTGAATACAACACCAGCGGTTTCGCCGAAGCGCGCAAGCAGACCCTCAGCATCGCCCGCGGCAACGGCGGGCATTACTGGGCCGAAGGCGCGATCAATGGCCGCTCGCAGCAATTCCTGGTCGATACCGGTGCCACGTCGGTGGCCCTCAATGAAAACCACGCCCGTCGCCTCGGCATCGACTACCGCACGCGTGGCCAGCCGATCCAGGTCAGCACCGCCAGCGGCACTGCCCGTGGCTGGCGCGTGACCCTGGACAAGGTAAGCGTCGGGGCGCTGCAGGTGCTGGGTGTCGAGGCGGTGGTACTGGAGGGCGCCTCGCCGAGCGAAGCGCTGCTGGGCATGAGTTTTCTCAACCGGGTCGGCTGGCGAGTGGAGAACAACCTGCTGGTACTCGAGTCTCGCCTTTGAATTGAGGCTGGCGATAGCTTCATCGCCAGCCTTCCTGGTCAGTGGTGATCGTCGACAGGCGCTCGCGGCACGTCGCGGTACAGCCGGCTGACCAGCGGGCCTATGGACAATCCCTGCAGCAGGATCGAGGTGAGCACGACGATGTAGGTCAGGCTCAGCAGCAGGTCACGCTCCTCGCCCAGCGGCAACGACAGTGCCAGGGCCACCGACACGCCACCGCGCAAGCCGCCCCAGGTGAGGATACGGATCGCCCCGTGGGATACCTGTCGGCGCCCGCCAGCGCTGCGGCGCATGATCACGATGGCCGGTGCCACGGTGAGCAGGCGCGCCACCAACACGGCGGCGCCGAGTACCAGGGCGGCGACGATGTGCAGCCAGGAAAACGGCAGGAGCAGCAGTTCCAGGCCGATCAGGGCGAACAGCAGGGCATTGAGGATTTCGTCGATCAGCTCCCAGAAGCCGTCCACGTAGCGGCGCGATTCGTCCGACATCGCATGCTTGCGGCCCAGGTTGCCGATGATCAGGCCGGCCACCACCATGGCGATCGGCCCGGAAACGTGCAGGCGCGAAGCCAGTGCCGCACCGCCGAACACCAGGGCCAGGGTGAGCATCACTTCGACCTGGTACTGATCGATGCTGCGCAGCATCAGCAACACCCCGTAGCCCAAGGCCGCGCCGAACAGCAGGCCGCCCACTGCCTCGTGGATGAACAGCCAGCTCACCGCGCCGAGCGTCGGTGTGCTGCCCAGTTGCAGGATGCCGAGCAGGATGGTGAACACCACCACCGCCGTGCCGTCGTTGAACAGCGACTCGCCGACGATAGTGGTCGCCAGCGGCTTCGGTGCGCCCGACGACTTGAGAATGCCCATCACCGCGATCGGGTCGGTAGGCGAGATCAGTGCGCCGAACAGCAGGCAGTAGATGAAGTCCACGTGCCAGCCGAACAGGGCGAAGATGGAGTAGGCCAGGGTGCCGATCACACTGGTGGCGATCAACACGCCGACGGTGGCCAGCAGGCCGATGGGCCACTTGTAGCTGCGCAGGTCGCTGAGGTCCACGTGCAGCGCTCCGGCGAACAGCAGTGCCGGCAGGAACCAGGTCATCAGGATGTCGGAGAAATCGATACGGCGAATGATCTGCTGCGCCTCGAGCTCGATCAGCGGGTAACCGAGCTGGCTCAGGCCCTGAGCGATCAGCGAGAAGATCAGCGCGGTGGCCATCACCCCGATGGCAGGCGGCAGGCGGATGAAGCGGTAGTTGACGTAGGTGAGCAGGGTGGTGAGAACGATGAAAGCGGCTACGAGGTCGAGCACGGGGTCTCCTTCGGGGGCTGGTGCGCGCCGTCCCGGCGAACACCCTTGAGGCCTTATGATAGCTGTCTTGTAACCGGATGTGTGGCAGTGCTGCATGGCAGAACAATGGCAAGAAGGTTGAACCAGGGCGGTGCATAAGGGTCGAGTACACGTGGGCCGGGAGGCCGCCGGTGCTGTTTGCAGATGCATGCAGGCTATCTGGCAAACGAGTTTCTCCTTCCGGTATTTGATGGCTGGCGCGCAACGCGTATGGCCAACTCGACGGGCCTCTGCCCGTCGTCGATTGGAGTCAAAACATGCTGAAAAGCTTGGGCAAGGTGCTGCTGGGCGCTGTGGCGCTGGTTGCGGTACTGGCCTTGCTGATCCACTGGATCACCCCCGCAGTGCTCGCTTCGCACCGCGAAGACCTCATCTTCTACCTGCAGGCGCACCTGTACCTGGTGTTCCTGTCGATGTTCGCAGCGTTGGCGGTGGGAGTCCCCGCCGGCATCCTGCTCAGTCGACCGGGGCGCGAGCACAGTGCCGAGCGCATCATGCAGGTGTTCAACGTGGGCAACACCGTGCCGCCGCTGGCGGTGCTGGCGATCGCCCTGTCCATCGTCGGGATCGGCAATGGCCCGGCGGTGCTCGCCCTGTTTCTCGCCTCGTTGCTGCCCATCGTGCGTAACACCTATGAAGGTCTGCGCAACGTGCCGGGTTCGCTGAAGGAAGCGGCCACCGGTATCGGCATGACACCCGGCCAGGTGCTCTGGCAGGTCGAGTTGCCCAATGCCGTGCCGATCATCGTTGGCGGCGTGCGGGTTGCGCTGGCGCTGAATGTCGGCACGGCACCACTGGTTTTTCTGATCGGTGCCAACAGCCTGGGCAGTCTGATCTTTCCGGCCATCGCCCTGGAAGATCAGCCATTGCTGATTCTGGGCGCGGCAGCCACTGCCCTGCTGGCGCTGCTGCTCGACGGCCTGGTGGCCGCGGTCAGCCGTTTCTGGTTCGAGCGAGGCCTGGCCCGCTAATGGAGACCTTGATGAAGTCATTTGTTGTTGGCCTCGGCATGCTGCTGGCCGCTGCCAGCCAGGCAGCGGAAATTCGCATCGGCGCCAAGGTCTTTACCGAGCAGGCGATCCTTTCCGAACTCACCGCACAGTACCTGCAGCCCCACGGCTATCAGTCGCGCATCGTCGGCAATCTGGGCAGCACCATTGCCTGGAATGCGATGAAGAACGGCCAGCTGGATCTGACCTGGGAATACACCGGTACCTCGCTGGTGGCCTACAACAAGGTGACCGAGCGCCTCGACAAGGAAGCGGCCTACGCACGGGTCAAGGCGCTGGATGCCAAGACCGGTGCGATCTGGCTGGCGCCGTCCCGCTTCAACAACACCTATGCCCTGGCGTTGCCGGAAAAGGTCGCCGAGGAACATCCGGATATCAAGCGCATCAGCGACCTGGCAGAGGCTCTGCAGCAGCCGGGCAAGGGCAGTCGCCTGCTGGCGCTGGATATCGAGTTCGCCAACCGCTCCGATGGTCTCGACGGGCTGGTCAAGGAATACGGCCTGACCTTCACCCGCAACGAGATCCGCCAGATGGACCCGGGCCTGGTCTACACCGCGCTGCGCAACGGTCAGGTGTTCGTCGGCCTGGTGTACACCACCGACGGCCGTCTGGACTCCTTTGGCCTGCGCCTGCTCGAGGACGACAAGGGCTACTTCCCTGACTACACCGCAGCCCCTGTGGTGAATGCCGACTA
Source organism: Phytopseudomonas flavescens (assembly GCF_900100535.1). Lineage (GTDB taxonomy): Bacteria > Pseudomonadota > Gammaproteobacteria > Pseudomonadales > Pseudomonadaceae > Aquipseudomonas > Aquipseudomonas flavescens. Next base: position 72,615 of record NZ_FNDG01000011.1, read on the forward strand.
CCTGAAGGAGCACCCTGATCTGCAAGCCCTGCTCAAACCCCTGGCCGAGCGCCTGGACGACGCCACCATGCGTCGCCTCAACGCCCGCGTCGATGTCGAGCGCGAGACACCCGCTGCGGTGGCCGTCGATTTCCTTCGTGAACAGAAACTGATCGGGGGGGATCGCTGATATGGATTTCATGACCGCTTTTCAGCATATCGACTGGGCACAAGTCGTCAGCCTGACCGGTGAGCACATCGCCCTGGTCGGCATCGCCGTCGGCCTGGCGATCGTCATCGGTGTGCCGCTGGGCATTCTGATGACCCGCTTCCCATGGATTGCCGGGCCGCTGCAGGGGGCCGCCACCGTGGTGCTGACGCTGCCAGCCATCGCGCTGTTCGGCCTGCTGCTGCCGTTCTACTCGCAGTTCGGTCAGGGCCTCGGGCCGCTGCCGGCCGTCACCGCCGTGTTCCTCTATTCGCTGCTGCCGATCCTGCGCAACACCTACCTGGCGTTGAGCAGCGTCGAGCCGGGCATCCGCGAGGCGGGTAAAGGCATCGGCATGAGTTTCTGGCAGCGCCTGCGCATGGTCGATCTGCCGATTGCCGTGCCGGTGATCCTGGCCGGCGTGCGCACCGCCGTGGTGATGAACATCGGCGTGATGACCATCGCCGCCACCATCGGCGCCGGCGGCCTTGGCGTGCTGATTCTCACGGCCATCAGTCGCAGCGACATGGCCACCCTTTTCGTCGGCGCGGTGCTGGTGAGCCTGCTCGCCATCGTCGCCGACCTGTTTTTGCAGTGGCTGCAGAAAACGCTCACTCCCCGTGGCCTGAAAGCCGCCCACTGAGGACTCGAACATGATTCAACTCGATAGATTGACCAAGAAATTCCACCAGAAAGGCAAGGACGTCGTAGCCGTCAACGAAGTCAGTCTGACCGTCGACGAAGGGCAGATCTGCGTGTTCCTCGGTCCGTCCGGCTGCGGCAAGAGCACCACCCTGAAGATGATCAACCGACTGATCGAACCGACCTCCGGGCGGGTGCTGATCAACGGCGAGGACACCACTGGGATCGACGAGGTGACCCTGCGCCGCAACATCGGCTACGTGATCCAGCAGATCGGTCTGTTCCCCAACATGACCATCGAGGAAAACATCACCGTGGTGCCCAAGCTGCTCGGCTGGGACAAGAAACGCTGCCACGAGCGGGCGGTCGAGCTGATGAGCATGGTGCAACTGGAGCCCAAGCAATACCTGTCGCGCTATCCCCGTGAGCTGTCCGGTGGCCAGCAGCAGCGTATCGGCGTGATCCGCGCCCTGGCAGCCGACGCGCCGGTTCTGCTGATGGACGAACCCTTCGGCGCGGTCGACCCGGTCAACCGCGACGCCATCCAGAACGAGTTCTTCCAGATGCAGCGGGCGCTCAACAAGACCGTGATCATGGTCAGCCACGACATCGACGAAGCCATCAAGCTGGGCGACAAGATCGCCATCTTCAAGGACGGTACGCTGCTCCAGTTCGATCACCCGGATACCCTGCTGGCGCATCCGGCCGACGACTTCGTCAGCGGTTTCGTCGGTCAGGACAGCACCCTCAAGCGGCTGCTGCTGATCCGCGCCGAAGACGCTGCCGACGATGCCCCCTCGGTGCTGCCGGAAACCTCGGTCGCCGATGCCGTGGAACTGATGGAAGAGCACGACCGCCGCCACCTGGTGGTGACCGATGCGCAGAAAAAGGGCCTGGGCTACATCCGTCGCCGCGACCTGCGCGGGCAGGGCGGTTCGGTGCAGCCATTCCTGCAGCCGTTCAACGCCACCGCCTCCCACGACGAACACCTGCGCATCCTGCTGTCGCGCATGTACGAGTTCAATCGCTCCTGGTTGCCGGTGCTCAGCGCCGACAACGACTTCCTCGGTGAGGTCACCCAGGAGTCCATCGCCGACTACCTCAGTTCCGGTCGCTCGCGCGGCAAGAGCAGCATCGTCTCGCCGGCGGAGCAGGTGGCGATCTGAGGAGCGCCGGCACGCCGAGCGAGAACGCTCGCTCGGCGTGCCGGCAGTCGTTCAGGTCATGGCGCGGCCTGGAACACCACGTACACCTTGCGGCACGGCTCCAGTACTTCCCAGGTGCCGACGAAGCCGGCCGGGATCACGAAACGGTCGCCGGCGCGCACGGTTCTGGCGTTGCCTTCTCGGTCGCGCAGCACGGCCACACCCTGAAGGATCTCGCAGTATTCGTGCTCGCTGTAGTCCACCGTCCACTGGCCGATAGCGCCTTCCCAACTGCCTGCGTTGAATTGGCCGCACGGGCTGGCGTAGTGGTTGCGCAACTGTTGCAGCGGGTCGCCCTTGAGGATCTTTTCCGCTGCGGGCCGGTAGTCTTCGGCGCTGCCGCCGCCGTTGGCCAGGTCGACGATCTGTTCGATATTCATGTTCGCTTCCATGGTCCGTCCGAGAGCCTGTTGCGCCCAGCCCATGGCCTACGACGGCCTGGGGCGATGTGGCGGGCGATTGATGGGCGGTCTGCATCGTGCGACGACGAGATGACGATGCGCTTGAGTCTATGTTTAATAAATCGAACGCGGCAAGGGTGTATGCCGACCCAGTGTCAATAATATTGAAAAGTCTGCTGGCGCTGGTTTAGTGTGATCCGCAAATTCCGGCCCGTCAGGGGCCGCCGAGGCGCCCGGCGCTTCATCGACTGAGAGGATGATCGAATGACCCGTTTGACTCGTGCCGACTGGCAGCAACGTGCCAAGGATCTGCAGATCGAGACCCGTGCCTTCGTGCAGGGCGAATACCAGGCTGCTCGCAGTGGCGAGACCTTCGACTGCATCAGCCCGGTGGACGGCCGGCTCCTGGGCCAGGTCGCCAGCTGCGACTTGGCCGATGCCGAGCTGGCGGTGAAATCCGCCCGTGCGGCGTTCGATGCCGGGGTCTGGTCGCGCATCGCCCCGGCCAAGCGCAAGCAGAAGATGATCCGCTTCGCCGAACTGCTGCTGGCCAATGCCGAGGAACTGGCGCTGCTGGAAACCCTCGACATGGGCAAACCGATCAGCGATTCGCTGGGCATCGACGTCCCGGGGGCGGCCAACGCCATCCGCTGGAGCGCCGAGGCCATCGACAAGGTCTACGACGAAGTGGCCCCGACGCCCCACGACCAGCTCGGCCTGGTCACCCGCGAGCCGGTCGGTGTCGTGGCCGCCATCGTGCCGTGGAACTTCCCGCTGATGATGGCCAGCTGGAAACTCGGCCCGGCCCTGGCCACGGGTAACTCGGTGATCCTCAAACCGTCCGAGAAGTCTCCGCTGACCGCCATTCGTGTCGCCGCCCTGGCCGTGGAAGCGGGTATTCCGGCCGGCGTGTTCAACGTCCTGCCCGGCCATGGCCACACCGTGGGCAAGGCGCTGGCCCTGCACATGGACGTCGACACCATCGTGTTCACCGGTTCCACCAAGGTCGCCAAGCAACTGATGATCTACGCTGGCGAATCGAACATGAAGCGCGTCTGGCTGGAGGCGGGCGGCAAGAGCCCGAACATCGTCTTCGCCGATGCGCCGGATCTGCAGGCCGCTGCCGAATCCGCCGCCAGCGCCATCGCCTTCAACCAGGGCGAAGTGTGTACTGCGGGCTCGCGCCTGCTGGTGGAGAACGCCATCAAGGAGCGCTTCGTGCCGATGGTGGTCGAGGCCCTGAAAGGCTGGAAGGCCGGCAACCCCCTGGACCCGGAAACCAACGTCGGCGCGTTGGTCGATACCCAGCAGATGAACACCGTGCTCGGCTACATCGAGGCCGGTCACAAGGACGGCGCCAAGCTGGTGATCGGTGGCAAGCGCACCCTGCAGGAAAGCGGCGGCACCTATGTCGAGCCGACCATCTTCGACGGCGTGACCAATGCGATGACCATCGCCCGCGAGGAAATCTTCGGGCCGGTGCTTTCGGTGATCGGTTTCGACAGCGCCGAGCAGGCCGTGCAGATCGCCAACGACACCGTTTACGGCCTGGCCGCCGCGGTGTGGACGGCGGACATCTCCAAGGCCCACCTGACGGCCCGCGCGCTGCGCGCCGGCAGCGTCTGGGTCAACCAGTACGATGGCGGCGACATGACCGCGCCGTTCGGGGGCTTCAAGCAATCGGGCAACGGCCGTGACAAGTCGCTGCACGCGTTCGACAAGTACACCGAACTGAAAGCCACCTGGATCAAGCTCTGATCCTGCACGGATAAGCTCGCCAGCAGGCGGGCTCGATCGACTCGGCGGCCGGGCTCCATGGAGCCCGGCCGCTGTGCTTTGTCTCTGGAGTCAGCAATGCGTTGGGGAACCTACTTCGCCGTTTGCGCGGCGGTGATCAGTATCGGCCTGGCGATGGGCACCACCATGCCGCTGGTGTCCTTGCGCCTGGAAAGCTGGGGCTACGGTTCGTTCGCCATCGGCATCATGGCGGCGACGCCGGCCATCGGCGTACTGCTCGGCGCGTCGCTGGCCGGTCGGCTGGCCTCGCGCTGTGCCACGCCACGCCTGATGCAGCTATGCCTGCTGGTCGGGGCGCTGTCGGTTGCCGGGCTGGCGCTGATGCAGAATTACGCGGTGTGGCTGCTGCTGCGGCTGCTGCTTGGCGTGACCCTGACCGTGGTGTTTATCCTCGGTGAAAGCTGGATCAACCAGTTGGCCGTGGAAAAGTGGCGTGGCCGTCTGGTGGCGCTGTATGGAACCGGTTATGCGTTGAGCCAGCTGTGCGGGCCGTTGCTACTGAGCGTACTTGGCACCGATACCGACCTGGGCTTCTGGTTCGGCATCAGCTTGCTGATCGCTGGAGCGCTGCTGCTGATCGGCCGTACCGGCGCGCCGGTGGTCGATGCCCACAGCGCTTCGGGACGTGGTTTGCTGGTGTTCTGCCAGCGCATGCCGGCAATCGCCTGGGCGGTGATGCTGTTCGCGGCCTTCGAAGCGATGATGCTCACCCTGTTGCCGATCTACGGCCTGCGTCAGGGCTTCACCCAGGACGTCGCGCTGTTCATGGCCAGCGTGGTGGTGGTCGGTGATGCGGCGCTGCAACTGCCCATCGGCCTGCTCGCCGATCGCATTTCGCGGGTCACGCTGTTCCGCGGCTGCGGGGTGGTTCTGCTGTTATCCAGCCTGGGGATTCCGCTGCTCCTGCATACACCGGTGGTCTGGCCGGTGCTGGTGCTGTTCGGCGCCAGTGCCGGCGGCTTGTTCACCCTGTCGTTGATTCTGATCGGCGAGCGCTTTCGCGATGATCAGCTGGTTCGCGCCAATTCCCACGTTGCTCAGCTATGGGGCATCGGCTGCCTGGTCGGCCCACTGGCTACCGGTGCGGTCAGCCAGTGGGTCAGTGGGCATGCCTTGCCGATGCTCATGGCGCTGGGGGCAGCGGGATTCGTCTGGCTGGCCTGGCGGCGTGACGCATTCGTCACGCCTGCGGCGCTATAGCATCTTTTCCAGCCCGATGGTTTGCGCGAACCAGGCGTTGAAGCGTCGCCAGCGGCTGCCGGGCTCTTTATCCAGCACGAACGCCTTGCCATCGTGCTCACCGACCCAGACCATGCGCGTGCCATGGCCGTCGGGTTGCAGGCGCACTTCATAGCTGACCGACGGCTGCATGCCCAGCAGCGCCAGTTCACGCAGGTAACCGGCCAGTTCGGGACTGTCGACCAGCACGCCCACTTCGGTGTTCCAGAGTACCGAGCGGGGGTCGACGTTGAAGGAGCCGACGAAGGACTTCTGCCGGTCGATCACCAGTGCCTTGCTGTGCAGGCTGGAGTTGGAACTGCCGCTGAAACTGTAGGCCGGGGGGGAGTCATCGCCTGGCTGGCTGCGCAATTCGAACAGGCGGATGCCGTGCTCGAGCATTTCCTGCCGGTAGGGCGCGTAGCCACCGTGCACGGCGGGTACGTCGGTAGCCTCCAGCGCGTTGGTCAGCATACGGATGTCCACGCCCCGGTCGGCCAGGCCGGTGAGGAATTCCAAGCCCGCCTGGGCTGGCACGAAGTAGGCAGAAACCATCACCAGATCACTCTTGGTGGCCTGCAAATGGGGGCCTAATTGGGTGGTCAGCAGCAGGTGCGGGTCCGGCTCGCCGCTGGCCAGCACCTTGCTCGGTGCATCCCACAGGGCGGTGGCGGGGGCCCAGATCAGCTCTCCCAGCCATTTCTGCAACTGTGGCTCCTGTTGGTAAGCGAGCAGGCGCTTGTAGAGCGTCGGTTGCTCCACACGGGCGGTGTCCAGGTAATCGCGCAGCCCCTTGCGTGCCTTGTCCAGGTCCTTTTGCGAAGGTCGCTGCCAGACGAACTGCCCGATGGGTCTGCTCAGGGAGCTGTTCCAGTACTGGTCGAAACTCTGCGACAGATCCCGCGCCACCGGGCCGACGGCAAGCAGGTCGATGTCGGTGAAGTTCATGTTCGGCTCGGCGTCGAAGTATTCGTCACCCAGGTTGCGGCCACCGACGATGGCCGCGGCGCTGTCGGCCAGCCACAGTTTGTTGTGCATGCGCCGGTGTTGCCGTGACAGGTTCAGGCCCCTGCCGAGCAGACGCGTGACGCCGGTCATGCGGCCGAGTTGCAAGGGGTTGAACACCCGCACCTGGATATTCGGGTGGGCCGCCAGCAGGGCGATCTGGTAATCCTTGCCATCGCTGCTGGTGTCGTCGAGCAGAACGCGTATGCGCACGCCACGGTCCGCCGCCTGCAGCAGCTCCTTGACCAGTGCCCGGGTGCTCAGCCCGTCATGGACGATGTAGTACTGCAGGTCGAGGCTGCGCTGCGCGGCACGGATCAATTCAGCCCGGGCAGCGAAGGCCTCGTTGCTGGCGGGCAGCAGGCGAAACCCCGAATGCCCCTGGTGTTCGGCGGCCTGTGCTGCAAGCGCCGCGCCGAATGAAGAGTCAGCCGCGGCAATGGCCTGGCTGGGTACGATGGGCGACTGGTTGGCGCAACCGCCGAGGCTCAGTAAAACGATAAAGAGCAAGCGCAAGTGCACGGGGGCAGCCTCCATCGGCTGTCAGGGAAGTGCTGATAGGACGCCGTTGCACTGGAAAAGATTCAGCCGCCGCAAGGTGTCGACTCCGCCAGCATGGCCAGCACGGTTTCGCCGACCTTGCGAACAGCCGCCTCGATGCTCGCGGTATGCCGTGAGGCGAAGTTCATGCGCAGGCAGTTGCGGTATTTGCCGGCTGCGGAAAAGATACTGCCCGGCGCGATCTGCACCTTGTGCACCGCCAGTTCGCGGTTCAGGCGCTGGCTGTCGAAGCCTTCCGGCATTTCCACCCAGATCATGAAGCCGCCCTGGGGCCGGCTGACCCTTACCGAAGGAGGAAAGTAGCGGCTCACCCAGTCGCTCATCTGATCCAGACCACGGGCGTACTGCGCGCGCATGCGGCGCAGATGGGGCTCGTAATGACCGTCCTCGATGTACTCGGCCAGGGCCAGCTGCGGCAACTGGGCGGTGGCGCCGGTGCCCATGTACTTCATGTGCAGCACCTGGTCCAGATAGCGCCCGGGCGCTATCCAGCCGATGCGCAGGCCTGGCGCCAGGGTCTTGGAAAAGGAGCTGCACAGCAGCACCCGGCCGTCGTCGTCATAGGATTTGATGGTGCGCGGGCGCGGGTAGTGAAAGGCCAGCTCGCCATACACATCGTCTTCGATGATCGCCACGTCGTGGCGCTGGGCGAGGGCCAGCAGGGCGCGCTTGTTGGCCTCCGGCATGATGTAGCCCAGCGGGTTGTTGCAGGTCGGGGTGAGCTGTATGGCCTTGATCGGCCATTGCTCCAGGGCCAACTCCAGGGCTTCCAGGCTGATGCCGGTCAGCGGGTCGGTGGGCAGCTCCAGGGCCTTCATGCCGAAGCCTTTGAGCGCTTGCATCACACCATGGAAACTCGGCGAGTCGACGGCGACGATATCGCCCGGTTCGCAGATCGCGCGGATCGCTGCCGATAGCGCTTCGTGGCAGCCGGTGGTGACGACGATGTCTTCATGGCTCAACTGGCAACCCGAATCCAGCGTCAGGCGGGCGATCTGCTCGCGCAGGCGCTGGTCGCCGTGGATGCTGCCGTAGGTCAGGGTCTGCAGATCCTGCTTGCGACTCAGGCGCGACAGCGAGCGCAGCAGTGGCTTGAGGGTCGGGCTGTCGATGTCCGGTCGGCCGCGACCAAGCTGGATGAAATCGTTGCGCGGTGCAAAGGCGATCTGCTCCAGCACTTGATCCCACTGCGACACCTCCACTGGGCGCTGCGGTGCCCGGCTGATCTTCGGCAGCGCCGGTTTGGCGCGGCCCTGGGGGACGAAATAGCCGGATTTCGGCTTCGGCAGGGCGAGGCCGCGATCTTCCAGATGCCGATAAGCCTGCTGCACGGTACTCAGGCTGACCCCGTGTTCCTGGCTGAGGGCGCGTACCGATGGGAGGCGATCCCCCGGGCGATACAGGCCCTGTTCGATACGCTCGCCAATCAGCTCGGCCAGGTTGGTATAGAGGGTCATGGTCAGCACCTGTATGCAGAAAGTGAATCGGAGACCGGTACAGATAGCAGCGTAACCGACCATTCAGTTGGGTTTCGCCGATATCTGTATGGATTTAATTCCGTTTTTTTGGATCTGTCATGCATTTTTCTCCCTTGCCATCATGATCTCCCATGACCAGCCGGTGCAGGAGAGCGAGATGAACGGATTGAGCGATGTGCGATTGACCCTGAAGAGCCGCGAGCTGAGTGGCTCGGCACGGCAGCGTGTGGCGGCGCTGGAGCCAGCGCGTGAGGCACTGGCCCATCGCTGGACGCTGTTCTTCCGCCGCCTGGTGACCCGTCGCGCGCTGCTCGAGCTGAGCGATGTGCAACTTCGTGATATCGGCCTTAGCCGTGACCAGGCCAGAGAGGAGGCTTCGCTGCCGTTCTGGAAGCTCTAGATATGGGCCACTAGCCCGGCGTTGAGCGATACCCTGAATCGGATGCCCTGGGTATCGCCGCGCTCGAGCGCAGGCTACGTGGCGGCATCAGGCCAGCTCTTTGAGCCGGTGCCAGAGCATGCCCAGTGCCAGCAGTGGCGAGCGCAGGTAGCGGCCGCCGGGGAAGGTCATGTGCGGCACCTTGGCGAACAGTTCGAAGCCGCCGCCAGCCTGCCCGGCGATGGCCTCGGCGAGCAGCTTGCCGGCCAGGTGCGTGGCGTTCACGCCGTGGCCCGCGTAGGCCTGGGCATAAAAGACCTTGGGCTGATCCTTCAGTTGGCCAATCTGCGGCAGGCGGTTGGCGCCGATGCCGATCATCCCGCCCCACTGATAATCGATGCGCACGTTCTGCAATTGCGCAAACACGGCGAGCATCTTCGGCCGCATGTAGGCGGCGATATCCGAGGGATCGCTGCCGGAGTAATGACAGGCGCCGCCGAACAGCAGGCGACGGTCGGCGGACAGGCGGTAATAGTCCACCGCCACACGTTGGTCACAGAGCGCCATGTTCTGCGGGATCAGCGCGCTGGCCTGCTCCTCGCTCAACGGCTCGGTGGCGATGATGTAACTGCCGGCCGGCAGCACCTTGCCACCCAGGGTCGGGTTCAGGTCGCGGATGTAGGCGTTGCAGCCCAGCACCAGTTGCCCGGCACGCACCACGCCCTGAGCCGTGCGCACACGGATTTCACTGCCGTAATCGATGCGTGTGACCGCTGACTGCTCGTGCAGACGCACGCCCAGGCTGTGCGCGGCAGCCGCCTCGCCCAGGGCCAGGTTGAGTGGGTGCAGGTGCCCCGAGCCCATGTCGATAAGGCCACCGACATAGCGGTTGGAACCGACCACTTCGTGCATCTGTTCCGGTTGCAACAGGCGCAATTCGTGGCGGTAGCCAAGGCTCTGCAGCTCGGCGGCGTCCTCGGCGAAACCGGCGAGGTCGCGGGGCTTGTTGGCCAGGTCGCAATAACCCCAGGTCAGGTCGCAGGCGATGGCGAACTGCTCGACCCGGCGGCGCACGATCTCCACCGCTTCGAGGCCCATCAGTTTCAGCTCGCGTACGCCGCCGGTGCCGATCACCGATTCGAACTGCTCGACGCCGTGGCCGACGCCGCGAATCAGCTGTCCGCCGTTGCGCCCGCTGGCGCCCCAACCGATCCGATGGGCCTCCAGCAACACCACCGAGAGGCCCTTCTGGGCAAGCTCGATGGCCGTGTTCAGGCCGGAGAAGCCACCGCCAACGATGCACACATCGGCACGCTGCTCACCCTGCAGCGGCGGATAATCGACCTGCAGGTTGGCGCTCGCGGCGTAGTAGGACGGGGCATGCTCGGCGCTATGAACCGGTGGGTGGGCACGGGCGGTCATGGGCGAAGTCCTGAATGGTCTGGCGGTGAAAGCTGCGAAGCATAAGCGCTGGCTTTACGCGGTGCCAACTGACGATGGCCTGCCAGGAGGGCCGCTGCCGGATCCTTTGCCGGACGGCGGCGCGCCTGTACCATGCGCGGCACTTGCTTTACGAGCCATGACCATGAGCTGTACCAGCCGCAAGATCGACCTGCTGCGCCGACAGATCCCGCGCTTCGATTGCGTGCCCGGCTGTCATGACTGCTGCGGCCCGGTGACCGCATCGTCGGAAGAAATGTCGCGCCTGCCGCGCAAGACCGCCGCCGAGCAGGAAGCAGCCCTGGCCGAGTACAACTGCGTGCACCTGGGCCCGCAAGGCTGCCAGGTGTATGACCAGCGCCCGTTGATCTGCCGCCTGTTCGGTACCACTCCCAACCTGCCGTGCCCCCATGGGCGTGCGCCCGAGCAGCCTATCGAGGCGAGCGTCGAGCGCCAGGTGCACCAGCTCATCGCGAGTACGCGGCAGGTGCTGGTCTAGGTGTTTGGTCCCGGGGAGAACTTCAACCGGGGGGGCGCTGCGTCCGACATCGAGTAGGGTGGATAACGCGAAGCTTATCCACCCATCACGGCATAAGGCTGTGCCGGCGTTGAGCCAACCGGTGGAAAACGCTTCGCGGTTTTCCACCCTACGGGCTGTATCCCCACGCAGCGCGTGGGAACCATCAGGTAGTTATTCCGGCACCGGCAGCGCCAGGCTCTCCTTCACCTCTTCCATCACGATATAGCTCTTCGACTCGCGCACATGGGGCAGCTTGAGGAGGATGTCACCGAGCAGCTTGCGGTAGCTGGCCATTTCGCTGATACGCGCCTTGACCAGGTAGTCGAAGTGCCCGGACACCAGGTGGCACTCGAGTACGTGCGGCAGCTTGAGCACGGCACGGCGGAACTCTTCGAAGGTGTCGCCGGACTTGTAGTCGAGGCTGATCTCCACGAAGACCAGCAGGCTGGCCTTGAGGTGCTGCGGGTTGAGGCGGGCGTGGTAGCCCATGACGATGCCCTCGCGCTCGAGGCGGCGCACGCGTTCGGTGCAGGGCGTGGTGGACAGGCCGACCCGCTCGCCCAGTTCGGTGAAGGAGATGCGTCCGTCCTCCTGAAGGATGCGCAGGATGTTGCGATCGATCTTGTCCAGCTCGCGGCGGCTCTGGTGTTGCGTACGCATGATCGGCGCCCCTCCATGAAAGGCTGTTAAACCAAGAGTTCTCTTCAAATATAGGCGTGTATACAGTGAAAAGCACTGCTATTCACTTTCTATACTGTGCGCATCGACTTCTCAAATCGTAATACGCCAGTGCATCGTCGCGGCGAGGAGAAACTATGCGGGTTCTGGTGCTTGGCAGCGGCGTGATTGGCACGACCAGTGCGTATTACCTGGCGAGGCAGGGGTTCGAGGTGGTGGTGGTGGATCGTCAGAATGGCCCCGGTCTGGAAACCAGCTTCGCCAACGCCGGCCAGGTGTCGCCAGGCTATGCCTCTCCCTGGGCGGCGCCGGGCGTGCCGCTGAAGGCCATCAAGTGGCTGTTGCAGAAGCACGCGCCGCTGGCCATCAAGATGACTGGCGACATCGATCAGTACCTGTGGATGGCGCAGATGCTGCGCAACTGCACCGCCAGCCGCTACGCGGTGAACAAGGAACGCATGGTGCGCCTGTCCGAGTACAGCCGTGACTGCCTCGACGAGCTGCGTGCGGAAACCGGCCTTGCCTATGAAGGGCGTCAGCTCGGTACCACGCAATTGTTCCGTACCCAGGCCCAGGTGGATAACGCGGCCAAGGACATCGCGGTTCTGGAGCAATCCGGCGTGCCTTACCAACTACTCGACCGCGCCGGCATCGCCAAGGTCGAGCCGGCGCTGGCCGGCGTCACCGACAAGCTTGCTGGTGCGCTGCGCCTGCCCAACGACCAGACCGGCGATTGCCAGATATTCACCCGGCGGTTGGCCGATATGGCTCGCGATCTGGGTGTCGAATTCCGTTTTGGCCAGAATATCCAGCGCCTGGATTTCGCCGGAGATCGGATCAACGGGGTGTGGATCGACGGCAAGCTGGAAACCGCCGACCGCTACGTCCTGGCGCTGGGCAGCTACAGCCCGCAACTGCTCAAGCCGCTGGGCGTGCGCGCGCCGGTGTATCCGCTCAAGGGCTATTCGCTGACCGTGCCGATCGGCAACCCGGCCATGGCACCGACCTCGACCATTCTCGACGAGACCTACAAGGTCGCGATCACTCGCTTCGACCAGCGCATCCGCGTTGGCGGCATGGCCGAGATCGCCGGCTTCGACCTCAGCCTCGATCCGCGTCGCCGGGAAACCCTGGAGATGATCGTCGATGATCTCTATCCCCAGGGCGGTGACCTGAGCCAGGCAGAGTTCTGGACGGGCCTGCGCCCGGCAACCCCGGATGGCACGCCGATCGTTGGCGCAACGCCGTATCGAAACCTGTTTCTGAACACCGGACACGGTACCCTAGGCTGGACCATGGCCTGCGGCTCCGGGCGGTTCCTTGCGGACATCATCGCCCGGAAGCGCCCACAGATCAGCAGCGAAGGCCTGGATAGTTCCCGTTATGGCACAACCAAGGAGTCGAACACCCATGTCCATACAGCGCCTGCGAACTGAACCGCGTCTGAGCGAAATCGTCATTCACAATGGCACCGTTTACCTGGCCGGCCAGCTGGATGAAGATCACAGTGAAGGCATCGAGGCACAGACCAGGGCGACCCTGGACAGCATCGACGCCTTCCTGGCTGAAGCCGGCACCGACAAGACGCGTATCCTGTCGATCACCATCTTCCTCAAGAACATCGATGATCGCGAAGGCCTGAACAAGGTCTGGGACGCCTGGGTACCGGCTGGCCAGTCTCCGGCCCGCGCCTGCGTCGAAGCCAAACTGTATTCGCCGGACGTGCTCGTGGAGATGACCGTGATTGCTGCTTTACCCTAAAGGCCGGCTCACGATCTACACGAGATGTTCCGACTGCAATAAGGCGCTAGCGGAGATTCCCCCCCCCGTAGGGTGGACAACGCTCTTTTTGTCCACCTTTGCAATTGCAGAGCGGTGGACGGATGAAGCGTCGTCCACCCTACGAAAGACTGCTCCCGCCTTAGTAGCGTGTCTTTTTCCGTCAACCGAGATAATCATGCGTCCCGCCCGTGCCCTGATCGACCTGCAAGCTCTGCGTCACAACTATCAATTGGCTCGTGAACTGTCCGCTGCCCGCGCGCTGGCAGTGGTCAAGGCCGATGCCTATGGACATGGCGCGGTACGTTGCGCCCAGGCGTTGAAGGACGCCGACGGGTTCGCCGTAGCCTGTATCGAAGAAGCGCTGCAGCTGCGTGAAGCGGGGATCGGCGGGCCGATTCTGCTGCTCGAAGGGTTCTTCGAGGCAGCCGAGCTGGCGTTGATCGACCGGCACGGGCTGTGGTGCGTGGTGCATGCGCAGTGGCAGATCGATGCCATCGAGCAGGCGACTGTCGAGCGGCCGTTGAACGTCTGGCTGAAACTCGACAGCGGCATGCACCGGGTCGGTTTTCATCCCGACCACTACCAGGCGGCCTACCGGCGCCTGCTGGCCAGTGGCAAGGTGGCGAAGATCGTGTTGATGAGCCACTTTTCCCGTGCCGACGAACTCGACAGCAGCCGCAGCGACGAGCAACTGGCAGTGTTCCAGCAGGCCCGCGAAGGGCTGGCCGCCGACGTCAGCCTGCGCAACTCGCCAGCGCTGCTGGGCTGGCCGAGCATTCCCAGCGATTGGTCGCGCCCCGGCATCATGCTCTACGGCGCCACGCCCTTCGAGCAGGCGCACGAGGTCGCCGCCCGCCTGCGGCCGGTGATGACGCTGGAGTCACGGGTGATCAGCGTGCGTGACCTGCTGGCGGGCGAGCCGGTTGGCTATGGGGCATGCTTCACCAGCGAACGTGCCAGCCGTGTGGGGGTGGTCGCCATGGGCTATGCCGACGGCTATCCGCGTCATGCCCCCACCGGCACACCGGTGTTGATCGACGGCCAGCCGTCGCGGATCATCGGTCGCGTCTCGATGGACATGCTCACCGTGGACCTCAGCGACCTGCCCGCTGCCGGACTGGGCAGCCGTGTCGAGTTCTGGGGCTCGGGCGTGCTGGCCAGCGATGTCGCCATCGCGGCAGGTACCATTCCCTACCAGCTGTTCTGCAACGTGCGGCGCGTGCCACTGGTTTACAGCGAAGGCTAGGGTGTTCAGACTGTTGTAAATACTGAACACTGTTGCCATGATACGGCCAATTCCATGTCTTCCCGGGGGCATCCTGCATTGGACGTCGGTCTACGCCTGCAATCGATCCGTAAGCTCAAGGGGCTTTCTCAGCGCGAACTCGCCAAGCGGGCGGGGGTTACCAACAGCACCATCTCGATGATCGAGAAAAACAGCGTCAGCCCCTCGATCAGTTCGCTGAAGAAGGTGCTGGCCGGTATCCCGATGTCGCTGGTGGAGTTCTTTTCCCTGGAGGCCGAGCAGGACAACCAGGTGCAGGTGGTCTATCGGGCCAGCGAGCTGACCGATATCCACAGTGGTGCGATCACCATGAAGCTGATTGGCAAGGCCCACCCGAGCCGAGCCATTTCCTTTCTCGACGAAACCTATCCGCCGCACAGCGACACCGGCCTGGAGATGTACGCCCACGAAGGCGAGGAGACCGGCATGCTGGTCGAGGGGCGTCTTGAACTCAGCGTCGGCGGCGAGGTGTTCATTCTCGAGAGCGGCGACAGTTACTACTTCGAGAGCAGCAAGCCGCATCGCTTTCGTAACCCCTTCGATCAGCCGGCCCGGTTGATCAGCGCCACCACGCCGGCGAACTTCTGAGGGCAGCGGCAGGCGGTAGCCACGCGTCCGACAAGCCCCCCGGCGCAACGCCTTGGGGGCTTTCTAACCTCCCGTTGATCTGCGTCATGGGATCAATAACCCCGTGACCCGTCGGGTCATTCCGGCCGCCTGGGCCAGTCGTTATAATTCGCGGGCTTGCGAAACCGTGCCGCGAGCGTGACTAGCCACCCATGAGGGCGTACGTGTGAACCCAATCAGAAGCAGGCTCGTAGTGCCGGCAATTGCCCTCGCGCTATGGGCCGGGAATGCCCAGGCGGCCACCGACCAGGCGATTGCCGAACGGATCAGGCCGGTAGGGCAGGTGTGTATCGCCGGGCAGGAATGCAAGGGCGTCGAGGCGGTTGCCGCCACCACCGGTGGTACCGCGCGCAGCGCTGACGATATCGTCGCCAGGCACTGCAACGCATGCCATTCCTCGGGGCTGCTTGGCGCACCGAAGATCGGCGATGCAGCGGCCTGGAAAAGCCGCGCCGACGAGCAGGGCGGCATGGACGGCATCCTGGCCAAGGCGATTGCCGGCATCAATGCGATGCCGCCGAAGGGCACCTGCGGCGATTGCTCGGACGACGAACTGCGTGCTGCCATCGAGAAGATGTCTGGGCTCTAGGGCCTGTTAACACTACCGCACGACCGCGCCGGAGCCCGTTTTGCCGCGATGCAAGGCACGAGCCGCGAAGTTTAGCGGGCTAAATGAGCCGGCGAGAAACGCCGTATCGCGGCAAAACGGGCCCGGCCCTATGGGTGGGGCCGCCTAGGTTGCGCGAAAAATCTCGCCATGCGTTGTTGGAGGACTTGGCAAGGGAAAACGCGGACGGCTAGTCCATTCCCTGCGTCCTCCGCCTAGCGGATCGCCGCCCGGCCTGGCGAGATTTTGCGCAGCAACGCGGCTTGCGCGGTAGCGTTAACAGGCCCTAGCTCCCATCCCTGCCATACCAGAGCCGCCTTCGGGCGGCCTTGTCGTTTCAGGGTGATGACAAAATTGCAGCAAAAGGCCAGCTCGGGCAGTCGAACACAGACTGCCGTGACCATTCCGCCTGGAGAGCTGCATGCCCCAACAGTGTTCCATCGAGCAAGCCGTCGACCGCGTTTTGGATGAGATCGATGGGCCTATCCGTCTGGGCCTGCCACTGGGGCTGGGCAAACCCAATCGCTGGGTCAACGCCCTGTACGCGCGTCTGCGCGACCTTCCAGAGCGCCAGCTGACCATCTACACGGCCTTGTGCCTGGGACGGCCGCGTGCGGGTCAGGATCTGCAACGGCGCTTTCTCCAGCCCTTCGTCGAGCGTGTGTACGGCGATTATCTGGAACTGGATTTTCTCGCCGATCTGCGTGACGACGCGCTGCCGCCCAACGTACAGGTCGAGCAGTTCTTCCTGCAGCCCGGCAGCCTGCTCGACAGCGCCTCGGCACAGCAGCACTACACCAGCAGCAACTACAGCCACGTTGCCCGCGACATAAACGCCAGGGGGGTCAACGTGGTGGCGCAACTGGTGGCCCAGGAGGCAGCCCGGCCCGGGCATTTCAGCCTGAGCTGCAACCCGGACATCACCCTGGATCTGTTGCCACTGTTGCAGGCACGGCGTGAGCGCGGCGAAACCGTCCTCTGTCTGGCTCAGGTACACGACCATCTGCCCTACATGCCCGGCGATGCCGAGCTGCCCCGGGAAACCTTCGATATCCAGTTGCAGGAAGCCGACGCCAGCACGTTGTTTTCCACCCCGAACATGCCGGTAACGGTGCAGGATCATTGCATCGGCCTGCACGCCAGTACGCTGGTGCGCGATGGCGGTACCCTGCAGATCGGCATCGGCGCCATGGGCGACGCGGTCAGCGCTGCCTTGCTGAGGCGTCACACCGAGAACGCCGGCTACCGTGACGTGCTGGCCGACCTGCAGGCCGCTGGTGCTCACCCGTTGACCCAGCGGCTTGGCGATCAGCGGCCGTTCGACATCGGGCTCTACGGCTGCAGCGAGATGCTCGTCAACGGCCTCCTGGCCTTGACCGACGCCCGGGTGATCCGTCGCATCGTTTACCCCGACGTGCGGGTACAGCGTCTGGCCAGCGCCGGAGCGCTGGATACCCATGGCCACCCACGCAGCGTGCAGGCCATGCTCGACGCCGGCCTGCCGGAACGCCTGGATGAAGCGACGCTGAACTGGCTGCAGGAGGCTGGGCTGCTGGATGCCAACCTCAAGCTGCAGGGCGAGAACCTGTTGCTGCCGACCGACCAGCAATGCTCCACCGAGCTCTCCGACCCACTCAGCCAGGCGGCCCTGCGCGATTACCTGACGCCTGCCAGGCATGGCGTGTGGGTACATGGCGGCTTCTTCCTGGGCCCGCAATCGTTCTATCAGCGTCTCGCCGATATGGATGCCGGGCAGCGCAGTCGCTTCGGCATGACCGGCATCGGTTTCATCAACGAGCTGTACGGCGAGGAGGAGCTCAAGCGCCTGCAGCGCGTCGAGGCGCGTTTCATCAACAGCGTGTTCACCGTCACCCTGCTTGGCGCGGCGGTGGCCGATCAGCTTGAAGACGGTCGCGTGCTCAGCGGCGTGGGCGGGCAGTACAACTTCGTCGCCCAGGGGCATGCGTTGCCGGACGCGCGCTCGATCCTGCTGCTGCGCAGCTGGCGCGAATCCGCAGGCGAGGTGAGTTCGAACATCGTCTGGGAATATGGTCACGTGACCATCCCGCGGCATTTGCGCGACGTGGTGATCACCGAATACGGCATCGCCGATCTGCGCGGCAAGAACGATGCGCAGGTGATCGAGGCCCTGCTGGGCGTCAGCGATTCGCGCTTTCAGGCGCAGCTGATCGAGCAGGCCATCGAGGCCGGCAAGCTTCCGAAGGATTTTCGGCTCGATCCGCACTTCACAGACAACACCCCCGAGCGCTTGCAGGCGATTGCCGATCGGCATGGCGCGTCATTCGCGGAGTATCCGCTGGGCAGCGATTTCAGCCCGGAGGAGCAGGATCTGTTGCGCGCCCTGACCTGGCTGAAGGGCAAGTTCCGGCTGAGCGAAGTGCTGGAACTGGGCAAGGCGGCGCTCGATCCACCGCCTGCCGAAGACTTTCCCGCGCACCTGCAGCGCATGGGGCTGGAACAGCCCGACGGCTTGCGCGAGGAGCTGTACCAACGGTTGCTGTTGAGTGGGCTGAAGGCAACGGGCCCTAATCGAGAAAGGTGACCTTGCCACCCGCCAGGGACTGGATGCGTGCCAGGGACTCGATGCGGTAGCCCTCGGCGTCCAGCGCGGCCCGGCCGCTCTGGAACGACTTCTCGATGACCACGCCGATACCGGCGATGCTGGCGCCGGCCTGGCCGACCAGGTCGATCAGTGCCTTGGCGGCATGGCCGTTGGCCAGGAAGTCATCGACCAGCAATACGTGATCGGCGGCGTTCAGGTGCTTGGCGGAAATGGCCAGGGTGCTCTCCGTCTGCTTGGTGAACGAGAACACCTTGGAGATGTAGAGGTTGTCGGTGAGCGTCAGCGATTGATACTTGCGGGCGAAGATCACCGGCACGCCCAGTTCCAGGCCCGCCATCACCGCGGGGGCGATGCCCGAGGCCTCGATGGTGACGATCTTGGTGATGCCCTGATCCTTGAAGCGTTCGGCGAACTCGTGGCCGATCTGCTGCATCAACTGTGGGTCGATCTGGTGATTGAGAAAGGCGTCGACCTTGAGCACCTGCTCGGACAGGACGGTACCTTCACTGCATATCTTCTGTTTCAACGACTCCACGATCGATCCTCTGGGCTGAAGAGCAAAGCGGCGGATTTTCCCTCAAATTGCCGATCTTTTGTAGCGAAACCGCACACCTTGCCACCCGGTGTCCGACGGCTGACTCGCAGGCGCTGCCTGCGCAGGCGAATAATCGCCGCTAGGCACGGCCCCAGCGCTCGAACAGGACCTGTGTGAACGCGGTGATCCGCGGCGAGCGCTGTCGTGAAGGGGGGTAGACGATGGCGATTTCCCGCTGGCGGCCAGCGAAGGGTTGCAGCACTTCAACCAGGCGTCCGGCGGCCAGGTCATCGGCCACCGCGAAGTCCATCAACTGGGCGACCCCCAGCCCAAGGCGAGCGGCTTCGAGCAGGGCGTCACCGTTATCGACGATCAGCCGGCCGCTGGCCTCCACATCCCGTGGCCGGCCAGCGTCGAGCAACTGCCAGGCGACCAGTCTTCCATCCCGTGGATTGCGCACGGCCAGGCAATCGTGACCGGTCAGGTCGTCGAGGTTCTGCGGTACGCCGCGACGAGCCAGGTAAGCAGGCGTGGCCACGCATGTCCAGCGCGCGGCCCTGAGCGGGCGGGCGATCATTCGCTGATCGTCGATACGCCCGGTGCGCACGGCAAGATCGAAGCCATCCTCGACGATATCCACCACCCGGTCGCTCAGGGTACTTTCGATATGCAGCTGTGGATAACGTTGGCTCAACTCGCCCAGCAGCGGCAGCAGCACGATGCGTCCAAAGGCCGAGGGCGCGGTAAGGCGTA
Organism: Phytopseudomonas flavescens; assembly: GCF_900100535.1. Classification (GTDB taxonomy): domain Bacteria; phylum Pseudomonadota; class Gammaproteobacteria; order Pseudomonadales; family Pseudomonadaceae; genus Aquipseudomonas; species Aquipseudomonas flavescens. The sequence continues at coordinate 92,299 of NZ_FNDG01000011.1, forward strand.
ACACACCGCTGGGCTCGCAGCGGCGGTCGAGCAGCGCCCGTTCGGCATCCTCAAGGCCCGCGAGCAGGGGCGCACACTGATCGCGCAACAGGGTGCCGTCGGGCGTCAGACTCACGCTGCGAGTATTGCGGTTGAGCAGGCGCGTGCCCAGTTCGCGTTCCAGGCGAGCGATGGCGCGCGACAGCCCGGACTGGGTCAGGCCCGTGGCATGCGCGGCAAGGGTGAAGCTGCGCAGCTCGGCAACCTTGAGCAGCAATTGCACGGCGTTGAGATCCATGATTTTTATCATCGCTGAAAGGATTTATAGGGTATTTATCATCTGTGGCGCATGAATGAAACTGCAGAGCCGTCCATCAGCAGAGTCCTGCGCATGCCGTCTTCCCAACCCCGCCTGATGCTGGCGCTACTCGCCTGCGCCCAACTGATCATCGCCCTGGATGCGACCATCCTGTTCGTTGCCCTGCCGAGCATCGGTGACGAGCTGAGGTTTTCCACGCAGCAATTGCAATGGGTGATCAGCGCCTACAGCGTGACGTTTGGTGGTTGCCTGTTGTTCGGCGGGCGCTGCGCCGACTTGCTGGGTCGCCGCCGCATGTATCGCATCGGCCAGACCCTGTTCGCCGTGGCGTCGCTGGCCGGTGGTTGCACCGATTCGCCACTGCTGCTGGTACTGGCCCGGGCGCTGCAAGGGGTTGGCGCGGCGCTGCTGTTCCCCGCCACGCTGGCCCTGATCAATGGCAACTTCGCCGAAGGAGCCGCGCGTAATCGGGCGCTGGCGATCTGGAGTGCGGCATCGGCTGCCGGCCTGGCATTGGGGGCATTGCTGGGCGGTGCGCTGACCCAGGGCTTTGGCTGGGAGGCGGTATTTCTCGTCAATGTGCCGCTGGCTGGCGGTTGCGCCTGGGCGGCGGGGCGCTGGATCAGCGCAGACGTCGCGCTCGATGGGGGCCGCAGCTTCGATCTGCCTGGGGCGTTCTGCGTCACCGCCGGTGGCAGCCTGCTGGTGCTGGCATTCATCCAGGGGCCGGAGTGGGGCTGGGCGACACCTGGAGCTGTCGGTGCCTTCGTGGCGGCAGTGCTGTTGCTGGGGCTGTTCGTATGGATCGAACGCAGGGCGGCCGATCCCTTGATGCATCTGCAGCTGTTACGCCGCCGCAGCCTGTGGCTGGCGATGCTGATCACTGCGGTGTTCATGAGTAGCTTTGGGGTGCAGTACTACTTCCTGGCCATCTACTACGAGCAGGTGTACGGCTTCAGTGTTCTGCAGACCGGCCTGGCGTTTCTGCCGGCGACCCTGGTGTGTACCCTGGGTATCGCGCTGGCCGAACCGATGCTGGCCCGCTTCGGCCCACGCCTGACACTGATTCTGGGGCTGCTGGCCGGCGCCCTGGGAATCGCCTGGCAGACGTTCGGGCTGGTGCGGGTCGATGGCTATCTGCAGCTGCTGCCGGCCATCACGCTGCTGAGCCTGGGCCAGGGCATGACCTGGACGGCGATGTGGGTGTGCGCTGGGCAGGGCATCCCCGCCGGCCAGCAGGGTGTGGCCTCAGGCATGACGTCTACCGTGCAGCAGATCGGTGGAGCGCTGGGCCTGGCCATTCTGGTGTCGGTTGCCAATGCCACCGAGGATCCGGTGCAGGGGTTGAACCGGGCCCTTTTCTTCAGTGCCCTGATTGCCGTGTCTGGCGCGTTGCTGGCTATGGGCTTGCGCCAGCCGGCGGTGCAGCCGGGGTATCAACCGCAACGTTAGGGTCTGTTGACGTTTCAGCGCGAGCCGCGTTGCCGCGAGAACTCTCGCCAAGCTAGGCGGAGGACGCAGGGAATGGCATTCCCTTTTCAAGTCCTCCAACGACGCATGGCGAGATTTCCCGCGCAACCCGTAGGGCCGGGCCCGTTTTTGCGCGAGACGGCGTTACTCAATGGCTCATTTGGCCCGCCAAACTTCGCATCTCGTGCCTTGCCTCGCGCAAAAACGGGCTCCGGCGCGGCCGTGCGTGAAACGTCAACAGACCCTAGCAGGCCATCCGGCTCAGGCGCTTTTGGTCAGCCGCCGCAGGATGTCCCTGGGGATGCCACGGGTGTCCAGCGGCAGTTTGTCCGGCGCCGGTTCCAGGCCCAGTTCGAACAGCCAGTTGAGGGCGTATTCGCGCAGCTGTTTCTGTTCGTAGTCTTGCCATTGCTGGCGCAGCACGGGGAAGTAGTCGATTTCGTAATCGAAGGCGCGCAGCGGTTTGCGACCGGTCAGGGCGGCGCTGAGCAGGGGGTGCGCGTTGAGGTCGTCGAGGGTGAATAGAAACGACTCGCGCATGGCCACGCGCTGGGCCACATCGAGGTTGGGCACAGCGGCGTAGCGCTCGGGATTCAACTGGAGCTGCTGGCGTTCTTCGCTGTCCTGATCTTCCCGCGACAGGCTCAGTACGCTGCCGGCCTCCAGATCGAGCCAGTGCTCCAGGGTTTCGCGACCGTTGATCAACTGGGTCAGGGTATCGAGGTCGAGAGTGAGCGTGCGCATGGTTCCGGGCCTCTTGGGATATTGGCGTGATGGTGACGGATGGCCGCCAGTAGCGGCCGGCCTCTCACTCTGACTACGAAATGGTTCGCAGGTGCCGGCCGAGGATGAACGCTGGTGATGCGGGCATTGCGCTCGGCTCTGGAGCCGTGCATGACACCCGGGTGTCGCTGCGCCCGCCCCCTCACCTAGGGTCGGGGCGGCTTAGCGCTTGAGCAGGGCGCGCATACTGGCCAGGGCGTCGTTGCCGCGAGCGGCCTTGACCTCCACCGGCGCCTCTTCCATGCCTTCCCAGGTAAGGTCTTCGGGTGGCAGTTCGTTGATGAAGCGGCTCGGCGAACAGTCGATGATCTCGCCGTACTGCTTGCGCTTGGCGGCGAAGGTCAGGGCCAGGTTACGCTTGGCGCGGGTGATGCCCACGTAGGCCAGGCGCCGCTCTTCTTCGATGGTGTCGGCTTCGATGCTGGAGCGGTGGGGGAGGATCTCCTCCTCGAAGCCGATGATGTACACCGAGGGAAATTCCAGCCCCTTGGAGGCGTGCATGGTCATCATCTGCACCCCGTCGGCGCCGTCCTCTTCCTCCTGCTGACGCTCGAGCATGTCGCGCAGTACCAGCTTGCCGATGGCGTCCTCGATGGTCATGTCGCCCTCTTCGTCCTTGTCGAGGGTGTTCTTCAGGGCATCGACCAGGAACCAGACGTTGCCCATGCGCGCGTCGGCGACCTTGTCGCTGGAGGCGTTCTGGCGCAGCCAGTTCTCGTAGTCGATGTCCATCACCATGCTGCGGATGGCGGCGATCGGTTCGTTGACCACGCACTGTTCGCGCACGCCATCCATCCAGCGCTTGAAGCGCGCCAGGCGCTCGGTGTAGCGGCTGTCCAGGTGCTCGCCGAGGCCGATCTCGTCGCTGGCGGCGTACATGCTGATCTTGCGTTCGTTGGCGTAGTTGCCGAGCTTTTCCAGGGTCGTGGAGCCGATTTCCCGGCGTGGCACGTTGATCACCCGCAGGAAGGCGTTGTCGTCGTCCGGGTTGACCAGCAGGCGGAAGTAGCTCATCAGGTCCTTCACTTCCTGGCGGGCGAAGAAGCTGGTGCCGCCGGATAGACGATAAGGAATCTGGTGGTGCTGCAGCTTCAGCTCCATCAGTTTGGCCTGGTAGTTGCCGCGATAGAGGATGGCGAAATCGCTGTAGGGGCGCTGGGTGCGCAGGTGCTCGGTAAGGATCTCCAGGGCCACGCGCTCGCACTCGGCGTCTTCGTTGCGGGTACGGATCACGCGGATCTCGTCGCCCATGCCCATCTCGCTCCACAGCTGCTTCTCGAACGCGTGGGGGTTGTTGGCGATCAGCACGTTGGCGCATTTGAGGATGCGGCTGGTGGAGCGGTAGTTCTGCTCGAGCATCACCACCTTGAGCGACGGGTAGTCTTCCTTGAGCAGGTTGAGGTTCTCCGGCCGCGCACCGCGCCAGGCGTAGATCGACTGGTCGTCGTCGCCGACCACGGTGATCTGGTTGCGCATGCCCACCAGCAGCTTCACCAGCAGGTACTGGCTGGAGTTGGTGTCCTGGTACTCGTCGACGAGCAGGTAGCGGATGCGGTTCTGCCACTTCTCCAGAATGTCGGTGTGTTCCTGGAACAGCTTCACCGGCAGCAGGATCAGGTCGTTGAAGTCCACCGCGTTGTACGCCTTGAGCGTGCGCTGGTAGTGCAGGTAGACGATGGCGGCCGTCTGCTCCTTGGGGCCGCGAGCATTGGCCAGGGCCTCGTCAGGCAGGATCAGGTCGTTCTTCCAGCTGTCGATGGTGTTCTTGACCTCATCGGCACCGTCGTCGCCTGCGTACTCCTTCTGCATGATGTCGGTCAGCAGCGCCTTGATGTCGCCGTCGTCGAAGATCGAGAAGCCGGGCTTGTAGCCCAGGCGCGCATATTCCTTGCGGATGATGTTCATGCCCAGGTTGTGAAAGGTCGATACGGTCAGGCCGCGGGCCTCGGGGCCCTTGAGCAGGGTGCCGACGCGCTCCTTCATCTCGCGGGCGGCCTTGTTGGTGAAGGTCATGGCGACGATGTGCTGGGCGCGGATGCCGCAGTTCTGCACCAGGTGAGCGATCTTGCGGGTGATCACGCTGGTCTTGCCGGAGCCTGCGCCGGCGAGCACCAGAAGAGGGCCGCCGACGTAGTTCACGGCTTCCTGTTGCCGGGGGTTGAGTCGGGACATCGTGTCTATCGCGCAGGGAAATGGCCGCGCATTTTAGCTGAAAGTCGCACCTCGTTCGTGGCTTTGATGGGGCAGCCGACAGCCGCGACCTGCGGGGCTACGGCGGTAATCGATCATTTGCCATTCTGTGACCGGGTAGGCGGCGAGTTTCGCCAATGCACTTGTCGGCTCTGCGCGTTTGTCGCAGGATGTTCCGCGGTTTACACGGAAGTGCTTGATTTGATGCCGGATATGGCGCATCCAGGGGCGAGTTGTCGCCTGTACTTTCGTGCCGCAGGAGAGTTTGCTTGAGCGCATCCGTCGAGCCATTGCGCCTGATCCTGCTGGCTGACACGCCGCAGTGGGGCGAGCTGCTGCACGAGCGCCTGGAGTCCCTGGGCGGTCCGGCACCCCTGACCTGCGCGAGCAGTTGGCCAGCCGCCGAAGCCCTGCTGGGGGACAACCCCGATGTGGTCCTGCTGGCCACGCCAGCCCAGCTGCCAAGCCCTGAACAATGCAGTGTGCCGATCATCCTGTTGCTCGAGTGCGAGCCCGAACAGGCACCGGAGCAGGCCTGCGACTGGCTGGTGCGCGATCAACTGAGCGATGACGTGGTGCGTCGCTGCCTGCGTTACGTGCGTGAGCACGGCCGCCTGCAGGCCACCCTGCAACGCCTCACCGAACAGGATGCGCTGACCGGCATCGCCAACCGCCAGGGCTTCCAGACGCTGCTGGCGGCGCGCCTCGGCGATCATGGCCGGCGGGGCCTGACACTGGTGCATCTGGACTTGGATAACTTCCGCCAGGCCAACGACACCCTTGGGCACCGGGCCGGGGATCAACTGATCCAGCAGGTGGTGGCGCGCCTCAAGCACCACCTGGGCCGAGGCGACCAACTGGCGCGGCTGGGCGGTGATGAATTCGCCCTGCTGCTCGACACCCGTGACGATCCACCGCGCGCCTCGTCCTGGGTACGGCGTGTGGCCGACGCCCTGGGCGAACCCTATTGGGTGGACGGTGAAAGCCTGCTGCTCGGCTGCAGCCTCGGTGTGGCCGAGTCCAAGCCGGCGGGCAATGCCGACACGCTGATGTGGCACGCCCATGTCGCCATGCAGCAGGCCAAGAGTCGCCAGGGCTGCACCTATCACCTGTATGACGAACACCTGGATCGCGGCATGCGCAGCCAGGCCGATCTGCAGCGCGAGTTGCGCCGGGCGCTGCGCCGCGATCAATTGCAGTTGCACTATCAGCCACGGCTCTGTCTGCACAGCGGCGAGATCGTCGGGCTGGAAGCGCTGGTGCGCTGGAAACACGAGAAACAGGGTTTGCTGATGCCCGGCTCGTTCGTGCCGCTGGCCGAGGAGTGCGGGCTGATCGTGCCGCTCGGCTACTGGGTGATCGACCGCGCGCTGCGCGACATGCAATGGTTCAACGGGCGTGGCCAGCCGGCGCTGCACATGGCGATCAACCTGTCTTTCCGCCAGTTCCAGGACAGCCAGTTGCTGCCGACCCTGGAACGCCTGATCGAGAGCTGCGGCATCGACAGCAGCTGGCTGGAGTTTGAACTCACGGAAACCGCCGTGATGCGTCGCAGCGACTACGTGCAGCAGACCATGCGGCGCCTCGGCCACCTGGGCGTGCGCTTTTCCCTGGACGATTTCGGCACCGGGTTCTCGTCGTTCGAACACCTTAGCAACCTGCCCATCGGGTTGCTGAAGATAGACCGCAGCTTCGTCACCGGAATGGAGTCGCGTCCGCAGGCCCAGCAACTGGTGCAGGCGATGATCAACCTGGCTCACAACCTCGACCTGCAAGTGGTGGCCGAAGGGGTGGAGAACACCGAACAACTGCAGTTGCTGCGCCAGTTCGGCTGCGATCAGGTACAGGGCTATCTGGTCAGCCGCGCCGTACCGCGTGACGAACTGGATCGCCTGCTCAGCCGTGGGCGGCTATCACTGCCCGGCTTGCGGGAGGGCTGAGCCGCCTCGCCCAGCATGCGCCCGGCCTTGACCTCGAAGGTCAGGGTCAGGGCGATGGCCGCACAGGCCAGACCGCTGGCCAGCCCCCACCAGACGCCATGGGCACCCCAGGCGAAATGGAAGGTCAGCAGCCAGGCCATCGGCGCACCGATCAGCCAGTAGCAGCCCAGGCCGACGAAAAAGGTGATGTTGGCGGCCTTCAAGCCACGGATCGCGCCCATGGCGATATTCTGGATGCCGTCGAACAGTTCGAACCAGGCCGCAATGGCCAGCAGGCTCACCGCCAGGCTGACCACCTCCGCGTAGGCCGGGTCGAAGCGGTCGATGAACAGGCCGACCACCCAGTGAGGCGCGAGCCAGAACAGGCCGGCGAAACCCAGCATGCATAGCGCGCCGATGGCGATGCCCAGGCGCCCGGCCCAGCGCGCGTGGAGCAGCCGACCGGCGCCATAGTGCTGGCCGATGCGGAAGGTCACCGCGTAGGAAATGCCCACCGGCACCATGAAGGCCACGTAGACCGACTGGATGGCGATCAGGTGAGCGGCCAGTTGCGTGCTGCCCAGCGCGCCCATGCACAGCACCGCGAAGGCGAACAGCGCGGACTCCACGGCATAGGTGCCACCAATCGGCAGGCCGAGGCGCAGCAACTCCCGCAGCTCGGCAGCGGCCGGGCGACGCAGGCCCTGCAACCAGGGGTAGGCGGCGTAGGCCCGGTGACGCAGGGTGTGCGCGGCGAGCAGGAGCGCCATCAGCGTACTGATCAGCGCGGTGACCAGGCCGATGCCGGCCAACCCGAGTGCTGGCAGGCCGAACCAACCCTTGATCAGTACATAGTTGAGGACGAAGTTGGCCAGCGCGCCGCCCAGGCTGATGGCCATCACCGGGCCGGGGCGGCCGATGGCGGCGGTGAAGCCGCGCAACGCCATGAACGTCAGGTAGCCGGGCAGGGCGAACAACAGCGCCTGCAGGAAGGTCATCGCCTTGTCGACGTTGTCCGCTGACTGCCCGGCCCAGAGCAGCGCGGGTGCCAGGTTCCACAACAGTATGCCGGCACCGAGAGCCAGCGCCGAGGCGAGCCACAAGCCGGTGCCGAGCAGGCGGGTGACGCCCGCTGTATCCCCGGCGCCGTGCCGGATGGCCGCCAGGCTGCCAACCGCAGCGATCACCCCGACGCAGAAGACCGACACGAACGAATAGCTGGCTGCACCCAGGCCGCCGCCCGCCAGCTCCTGTGGGCCGAGCAAGCCCATCATCAGCGTATCGGTGAACACCATCAGCACATGGGCCAGTTGCGCGGCGATCAACGGGCCGGATAGGCGCAAAATGGCGATGAGTTCCAGGCGAAGGGTGTGGCGATCCATGAGTTATGCTCAAAGTTTGCAGCTTCCGGGGCTACCCGAAGCCAGGCGTAGAGAACCGCAGGTGATGATCAAGTGCGTGTTTGGCGTGTGTGGAGTCGTTATTCTGGACACACCTGCACACTGCCACAAAAGGAAAAAAGCCATGCAAGGCATGAGTAAAACTCATGGTTCAAGATCGTGAGTCGGCGTTTGCCGGCGTTGTATGCATTGCGTGCCTTCGAAGCGGCTGCGCGACATGGGTCGTTCACCCGTGCCGCCGATGAGCTGGCGATCACCCAGAGTGCGGTGAGCCGGCACATCCGCACCCTGGAGGGGCATTTCGCCTGCCGGCTGTTCGAGCGCCGCGGTCGTTCGCTGCAACTGACCGAGCCGGCCCGGCTGTTGCTGCCCGGCGTGCGAGACGGCTTCGACTCACTGGAGCGGGCCTGTGCCACGCTGCGGGTCGATGACAGCATCCTGCGTCTCAAGGCACCGTCGACGCTGACCATGCGCTGGTTGCTGGCGCGTCTGTCGCGCTTTCGTGCCCAGCACGGGGATATAGAGGTGCAACTCACCAGCGCCTGGATGGACATCGACCGTGTCGATTTCCTCCACGAGCCCTTCGATTGTGCGGTCCTGCTGGGCGACGGCGTGTTCAATGACGACTGGTGCAGCGCCATGCTGTTCGAGGAGTGGCTGATACCCGTCTGTGCGCCGGCGGCCGCGGAGGCTGGGGGCTGGGATCTGCCACGCCTGCAGCAGGCGGAGCTGGTACACCCCACCCCGGATCGTCGCGACTGGCGCCGCTGGCTGCAGGCCATGGGCCTGGAAGACAGCGTGTCGCTCAAGGGCGGCCAGGTCTTCGATACCCTGGAGCTGGGTATCGTGGCCGCGGCCCGGGGCTACGGCGTGTCGATCGGGGACCTGGCGATGGTCGCCGAAGATGTCCTGCAAGGGCGCCTGGGTCTGCCTTGGTCGACTGCGGTGGCCAGCGGCGACAGTTATTACCTGGTCTGGCCGCGGGCGCGGCGCGGTCAGGAACGCTTCGAGCGGCTGCGCGACTTTCTTCTGGAGGAGGTCAGGGCGATGCAGTTGCCAGAGGTCGATATGCGTCGCTGATGTCTGCTGCGCAACATTTTCGTGTCGCCAGGTAAAAAACGCGCCACCGCACCCTTATGGCCATTGACGCACTAAAGTACTCAAGTATTCTCCGCGCTCGTCGAAACACGCGGCTTATCACTCACTCCATTCAAGGGTGATTTGCAGCCCTGGAGATGCTTCATGACACAACCTCGTTCCCGGATCGCCTGGCAACTGGCGACGGCCCTCGCCGCGATGCTGGTGCTGTTGATCAGCGTCAGCACGCTGTTCGCCCTGCGCTCGCTGAACAGCGCCAACCTCGTCACCCGTGAAGAACACCTGGGCAGCGAAGCGCGCTTGCTGGCTGACCAGTTGAGCACCTTCCACGACAGTCTGCGCGAAAGCACCCAGCGCTTGGCGGGGTTGTTCGAACGACGCTTCAGCAGTGGATTGAGCCTCAGCCCGAGCGAGCGGGTAACGGTCGGTTCGCTGCAGGCTCCTGCCCTCTACCTGGGCAGTACGCGGTTGAACAACGAGTTCACCGAGGTCGACGAGTTTCGCCAGCTCACCGCTGGCGTGGCGACCCTCTTCGTGCGCGACGGCGATGATTTCGTTCGCGTGACCACCTCGCTGACCAAGCAGGATGGTGGCCGTGCCATCGGCACCGTGCTCGACCGCCAGCACCCTGCCTACGCACGGCTGCTGGCCGGCAACAGCTACGTGGGCCGGGCGCTGCTGTTCGAGCGTTTCTACATGACCCAGTACACCCCGGTGCGTGACGCTGGCGGTCGGGTCATCGCCGTGCTGTTCGTCGGCTTCGATTACACCGACGCGCAGAACGCCCAGTTCGCCAACCTGCAGCGCTTCCGCATCGGCAGCACCGGTTCCCTGGCGCTGCTCGACGATCAGCACAAGTGGCTGGTGCCTCCCTATGGCGCGCAACGTCCCGAGCAACTGACCGCCACCATGTCCGGCGTGCTGGGCACACCGGGCAAGGGCGGGTTCTGGAGTGATGGCGAGCAGCGTTTCTACAGCGTCGCCGTGCCGTTCGCCGGCGGCCCGTGGACGGTGGTGGCGAGCATGCCGGAAACGGAAATCCAGGCCGTGACCTGGCACGTCGGCAGCCAGCTGGCGATCGGCAGCCTGGTGACCCTGGTGCTTGCCGTGCTCGCGGTGATCTGGCTGCTGCGCCGCAAGCTGCGCCCGCTCGGCGAGCTGGTCCGTCAGGCCCAGGCCCTGGGGGCCGGTGATTTGAGCGTACGCCTGGAGGTGGCCAGCAACGACGAGATCGGCGACCTGTCGCGCAGCTTCAACCAGATGAGCGCCGCGCTGTCGACCATGGTCGAACGCATCCGCGCCGCCGCCGGGCACGTCAGCCAGCGTGCCGAAGCGCTGTCCGGCCTGTCTCGTGGTGCCTACGAGGGGATCGAACAGCAGTCCGGCGAGATCGGCAGCATGGCCGGTGCGGTGGAAGAATTCAGTGCCACCTCGTTGAACATCGCCGACAACATGCGCAGCACCGAACGCATGGCCAGCGAGAATGCCAGCCAGACCCGCATCGGCCGTACCTCCATGGAAGAGGCATCCAATGCGCTGGAGCAGATTTCCTCGTCGTTGAACAGCGCCGCCAAGGTCATCGACAGCCTCGGTCAGCGCTCCCAGGAGATCGGCGGCATCCTCAGCGTCATCACCTCGATCGCCGACCAGACCAACCTGCTGGCGCTCAATGCCGCCATCGAGGCGGCCCGGGCCGGTGAGCAGGGCCGTGGCTTCGCCGTAGTCGCCGACGAAGTGCGCAGCCTCGCCGGGCGTACGCGTGAGGCGACCACCGAGATCTCCAGCATGATCGGCAGCATCCAGGGCGAAACCAGCAGTGCCATCAGCACCATGGAACAGGGGCGCCAGCTGATGCACAACGGCCTGGAGCTGAACGCCAAGGTGGCGGCGGCGTTGACCCAGATCGCCGAACAGAGCAGTGCCGCTGGCGAACAGTTCGCCGCCATCACCACCGCGACCAGCGAGCAGAGCAGCACGGCGACGGTACTCAGCAGCAACCTGCAGAGCATCGCCCAGGCCAACGGCGAGCAGCGCGAAGTGATCGCCAACCTGGCCCATACCTCCAATGAGCTGGAGACCCTGGCCGCCGATCTGCACCGCGAAGTCGAGCGCTTCCGCTAACAGGCCGTTGAAAAACGTAGGCGAGGCAGCGGCAACGCAGGTAGTTTTCAATAGCCTGCCAAGCCCTCTCAGCAGCAGGCGCAACTGACTGACAGTCGTGCCATGGCCGCCTGGCTGACCCACCCGGGGCAATCGAAAGCCCTACTGTCATCGTCATGAAAGCACCCTGTGCCAGGCTCGAGGTCGGGCAGGGCGCGCGCGCGTGGGGTTGCGGCTGTGCAGCATTTCACCGCGTTTCGTGTGGAATCAAAAACGCTCGGCAAGCGCGAGTGCCCTCGAGGGCAATTTTTGATTGATCTGTGCGGGGCATGGTCTTAAAGTCCGCGGCCGAACGTCCATGCTGGCAACGATCCATCCGGCTCAAGTACTGACGACGAGAGGTTGCCGCGCCTGATGCCAGGCCGGTGATTCTCGGCGACATGCCTTGGGAAGTAGGCGAACCAAAGTGGGGAAACTGATCAGACGTTCCAGGCCTGGCAGCAGGCCTTCCGGCCGATTGTCGATGGCCGCCCCTAAGGTTGAACCTGTGCCCGGTTCAACTGCCCGAATCCTAGTGTTCATGGTTTAGCCATCTGGAGCCCCGCATGCCGATCAAGGTCGAAGATTACTACCCACGCGAAACCTTCAACAAAATGAAGGCCTTCGCAGACCAACAGGAAACCCCGTTCGTGGTGATCGACACCGCGATCATCAGCCAGGCCTACGACGACCTGCGCGCCGGTTTCGAATTCGCCAAGGTGTACTACGCCGTGAAGGCCAACCCGGCAGTCGAGATCATCGACCTGCTCAAGGACAAGGGCTCGAACTTCGACATCGCCTCGATCTACGAACTGGACAAGGTGATGGAGCGCGGCGTCGGTCCGGAACGCATCAGCTACGGCAACACCATCAAGAAAGCCCGCGACGTTCGTTACTTCTTCGACAAGGGCGTGCGCCTGTTCGCCACCGATTCGGAAGCCGACCTGCGCAACATCGCCAAGGCCGCCCCGGGCTCGAAGATCTACGTGCGCATCCTCACCGAAGGCTCGACCTCGGCAGACTGGCCGTTGTCGCGCAAGTTCGGTTGCCAGACCGACATGGCCATGGACCTGCTGATCCTCGCCAAGCAGTTGGGCCTGGTGCCCTACGGCATTTCCTTCCACGTCGGCTCGCAGCAGCGCGACATCGATGTGTGGGATGCCGCCATCGCCAAGGTCAAGGTGATCTTCGAGCGCCTCAAGGAAGAAGACGGCATCGTGCTGCAGATGATCAACATGGGCGGCGGCTTCCCGGCCAACTACATCACCCGTACCAACAGCCTGGAAACCTACGCTGAAGAAATCATCCGCTTCCTCAAGGACGATTTCGGCGACGAACTGCCGGAAATCATCCTCGAGCCAGGCCGTTCGCTGATCGCCAATGCCGGTATCCTGGTCAGCGAAGTGGTGCTGGTGGCGCGCAAGTCGCGTACCGCCGTCGAGCGCTGGGTATACACCGATGTGGGTAAGTTCAGCGGCCTGATCGAAACCATGGACGAAGCCATCAAGTTCCCCATCTGGACCGAGAAGAAGGGCGAGATGGAAGAAGTGGTCATCGCCGGGCCGACCTGCGACAGCGCCGACATCATGTACGAGCACTACAAGTACGGTCTGCCACTGAACCTGGCCAGTGGTGATCGCCTGTACTGGTTGTCCACCGGTGCCTACACCACCAGCTACAGTGCGGTGGAATTCAACGGCTTCCCGCCGCTGAAGTCCTTCTACCTGTAAGCCTGTCGCTGCATCGGACGCCCGCACTGGTTGCGGGCGTTTTCGTTTCTGCGGGGCAGCCGATGCCGGTCGGCACCGGTGCCTTGCCAGAGGGAAGCGGGCAGCGCGAGAATGCAGGCACTTCTCTGCGGTATTTAAGGATCCCCGATGCCCGATCCCGTTGCAGCCGGCCTGCGCCTGGCGCCCGATGCACTCACCCGTCCCTTCTCGCCTCAGCAGTTCGCCTTCACCACCACCGATGATCTGGAGCCCTTCCGCGGCGTGCTTGGCCAGGAACGTGCCGTGCAGGCACTGCAGTTCGGCGTGGCCATGCCGCGCCCCGGTTACAACGTATTCGTCATGGGCGAGCCGGGCACCGGTCGGTTCTCTTTCGTCAAACGCTACCTGCGGGCCGAGGGCAAGCGCCTGGAGACCCCGCCGGACCGGGTCTACGTCAATCATTTCGACGAGCCCCGCGAGCCCCGCGCGGTGGAGCTGGCCGCCGGTACCGCTGGCCAGTTCATCGCCGACATCAATGTGCTGATCGACAACCTGCTGGCGACTTTCCCGGCCGTGTTCGAGCACCCGTCGTTCCAGCAGAAGAAGAGCGCCATCGACCGCGCCTTCAACAAGCGCTACGACCAGGCGCTGGATGTGATCGAGAAGCTGTCCCTGGAGCGTGGTATCGCCCTGTACCGTGACAGCAGCAACATCGCCTTCACGCCCATGCTCGAAGGCAAGGCCGTGGACGAGACCGAGTTCGCCCAGTTGCCGGAAGCGGATCGCGAGCGCTTCCATGCCGATATCGCCACGCTGGAGGAGCGCCTCAACGAGGAACTGGCCAGCCTGCCGCAGTGGAAACGCGAGTCGAGCAACCAGTTGCGCCAGCTCAACGAGGAAACCATCACCGTCGCATTGCAGCCGCTGCTGGCGCCGCTCTCGGAAAAGTACGCCGAGAATGCCGGGGTCTGCGCCTATCTGCAGGCGATGCAGGTGGACCTGCTGAAAAGCGTGGTCGACCTGCTCATCGAGGTGGAAAAGGCCGATGCCCAGACCCGCAAGTTGCTCGAGGAGTTGTATGTCCCCAGCCTGATCGTCGGCCACCATGTCGATGGCGGCGCACCGGTGGTGTTCGAGCCTCACCCGACCTACGACAACCTGTTCGGCCGCATCGAGTACAACACCGACCAGGGCGCGCTCTACACCAGCTACCGGCAGTTGCGTCCAGGTGCCCTGCACCGTGCCAATGGCGGCTTCCTGATCCTCGAGGCGGAGAAATTCCTCAGCGAACCGTTCGTCTGGGAGGCCCTGAAGCGTGCCCTGCAGTCACGCAAGCTGAAGATGGAGTCGCCGCTGGGCGATCTGGGTCGTATCGCCACGGTCACCCTCAATCCGGAAACCATCGCGCTGCAGCTCAAGGTGGTGATCATCGGCTCGCGTCAGCTCTATTACGCGCTGCAGGACGCCGATCCGGATTTCCAGGAGATGTTCCGGGTACTGGTCGATTTCGACGAGGACATCCCCCTGGCGGACGACAGCCTGGAACAGTTCGCCCAGTTGCTGAAGACGCGTACCAACGAAGAAGGCATGGCACCGCTGAGCGCAGCGGCGGTGGCACGGCTGGCCACCTACAGCGCACGCCTGGCGGAGCACCAGGGGCGGTTGTCGGCGCGCATCGGTGATCTGTTCCAACTGGTCAGCGAGGCGGACTTCATCCGCAACCTGGCCGGCGAGAGCGTGACCGACGCCGACCATATCGAGCGCGCCCTCAAGGCCAAGGCCACGCGTACCGGGCGGGTCTCGGCGCGGATCATTGACGACATGCTGGCCGGTATCATCCTCATCGATACCGCGGGTGCGGCCATCGGCAAATGCAACGGCCTGACCGTGCTCGAGGTCGGCGACTCGGCCTTTGGCGTGCCGGCGCGGATTTCCGCGACCGTCTACCCGGGCGGCTCGGGCATCGTCGACATCGAGCGTGAGGTCAACCTCGGCCAGCCGATCCACTCCAAGGGGGTGATGATCCTCACCGGTTTCCTCGGCAGCCGGTATGCCCAGGAATTCCCGCTGGAAATCTCCGCCAGCATCGCCCTGGAGCAGTCCTATGGCTACGTGGACGGCGACAGCGCTTCGCTGGGCGAGGTCTGCACGCTGATTTCCGCCCTGTCGCGCACGCCGCTCAAGCAGTGCTTCGCGATCACCGGCTCGATCAATCAGTTCGGCGAAGTGCAGGCCGTCGGCGGGGTCAACGAGAAGATCGAGGGTTTCTTCCGCCTTTGCGAGGCGCGTGGGCTGACCGGCGAGCAGGGGGCGATCATCCCGCATTCCAACGTCGCCACCCTGATGCTCGACGAGCGCGTGCTGCAGGCGGTACGCGCCGGGCAGTTCCACGTCTATGCGGTGCGCCACGTCGACGAGGCGCTGAGCCTGCTGGTCGGCACGGACGCCGGCACGCCGGACGATAAGGGCCGCTTCCCGAACGGCAGCGTCAATGCACGCGTGGTCGAGCGCCTGCGCGAGATCGCCGAGATCGACCTCGGCGAGGAGGACAAGCCCGAACAGGCCAAGGAAGCGCTGACCGCCGCTCTGCCAGCCAAGACGCCGAAAAAACCGCGGGAGAAAAAACCGTCGGTCGAATGATCGGCGGCGGGTGAATCGACCACGTGATGAGCGCCTCGCCTGCGGCGACCCGGTATGCCGGATGCGGGCGCTTGCTCACCTTTCATGCACAGCGTTATCCACAGCTTCTGTGCATAACCCCGCCTTTGCCGATAACGCCTGCGGGTGTAGGCTGCAAGTCTGTTCCCGCGAGGATTGCCGCCATGTCGCGTAGCCTCTGCCTGATTCGTGAATGCCTGGGGGTGACCACCCGTATCGAGTGCGCGGTGTTGCCGCTGGCTGGCGAGCAGGGCCTGTGGACATTGATCTGCATCGCCGGCATGTCGGCCGAACAACCCTCGGCCGTCAAGGCGCAAGGCCCATTCCGTGGGCCTTCGGTGGTCGAGGGGCTGCTCGACGAGATCGCCGAGAGTCTTGCGCTGCAGGGTTACGGGACCTGCAACGAGCCGCCGATCTGGCGCCTGCATGCCCAAGCGGAACTGCGCCGTCTCAATGGCGGCGGCGGTCGCCCGGGCATGTCCCACCTGTCCTGTCCGGATCGCTGAACGCAAGGCCTGCCCCGACGCCGTCCGGGCGCGCAGGCGAGTGTGCTGCGGCGTTGCGTCGCAGGTTATACACAATCTGCATGATGACCACGGTTTACCGGTTGCCGGTGCTTTTCAGGCCGTCAGTGACAGCTTGCCTGCGTGCTGGCGCTGGGTATACTCGCGCGCTGTTTCAATCACTGGTGAGAGCCCATGGAACGCTTTATCGAAAACGCGATGTACGCATCGCGCTGGCTGCTTGCCCCCATCTACCTGGGGTTGTCGCTCGGCCTGCTGGCGCTGGCATTGAAGTTCTTTCAGGAAGTCTTCCATGTTCTGCCCAATGTCTTCGGCATGGCCGAAGCCGATCTGATTCTGGTGCTGCTGTCGCTGGTCGACATGGCCCTGGTCGGAGGGCTGCTGGTGATGGTGATGATGTCCGGCTACGAGAACTTCGTTTCGCAGCTGGACATCGACGAAGGCAAGGAAAAACTCAGCTGGCTGGGCAAGATGGATTCCAGCTCCCTGAAGATGAAGGTCGCGGCGTCCATCGTGGCGATTTCCTCGATCCATCTGCTGCGGGTGTTCATGGACGCGCGCAATCACCAGGCCGATCACTTGATGTGGTACGTGATCATCCACATGACGTTCGTCGTCTCGGCTTTCGCCATGGGCTACCTGGACAAGCTCACCAAGCACTGATCGGCATGCCGATGCGGCCAAGACGCCCGACTTTCTCCTGGAAAGCCGGGCGTTTTGTTATCTGCCTGGCAGCGAACGTATAGTGGTCGCTCCCGCCGTCGAGGACATGCCATGACTCTGCCCGAATTGCTGCGCGCAGCGCGCGAGGGAGCGATAAGCGAGCTGCAACTGATTTCCCTGGAAGGCGGCATCTACCTGCTGCAGATCATTGGCAGCCTGCGGCGCTGTCATCTCGTCGATGATGCCGGCCGCAACGTGCACCTGCGTTCGGTGGAACACGCCAGGGATCTGCTGCAGGAGCTGCCTGAGGTGCCGCTGTTCCTGATGCATGCGTCGGCCTACGACGAGATGTGTGGCCTGGCGGGCGGTAGCCGCGCGGCGCTGCGTGTGCCCGTCAGCCTGCGCAGCCGCTGGTGAGGCGGAGCCGTTGCCGCGCAGCTTGCGCTGAAACGTCAACAGGGCCCAAGCTAGCCGGCCTTTTTTTCCTAACTTGCGGAGCGGCGATATGCCCGAACTCGATCTTTCCACTGACGAAGCACGTGTCAGCTACGGCATTGGCCGTCAACTCGGTGGCCAATTGCGCGACAATCCACCGCCGGGCGTGAGCCTGGATGCCGTTCTCGTTGGTCTTGCCGATGCGTTCGCCGGCCTGGAAAGCCGAGTCAGTGAAGCCGAGCTGTCGGCGAGCTTCAAGGTGATCCGCGATGTCATGCAGGCCGAAGCCAAGGCCAAGGCCGACGCCGCCGCCGGAGAAGGGCTGGCCTTTCTGGCCGAGAACGCCAAGCGCCAGGGCATCACGGTGCTGGCCTCCGGCCTGCAATACGAAGTGCTGAGCGCAGGCGAGGGCGCCAAGCCATCGCGCGACGACAGTGTGCGGACCCACTATCACGGCACCCTCATCGACGGCAGCGTATTCGACAGCTCCTACGAGCGCGGCCAACCAGCGGAGTTCCCGGTGGGTGGGGTGATCGCCGGCTGGACCGAGGCCCTGCAACTGATGGCGACCGGCAGTAAGTGGCGCCTGTACGTGCCGAGCGAACTGGCCTACGGCGCTCAGGGCGTTGGTGGCATCCCGCCGCATAGCGTGTTGGTGTTCGACGTGGAACTGCTCGACATCCTGTAGCCGTCGCCGGGTCGCGCCCGCCCGTTATTGCGATCCCGGAGTGGTGGGCGATGAAGCATCGTCCGCCCTGCGACGGTCGTTCGACCCGCGAGGCGAATGGCTGGCTGTCACGGGCGCAAGGCCCGGGCATAGCAGTACAGGAACAGGCTGCGAACCAGTTCCTTGAGCACCAGTGGTTCGCTGGAGCTCAGTTCATGCAGATCCAGGTCACCCTGTTTACGCAGCTCATCCAGCGCCTCTTCTTCAAGAACCGCGCACACTTCACCCGTTTCCCTGTGCAGGATGCGCAGATAGGGATGAGGGCGATCCAGCCAGGCATCTATCAAGTAAGTCATCTCATCATCTCCCTGAGTCAGTGGTAGATATGAGAATAATTCTTATTACGTTAATAGCAAGCTTTAATCGTGGCCTTTCGTCGATTCTGCCTTCGGCAGGGGCTTTCGCTCGCCTTGTTCAGGCGCAGAGTTGGGTTGCAGCCCTCGACGAGCAGGGGATCAGGCGTCGCGCAGGGTGCCCCTATGAAAAGCCCGTTACATGGACGGGCTCGGGCGTGGAGGGTGGGAGCAGGTCGCCGCTAGTGGGTGCGCGCCACGGCAAAGTGGCTCAGTTCGACCAAGGCGTCGCGGTACACGCTGGGGGGCAAGACTTCCAGGCAGGCGATGGCGCGCTCGGCGTAGTCGCGAGCCAGGTTGGCGGTATAGTCCAGGGCGCCGGCTGCTTCCACGGCATGACGAATGCGCTCCAGGTCCTCCAGGCCGCCTTTCTGAATCGCCTGGCGAACCAGTGATGCCTGTTCCGGCTGGCCTTCGCGCATGGTGTAGATCAACGGCAGGGTGGGCTTGCCCTCCGCCAGGTCGTCGCCGACATTCTTGCCCAGCGTGGCGGTATCGCCCTTATAGTCGAGCAGGTCGTCGACCAGCTGGAAAGCGATGCCCAGGTGGTCACCGAAGGTGCGCAGCGCCTCGTTCTGCTCGGGCGTGGCCTCGGCCAGCGCCGCTGCGCTCTGGGTGGAAGCCTCGAACAGCATGGCCGTCTTGCCGCGGATGACTTCCATGTAGGTTTCTTCGCTGGTGCTGGCGTCGCGGATCTTGGTCAGTTGCAGCACTTCCCCTTCCGCGATCACCCGGGTAGCTTTGGCGAGGATCTTCATTACCGGCATCGAGGCCAGCTCGACCATCATCTCGAACGAGCGCGAATAGAGGAAGTCGCCCACCAGCACGCTTGGTGCGTTGCCCCATTGAGCGTTGGCGGTGCTGCGGCCGCGGCGCATGTCTGACATGTCCACCACGTCGTCGTGCAGCAGGGTGGCGGTGTGCAGGAACTCGATGGTGGCGGCCAACAGACGCAGCCGGTCATCGCTCAAGCCAAGGGCCTTGCCGCTGAGCAGCACGAGCAACGGCCGCAGGCGTTTGCCACCAGCGGAAATGATGTAGTCGCCGATCTTCTCGACCAGCGGGACGCGGGAAACCAGCTGCTGACGGATAATGCCGTCCACGGCGGTAAAGTCATCCGCTACCACACTGTAAAAAGCCTGGGGTTGCATCAGCGACACGTGCTCCTTCTAGGTTGCGCGGCATGTTAGGGGCTGTTGAGGTTTCAGTGCAAGCTGCAGGCGGCGCCCCGCGCGTCGTGGGCGGGAACTGTCAAGGCGAGCGTTGATCGCGCTTGCACCGCCTCGGGGGCTTGCGTACAATCGCGCACCCTGAACTTCCCCCTGGGTATTTCCCTGCCTTACGCAATTGCAAGGGTGTCCTTCCGGCCCCAAGCAGCCATGCCAGCCGACACTTATTCCCATAAAGCGCTGGGTGAGCAGGATTAACGGAGATTTACCATGTACGCAGTAATTGTTACTGGTGGCAAGCAATACAAGGTCACCGAAGGCGAATACCTCAAGGTCGAGAAACTGGAAATCGCCACTGGCGAAGCCGTTACCTTCGACCGCGTGTTGCTGATCGGCAACGGTGACGACGTGACCATCGGTGGCCCGGTCATCGAAGGCGCCAAGGTGTCGGCTGAAGTCGTTTCGCAAGGTCGTCACGATAAGGTCACCATCATCAAGTTCCGTCGTCGTAAGCACCACATGAAGCGTCAGGGCCACCGTCAGTGGTTCACCGAGATCAAAATCACCGGTATTCAGGCCTGATTCGTTTCGCCTGAACCCTCTATAGGAGTATTGAACTCATGGCACACAAAAAAGCTGGCGGTAGTACCCGCAACGGTCGCGACTCAGAAGCCAAACGCCTTGGCGTGAAGATGTATGGCGGCCAGAAAATCATTCCTGGCAACATCATCGTGCGTCAACGCGGCACCCAGTTCCACGCTGGCTACGGCGTTGGCATGGGCAAGGATCACACCCTCTTCGCGAAAATCGAAGGCGTGATCAAGTTCGAAGTGAAAGGCGCCTTCGGTCGTCGTTACGTGAGCGTCGTCGCGGCCTGATCGCGAGGTTGCTGGAAAAGCCCCGTCCTGCGACGGGGCTTTTTTGTTTCTGTATCCTATGGCGTGGTCATCGCCCTCCCGGCGTGTCGGGTGTCGATGAGTCGCGCATGTGTGGGTTCTTGCCAAACTGTCCTGGTGTGACGCGGGCGGTATCAGGGCAATTTTGCAAGCACCCGGTGTTTCTTGTTTCAGTGACCCGCGTTCTAGGCGGGAGGCGTATCCATGAAATTCGTCGATGAAGTATCGATTTTTGTAAAGGCCGGTGACGGCGGTAACGGCATGATGAGCTTCCGTCGCGAGAAGTTCATCGAGAACGGTGGACCCAACGGTGGTGATGGCGGTGATGGCGGCTCGATCTATATCGAGGCTGCCGCAAACCTCAATACCTTGGTGGATTACCGCTACACCCGCCGTTTCCAGGCGCCCAATGGCGAGAAGGGCGGCAGCACCGACTGCACCGGGTCCAAGGGCGAGGATCTGATTCTGCCGGTGCCTATCGGCACCACGGTGATCGACGCCGGGACCCAGGAAGTGATTGGCGACCTGACCAAGGCCGGACAGCGCCTGCTGGTCGCTCAGGGCGGCTGGCATGGTCTGGGCAATACCCGCTTCAAATCCAGTACCAACCGTGCGCCGCGGCAGACCACGCCAGGCAAGCCGGGTGATGCGCGTGACCTCAAGCTGGAGTTGAAGGTGCTGGCGGACGTCGGTCTGCTCGGCCTGCCCAATGCTGGCAAGAGCACCTTCATCCGTTCGGTTTCCGCGGCCAAGCCGAAAGTGGCCGATTACCCCTTCACCACCCTGGTGCCTAACCTGGGGGTGGTGAGTGTCGATCGCTACAAGAGCTTCGTGGTCGCCGATATTCCAGGTCTGATCGAAGGCGCTTCCGACGGTGCGGGCCTGGGGATTCGCTTCCTCAAGCATCTGTCACGTACTCGCCTGCTGTTGCACCTGGTCGACATGGCGCCGCTGGATCTCACCGATCCGGCTGAGGCGGCTGCCGTCATCGTGGCCGAGCTGACCAAGTTCAGCCCGTCGCTGGCGGAGCGTGAGCGCTGGCTGGTGCTGAACAAGGCCGACCAGATCCTCGATGAGGAGCAGGAGGCGCGGGTTGCTGAAATCGTTGCGCGGATCGAGTGGGCCGGGCCGGTTTACGTGGTGTCCGCCCTGGCGCGAGAGGGCACCGAGCAGCTGTGTTATGACATCATGGACTTCCTCGAGGCGCGCGCTGAGCGCATTCAGGAAAACCCGGACTATGCGGCCGAGCTGGCCGAACTCGATAGCCGTATCGAAGATGAGGCACGCGCCCAGTTGCAGGCGCTGGATGACAAGCGCGCACTGCGCCGCTCCGGTGTCCGGCCTGTCGGTGAGGCAGAGGAAGACGACAGCTTCTGGGATGAGGAAGATGAAGAGGATGGCCCGGAAATCATTTACGTCCGGGATTGATTGGACGACAGGCGCCGCTTTTTAGCGGCGTTTTCGTAAGTTTTGGCCGTTGCCGTCGGCGATGGCTTGCGAAAATGTGCTTCTGGCTGGGGTTGGAAAGACATGCGTGACAAGGTAAGTGGTGCGCAGCGCTGGGTGGTGAAGATCGGCAGTGCCTTGCTGACTGCCGATGGCAAGGGCCTGGATCGCGGCGCCATGGCGGTGTGGGTCGAGCAGATGGTGGCACTGCGCGCGCAGGGCGTCGAGTTGGTGTTGGTGTCGTCCGGCGCGGTGGCGGCGGGAATGAGCCGTCTCGGCTGGACTGCGCGGCCGAGTGCCATCCACGAACTGCAGGCGGCAGCCGCCATCGGTCAGATGGGCCTGGTGCAGGCCTGGGAATCGAGTTTCGGCGAGCATGGCCGGCGCACGGCGCAGATTCTGCTGACCCATGATGACCTGTCCGATCGCAAGCGTTACCTGAATGCACGCAGCACCCTGCGTACGCTGATCGATCTCGACGTGGTCCCGGTGATCAACGAGAACGATACCGTGGTGACCGACGGCATCCGTTTCGGTGACAACGACACCCTGGCAGCGCTGGTGGCCAACCTGGTGGAAGCCGACCTGCTGGTGATTCTCACCGACCGCGACGGCATGTTCGACGCCGATCCTCGCAATAATCCCGATGCCCGGCTGATCCATGAGGCGCGTGCCGACGACCCGGCGCTGGATGCCGTCGCTGGCGGTGTCGGCGGTGCGCTGGGGCGTGGTGGCATGCAGACCAAGCTGCGCGCCGCGCGACTGGCGGCCCGCTCCGGTGCGCATACGGTGATAGTCGGTGGCGCCATCGAGCAGGTGCTGGCGCGGCTCAAGGCCGGCGAGCTGCTCGGTACCCTGCTGGTGCCGGAGCGTGGCATGTTGGCGGCACGCAAACAGTGGCTGGCGGGGCACCTGCAGACCCGTGGCACCCTGGTGCTGGATGCTGGTGCGGTCAAGGCGCTGGTGTCCGACCGCAAGAGTCTGTTGCCGGTGGGGGTCAAGGCGGTGCAGGGCAGCTTCCGGCGCGGCGAGATGGTGGTCTGCGTGGCGCCGGACGGACGCGAGATCGCCCGCGGCCTGGCCAACTACAGCGCGCTCGAGGCGCAGAAGATCATTGGCCGTTCTTCGGATGAAATCGAGCGGCTGCTGGGGTACGTCGATGAGACCGAGCTGGTGCACCGCGATAATCTGATTCTGGTATAGAGGCTTCTGCATGCTGCAGGCGAAGAGCGATTTGCCGTTATCCATCGAGGAGTGAGGTTATGAAAGCAGGATGGCTGGGGTTGTTGTGTCTGGTGCCGCTATGGGTGTCTGCCGAAGAGATCGGTCAGGTGTCCACCGTCTTCAAGTGGGTGGGGCCGAACGACAAGATCGTGGTCGAGGCTTTCGATGATCCCAGGGTGGCGGGCGTGACCTGTTACCTGTCGCGCGCCAAGACCGGTGGCGTGAAGGGCGGGCTCGGTCTGGCAGAGGACCGCGCCGAGGCATCGATTGCCTGTCGGCAGGTCGGCCCGATCAGTTTCGCGGGTGACCTCAAGGATGGCGAGGAGGTCTTCCGCGAGCGTACCTCGCTGGTGTTCAAGACCATGCAGGTGGTGCGGTTCTTCGATCGCAAGCGCAATACCTTGGTGTACCTTGTCTACAGTGACCGGGTGATCGAAGGCAGCCCGCAGAATGCGGTAACGGCGATCCCGATCATGCCCTGGCCCGAGCAGCCTTGAGCTGCGCGTTTTTCTCGAGGCCTGACGCTTTCGGCTGTTTTTCTCGGGCAATAAAAAACCGACCCTGAGGTCGGTTTTTCATGAAGCGGGACGCTTAAGCAGCAGCTTGGCTGAGTGCTTTGACGTGACCGTTCAGGCGGCTCTTGTGACGAGCGGCCTTGTTCTTGTGGATGATGCCTTTGTCGGCCATACGGTCGATGACGGGCACGGCCAGAACGTAAGCGGCTTGTGCTTTTTCGTGGTCTTTGGCGTCGATAGCCTTGACGACGTTCTTGATGTAGGTACGAACCATGGAGCGCAGGCTGGCGTTATGGCTACGACGCTTCTCAGCCTGTTTTGCGCGTTTTTTGGCAGAAGGTGTATTGGCCACCGTCAAGCTCCTCGAAAACTAAGGGGTTACAGACAAATAAGGCCGCGAATCATGCAGGCGTGCGGCGCACTTGTCAAGGCGGATTACGGGTCGCTCGCCGAGCGGGAGGGTGCTTTCTCGGCGTGGGGATTCTACACTCGCCGCCCATGCAGGTGGACGCCGCACCTGTGCACCGTTTTGTGGTCTGTGTCTGGCGCGGCACGGCTGTCGCTGCTGCCCGTTGACCAGAGTTCAACACCCGAATCAGGGCCCCTTCTGCCGAATGAACCTACTCAAATCGCTGGCTGCGGTCAGCTCGATCACCATGCTGTCCCGTGTGCTGGGCTTCGTGCGCGACACCATAATGGCCAGGATCTTCGGTGCCGGCATCGCCTCGGACGCCTTCGTAGTGGCCTTCAAGCTGCCCAACCTGCTGCGGCGCATTTTCGCCGAGGGCGCCTTTTCCCAGGCGTTCGTGCCGATCCTGGCGGAGTACAAGACCCAGAAGGGCGAGGAGGCGACGCGTACCTTCGTCGCCTACGTCGCCGGTCAACTGACCCTGGTGCTGGCCCTGGTGACGCTGCTCGGCGTGCTGGCTGCGCCGTGGATCGTCTGGGCCTCGGCACCGGGCTTCAGTGACAACCCGGAACGCTTCGAGCTGACCAGTGACCTGCTGCGGGTGACCTTCCCTTATATATTGCTGATTTCGCTGTCATCTTTCGTCGGCGCATTGCTCAACACCTGGAACCGTTTCGCGGTACCGGCTTTCGTGCCGACGCTGCTCAACGTCAGCATGATTTTCTTCGCGCTGTTCCTGACCCCCTATTTCGACCCGCCGATCATGGCCATGGGCTGGGCGGTGCTGGTGGGTGGCTTGCTGCAGTTGCTTTATCAATTGCCTCATCTGCGCAAGATCGGCCTGCTGGTGCTGCCGCGTCTCAACCTTCGCGATAGCGGCGTCTGGCGTGTGCTGCGGCAGATGGGGCCGGCAATTCTCGGTGTTTCGGTGGCGCAGATATCCCTGATCATCAACACCGTGTTCGCCTCCTTCCTGGTGGCGGGCTCGGTCTCCTGGATGTATTACGCCGACCGCCTGATGGAGTTGCCGGCCGGCGTGCTGGGTGTGGCGCTGGGCACCATTCTGTTGCCGTCGCTGGCCAAGACCCATGCCGCCGAGGATCCCGCCGCCTACTCGAAGCTGCTCGACTGGGGGTTGCGTATCTGCGTCCTGTTGGCGTTGCCCTGTGCGTTGGCGCTGGCGTTGCTGTCCGAGCCGCTGGTGGTCGCACTGTTTCAATACGGCAAGTTCACCGCTGCCGATGCCGACATGACCCAGCGTGCCTTGCTCGCCTATTCGGTGGGTCTGCTCGGCATGCTGCTGGTCAAGGTGCTGGCGCCGGCGTTCTACGCCCGCCAGGACATCCGCACCCCGGTACGCATCGCCATGTTCACCCTGTTGATGACGCAGGTGATGAACGTGCTGTTCGTCTTCGTCATTCCACTGGCCCATGCCGGCCTGGCATTGGCCATCGGCCTGGCGGCCTGCCTGAATGCCGGCCTGCTGTTCTGGAAATTACGCGCGAGTGGTTTCTACCAGCCACAGCCAGGTTGGGGCCTGTTCACCGGCAAGCTGCTGGCGGCGATGCTGGTGATGGTCGTGGTGCTGGTCGGCATGCTGTGGTTGATGCCGGCCTGGAGCGACGGCAACATGCTGCAGCGCCTGTTGCGTCTGGGGGCGCTGGTGGCGGCCGGGGCGCTGAGTTACCTGGCGGTGCTGGGCATCCTCGGTTTCCGTCTGCGCGACTTCGCCCGCCGCTCGGTCGGCTGAGCGGGCGCGTAGCGATCGCAGCAATAGAGCGCGGTATCAGCCTACCCGGCGCCAGCCGCTGTGCGTATAATTGGCCACTTTGTGAGCAAGAAGCGCGTTATGCAGCTGGTTCGAGGCCTTCATAATTTGCGGCCCCAGCATCGGGGCTGTGTCGCCACCATCGGTAATTTCGACGGCGTTCACCGTGGCCACCAGGCGATTCTGGCGCGCCTTCGTGAGCGTTCGGCGGAGCTTGGCGCGCCGAGCTGCGTGGTGCTGTTCGAGCCGCAACCGCGCGAATACTTCGACCCCAGCGGCGCACCTGCGCGGTTGAGCCGCCTGCGTGACAAGCTCGCCCTGCTGGCTGCCGAAGGTGTCGACCGCGTGCTGTGCCTGGCCTTCAACCCGCGCCTGCGTGAGTTGAGCGCGGCCGAGTTCGTGCAGCGCGTATTGCTCGATGGTCTGGGTGTTCTGCACCTGGAAGTGGGGGACGACTTCCGCTTCGGTTGCGACCGCGCCGGCGATTTCGCCTTTCTGGCCGACGCAGCGCAGCGCGAGCGTTTCACCGTCGAGGCGGCCAGGACCGTGGAGGTCGACGGCCAGCGGGTCAGCAGCACCCGGGTGCGTGAGGCCCTGGCCAGCGGCGATTTCAGGATGGCCGAAGGCATGCTCGGGCGACCGTTCCAGATCGTCGGGCGGGTGCTGCATGGACAGAAGCTCGGCCGCCAGTTGAACGCGCCGACCGCCAACGTGCAACTGAAGCGCAAGCGCGTACCGCTGACCGGGGTCTACCTGGTCAGCGCCGAGATAGATGGCCGGCCATGGCCAGGTGTCGCCAATATCGGCGTGCGCCCCAGCGTGGCCGGTGACGGGAGCGCCCACCTCGAGGTGCACCTGCTGGATTTTGCCGGCGACCTGTATGGCCGGCGTTTGACGGTGGCATTCCACCACAAGCTGCGCGATGAGCAGCGTTTCGCCTCACTCGAGGCACTGAAGACGGCAATTGCTGCCGATATTGCCGCCGCCCGCGCCCATTGGCACGGCCAACCGCTTAAGTGAAGAGCCGAGATGACCGACTATAAAGCCACGTTGAATCTTCCTGATACCCAGTTCCCGATGAAGGCCGGCCTGCCGCAGCGCGAGCCGCAGATCCTGCAGCGCTGGGACGAGATTGGTCTGTATCGGAAGCTGCGTGAGATTGGCGCCGGCCGGCCGAAGTTCGTCCTGCACGACGGCCCGCCCTATGCGAACGGCAGCATTCATATCGGTCACGCGCTGAACAAGATCCTCAAGGACATCATCACCCGCTCCAAGACCATCGCGGGCTTCGATGCACCTTACGTTCCGGGCTGGGATTGCCATGGCCTGCCGATCGAGCACAAGGTCGAAACCACCTTCGGCAAGAATCAGCCTGCCGACCTGACCCGCGAGCGCTGCCGTACCTATGCCGGTGAGCAGGTCGAAGAGCAGAAGGGCAACTTCATCCGCCTCGGCGTGCTGGGCGAGTGGAACAACCCCTACCTGACCATGAACTTCGCCAACGAGGCCGGTGAAATCCGTGCCCTGGCGGAGATCGTCAAGAAGGGCTTCGTGTTCAAGGGCCTGAAACCGGTCAACTTCTGTTTCGATTGCGGTTCGGCGCTGGCCGAGGCCGAAGTCGAGTATCAGGACAAGAAGTCCGATGCCATCGACGTCGCCTTCCCGGTCGAAGACGCCGACAAGCTGGCCGCCGCATTCGGGCTGGCCAGCCTGAGCAAGCCGACCGCCATCGTCATCTGGACCACCACGCCCTGGACCATCCCGGCCAACCAGGCGCTGAACGTGCACCCGGAGTTCAACTATGCCCTGGTGGATGTCGGTGATCGCCTGTTGCTGCTGGCCGAAGAAATGGTCGAGAGCTGCCTGCAGCGCTACGCACTGCAGGGCGAGGTCATCGCCACCGCGCCAGGCGCCAAGCTGGAACTGATCAATTTCCGCCATCCGTTCTACGACCGTCTGTCGCCGCTCTACCTGGCCGACTACGTCGAACTGGGTGCCGGTACCGGTATCGTGCACTCCGCGCCAGCCTACGGTGAGGACGACTTCTACAGTTGCAAGCGCTACGGCATGAGCAATGACGACATCCTCAACCCGGTGCAGAGCAACGGCGTCTACGTCGACTCGCTGCCGTTCTTCGGTGGCCAGTTCATCTGGAAGGCCAACCCGGCCATCGTCGCCAAGCTCGAAGAAGTCGGCGCGCTGCTCAAGCATGAAGCGATCAACCACAGCTACATGCACTGCTGGCGCCACAAGACGCCGCTGATCTACCGCGCCACCGCACAGTGGTTCATCGGCATGGATAAAAAGCCGAACGAGGGTTCCACCCTGCGTGAGCGCTCCCTGGCGGCCATCGAAGAAACCCAATTCGTACCGGCCTGGGGCCAGGCCCGTCTGCACAGCATGATCGCTGGCCGTCCCGACTGGTGCATCTCGCGTCAGCGCAACTGGGGCGTGCCGATCCCGTTCTTCACGCACAAGCAAAGCGGCGAGCTGCACCCGCGTACCGCCGAGCTGATGGAGCAGGTGGCGCAGCGCGTCGAGCAGGAAGGCATCGAAGCCTGGTTCAAGCTCGACACCGCCGAGCTGCTGGGTGACGAAGCCGGCCAGTACGACAAGAGCCGTGACACCCTGGACGTCTGGTTCGACTCGGGTACCACCCACTGGCACGTGCTGCGCGGCTCCCATGCCGAGCTGGCGCACCCGAACGGCCCGGCCGCCGACCTCTACCTGGAAGGCTCCGACCAGCACCGCGGCTGGTTCCATTCCTCGCTGCTGACCGGTTGTGCCATCGATGGTCATGCGCCGTACAAGGAACTGCTGACTCACGGCTTCACCGTCGACGAGCAGGGCCGCAAGCAGTCCAAGTCGCTGGGCAACGTGGTCGCCCCGCAGAAGGTCATCGACAGCCTGGGCGCCGACATCCTGCGCCTGTGGGTCGCCTCCACCGACTACTCGGGCGAGATGGCCGTCTCCGACCAGATCCTGCAGCGCAGCGCCGATGCCTACCGGCGCATCCGCAATACGGCGCGCTTCCTGCTCTCCAACCTCAGCGGCTTCGATCCGGCCCAGCACCTGCTGGCCTCCGAAGACATGCTGGCCTTGGATCGCTGGGCGGTGGACCGTGCCCTGCTGCTGCAGCGCGAGATCGAAGAGGCCTACACCAGCTATCGCTTCTGGAACGTGTACCAGAAGGTGCACAACTTCTGCGTGCAGGAGCTGGGCGGCTTCTACCTCGACATCATCAAGGACCGCCAGTACACCACCGCCGCCGACAGCGTGGCGCGTCGCTCCTGCCAGAGCGCCATGTTCCACATCGCCGAAGCGCTGGTGCGCTGGATCGCGCCGATCCTGTCGTTCACTGCGGACGAGATCTGGCAGTACCTGCCGGGCGAGCGCAACGAGTCGGTGATGCTCAATACCTGGTACGCAGGCCTGAGCGAGCTGCCGGCTGGTTTCGAGCTGGATCGCGCCTTCTGGGATCGCGTCATGGCGGTCAAGACCGCGGTCAACAAGGAACTGGAGAACCAGCGCAGCGCCAAGCTGATCGGTGGCAACCTGCAGGCGGAAGTGACCCTCTACGGTGAAGCGTCGCTGGTGGCCGACCTGACCCGCCTGGGCGATGAACTGCGTTTCGTGCTGATCACCTCCGGCGCCAGCCTGGCACCGCTGGCCGCTGCGCCGGCCGACGCGGTGCAGACCGAGGTCGCTGGGCTGAAGCTGAAGATCGTCAAATCCGCCCTGGCCAAGTGCGCCCGTTGCTGGCACTTCTGCGCCGACGTCGGCACCCATGCCAACCACCCGGACATCTGTGGCCGCTGCGTGGACAACATCGAAGGCAAGGGCGAGGTGCGCCACCATGCGTAAGGCACTGGCCCGCACCGCGGAGGTTCATTCATGAGCGCGCGTTTCGGCAAGCTCGGCTGGGTGTGGTTGAGCGTCGTGGTCTTCGTGGTTGATCAGATCACCAAGTTCTGGTTCGACAACAACCTGCAGATGTACGAGCGCATCGTGGTCATCCCCGACTACTTCAGCTGGACCCTGGCCTACAACACCGGCGCGGCGTTCAGCTTCCTGGCCGGTGCGGGCGGCTGGCAGCGCTGGCTGTTCACCCTGATCGCCCTGGTGGTCAGCGTGGTGCTGGTGGTCTGGCTCAAGCGCCTGAAGCCCGACGAAACCTGGCTGGCCGTCGGCCTGGCGCTGGTGCTCGGCGGCGCGCTGGGCAACCTGGTGGATCGCGTGGTGTTCGGCCATGTGGTCGACTTCATCCTGGTGCACTGGCAGAACCGCTGGTATTTCCCGGCGTTCAACCTGGCCGACAGTGCGATCACCGTCGGTGCCGTGCTGCTGGCGCTGGATATGTTCAAGAGCAAGAAGGCGGAAGAAGAGGTGGCACGTGACTGACCTACGTATTGGCCCGGACCGGCAGGTCACCCTGCATTTCGCGCTGAAGCTGGACAACGGTGATGTGGTCGACAGCACCGCAGGCAAGGCACCGGCCACGTTCAAGGTCGGTGACGGCAACCTGCTGCCGGGGTTCGAGTCCGCGCTGTACGGCTTCAAGGCCGGCGACAAGCGTACCGTGACCGTGCTGCCCGAGCAGGGCTTCGGTCAGCCCAACCCGCAGAACGTGCAGCTCATGTCGCGTGCACAGTTCCAGGACATGGAGCTGTCGGAAGGGCTGCTGGTGATCTTCAACGATGCCGCCAATGCGGAGATGCCTGGCGTGGTCAGGGCGTTCGATGACGATCAGGTGACCATCGACTTCAACCACCCGCTGGCTGGCAAGACCCTGAGCTTCGACGTCGAGATCATCGACGTCCAGGCGATTTGACGACGCGTCGTCGAACGAGCCGGAGATTCCTCGCGAAAGCGCTGTCTATGGCGTAAGTTCTGCAGCGCTTACGCGTTACACTCTCTACCCAAGCTTCCCGTGCCGAGCGTTCCATGCATATCAAACTCGCCAATCCCCGAGGCTTCTGCGCCGGTGTCGACCGCGCCATCGAGATCGTCAACCGCGCCCTGGAGGTGTTCGGCCCGCCGATCTACGTGCGTCATGAAGTGGTGCACAACAAGTTCGTGGTCGAGGACCTGCGTGCCCGCGGCGCGATTTTCGTCGAAGAGCTGGACCAGGTGCCCGATGACGTCATCGTCATCTTCAGCGCCCATGGCGTCTCCCAAGCGGTGCGCAGCGAGGCCGCCAATCGTGGCCTGAAAGTGTTCGACGCTACCTGCCCGCTGGTCACCAAGGTGCACCTGGAAGTGGTGCGCTACAGCCGTGACGGCCGTGAATGCATCCTCATCGGTCATGCCGGACACCCGGAAGTCGAAGGCACCATGGGCCAGTACGACACCAGCAATGGCGGCGCCATCTACCTGGTCGAGGACGAGAAGGATGTCGCCACCCTGCAGGTGCGCAACCCCGATTCCCTGGCCTTCGTCACCCAGACCACGCTGTCTATGGATGACACCAGCAAGGTCATCGATGCCTTGCGCGCGCGCTTCCCCACCATTGGCGGCCCGCGCAAGGACGACATCTGCTATGCCACCCAGAACCGCCAGGATGCGGTCAAGCAATTGGCCGACGAGTGCGACGTGCTGCTGGTGGTCGGCAGTCCCAATAGCTCCAACTCCAATCGCCTGCGCGAACTGGCCGAACGCATGGGCACGCCTGCCTACCTGATCGACGGTGCCGAGGATCTCAAGCGCGAGTGGTTCGACGGCGTCAACGGTATCGGCATCACCGCCGGCGCCTCGGCCCCCGAGGTACTGGTGCGGGCGGTGATCGACCGGCTTGGCGAGTGGGGTGTCTGCAACGTCCAGGAACTGGATGGCCGGCCCGAGAACGTGACCTTCTCGGTGCCCAAGGAGCTGCGCCTGAAGGTGGTGTAACGCCACTGCCGATGCGCAGCACCAGCGCTTCGAGCTGACCTCTCGAAAGGATCCCTTCGAGAGGCCGGATTCCTTTCGACTCCAGGGCCTGGCCGATGCATCAGCTCACTTGCCGCGACCCTGGCTGAGCGGGTTTCCCTGCGCTCGGTGTGGTCGGTATCGCCGCCGTATCAGCAAATGGTTTACGGCAAGGGCGGCTTTGCCGACCTCGGCCGATGCACATCGGCCGTTCGGGGGATACTGCTTATGCCGGGAGTGGTGACCTCAATGCTTGCTCAGGGCCAGTCGTGCAGCGAACAGAACGAAGATCAGGCCGGTGGTGCGATCCATCCAGTTGACCACCTGCTCTTGCCGCAAGATGCCTGCCAGTGGACGATTCGCCGCAATCGGGATGACCGACCATGAAGCCGATTGCCACGTGCATATTGACCAGGCCGAACGTCCATGCAGCAGGCTGACCCGAGGGGATGAACTGCGGCAGACAAGAAACATGGAAAACACCGATTTTCGGGTTCAGAAGGTTGCCCTGCATACCTTTCGAGAACCCGTTGGATGTCGGCCTGCCCTGCACCTGGGTGGCCGACAGCGACTGGCGCGGATGCCACACCATATGCAAACCGAGGCAGGCCAGATAGGCCGCCCCGCAATATTTCAGGACGTTGAAAGCCCGTTCGGATACTGCGATCAGTGCGCCCAGGCCGAAGGCAGCGGCATCCCCCCAGAGCAGGCCGCCGGCATTGATGCCCAGGGCTGCCTGCAATGCCTGCCTTCTTGCTCTCGACCGTGCGGTTCTCACGACCAACGCCGTGTCGAGGCCGGGAGTCAGGGTCAATAGGAGGCTGCAATGGTGAAGGCAAGAAGACTGTCGGCTACGGACACTGGCAGATGACCGGTGTGCATTCTCGCCGGCACGTTATCCCAGGCCGTGGGGCCGGATATCCGATACCTGCCGTCTTGGGGTAATAAGCTATTGCTTGTCCTGGGGGTAGAGGGGCCAGGGCTCGTACCCTGTCAATCGGATGCCGGCCTCGTCAGGTTGATCCACTCGGCCAAGTGCCACTCGAGGGATTCGCCTCGTCCCCTTACACTGCGTGCTGGATCAGGCTTGAGGAGTCGCCAGCGCCACGCGGTGCAGGCCCAGTGACGATGGATATCGATCTAACCCGCACCTTTCTGCAGATCGTCCGCAGTGGCAGCTTCATTGCTGCGGCCGAGCGCATGCACGTGACCCAGACGGCGATCACCGCGCGCATCCAGAAACTCGAAAGCCACCTTGGCAGCACGCTGTTCGTGCGCAATCGCGCCGGCGCCCGGCTGACCGCCGATGGCGAGGCGTTCGTCGCCTATGCCAACCGCATCGTGCAGACCTGGGAGGCTGCGCAGCGCGACCTGCCGCTGCCGGACGGTTTCCACAACGTCATCCACATCGGTGGCGAGCCGAGCCTGTGCAACCCGCTGATGCTGCGCTGGGTGAGCGCGATCCGCGAAGCCATCGACGGCTACGCGGTACGCGCGCAGATCGGCGAGGGCGCTGACCTGTCACGGCAACTGGACGTCGGCGTGCTGGATGCGGCACTGGTCTACCAGCCCAGCTACTGGCCGGGCATGCAAGTGGAGCAGGTACTGGAGGAGAAGCTGGTACTGGTCGAGGCGGCCAATCCCGAGCCCTACGTGTACATCGACTGGGGCGAGAGTTTCCGTCAGCAGCATGATCGTGCACTGCCGGACAAGGCCAGGCCATCGGTATCCTTCAACCTCGGGCCACTCGCCCTGCAGTACATCCTCGAGCACGGTGGCGCTGGCTACTTCCGTAGCCGGGTGGTACAGCGCTATCTCGACGGCGGTGTGCTGAGGCGAGTGGCCAGGGCGCCGGAGTTCAGCTTCCCGACTTATCTGGTCTATTCCCGTGAGCGAGATTCCGTGGCGCTGCAGCAGGCGTTCGGCCTGTTGCGTGAAATAGCCGCAGAGGATGCCGACTGGTCGCAACGCTGGGATCCGGCGATCTGAATGGGCCTGTGGTCGGTGTGACAGCCGCGACCTGGCGGCGCAGACCTCAAGCCACACCGATATCGCGGCGCCGCTGATAACGTGTCGCGTGTCACCTCAGGCTTTCGACCCTGACCGGCGCCACCCCGGAGCGCACCATGTCCAGGGCCTCGGCCGCCTTGCGCGAGACATCGATGATGCGTCCGCGGGAGAACGGGCCGCGGTCGTTGATGCGCACCACCACGCTACGGTTGTTGTTAAGGTTGGTGACCCGCACCCTGCTGCCGAACGGCAGGCTGCGATGGGCTGCGGTCATGGCGTTCTGGTCGAAGCGCTCGCCGCTGGCGGTTCTGTTGCCGTGGTGCGCCTTGCCATAATACGAGGCCTTGCCCTCGGCCCGATAGTCTCCCGGTGCGCCGCCAAAGGGCAGGCCGCTACAGCCGGCGAGGAGGCTGAAGAGGGTCAGCAGCACTGATAATCGACGCATTACTTCTCTCTTTTGCAACCTGTTCGCTACCTGCTGTGCAACGCCTGCCGATGTTTCATCACGACCCTGAAAAAGGCGAGAGCAGGGCTTGTGCCAGACACAAGAACGCCGGGAATCCCCGGCGTTTTCAAATCGCTCAGCCTTCGAGCTTTTTCTTCAGCAGTTCGTTCACTTGCCCCGGATTGGCCTTGCCCTTGGAGGCTTTCATGGCCTGGCCGACGAAGAAACCGAACATCTTGCCGCGCTTGGCTTCGTCGCTGGCGCGGTACTGTTCGACCTGCCCGGCATTGGCGGCCAGCACCTCGTCGAGCATCTTCTCGATGGCGCCGGAGTCGGTGACCTGCTTGAGGCCTTTCTTCTCGATCACCTCATCCGCCGTTGCGCCTTCAGCGGCGGCCAGGGCTTCGAAGACCATCTTGGCGATCTTGCCGCTGATGGTGTTGTCCTTGATGCGCAGGATCATGCCGCCCAGTTGCTCGGCGGAAACCGGCGACCGATCGATTTCCAGGTTGTCCTTGTTGAGCAGGCTGGACAGCTCGCCCATCACCCAGTTGGCCGCCAGCTTGGCATCGCCACAGGTTTTCTCGACCACTTCGAAGTAGTCGGCCAGCTCACGGCTCGCGCTCAATACACTGGCGTCGTAGGTGGACAGCGCATACTGGCTTTCGAAGCGCTCGCGCTTCTGCGGCGGCAGCTCGGGCAGCTTGCTGCGCAGGTCGTCGAGGAAGCTCTGCTCGATCACCACCGGCAGCAGGTCAGGGCAGGGGAAGTAGCGGTAGTCGTTGGCTTCTTCCTTGCTGCGCATGGAGCGCGTCTGGTCCTTGTTGGGGTCGTACAGGCGGGTTTCCTGGATCACCTTGCCGCCGTCTTCGATCAGCTCGATCTGGCGTTGCACTTCATGGTTGATGGCTTTTTCGATGAAGCGGAACGAGTTGACGTTCTTGATCTCGGCGCGGGTGCCGAACTCGGCCTGGCCTTTCGGGCGTACCGACACGTTGCAGTCGCAGCGCAGCGACCCTTCGGCCATGTTGCCGTCGCAGATGCCGAGGTAGCGCACCAGGGCGTGGATCGCCTTGACGTAGGCCACCGCTTCCTTGGCGCAGCGGATGTCCGGTTCGGAGACGATTTCCAGCAGCGGCGTGCCGGCACGGTTGAGGTCGATGCCGCTCATGCCCTGGAAGTCTTCGTGCAGGCTCTTGCCAGCATCTTCTTCCAGGTGCGCGCGGGTGATGCCGATGCGCTTGACGGTACCGTCTTCCAGGGGGATGTCGAGGAAGCCCTTGCCGACGATGGGGTGATCCATCTGGCTGGTCTGGTAGCCCTTCGGCAGGTCCGGGTAGAAGTAGTTCTTGCGCGCGAAGACGTTACGCTCGGCGATCTCGGCGTCGATGGCCAGGCCGAACTGGCAGGCCATGCGCACGGCTTCGGCGTTGAGCACCGGCAGGGTGCCGGGCATGCCGAGGTCGACCAGGCTGGCCTGGGTATTGGGCTCGGCGCCAAAGGTGGTGGCGCTGGCCGAGAAAATCTTCGATTGGGTGCTGAGCTGAGCGTGGATCTCTAGCCCGATCACGGTTTCCCATTGCATATCTTGATCCTTCCTCAGAAGCCGCTCGGTGCTTGTTTGTGCCAGTCGCTGACCTGCTGGTATTGATGCGCGACGTTCAGCAGACGGCCTTCCTGGAAGTAGTTGCCGAGCAATTGCACGCCGACCGGCAGGCCGTCGACGAAACCTGCAGGCATCGACAGGCCGGGGATGCCGGCCAGGTTGGCGGTGATGGTGTAGATGTCTTCCAGGTAGGCCGACACCGGATCCGCGTTCTTCTCGCCCAGCTTCCAGGCCAGGTTCGGCGTGGTCGGTCCGAGGATCACGTCGACGTCCTTGAAGGCTTTGAGGAAGTCGTTCTTGATCAGGCGGCGGGTCTTCTGCGCCTTGAGGTAGTAGGCGTCGTAGTAGCCGGCGGACAACGCGTAGGTACCGACCATGATGCGGCGTTTGACCTCGGCGCCGAAGCCTTCGCCCCGGGAGCGCTTGTACAGGTCTTGCAGATCCTTCGGGTCTTCGCAGCGGTAGCCGAAGCGCACGCCGTCGAAACGCGACAGGTTGGAGCTGGCCTCCGCCGGAGCGATCACGTAGTAGGCCGCAATGGCGTGCTGCAGGTTCGGCAGGCTGATGTCCTTGACGCTGGCGCCGAGCTTTTTCAACGCCTCGACCACGGCCAGGATCTTCTCGCCGATGCGGGCGTCGAGGCCGGCACCGAAATATTCCTTCGGCAGGCCGATGCGCAGGCCGCTCAGGGGCTGGGCGAGGGCGGCCAGGTAATCGTCCACCGGTTGATCGACGCTGGTCGAATCCTTCGGGTCGAAACCGGCGATGGCGCCGAGCAGCAGGGCGCAGTCTTCGGCGGTGCGGGCCAGTGGGCCGCCCTGGTCGAGGCTGGAGGCGTAGGCGATCATGCCCCAGCGCGAAACGCGACCGTAGGTCGGCTTGATGCCGGTGAGGTTGGTCAGCGCGGCCGGCTGGCGGATCGAACCGCCGGTGTCGGTGCCGGTGGCTGCGGGCAGCAGGCGTGCAGCGACCGCGGCGGCCGAGCCACCCGAGGAGCCGCCAGGCACGCGGGTCAGGTCCCAGGGGTTGTTGACCGGGCCGTAGTGGCTGGATTCGTTGGCCGAGCCCATGGCGAACTCGTCCATGTTCAGTTTGCCCAGGCTCACGGTGCCGGCGGCGGCGAGCCTCTCGACCACGGTGGCGTCGTAGGGGGCCTTGAAGCCGGTGAGGATCTTCGAGCCGCAACTGGTCAGCACGCCCTGGGTGCAGAACAGATCCTTGTGGGCGATCGGCGCGCCAAGCAGCGGACTGTTTTCGCCGGCGGCGCGGCGCTCATCGGCTACTTTGGCCTGTTCGAGGGCGAGGTCGGCGGTCACGGTGATGAAGCTGTTGAGCTGCGGATCGAACTGCTCGATGCGCGTCAGCAGGCTCTGGGTGAGTTCGGCGGATGAGAATTGCTTGTCGGCGAGTGCGCGAGCGATCTCGGCCAGGGTCATGTGATGCATGGCAGGGCGCTTTCCTTACTCGATGACTTTGGGAACCAGGTACAGGCCGCTTTCCACGGCCGGAGCGATGGCCTGGTAAACGTCGCGGTGGTTCGCTTCGGTAACGGCGTCGGCGCGCAGGCGCTGAGTGGTTTCCAGGGGGTGCGCCAGGGGTTCTATGCCATCGGTATCGACCGCCTGCATGCTGTCGATCAGGCCGAGGATGCTGTTCAGGGCGGTGGTGGTCTGTGGCAGATCGCTTTCACTCAGGCCCAGCCGTGCCAGGTGTGCGATCTTTTCCACCTCGGAGCGTTCAAGCGCCATCGGGTTCTCCTAATAAAGGCAGCCGCCAGAGGCTGCCAATGAAATATGAGCGGTTGCCCTGCACCGGGGGCAGGGAACGGATGCGGCGGGCCGGCGGTCAAAGGCGGCGATAGGCGGCTCGGGGCGAGCCCGGTCGTGCGTAACAGGGTTTTGCCGCTGTCGCCACCGGGGTCTGAAGATGCCTCAAAGCCGCGGAAAAACAGGCAATCTAACATATTGGTGCCTTGCTCAAAATCCCTGCCGTTGTTAGAGTTTGCCGCACTTTTTTACCTGCGTGTTTTCTTGCGCTGTATCTTTACCCACGCGTTGCCTAGGGTCCCTATCCCATGTTCAAAAAACTGCGTGGCATGTTTTCCAGCGATCTGTCGATTGACCTGGGCACTGCCAATACCCTTATTTATGTTCGCGAGCGCGGCATCGTCCTGAACGAGCCGTCGGTCGTCGCCATTCGTACCCATGGCAATCAGAAAAGTGTTGTAGCCGTCGGCACCGACGCCAAGCGCATGCTCGGCCGCACGCCAGGCAATATCGCCGCCATCCGGCCCATGAAAGACGGCGTGATCGCCGATTTCAGCGTCTGTGAAAAGATGCTCCAGTACTTCATCAACAAGGTTCACGAAAACAGCTTCCTGCAGCCTTCGCCGCGCGTGCTGATCTGCGTGCCGTGCAAGTCGACCCAGGTCGAGCGCCGCGCCATCCGCGAATCCGCGCTGGGCGCCGGTGCCCGCGAAGTGTTCCTGATCGAAGAGCCGATGGCCGCCGCAATCGGTGCCGGCCTGCCGGTCGAGGAAGCCCGTGGTTCGATGGTCGTCGATATCGGCGGCGGCACCACGGAAATCGCGCTGATCTCCCTGAACGGCGTGGTCTACGCCGAATCCGTGCGGGTCGGTGGTGACCGTTTCGACGAAGCCATCATCACCTACGTGCGTCGCAACTACGGCAGCCTGATCGGCGAGTCCACCGCCGAGCGCATCAAGCAGGAAATCGGTACCGCCTACCCGGGTGGCGAGCTGCGTGAAGTCGACGTCCGTGGCCGTAACCTGGCCGAGGGCGTGCCTCGCAGCTTCACCCTCAATTCCAACGAAGTGCTCGAGGCGCTGCAGGAATCCCTGGCGACCATCGTCCAGGCGGTCAAGAGCGCCCTGGAACAGTCGCCTCCGGAGCTCGCATCGGACATCGCCGAGCGTGGCCTGGTGCTGACTGGCGGTGGCGCGCTGCTGCGTGACCTGGACAAACTGCTGTCCCAGGAAACCGGCCTGCCGGTGATCGTTGCCGAAGATCCGCTGACGTGCGTCGCCCGTGGCGGCGGCAAGGCGCTGGAAATGATGGATCGCCACACCATGGATCTGTTGTCCACCGAATAAGGCGCACGCCTTTCGCAGCAGCCAGGACGCCGCATGTCGCTCCCGGAAGCCGTCGACGTTCGCCGTGCGGTAGCCCGCGGCGCGTTTGCCGGCGCCGTGGCACGGGATGAGCACGGCCGGCCAGTCGATTGCCGGCGTCCCACGCCAGGTCGAGTGCTGCCCGGCCCGGCGAGATGCCTGGCGGCAAGGCGGCATGCGCTGCAACGTCAACAGACCCTAGCTGCGAGGTAACCACCATAAAGCCGCTATTCGCCAAAGGTCCTTCGCTCGGTGTTCGCCTGCTGGTGTTCGCCGTGCTGTCGTCTGCGCTGATGGTCGTCGATGCTCGCCTGACCGTCCTGCAGTCGGTGCGCAGCCAGATCGGCCTGATCGTCGAACCGGTGTACTGGCTGGGTCGGTTCCCGGTGACCCTGTGGGAAAGCGCCACCCAGGAGCTCAGTTCGCGCAACGAGCTGGCGGCCGAGAACGAGAAGCTCAAGGCAGAGCAACTGATGATGCAGCGTCGCCTGCAGAAGCTGGCCGCGCTGACCGAGCAGAACGTGCGCCTGCGCGAACTGCTCAATTCGTCTGCCCTGGTCGATGACGAGGTGCTGGCCACCGAGTTGATCGGTATCGACCCCAATCCCTTCACTCACCGCATTCTCATCGACAAGGGCGAGAAGGATGGTGTCGTGCTTGGCCAGCCGGTGCTCGACGCCCGTGGACTGATGGGCCAGGTGGTCGAGGTGATGCCGTACACCTCCCGCGTCTTGCTGCTCACCGATACCACCCACAGCATTCCGGTGCAGGTCAACCGCAATGGCCTGCGCGCCATCGCCACCGGCACCGGCAACCCGGAGCGCCTGGAACTGCGCCACGTCGCCGATACCGCGGATATTCGCGAGGGCGATCTGTTGGTCAGCTCTGGTCTGGGGCAGCGCTTCCCGGCCGGGTATCCGGTGGCCACGGTGACCGAGGTGGTGCACGACTCCGGTCAGCCCTTCGCCATCGTTCGCGCCGTGCCCACCGCCAACCTCAACCGCACCCGTTACATGCTGCTGGTATTCACCGACCCGCGCACACCGGAACAGCGTGCCACCGAGTCGGCCGAAGCTCAGGAAGAGGTCGATCGCCAGGCGCTCGAGCACCCCGGCGAAGGGCGACCCGATGCCCCCCGCGACATACCGGAAACGGACAATCCGCCCGCGGCACCTGCCAGTGGCGAGGAGGCCAGTCAATGATCGCTGCCCGCTCGAACAACCTCTGGGTGATCTGGTTCAGCATGGGACTGGCACTGTTGCTCAGCGTGTCCACCCTGCCGCGTTTCATGGAAATCGGTCGGCCCCTGTGGCTGGCGCTGTTCCTCACCTACTGGGTGCTGGCGGTGCCGCACCGCGTGGGCATGACCAGTGCCTGGTGCGTCGGCCTGCTGGCCGACGTGCTCAACGGTACCCTGCTGGGGCAGAACGCGCTGATTCTTACCCTGATCACCTTCATGGTGCTGAGCCTGCATCAGCGCCTGCGCATGTTCCCCATGTGGCAGCAGAGCATGGTGCTGCTGGTGGTGTTCGGCGTGGCACAGCTGGTGCAACTGTGGCTCAACGCACTGGCCGGCAGTCGTCCACCGATTCTGGTGTTCGTCCTGCCGGCGCTGGTCAGCGCTCTGCTCTGGCCCTGGATCTGCACACTGCTGCGTGCCGTGCATCGTCGTCTGGGTGTCAACTGAAACGCGCTGCGGCGCCTGATTGCGAGACGTCTGCATGGCAACGCTTTACCTGGCTTCCGCTTCACCGCGCCGCAGCGAGCTGTTGACGCAGATCGGCGTTCCCTTCACCACCCGGATCGTGCCCATCGATGAAACGCCGCAGCCTGGCGAGGCGCCGGCGGCCTACGTCGAGCGGCTGGCGCGGGCCAAGGCGGCAGCGGTACTCGATCACCTGCCCGAGCGCGATGGTGTGGTGGTGCTGGGCGCCGATACCACCGTGGTGCTCGACGGCCGCATCCTCGGCAAACCCCTCGACCGCGCCGACGCGCTGGCCACGCTGACCGCCTTGTCCGGCCGTGAGCATCAGGTGCTCACCGCCGTCGCGCTGATCAGCGACGAACGCAGCAGCGCCCGGGTGGTGACCAGCAGCGTACGCTTCAAAACGCTCGAGCAGACACAGATCGAAGCGTATTGGGCCACCGGTGAGCCGCGCGACAAGGCAGGCAGTTATGCTATTCAAGGGTTGGCTGCGGTCTTCGTCAGCCAGATGCAGGGCAGTTATTCAGCGGTGGTCGGCCTGCCGTTGTGCGAGACTGCCGAACTGCTCGCGGAATTCGCGATTCCGTGCTGGCAATGACTGCCAGCGCATAACCCAGAGGTTGCAGGCCGCGATGGGCCGGGCTCGACTGAGCCTGCCGCTGCTTTCAGCTTCATCTCAAGCAGAGATGGGCGCATGAGTGAAGAGATTCTGATCAACATCACGCCGATGGAATCGCGCGTGGCGGTGGTGGAAAACGGTGTCCTGCAGGAAGTGCACGTCGAGCGCACCCAGCGTCGCGGCATCGTCGGCAACATCTACAAGGGCAAGGTGGTGCGCGTGCTGCCCGGCATGCAGGCGGCCTTCGTCGATATCGGCCTGGAGCGGGCGGCGTTCATTCACGCCTCGGAAATCTCCAGCCGTGAAGGCAGTGCGGTGGAGACCATCAGCGCACTGGTGCACGAGGGCCAGAGCCTGACGGTGCAGGTCACCAAGGATCCCATCGGCAGCAAGGGCGCACGGCTGACCACGCAGTTGTCTATTCCCTCGCGCTATCTGGTGTATATGCCGCGCACCAGTCATGTGGGCATTTCCCTGAAGATCGAAGACGAAGCCGAGCGCGAGCGCCTCAAGCAGGTGGTCGCCGATTGCGTCGCCGCCGAGGGCATCAAGGAGGCCGGCGGCTTCATCCTGCGCACCGCAGCCGACGGCGCACGTGCCGAAGAGATCCTCGTCGACATCCGTTACCTGCGGCGCCTGTGGACGCAGATCGGCGAGCAGATGAAGAGCGCGCCGACCCCCTCGGTGATCTACGAGGATCTCAGCCTGGCCCTGCGCACCCTGCGCGACCTGGTAGGGCCGCGCAGCGAGAAGATCCGCGTCGACTCCCGGGAAACCTTCCAGAAGATCACCGGGTTCGTCGCCGAACTGATGCCGGAAATCTCCGACCGCCTGGAGCACTACCCCGGCGAGCGGCCGATCTTCGACCTGCATGGCATCGAGGACGAGATCCAGAAGGCGCTGGAGCGCAAGGTGCCGCTCAAGTCCGGTGGCTACCTGATCATCGACCCGGCCGAAGCGATGAGTACCATCGACGTGAATACCGGCGCCTTCGTCGGCCACCGGACCCTCGAAGAAACCATCTTCAAGACCAACCTCGAGGCGGCCACCGCCATCGCCCGGCAACTGCGCCTGCGCAATCTTGGCGGCATCATCATCATCGACTTCATCGACATGGAAGACGAGGAACATCAGCGCCAGGTGCTGCGTACCCTGGAAAAGCAGCTGGAGCGTGATCACGCCAAGACCAACATCATCGGCATCACCGAGCTCGGCCTGGTGCAGATGACCCGCAAGCGTACCCGCGAGAGCCTCGAGCAGGTGCTGTGCGAGCCATGCAGCCACTGCCAGGGCCGCGGCAAGCTGAAGACCGCGGAAACCACCTGTTACGAGATCTTCCGCGAGATCCTTCGCGAGGCCCGCGCCTATCAGCCCGAAGGTTATCGCGTGCTGGCCAACCAGAAGGTGGTCGACCGCCTGCTCGACGAAGAGTCGGGCAACGTCGCCGACCTCGAAGCATTCATCGGACGAACCATCAAGTTCCAGGTCGAAACCATGTACTCCCAGGAACAATACGATGTGGTGCTGCTATAACGAGGCCCGGCCGGGCCGGGGCGTGAACTGAATGGAGCGGCTGGGGCTGGCGTTCGCCGTACTGCTGCGTTGGAGCCTGGGGCTGTGTGCCCTGGGGTTGGTGCTGGCCGCCTTCTACGTGAGCCTCGGCCGCCAGTTGGTGCCGCTGGTCGCCGAATACCGGGACGAGGCGCAAAGCCGTGCCTCCCAGGCGCTGGGCATGCCGGTCAGCATCGGTGCGCTGGAAGGGCACTGGAGCGGTTTCTCGCCCTTGCTGACGGTGCGCGACCTGCGCCTCGGCGAAGGGGATCAGGGCCTGACGCTCAACCAGGTGCGTGTCGTGCCCGACCTGCTTGGCAGCCTGCTGGCCTGGCAGCCGCGAATCGGTGAGCTGCAACTCGACGGCGTGAGCCTGACGCTACGCCAGGACGAGCAGGGCGCCTGGAGCGTGGAAGGTCTGCCCCAGCGGCAGAATCAGCCACCGCTGGATATCGCCAAGTTGTTGCGCCAGTCACAGAGGGTCAGTCGCATCGCGCTGTTCGACAGCCAGGTGAGCGTGCAGGCCCAGGATCTGGAACCCTTCAGCCTCACCGCCATCAACCTCAGCCTGAGCAATGGCAGCACCCGTCAGCGTCTGGATGCCCGCATGCAACTGCCGGACGGCCAGCCACTCGCCCTGCAGGTGCGTACGCGCATGCAGGCCGAGCACTGGCAGGACATGCGTGCCGAGTTCTACCTCAGCGCACCGCAGAGCGACTGGGCCACCTGGCTGCCGCCAGCCCTGACCCGCGAGTGGCACCTCGACCACCTGCAACTGGGTGGCGAGGCGTGGGGGCTCTGGGACAAGCGCGATTTGCAACGTGCTGTCACCCGCCTGCATGCCCCGCAACTGGCCGGGCGTTACCGTGAACGCAAGGCCGTGGCGCTGAATGACCTGTCCCTGAATGCCTATTTCGAGCGCAGGGAGGGCGACTTCGACCTGTTGCTCGACGACTTCGCCTTCAGCCGTGGCGATAACCGCTGGGGCGAGGCGCGCATCGCCCTCGGTCACCAGGCCGCCAGTGGCGAGCAGTCCCAGCGCTGGACTCTGAGCGCCGATCGCCTTGACGTCGGCCCTCTGGTGCCGTTGGTGGAAGGCCTGGCGCCGATGCCGGAAACTGCCCTTGATCTGCTGCAGACGCTCAAGCCCCATGGTGCCTTGCGCAACCTCACTGCCAGCTTCCGCCCCGAGTTCGACGGGCCGGAGCGCCTGCAGTTTTCAGCCAATCTGGAACGCGTCGGCTTTTCCGCCTGGCACGCCTCGCCTGCCGTAGAGAATGGCAGCGGCAGCATCACCGGCGATCTGGGCCAGGGCGAGTTGAAGGTGGACAGCGAGGATTTCTCCCTGCACCTCACCACCCTGTTTCCCAAGGCCTGGACCTATCAGCAAGCCAGGGGCCGGCTGAACTGGACGCTCGACGATGAAGGTTTCACCCTGCGTGCACCTTACCTGCAGGTCGTGGGCGAAGAGGGCAAGATCGCCGGCGATTTCCTGATCCGCATGCTCAAGGATCCCGAGCGCGAGGACTACATGGATCTGCGTGTCGGCATGCGTGACGGCGATGCGCGGTTCACCGAGAAGTACCTGCCCACCCCGGTTCTCAGCCCGGCCCTGGACCAGTGGCTGAAGACCGCGATTCGCGCCGGCAAAGTCGACGAGGGTTACTTCCAGTACCAGGGCTCGATCAACCGCAACCCGGACCCGGCAGTGCGCAGCATCAGCCTGTTCTTTGCCGTGCGCGATGCCGAACTGGCGTTCCAGCCCGGCTGGCCGGCATTGCGCGATGCCCGCGGCGAGGTGCTGATCGAAGACAGCGCCGTGCGCGTGCGGGTGGCCGAAGGGCGCATCCTCGACAGCAAGGTGCGCGACGCCTACGCCGATATCGCCCACGTCGCCGCCGGGGCGACGCCACGCCTCAAGCTCAAGGGCAAACTGCAGAGCAGCGTCGGCGATGGCTTGAAGATTCTCCAGGAAACGCCGCTTGGCGTCGCCGACACGTTCGCCGGCTGGCAGGGCAAGGGCGTGCTGAAAGGCGCCCTGGACCTGGACATCCCGCTGCACAA
Source organism: Phytopseudomonas flavescens (assembly GCF_900100535.1). Classification (GTDB taxonomy): domain Bacteria; phylum Pseudomonadota; class Gammaproteobacteria; order Pseudomonadales; family Pseudomonadaceae; genus Aquipseudomonas; species Aquipseudomonas flavescens. The sequence goes on from NZ_FNDG01000011.1 coordinate 137,129, forward strand.
GGGTGAGCAGGCCAACGTGATCGTCGACTTCAGCGCCGACCAGGCCTCGCTGAACATCAGCAAGCCGGCGCTGGAATTGAGCGACGTGACTGGCAATTTTCGTTATGACACCAGCAAGGGGCTCAGTGCGCCGTCGATCAGTGCCCGCGCGCTGGGCCATTCGGTGACCGGCAAGGCCATCGCCGATGGCCGGCCCGGCCATGCGCGCAGCCGCATCGAGGCCAATGGCATCATTCCTCTGGCCAATCTCACCGGCTGGCTGGGTGTCAAGCAGCCGTTGCCGGCTCAGGGCAGCGTGCCGTATCGGCTGCGCCTGAGCCTCGAGGGTTCGGAGAGCCAACTGCGAGTCGATTCCAACCTCAAGGGCCTGGGCATCGGCTTGCCGGCTCCGTTCGGCAAAACCGCCAGCGAGGAGCGCTACGCTGACTGGCGCATGAGTTTCGGGGGGCGCGAGCAGCGTTACTGGCTCGATTACGCCAACGTGGTCAGCTTTACCCTGGCGGCGCCGCCAGGGCAGTTCAACCAGAGCCGCGGCGAGCTGCGTCTGGGCGACGGCCCGGCGATCCTGCCGACTTCCCGTGGCGTGCGGGTGCGCGGCAAGGTGTCGCGCATCGACCTGGCCGAATGGCAGAAGGTGGTCGCGCCCTACCGCAGCGTGAAGCGCGACGACGCCCAGCAGTTGTTCAGCGACGCCCAGCTGCGTATCGGCCGATTCGACGGACTGGGGCAGCGGCTTGACGACCTCGATGTCGCCTTGCGCCCCATCAGCGGTGGCTGGTCGCTGAGCCTGGACAGCACGCTGGCCAAGGGCCGTATCGACCTGTTCGAGCAAGCCGGGCGGCCGATCGTCGCCGACCTGCAGTACGTGCGCCTGCCGGCCGCCAAGCCGAAGAGCGCCGAGGTACCCGAGCCGGACACGCCCGACCCGCTGGCCGATTTCGATCCGCGGCAGGTCCCGGCGCTGGACCTGCGGGTCGCTCAGGTCTTCCAGGGCGAGGATGACATGGGCGCGTGGTCGCTCAAGGCGCGTCCGGACGCCCAAGGCGTGATGTTCAGCGACCTCGACATCAACCTCAAGGGGCTGCGGCTGGGGGGAAGCATCGGCTGGCAAGGCGTACCCGGGCAGACGCGCAGCTGGTACAAGGGACGCCTGCAGGGCGAGAAGCTTTCCGAAGTCCTCAAGGCCTGGGGCTACGCGCCGTCGGCTACCAGTGAAAGCTTTCGCCTGGATGCCGATGGCCACTGGCCCGGCTCGCCGGCCTGGTTCAGCCTCAAGCGTTATTCGGGCAGCCTCGATGCGGCGTTGCGCAAGGGGCAGTTCGTCGAGATCCAGGGTTCCGCCTCGGCCCTGCGGGTATTCGGTCTGCTCAACTTCAACTCCATCGGCCGGCGCCTGCGCCTGGACTTCTCCGACCTGCTCGGCAAGGGTTTGAGCTACGACCGGGTGAAGGGCAACCTGGCGGCCACCGACGGGGTGTTCGTCACCCAGGGCCCGATCACCATGACCGGACCGTCGAGCAATCTGGAACTCGACGGCACCCTGAACATGGTCAACCAGGGTATCGACGCCAAGTTGCTGGTAACCCTGCCGGTGACCAACAACCTGCCGCTGGCCGCACTGATCGTCGGCGCGCCGGCCATCGGCGGTGCCCTGTTCATTGCCGACAAGCTGCTGGGCGACCGCGTGGCGCGGTTTGCCAGCGTGCAGTACGACGTCAAGGGTACCCTGCACGATCCGCAACTGACCTTCGACAAACCGTTCGAGAAACCCAACTGATCCTGGAGGCCAGCATGTCTTTCGCCGCGATCCAAATGGTCAGCCAGGACGATATCGCCGCCAACCTGCTGCAGGCCCGTCGCCTGCTCGAGGAGGCGGCCTCCAGTGGCGCACGCCTGGCGGTCCTGCCGGAGAACTTCTCGGCCCTCGGCCGGCGTGATGCCGCCGAGCTGGGACGCCTGGAGGCCAGCGGTCAGGGCCCTGTACTGCCCTGGTTGAAACGCACTGCGCGTGACCTCAGCTTGTGGATAGTGGCCGGTACCCTGCCGTTGCCGCCGGCCAGCCAGCCCCATGGCAAGCCAAGGGCCTGCTCGCTGCTGCTCGACGATCAGGGTGAAACCGTCGCTCGCTACGATAAGCTGCACCTGTTCGACGTGGATGTCAGCGACAGCCGTGGCAGCTATCGCGAGTCGGACGATTACGCCCACGGCGAGCAGTGGGTGGTTGCCGATACCCCCGTTGGGCGTCTGGGTTTGACCGTATGCTATGACCTGCGCTTTCCTGAACTCTATGGAGCCCTGCGTGAAGCGGGTGCCGAGCTGATCAGTGCGCCATCGGCGTTCACCCGGGTCACCGGTGCGGCCCACTGGGACGTACTGATCCGCGCTCGCGCCATTGAAACCCAGTGCTACCTGCTGGCAGCGGCTCAGGGCGGCATTCATCCTGGCGGTCGGGAAACCTATGGCCACACGGCCATCATCGACCCGTGGGGGCGCAAGCTGGCGCAGCGGGCGGATGGCGAGGGCGTGTTACTGGCCGAGCGTGATGCCACCGAGCAGGCGGCCATCCGCGAGCGCATGCCGGTCGTGCGGCACAAACGATTTTTCGCTGCGGCGCGGCCGCGGCAGCCTGATGTGGAGACGTTATGAGCGACATGTTGTTGACCGTCAGCGAGCAGATGCTGAGTCCCGGCGGTCTGGCCCTGGAACAATTGCCGGGCGTGCTCGGCGAACTGGCCGGCCCCGGCATCGATGCTGCCGACCTGTACTTCCAGACCCAGGTGTCGGAAACCTGGGTGCTGGAAGATGGCATCGTCAAGGAAGGCAGCTTCAACCTCGACCAGGGCGTCGGCGTGCGGGCCCAGTCCGGTGAGAAGACCGGCTTTGCCTACAGCAATGCGATTACCCCCGAAGCCTTGAGCCAGGCTGCCCGCGCCGCCCGCTCCATCGCCCGTGCCGGGCAGCAGGGGCGCGTGCAGGCTTTTGCGGCGACCCAGGTGACGCCGCTGTACGCGCCGGAGAACCCGCTGGATGTCATGGACCGCGCGCAGAAGGTGGAACTGCTCAAGCGTGTCGACGTGGCCACCCGTGCGCTCGACCCACGGATCAAACAGGTGACGGTGAGCTTGGCCGGCGTCTGGGATCGCATTCTGGTCGCCGCCACCGACGGCAGCCTGGGCGCCGACATCCGCCCGCTGGTGCGCTTCAACGTCAGCGTGATCGTCGAGCAGAACGGTCGCCGCGAGCGTGGCGGGCATGGCGGCGGCGGGCGAACGGACTATAGCTATTTCCTCAATGAAGACCGTGCCATGGGCTACGCCCGTGAAGCGCTGCGTCAGGCCCTGGTCAACCTCGAAGCGGTTGCCGCGCCGGCCGGCACCCTGCCAGTGGTGATGGGCGCCGGCTGGTCCGGCGTATTGCTCCACGAGGCGGTCGGCCACGGTCTGGAGGGTGACTTCAACCGCAAGGGCAGCTCCAACTACAGCGGCAAGATCGGCCAGCAGGTGGCATCCAGACTGTGCACCATCGTCGATGACGGCACCCTGGCGCAGCGCCGCGGTTCGCTGAGCATGGACGACGAAGGCACGCCGACCCAGTGCACCACGCTTATCGAGAACGGCGTGCTCAAGGGCTACATGCAGGACAAGCTCAACGCTCGGTTGATGGGCGTGGCACGTACCGGCAACGGGCGCCGCGAGTCCTACGCACACCTGCCGATGCCCCGCATGACCAACACCTACATGCTGGCGGGCGAGAGCGACCCCGAGGAGATCATTCGTTCGGTGAAGAAAGGTATCTACTGCGCCAACCTTGGCGGCGGTCAGGTCGATATCACCAGTGGCAAGTTCGTGTTCTCCACCAGCGAGGCGTACCTGATCGAGGATGGCAGGATCACCGCCCCGGTCAAGGGCGCGACCCTGATCGGCAACGGCCCCGAGGCGATGAGCAAGGTGTCCATGGTCGGCAACGACCTGGCGCTGGACAGCGGCGTGGGCACCTGCGGCAAGGACGGCCAGTCGGTGCCGGTTGGCGTTGGCCAGCCGACCCTGAAGATCGATGCGATCACGGTCGGCGGTACCGGGGCCTGATGGCTTGGCCCGAGCCTGACTGCGGCCTAGCGCAAACCGCGCTGGGTTTCGTCGAGTTCGCGGATGTACTTGAAGATTTTGCGTGACGAGGCCGGGGCTTTTTCCTGTGCCGCTTCATGCTGGGCATGGCGGATCAGCCCACGCAGGTGCTGGCGGTCGGCTTCGGGGTATTCGGCGACGAATTTCTCGAGCACTTCGTCGTTACCGGTAATCAGGCGATCACGCCAGCGTTCGAGGTTGTGGAAGCGTTCGTTGTACTGGCGCGTGGAGGCATCGAGCTGGTCGAGCAACGTCAGGATCGCTTCGATGTCCTGGTCACGCATCAGCTTGCCGATGAACTGCATATGGCGTTTTTTCGCGGAGTTGGCGGTGTGCTTGGGGGATTCTTCCAGGGCACGACGCAGGCCATCGGTGAGCGGCAGCTTGTTCTGCAGGTCGGGCTTGAGGCCTGCCAGGCGCTGGCCTAGCTCCTGCAGTGCGTGAAACTCACGCTTGACCTGGGTTTTGCTCTTCTCGCCGGAGAAGTCGTCGAGGTAATCAGACATTTTGCGGTGATCCAATGGGAAACGCCGCCATGATAACAGCAGCTTCAAGCTTCAAGCTTCAAGCTTCAAGCTTCAAGCTTCAAGCTTCAAGCTTCAAGCTTCAAGCTTCAAGCTTCAAGCGAAGAGCGAATGGCAAAAGATTTACTCGCGGCTGGTAGCTGGCCGCTTGCAGCTGCTTTCGAAAATGTGGAGTCGTTATGAGTGAAGTGGAAGTAGTCGGGCCGGGTGCAGTACCGGGCCTCCAGGCGCAGGTCGAACAGATTCTCGCCGAGGCGAAGAAGCAGGGCGCGAGTGCCTGTGAGGTGGCGGTGTCGGTGGAACAGGGGTTGTCCACCAGCGTGCGCCAGCGTGAAGTGGAAACCGTCGAGTTCAACCGCGACCAAGGCTTCGGCATTACCCTCTACATCGGCCAACGCAAGGGCTCGGCCAGCACCTCGGCTACCGGCGAGGCAGCGATCCGCGAAACCGTGGCGGCTGCCCTGGCCATTGCCAGGCATGCGTCGGAAGACGAGAGTGCCGGCCTTGCCGACGCGGCACTGATGGCTCGCGATCTACCGCAGCTGGATCTGTACCACGCCTGGGATATCACCCCGGAACAGGCGATCGAGCGCGCGCTGGTCTGCGAAGCAGCGGCGTTCGACGCCGATCCGCGCATTCGCAATGCCGATGGCACCAGCCTGGGCACCCACCAGGGTTGCCGTGTATACGGCAACAGCCACGGCTTCATCGGCGGCTACGCCAGCACCCGGCATAGCCTCAGTTGCGTGATGATCGCCGAAAGTGACGGGCAGATGCAGCGTGACTACTGGTATGACGTGAACCGCCAAGGCGAGCTGCTCGCCGATGCCGCGAGTATCGGGCGCCGCGCCGCGCAGCGTGCGGTCAGCCGTCTTGGCGCGCGCCCCGTGCCGACCTGCGAGGTGCCGGTGCTGTTCTCCGCGGAACTGGCCACCGGCCTGTTCGGCAGTTTCCTCGGCGCCATCTCCGGCGGCGCGCTGTACCGTAAGTCATCGTTTCTCGAGGGAACACTTGGCGAGCAACTGTTTCCCACCTGGTTGAACCTCGATGAGCGTCCGCACATTCCTCGCGCCATGGGCAGCGCCGCATTCGATGGTGATGGCCTGGCCACCTACGCAAAACCGTTCGTGGAGGGCGGCAGGCTGGTCTCCTACATCCTGGGTACCTACTCCGGGCGCAAGCTGGGCATGCCCAGCACGGCCAATGCCGGCGGTGTACACAACCTGTTCGTCAGCCATGGTGACGAAGACCAGCAAGCGCTGATCAAGCGCATGGGCCGTGGCCTGCTGGTCACCGAGTTGATGGGCCATGGGTTGAACATGGTCACCGGCGACTACTCCCGTGGTGCGGGTGGCTACTGGGTGGAGAACGGCGAGATCCAGTTCGCCGTGCAGGAGGTGACCATCGCCGGCAACCTGCGTGACATGCTCAAGCAGATCGTCGCGGTCGGTAGCGACCTGGAGCTGCGCAGCAATATCCGTACGGGCTCGGTGCTGATCGAGAAGATGACCGTCGCGGGCAGCTGATTCGAGTGGGCGCTGCAGGCGCCCGATTGTCGAGCCGCGGACGTTTTCGTTGCCACCCCTGAAAACGTCAGCGGACTCTGGCTAGCCACGCAATGTGGTGGTGCCCGTCCTCTCACTCTCTTTCCCGAATACTGAACGCAGATGGCAGCGTATTGCCGGCCGTTCGGCCATTTTCTCTTTCTGCATATTTGCCTTTGGGCGCAGCCGCGATGCTTCGCGGCGAGACCAATGGCGCTTCACATCAATTCGGTATTGATTATTCTTTCTATATAGGAATTAATATTATTAGCTTTTAAAAGGTGAGCCATGAGATTTCGCTCGAGCAATACGCCCTGTCTGGACTGTTGGTACTGGCTGGGTTTCCGAATCCGTTGCGGCCTGCTTCCCGATGAGCCCAGGCTGCTCGAGTTGCACTGGGCGCAGGGCCGCCAATTGGTCGAGCATGGGCGTCTGTGTCCCTGGCGGATGTCGCTGACCACCCTCAATCTGCTCATGGACACCGCCTGCGATACGGCGCTGCCCTGGCACTGGCGCAGTGTCTGCCTGGATCACGCCTACCGCTCCCTCTACGCGCTGCAGCACCTGGCGACCAATCGCGATCAGCAACACAGCCTTAATCGCGTACGCAACCGCCTGGCCACCCTGCGCATGCAGCCCTCTCTTTCGATGTCCGAATTGGCAGAAGGAAATCCCTATGAGTAACACCCGCATAGAACGCGACAGCATGGGCGAACTGGCAGTCCCTACCGAGGCCCTCTACGGGGCCCAGACCCAGCGTGCGGTCAACAACTTCCCGGTGTCCGGCCTGGCGATGCCCAAGGCGTTCATTCGTGCGCTGGTACTGGCAAAGGCCGCCGCTGCCCGTGCCAACGTCGACTTGGAACAGATCCTGCCCGCCCAGGGCGACGCCATCGTTTCCGCCTGCCAGCAGTTGCTGGCTGAAGACTTCATGCGGCACTTCCCGGTGGATGTATTCCAGACCGGTTCCGGCACCAGCTCCAACATGAATGCCAACGAGGTGATCGCCACCCTGGCCACGGGCATCCTTGGCGAGCCGGTCAACCCGAATGACCATGTCAACTGTGGCCAGAGCAGCAATGACATCATCCCCACCACCATCCATGTCAGTGCCGCTGTCGAGGTGAGCGAGAATCTGCTGCCGGCGCTCGGCCACCTGCTCAAGGTGCTCTGCGAGAAGTCCCTCGAAGTACAGCCCTTCGTGAAAACCGGCCGTACGCATCTGATGGATGCCATGCCGGTGCGCATGAGCCAGGTACTCGACGGCTGGGCGCAGCAGATCCAGGGCAACATCCAGTTGTTGACCAGCCTGCTGCCCGCGCTTCAGGCCCTGGCGCAGGGCGGTACCGCAGTCGGCACCGGTATCAACGCGCACCCGCGATTTTCCGAACTATTCTGTCAGGAGCTCAATGCGTTGACAGGGCGGCAGTTCACCCCGGGCAGCAACTTCTTCGCGCTGATTGGCTCACAGGACACCGCAGTGGCGTTGTCCGGGCAACTGAAAACCACCGCCGTGTCGCTGATGAAAATCGCCAACGATCTGCGCTGGATGAACTCCGGCCCGCTGGCCGGCCTCAGTGAGATCGAACTCGAGGCGCTGCAGCCCGGCTCCTCGATCATGCCGGGCAAGGTCAATCCGGTGATTCCGGAAGCCACTGCCATGGTCGCTGCCCAGGTCATCGGCAACGACGCCACCATTGCGGTAGCGGGCCAGTCCGGCAACTTCGAACTGAACGTGATGTTGCCGGTGATCGCACACAATCTGCTTGGCAGCATCGAGTTGCTGGCCAACGCCAGCCGCCTGCTGGCGGATCGCGCCATCGCCAGCTTCAAGGTCAACGAGCCGAAGCTCAAGGAGGCACTGGGCCGTAACCCCATTCTGGTGACGGCGCTGAACCCGCTGATCGGCTACCAGAGGGCTGCGGAAATTGCCAAGAAGGCATACCGCGAGGGGCGGCCTATCATCGACGTGGCCGAGGAAATGACCGATCTGGGGCGAACCGAACTCGAGCAACTGCTCAACCCGGAGCGCCTCACCGAAGGCGGTCTGTAACGGTTGAAAACGCCGCGCAGGTCATTTTGCCTGCGCATTTTCAAGGTCAGGAGGCAATCCCATGGAGCAGTGGAAGCGGCTCATCAAGGCCGGTAACCGCTACTTCGCCGACGGTTCCTGGGTCGAGGCGCGGGAGCAGTACCTGCAGGCACTGGCGCTGGCTCAGGTGCTGTTCGAGCGCTGGCGTGATGCCGATGCCGCAGTGGCGGCGTTCGTCGTTTCTCAGCACAACCTGGCCGACCTGCAACTGATGATCGGTCACCCAGAGGAGTCCGCCGAGCACCTTTGCGCCTGCCATGAGTACCTGTTGCGCTGCATGGGCAATGAGCATCTTTCGCCGTCCCTGCGTCAGGCTGCACTCAACCACAGCGGCCGAACCTACATCAGTCTGTTGAACTTTGTCGCCGAGCACGGGGCCTACCCCCGTACGGATCGATTGTTGGGCGCCCATGCGCCTGGCGATGCGTCACCGGCAGAACGCCCAGCGTCTGTCGTTCGTCATTACCATTAGAGGAGTGAAAACCATGCCGTATAGCCTGCCTGCGCTGCCTTATGCCTACGATGCCCTGGAGCCGCACATCGATGCGCAAACCATGGAAATCCACCACAGCAAGCATCACCAGACCTACGTCAACAACCTCAACGCTGCCCTGGAAGGCAACTCGCTCGGCGAGCTGCCGGTCGAAGAACTGCTGACTCGCCTCAAGGAGGTGCCGGAAGACAAGCGCGGTGCGGTGATCAACAACGGTGGTGGGCATGCCAACCACTCGCTGTTCTGGACCGTGATGAGCACCAGCGGTGGTGGCGAGCCTCAGGGCGAACTGAAAGCCGCCATCGACAGCCAGCTGGGTAGCCTGGAAGCGTTCAAGGAGGCTTTCACCAAGGCTGCACTGACCCGTTTCGGCAGCGGCTGGGCTTGGCTCAGCGTGACGCCGCAGAAGAAGCTGGTGGTCGAGAGCACCGGTAACCAGGACAGCCCGCTGATGAACGGCAATACGCCGATCCTTGGTCTGGACGTGTGGGAGCATGCCTACTACCTGCGTTATCAGAACCGTCGTCCCGAATACATCGGTGCGTTCTACAACGTCATCGATTGGGCAGAAGTCGCACGCCGCTACCAGGCCGCTCTGGCCTGATAGCATGCCCCTGAGCCGACATCGAGTGCGCAGATGAGCCCATTGCACGAGCTGATCGCGGCCAATGGCCGTTCCTTTCGCTACGCACTGGGCCTGATGTTGCTCGTTGGCGGTGGAACCATTCTCGCCCTCAAGGTCTGGAGTGGTGTGCAGAGCCGGCTTTCGCCGGCTCTCTGGTATGCATGGCAGGGTGGAATGCTGTGCGCTCTCGGTACGGCTCTGGGTGCCGTGCCGGTGATGTTCATGCGCAGCATTTCGGAACGTTCGTATACCGTCATGCTGGGTTTTGGCGGCGGCATGATGCTCGCTGCCAGTCTTTTTTCACTACTTGCGCCTGCCTTCCAGCTGACTCACGAGCAGGGCCTGACCGCTGCTCAGGGCTCATCGCTGGTCGCGGCGGGAGTGGTACTGGGGGCTGGCGCCTTATGGTTGCTGGGCCACTGGTTGTCCCGTACATCGCGGCTGACCATGCGGGCAGACCAGGGTGTCGAGTTGAGCGCCTGGCTGCTCGTCATCGCCATCGTTCTGCACAATGTGCCGGAGGGGATGGCAGTCGGCGTGGCGGCTGCCGCCCACTTGGTGAATGCTGACGGATTGACGCTGGGGATCGCGCTGCAGGACGTCCCCGAGGGGCTGGTAATCGCCATGGTATTGGCAGGTGCTGGCATGGCGCGTTGGAAGGCGGTTTTCTGCGGTGCGGCATCCGGGTTGGTCGAGCCGCTGTTCGCGCTGCTTTGCGCCTGGCTGGTGGGCGCCTCGTTGCAATTGCTGCCATGGGGGCTTGCGATGGCGGCGGGGGCGATGCTGTTCGTGGTGAGCCGCGAGATCATTCCCAAGCTTTATCGGCGCGGCGATGTCCCGGCGACCTTGCTGGGGCTCGCGTCGGGATTCACGCTGATGCTGCTGCTCGATGGCGCCTTGAGCCAGTGAGGCCAATCACTCGCCTTCATCAAAATAATTGTTGATCAGGTCGATCAGCGCCTGCAGCGCCTCCTCCTCCCGATCCCCCTCGGTGGCCAGATGCACCGCCGTGCCCTTGCCGGCGGCGAGCATCATGACCGCCATGATGCTCTTGCCATCCACCAAACTCTCGACACCACGCCCGATTCTTACCTGGCAGGGAAAGCGCCCAGCGACCCCGACGAACTTGGCGGCAGCACGTGCGTGCAGGCCCAGTTTGTTGATGATGGTGATTTCACAGGCGGGCATCGCGGCAATTCCTTAACTGAGGTCGCGGTGGCGGATCTGGACGTTCTTCAACAGCGGTTTGAGGGCATGGCCCAGGCGGTTGGCGAGGTACACCGAGCGATGATGGCCGCCGGTGCAGCCGATCGCAACGGTGACGTAGGAGCGATTGCTGGCGCCGAAGCGCGGTAGCCACTTGTGCAGATAGGTGAATATGTCCTGGTACATGTCCTGAACGTCCTCCTGGGCTGCCAGATACTCCTCTACCGGTTGTTCAAGGCCGGTAAAGTCTCGCAGTTCGGGTTTCCAATACGGATTGGGCAGGCAGCGAACGTCAAATACCATGTCGGCATCCACTGGCATCCCGCGTTTGAAACCGAAGGACTCGATCAAGTAGGCGGTACCCGACTCCAGTTGGTCGAGCAGGCGCAGCCTGAGTGTGTCGCGCAGTTGGTAGAGATTCAGGTGAGTGGTGTCGATCTTCAGGTCGGCACGATCGATGATCGGGCTCAGCAGTTTGGTTTCGTCGACCATGGCTTCGGCCAGCGAGCGCTGGTCATTGGTCAGCGGGTGGCGTCTGCGAGTTTCCGAAAAACGCTTGAGCAAGGTTTCTTCGCTGGCGTCCAGGTACAGGACGTCGCAACGGATGTTGCGGCCACGCACCTCGTCGAGCAGTTCGGAGAAGCGCTTGAGCTGGCTGGGCAGGTTGCGCGCATCTATCGACACCGCCACCTGTGGATGCAGCAGTTCGGTGTGCAGCAGGGCCCGCTCCGCCAACTCGGGAAGCAGGCCGGCAGGCAGGTTGTCGATGCAATAGAAACCGTTGTCCTCGAGCACGTCGAGGGCGGTGCTCTTGCCCGAGCCGGAACGGCCGCTGACGATGATCAGGCGCATGGGCTCATCCTGTGTAGGGCTATTGGCCGTTTTGCACGTTCACTACGGTCTGGTACAGCGAGTCACTGTCATGGGCCTGGCGCAGCCGCTCGCGAACGTCTTCGCGGTCGAACATGCTGGCTATCTGGCGCAACAGCTCCAGATGTTCATCGGTCGCCGCTTCGGGAACCAGCAGCACGAATAGCAAATCGACGGGGGCGCCATCGATTGCATCGAAATCGACTGCGGCGTCGAGTTTCAGCAGCGCGCTGACCGGTGAGCTGCAGCCGGACAGGCGGCAGTGGGGAATGGCGATGCCATTGCCGAAACCGGTCGAGCCAAGTTTTTCCCGGGCTATCAGGCTTTCGTAGATGGTCTGGCCATCGAGATCGGGCAGGTCGCGCGCGATCACGGCGGCTATCTGTTCGAGTACACGCTTCTTACTGCCGCCCGGCACGTTCACGAGGGAACGGCCGGGGGTCAGGATATTTTCAAGTCGGATCATAGGAGAAGGACGAGGTCAGCGGGCCATTGCGCCCTGCTGGCGGTCGAGCTGTTTTTCCTTGTGCTTGATGAGTTGGCGGTCGAGTTTGTCGGTCAGTAGATCGATGGCGGCGTACATGTCTTCATGCTCGGCATTGGCCACCACTTCGCCTCCGGCGATATGCAAGGTGGCTTCGACTTTCTGCTTGAGCTTCTCGACCTCCAGGATGACCTGCACATTGGTGATCTTGTCGAAGTGCCGCTCGAGACGTCCGAGCTTTTCTTCGATATAGCTGCGTAGCGCGTCCGTCACATCCAGCTGGTGTCCACTGATGTTGACTTGCATACCGCTTCTCCTTGTTGCCGTGTGTGAGTGGCAGGCTGTAAACCTGCCGCAGGAACACTGGGGCTTTACTACAAGGGCGCTTACATCAGTCGCTTGCGTTCGCTCGAAGGCGCTATACCGAGCGATTCACGGTACTTGGCGACTGTGCGGCGCGCCACTTGAATGCCCTGTGCTTCCAGTAAACCAGCGATCTTGCTATCGCTCAATGGCTTTTTCGCATTTTCCGCAGCGACCAGTTTCTTGATGATCGCGCGAATCGCGGTGGAGGAACATTCGCCGCCTTCGGCGGTGCTGACGTGGCTGGAGAAGAAGTATTTCAGCTCGTAAATGCCGCGGGGTGTATGCATGTATTTTTGGGTGGTAACGCGCGAGATGGTCGACTCGTGCATGCCTACCGCCTCGGCGATATCGTGCAGTACCAGAGGCTTCATGGCCTCGTCGCCATAGTCGAGAAAGCCACGCTGGTGCTCGACGATCTGGGTCGCGACCTTCATCAGGGTTTCGTTGCGGCTCTGCAGGCTCTTGATGAACCAGCGTGCTTCCTGCAATTGATTGCGCATGAAGGTGTTGTCGGCGCTGGAGTCCGCACGTTTCACGAAGCCCGCGTACTGCGCATTGACGCGCAGGCGTGGCATGGCTTCCTGGTTGAGCTCCACCAGCCAGCGATCGTTGTGCTTGCGCACGATCACGTCAGGCACCACGTACTCGGGCTCGCTGGACTCGATCTGCGAACCCGGGCGCGGGTTGAGGCTCTGGATCAGTTCGATGACCGGGCGCAACTCGTCTTCCTTGAGCTTCATGCGGCGCATCAACTGGCTGTAGTCACGGCCGCCTAGCAGGTCGAGGTAGTCGCCGGTGAGGCGTTGAGCCTCGCTCAGCCAGGGCGTGCTGGCCGGCAACTGACGCAGTTGCAAGAGCAGGCATTCACGCAGGTCGCGAGCCGCGATGCCGGAAGGCTCGAACTGCTGGATGCGGTGCAGCACGGCTTCGACTTCATCGAGCTCGACGTCGAGTTCCGGATCGAAGGCGTCGGTGATCTCTTCGAGGCTCTCCTCGAGATAGCCCTGGGCATTGATGCAATCGATCAGGGTGACGGCGATCAGGCGATCCTTGTCGGACATCGGGGCCAGATTGAGTTGCCAGAGCATGTGGCTCTGCAGGCTCTCACCGGCGGAGGTGCGGGTGGTGAAATCCCATTCGTCGTCGTCGTTGCTGGGCAGGCTGCTGGCGCTGGTCTGGTAGACGTCTTCCCAGGCCGTGTCGACCGGTAGTTCATTGGGGATGCGTTCGCCCCATTCACCTTCCTCCAGGTTATCGACGGTCTGGGTATTTTCCTGGAAGGTCGGTTCCTGAAACTTCTCTTCCTGAGCGGGCGCCGTATTGGTACTTTCCGCGCCGTCGGCCATGGGGTCCGAATTGTCGAAATCGTCGCCTTCCTCCTGGCGTTCGAGCATCGGGTTCGACTCCAACGCCTCCTGGATCTCCTGTTGCAGATCCAGGGTCGAGAGTTGGAGCAGGCGAATGGCTTGTTGCAGCTGCGGTGTCATCGTCAGCTGCTGGCCCATTTTCAGGACTAGCGATGGTTTCATTGCAGACCTTATCTGGCGTCTGTACGCGATCCACGACAGGGCGCCAAAGCGCCACTAGGAAGCAAATTATATGCCTGAGTTCGAGTGCTTTGCCTAGAGCCCGTTACCATTTCGTTGCGACCATGCCGGGACGGGCGCTAGGCTGCGCTCATGGGTGAGGAACCCGTTACAGGCGGAATTCGTGGCCCAGGTACACTTCCTTGACCACCTGGTTGGCCAGGATCGCAGCGGAGTCTCCCTCGGCGATCAGTTGGCCGTCGCTGACGATATAGGCGGTTTCGCAAATATCCAGGGTCTCGCGTACGTTGTGGTCGGTGATCAATACGCCGATGCCCTTGGCCTTGAGATGATGGATGATCTGCTTGATGTCACCGACCGAGATCGGGTCGACACCCGCGAAGGGCTCATCGAGAAGGATGAATTTCGGCGACGTGGCGAGGGCGCGGGCGATTTCCACACGACGGCGTTCGCCGCCCGACAGGCTCATGCCCAGGTTGTCGCGGATATGGGTGATGTGGAACTCCTGCAGCAGGCTCTCCAGCTCCTGCAGCCGCTGCGCGCGGTTCAAGTCCTTGCGCGTTTCCAGGATCGCCATGATGTTGTCGGACACGCTCAGCTTGCGAAAGATCGAAGCCTCCTGAGGCAGGTAGCCGATCCCGGCGCGAGCACGGCCGTGCATCGGCTGGTGGCTGACGTCGAGGTCGTCGATCAGTACGCGCCCCTGGTCGGCCTGCACCAGGCCGACGATCATGTAGAAGCAGGTGGTCTTGCCGGCGCCATTGGGGCCTAGCAGGCCTACGATCTGCCCGCTTTCGATGCTCAGGCTGACGTCGCGAACGACCTGGCGACCTTTGTAGCTTTTGGCCAGGTGCTGGGCTTTCAAGGTGGCCATCGTTATTGGCCCTGTCCGTCGGCAGGTTTTTTCTGCGGCTGAATCACCATGTCTATGCGCGGGCGCGGGGTCGACACGTTGGTGCCCGTGGCGCGGCCGGCGTTGACGATCTGGCGCTGGGTGTCGTAGACGATCTTCTCGCCTTCGAAGGTATTGCCTTCCTGAACCACCTTGGCCTGGTCGATCAGCACGATGCGCTCATTGGCGGCGAAGTACTGGATGGTCAGGCCGTAGGCCTTGACGATCTGCTTGTCGGCAGACGGCTTCTGCTCGTAGTAGGCCGGTTTGCCCACTGAGGTGAACACGTCGATATCACCCTTCGCATTCTGGGTGATGGTGACGGTATCACCGGTGATTTTCAGGGTGCCTTGAGTGATCACGACATCGCCGCGGTATACCGCGACGCCTTGTTTGTCGTCGAGCTCAGCACTGTCTGCCTGCACGCGGATCGGTTGGTCGCGATCGCTCGGCAGAGCCCAGGCGCTCGCGCTTCCGAGCGTGGCGCCAAGGCTGAAAAGTAGGGGGAGGGTTTTAACGAACCTCATGCTGGCCTCTTACGTTGGACTGCAGGAGCATCCTGCCGTCATTCAAGTACGCTTTCATTCCTTGGGCCGTGGTCACCCCGTTGGCCGCGTCGATTCTAACGGCTTGCTGGGTCTGCGCATATTCCTTCTGTGGGAATACGGTCAGGCGGCTGGTAGTGAGTATGGTGGCGCGACCTTTTTCGTCCGTGCGCTCCACGCGCACCTGGTCGATCAGTTCGACTTCTTCGCTGTCTGGCCCGACTTCTCCGCGAGCGCTGCGCACCTTCCAGGGCAGTTCGGTGCCGCGGAACAGGTTCATGCGTGGTTCGGTGAGCAGTGTGACGTCGGTACTTTGCACGTGCTCGAGGCGCTCGCTGGTCATGTCGCTCTGCACCCTGCCGTCTGGCAGATACTGCACGCTGCGGGCATTCACCGCGTAGAAGTCGATGGGGTTGTCCGGGCCGCTCTGCTGTGGGGCGCTGGAGAAGCTGTCCGGATTGATGTTCCAGTACCCGGCGGCTACCAGCAGAAGGGCGCCGAAGGTCAGCAGCACGGGAGTGATGAATTTGCGCAGCATCGGCAGGCCCTAGAGGTAGACGGATTGGGCGGCTTGGAGAGTGCCCTGGCCGCGCATGATCAGTTCGCAGAATTCGCGGGCCGCACCCTCGCCGCCGCGCGCCTCGGTGACGCCATGAGCATGCTCGCGCACGAAACCGTTGGCGCTGGCTACCGCCATGCCCAGGCCTACGCGACGAATCACCGGTAGATCCGGCAGATCATCGCCCAGGTAGGCGACCTGTTCGTAGCTCAGGCCAAGTTCGGCGAGCAGTTCGTCGAGGACGTCGAGCTTGTCTTCACGGCCCTGGTAGAGGTGCTGGATGCCCAGGTTCTGTGCGCGGCGCTCCACCACGGGAGTCTTGCGGCCGCTGATGATGGCAGTGCGCACGCCGGAGTTTATCAGCATCTTGATGCCCTGGCCGTCCAGGGTATTGAAGGTCTTGAACTCGCTGCCGTCGACCAGGAAATAGAGCTTGCCGTCGGTGAGTACGCCGTCGACATCGAAGATCGCCAGTTTGATTGCACGAGCGCGCTGCAGCAGGTCGCTCATCACATTACCCCCGCGCGCAGCAGGTCGCCAAGGTTGAAAGCACCTACCGGGTGGCCGCTGCTGTCGATCACCACCAGTGCGCTGATCTTGTTGTCTTCCATTATCTTCAGCGCCTCGGCTGCGAGCATATCGGCACGGGCGGTCTTGCCGTGCGGGGTCATGACCTCGTCGATGCGCGCATCACGCACATCGATGCCCTTGTCCAGGGCACGGCGCAGGTCGCCGTCGGTGAAGATCCCGGCCAGCCGGCCATCCTCTTCGAGTACGGCGGTCATGCCCAGGCCTTTCTGGGTCATTTCCAGCAGTGCGTCGCGCAGGCTGGTGCCGCGTTGAACCTGAGGCAGGCTGTCGCCCGCGTGCATGACGTTCTCGACCTTGAGCAGCAAACGGCGCCCGAGAGCTCCTCCCGGGTGGGAGAAGGCAAAGTCTTCGGCAGTGAAGCCGCGGGCCTCCAGCAGTGCGATGGCCAGGGCGTCGCCAAGTACCAGTGAGGCGGTGGTGGAGGAGGTCGGTGCCAGGTTGAGCGGGCAGGCTTCCTTGGCCACACGGGTGTCGAGGTTGACTTCAGCGGCCTTGGACAGCGGCGAATCGGGATTGCCGGTCATGCTGATCAGGGTGATGCCGAGGCGCTTGATCAGCGGCAGCAGGGTGACGATCTCGGCCGTGGAGCCCGAGTTCGACAAAGCCAGCACCACATCGTCAGGGGTGATCATGCCCATGTCACCATGGCTGGCTTCGGCAGGGTGTACGAAGAACGCGGTAGTGCCCGTGCTGGCGAGGGTGGCGGCGATCTTGTTGCCGATATGCCCGGATTTACCCATGCCGACCACGACCACGCGGCCCTTGCTGGCGAGAATCAGCTCGCACGCTTTGACGAAGTTGGCGTCAATACGAGGCAGCAGTTCCTGCACCGCTTCGATTTCGAGGCGGATGGTGCGTTGTGCGGAATCGATCAGGTCGCGGGTCTGGTTCATGCTCTGCTTGGGCTGCTGGATGAAAAAACAAGGATTATAGCTGTAAAGACTGCAGGACTCATCATTCATGGCGCAGCACTGCACCGACCAAGCTGTCACAAGCCTGAACGTGGGTGGCGCCTGGCGTTGGTCGGCCCTCGGGCAGATGCTATAGTCCGCTGCCATTTTTGGCCCGCATGGCTGATCGCCGTGCCCTTATTCCGATGCTGGGCGTCTGATTAGGAAGGCAGTACGCAATGGAGTTCCGATGAGCGCCGAAAATCAGTACGCGGTCGAGTTGAAGAGCGTCAGTTTTCAACGCGGCGAGCGGCATATCTTCAAGAACGTCGACATATGTATCCCGCGCGGTAAGGTCACTGGAATCATGGGACCTTCCGGCTGTGGCAAGACCACGCTCTTACGGTTGATCGCCGCCGAGTTGCGTCCGAGCGCTGGCGAGATACACGTCAACGGTCTGAATCTGCCCGACCTGTCGCGTAGCGAGCTGTTCGACATGCGCAAGCAGATGGGCGTGCTGTTCCAGAGTGGCGCACTGTTCACCGACCTCGACGTGTTCGAGAACGTGGCGTTCCCGTTGCGTGTGCACACCCAGCTGCCCGAAGAAATGATTCGTGACATTGTCCTGATGAAGTTGCAGGCAGTGGGCTTGCGCGGTGCCATCGAATTGATGCCCGACGAATTGTCGGGCGGGATGAAGCGCCGTGTCGCGCTGGCTCGGGCAATCGCCCTGGATCCGCAGATTCTCATGTACGACGAGCCGTTCGTTGGCCAGGACCCTATCGCCATGGGCGTGCTGGTACGGCTGATCCGCCTGCTCAACGATGCCCTCGGCATCACCAGTATCGTGGTGTCCCACGATCTGGCGGAGACGGCGAGCATCGCCGACTACATCTATGTGGTGGGGGACAGCCAGGTGCTGGGGCAGGGAACGCCTGCCGAGCTGCGCGACTCCGAGAATCCGCGAGTGCGTCAGTTCATGCAGGGGACGCCGGATGGGCCGGTACCTTTTCATTACCAGGCACCGAGCTACCACGACGATCTACTGGGGGGGCGCTGATGCGCAGGACATCTTCACTCGAGCGCGTGCGCCTGTTCGGTCGTGCGGGCATCGACGTGGTCGCCACTTTGGGGCGTTCGACGGTCTTTCTGCTGCGTGCGCTGTTCGGCAGGGGCACGTCGGGGCACTCGCTGCAGTTGCTGATCAAACAGTTGTATTCGGTGGGCGTGCTGTCGTTGGCGATCATCGTGGTTTCCGGCCTGTTCATCGGCATGGTGCTCTCGCTGCAGGGCTTCAGCATTCTCGCCAAGTACGGCTCCGAGCAGGCGGTCGGGCAGATGGTCGCCCTGACCTTGCTGCGCGAGCTGGGGCCGGTAGTCACTGCGCTGCTGTTCGCCGGACGCGCCGGGTCCGCGTTGACGGCCGAGATCGGCAACATGAAATCCACCGAGCAACTGTCGAGCCTGGCGATGATCGGCGTCGACCCCCTCAAGCACATCGTCGCCCCGCGTCTGTGGGCCGGCTTCATCTCCATGCCGCTGCTGACCATGATCTTCAGCGTGGTCGGTATCTGGGGCGGGGCGATGGTCGCCGTCGACTGGCTGGGCGTTTACGAAGGCTCGTTCTGGGCCAACATGCAAAACAGTGTTTCGTTCCGCGAAGACGTGCTCAACGGGATAATCAAAAGCCTGGTGTTCGCCTTCGTCGTTACCTGGATCGCCGTGTTCCAGGGTTACGACTGCGAGCCCACCTCGGAAGGTATCAGCCGCGCAACCACCCGGACGGTGGTATACGCCTCGCTGGCCGTACTGGGGCTGGATTTCATTCTGACCGCTTTGATGTTTGGAGATTTCTGATGCAAAACCGCACGATGGAAATCGGCGTCGGCCTGTTCCTCCTGGCCGGCTTGCTGGCCCTGCTGCTGCTGGCCCTGCGTGTCAGCGGCCTGGCCCCGGGGAACGCCGTCGACACCTACAAGGTCTACGCGCACTTCGACAATATCGCCGGCCTCACCATGCGTGCCAAGGTCACCATGGCGGGGGTGAGCATCGGCCGGGTGACGGCGATCGATCTGGATCGCGACAGCTACACCGGGCGCGTAACGATGGAACTAGACGGCAGTGTCGACAATCTTCCGGTGGACTCCACCGCGTCGATCCTGACCGCAGGGCTGCTCGGTGAAAAGTACGTGGGCATCAGCGTCGGTGGCGATGAGGAGTTGCTGGCCGATGGTGGCACCATCCATGACACCCAGTCTTCCCTGGTGCTTGAAGACCTGATCGGCAAATTCCTGCTCAATTCGGTCAACAAGGATCAGAACAGCCAATGAGGTACCCGATGATGATCAAGACCGTGCGCAACAGCCTTGTCGCCCTGCTGGCCGCTCTGCCATTGCTGGCGACTGCCGCGCCCGCGGCCCATGAAGTGGTGAAGCAGACCACCGATACCCTGCTGGCCGATCTGAAGGCCAACAAGGAGCAGTACCGCAGCAATCCTGACGCGTTCTACAACTCGCTCAACGAGATTCTGGGGCCGGTGGTCGATGTCGATGGCGTTGCCCGTAGCGTCATGACGGTGCGTTACTCACGTGAAGCCACGCCCGAGCAGATGACCCGTTTCCAGGAAAACTTCAAGCGCAGCCTGATGCAGTTCTATGGCAATGCGCTGCTCGAGTACAACAACCAGGACATCCGTGTGCTGCCGGCTTCCGGCAAGCAGGATCCGCAGCGTACCTCGGTCAACATGGAGATTCGCGATGGCAAGGGCACGGTCTATCCGCTGTCCTACACCATGGTCGCCATGGACGGAACCTGGAAGCTGCGTAACGTGGTGATCAACGGCATCAACGTCGGCAAGCTGTTCCGCGACCAGTTCGCCCAGTCGATGCAGAACAACCGCAACGATCTGGACAAGGTCATCGACAGCTGGGCCGATACCGTGGCCAGGGCGCGTCAGGCCCGGGGCGCGTCGTGAGTTCGGCGGCTATCGTCGAGCAGGCGCCAGGTGTGCTGGTGCTCTCCGGCGTCCTCGATTATCGGAGTGGTCCGGCCTTGCGAGAGCAGGGGGCTGACCTGATCAAGGCCAGCCAGGCGAACGCCTGCGTGATCGACTGCTCGGCGGTTGAAAAATCCAGCAGTGTCGGGCTTTCTCTGCTGCTTTGTTACACCCGCGATGCCCGGGCTGCCGGCAAGGCGCTGAGCATTCGCGGATTACCCAGGGACATGGCCGGGATCGCCAAGGTGTGCGAACTTCAGCACGTGCTGCCGCTGCAGGCCTGATGCCTCCTGCGCGTTCTGCGAGGGGGGCATTGACCTTGCCGCCTCGCAGTTCCACCGTGGCGGTTTGTGTTGGGAGCTCTTGTGACTCACCCGTTTCGGCGAGCCGTCGCGAGCGACGTCAAAAAATGCTGCCGGTGATTTTTTGGTATGATGCCCGCCCCGTGTCTACAGGCCCGTGCCGAGTGCCGCTGGCGGCTCGTGCAGCAGCATCGCTGCCTGGCTTGGCCACCCCGTCATTTCTGGCCCAGACGTTGTATACAGATGTCGCCATGCGACGTTAACGCTTATTGAATACGTTGATCGAGGTTGAGCATGCAGGCCCTTGAGGTAAAAAGTTTCTTGCAGACCAAGCTGCCGGACGTCCAGGTAGAGGTCGACGGCGAAGGCTGCAACTTCCAACTCAATCTGATCAGCGACGAACTGGCCGGCCTCAGCCCGGTCAAGCGTCAGCAGCAAATCTACGCTCACCTCAATCCCTGGATCGCCGATGGCAGCATCCACGCCGTGAGCATGAAATTCTTCAGCCGTGCCGATTGGGCCGCGCGCTCCTGAGACGACGAGTTAGCTATGGATAAATTAAGCATTACTGGCGGCGTGCGTCTCGACGGTGAGATCCGCATTTCCGGTGCCAAGAACTCCGCACTGCCGATTCTGGCAGCGACCCTGCTCGGCGACGCGCCGGTGACCATCTGCAACCTGCCGCACCTGCACGACATCACCACGATGATCGAGCTGTTCGGACGGATGGGCATCGAGCCGATCATCGACGAGAAGCTCAGCGTCGAGGTCGATGCGCGCACCATGAAGACCCTGGTCGCGCCTTACGAGCTGGTGAAGACCATGCGCGCTTCGATTCTGGTACTCGGCCCCATGGTCGCGCGCTTCGGTGAGGCCGAAGTGGCACTGCCGGGCGGTTGCGCCATCGGCTCGCGCCCGGTCGACCTGCATATCCGTGGCCTGGAAGCCATGGGTGCGATCATCGATGTCGAGGGCGGTTACATCAAGGCCAAGGCGCCGGAAGGCGGCCTGCGCGGCGCGCACTTCTTCTTCGATATGGTCAGCGTGACCGGCACCGAGAACATTCTGATGGCCGCCACCCTGGCCAAGGGGCGCACGGTGCTGGAAAACGCCGCTCGCGAACCGGAAGTGGTGGATCTGGCCAACTGCCTGATCGCCATGGGTGCGAAGATCCAAGGAGCCGGTACCGACACCATCACCATCGACGGCGTTGAGAGCCTGCATGGCGCGCGTTTCAACGTGATGCCCGACCGCATCGAAACCGGTACCTACCTGGTGGCCGCTGCCGCCACCGGTGGCCGCGTCAAGGTCAAGGATGCTGATCCTAGTACCTTGGAAGCGGTGCTGGCCAAGTTGCAGGAGGCGGGCGCTGAAATCACTACCGGGCCCGACTGGATCGAGCTGGACATGAAGGGCAAGCGTCCGAAGGCCGTGAGCCTGCGCACCGCTCCATATCCGGCGTTTCCGACCGACATGCAGGCGCAGTTCATCGCCCTCAATGCGATTGCCGAAGGCACTGGCACGGTGATCGAGACCATCTTCGAAAACCGCTTCATGCATGTGTATGAGATGAGCCGCATGGGCGCACAGATCCAGGTCGAAGGCAATACTGCCATCGTCACCGGTACCGCGCAGCTCAAGGGGGCTCCCGTAATGGCCACCGACCTGCGCGCCTCGGCGAGTCTGGTCATCGCCGCGCTGGTCGCCCAGGGCGACACGGTGATCGATCGCATCTACCACATCGACCGTGGTTACGAATGCATCGAAGAGAAACTGCAACTGCTGGGGGCGAAGATTCGCCGCGTGCCGGGCTGACCACATGTTGACCATTGCCCTGTCGAAAGGCCGTATTCTCGATGACACCCTGCCGTTGCTCGCGGCGGCAGGCATCGTGCCGACCGAGAATCCGGACAAGAGCCGCAAGCTGATCATCCCGACCACCCAGGACGACGTACGTTTGCTGATCGTACGTGCCACTGACGTGCCGACCTACGTCGAGCATGGTGCTGCCGACCTCGGTGTCGCTGGCAAGGACGTGTTGCTCGAGTACGGCGGTCAGGGGCTCTACGAGCCACTGGACCTGCGTATCGCCCGTTGCAAGCTGATGACCGCCGGTGCTGTGGGTGCGGCCGAGCCCAAGGGCCGCCTGCGTGTGGCCACCAAGTTCGTCAATGTCGCCAAGCGTTACTATGCCGAGCAGGGCCGACAGGTCGATATCATCAAGCTGTACGGCTCCATGGAGCTGGCCCCGCTGGTGGGATTGGCCGACAAGATCATCGACGTGGTCGATACCGGCAACACCCTGCGTGCCAACGGCCTGGAAGCCCAGGAACTGATCGCCCATATCAGCTCGCGCCTGATCGTCAACAAGGCATCGATGAAGATGCAGCATGGCCGCATCCAGGCCCTGATCGACACGCTGCGTGAAGCGGTCGAGACGCATCATCCGCATTGATCCTCTCCCGCACGGCCTTGCAGGCCGTTGAAAAACGTAGACGAGGCAGTCAGCGCAAGGCCAATGATGGCCCCGCAAAAACAGACGAAAAAGCGGAGTGTACGAGTAGTACATGAGCATTTTGATCGGACTCGTGACCGAGTCTGTTTTTAACGCCGCGATGGCAACGCAGATCGTTTTTCAGCAGCCTGCCTGGGCTGCGCAGCGCCTATCCGTGCTATAGCCAAATTCTCAGGTGCCCGCACGGTGGGCTTGTTACGCTAGCGGCGCCTGAGAGCCTGTTCAACGTCTGCTGCGCTTCGGCCCTGCGGCGTTAAAAACAGGCTCGGAATGCTCATTTACTGCAGTAAACTCCGCTTTCTCGCCTGTTTTTGCCTTGCATTGCTCTGGCTCGCGAGACCTAGAACAGGCTCTGAGAACACGCCATCCAGATGAGGCTTTCGCTATGACCGCTCCAGTTGCCATTCGCCGACTCAACGCTGCCGACCCGGATTTCGCTCATCATCTGGATCATTTGCTGAGCTGGGAAAGCGTCTCGGATGACGGCGTCAATCAGCGCGTGCTGGATATCATCAAGGCCGTGCGTGAGCGTGGCGATGCTGCGCTGGTCGAGTTCACTCAGCGCTTCGATGCCCTTGAAGTCGCCTCCATGGCCGACCTGATTCTGCCGCGCGAGCGTCTGGAACTGGCGCTGACGCGCATTACCGCCGGGCAGCGCCAGGCGTTGGAAATCGCCGCCGAGCGGGTACGCAGCTACCACGAAAAGCAGAAACAGGATTCCTGGACTTACACCGAAGCGGACGGCACGGTGCTGGGCCAGAAGGTCACGCCGTTGGATCGTGCAGGGCTGTACGTGCCGGGCGGCAAGGCGTCCTACCCGTCGTCGGTACTGATGAATGCCATTCCGGCCAAGGTCGCCGGGGTGCCGGAGGTGGTGATGGTGGTGCCCACGCCCCGTGGCGAGATCAACGAGATCGTCCTGGCGGCCGCGGCGATTGCCGGGGTCGACCGTGTCTTCACAATCGGGGGGGCACAGGCTGTCGCAGCGCTGGCCTACGGCACCGAGAGCGTGCCGCCGGTGGACAAGATCGTCGGGCCCGGCAACATCTATGTGGCGACTGCCAAGCGCCATGTGTTCGGCAAGGTCGGTATCGACATGATCGCCGGGCCATCGGAAATCCTCGTCGTATGCGACGGCCAGACCGACCCGGACTGGATCGCCATGGACCTGTTCTCCCAGGCCGAGCACGACGAAGACGCGCAGTCGATTCTGGTCAGCCCGGATGCGGCGTTCCTCGACAAGGTTGCCGAGAGCATCGCTCGTCTGCTGCCGAGCCTGGAGCGCGAAGCGATTGCCCGTACTTCCATCGAGGGCCGTGGCGCGCTGATTCAGGTCGCGGACATGGCCCAGGCCATCGAAGTGGCCAACCGTATCGCGCCCGAGCACCTGGAACTCTCGGTCGAGAACCCGGAGCAGTATCTGCCGCAAATTCGCCATGCCGGCGCCATCTTCATGGGCCGTTACACCGCCGAAGCACTGGGCGATTACTGTGCGGGGCCGAACCACGTATTGCCTACATCGGGCACTGCGCGTTTCTCTTCGCCGCTGGGGGTCTATGACTTCCAGAAGCGTTCGTCGATCATCCATTGTTCGGCCGAAGGTGCGTCCGAGCTCGGCAAGGTGGCCTCGGTGCTGGCCCGTGGCGAGTCGCTGACCGCTCATGCCCGGAGTGCCGAGTACCGCATCAAAAAGTGATAGCTGATCGTAGGGTGGACGACGCTTTTCTCGTCCACCGTTTCCTCTGAACAATTTCTAGGAGAGAAGGGCAGATGAGCAGATTCTGGAGCCCCTTCGTCAAAGACCTGGTGCCATACGTACCGGGTGAGCAGCCCAAACTGAGCAAGCTGGTCAAGCTCAACACCAATGAAAACCCCTACGGCCCGTCGCCCAGGGCCATCGCCGCCATGCAGGCGGAACTCAATGACGACTTGCGCCTGTATCCCGACCCCAATGGCGATCGCCTGAAGCAGGCAGTCGCCGGGTTCTACGGCGTAAAGGCCGCCCAGGTATTCGTCGGCAACGGTTCTGACGAAGTGCTGGCCCATGCCTTCCACGGCCTGTTCCAGCACGGCAAGCCGTTGTTGTTCCCCGATATCAGCTACAGCTTCTACCCGGTCTACTGCGGCCTGTATGGCATTCAGGCCGAGCCGCTGGCGCTGGACGAGCAGTTCCAGATCCGTGTCGAGGACTATGCGCGGCCCAACGGCGGCATCATTTTCCCCAACCCCAACGCCCCCACTGGCTGCCTGCTGGCCCTGGAGGCCATCGAGCGGTTGCTGCAAGCCAACCCGGATACCGTGGTGCTGGTGGATGAAGCCTATATCGACTTCGGTGGCGTCTCGGCCATCGGTCTGGTCGACCAGTACCCGAACCTACTGGTCACCCAGACCCTGTCCAAATCCCGATCCCTGGCGGGCCTGCGGGTGGGGCTGGCAGTCGGGCACGTGGACCTGATCGAGGCGCTGGAGCGGATCAAGAACAGCTTCAATTCCTACCCACTGGACCGCATTGCCATCGCCGGTGCGGCGGCGGCATTCGAGGACCGGGCCTACTTCGAACAGACTTGCACCGCGGTGATCGACAGCCGCGAAAAGGTCACCGTTGGTTTGCAGGCGCTGGGATTCGAGGTACTGCCTTCGGCTGCCAACTTCATCTTCGCCCGCCATCCGCAGCGTGATGCTGCCGGTATCGCGGCAGCACTGCGTGAGCAGGGCGTGATCGTGCGCCACTTCAAGCAGGCGCGCATCGCCCAGTTCCTGCGCATCAGCATCGGCTCGCCCGAACAGAACCAGGCGCTGCTGGAGGCCCTGGCGGCGCTCTGACGTTTGCGGGGGGTATGAAAAAGCCAGGGCAGATGCCCTGGCTTTTTCGTTTTAGTGTCGGCGGCGGCTTGATCTCGAATGGCAGTACGCACCACCGGTGTTGCCATCGCCATCGCCATCGCCATCGCCATTCGCCATCGCCATTCGCCGCGAGGTCGCGGCTCTTACAGCTGCGTAGAAGCGTCGCCCACGGCGCGAATCGGGCGATGGAACCTCAGGCTTGATGCCGCTGACCGGCTCAAGCGTCGACCATCAGTGATGATGCCCCTGGCCGATGAACGTCAGTGAGGTGAAGTAGCCACGGCTGTCGATATCGGCATCACCTTGCACTGCCTGGCTGGCTTCGGCGGCGATGATGTTCAGGCCTTCGTTGCGAATCACCACCTGCGCTTCGCCCTTGGCGTTGGTGGTGGCACTGACCTGATCCGGCGCGCTGCGGTAGTCGCCGATCAGTTTGATGTCGGCGGCAGGCTTGCCGTCGACCAGCACACGGACCGGCAGCGGCTTGCCGACACCGACCTCGATGGGGTCGGCCAACGGCACGATCGCCATGCGCAGGCCTTTCAGGTCCGGCAGGCGGGCGCCTTGCTGGTAGATGGCCAAGCTGTACTTGTAGGTGTGCAGGGCTTCACTGGCATTGGCGACCTGGCTGCGGCCCAGATTGACCCATTTGCCCTCCGCGCTCTTCGACCAGACGCCGTTATCCAGCGCCACGGCCAGCGAAGCCGGCGCGCTCAGCGGCTTCAGGCGAGCATGGTCGGCGAGCCGTTCGATGCTCACTGGAATGCTCTTGCCGGCGCCGTTGAAGGCCCAGGCGCGGCTGACCTTGTCGGCCTTGAAGGCGTCATCTTCGGCACCGTGGCCGTAGACCACTTCGATATTGCCGCGGCGTTGTTCCGTCCACAGGCCATGGGCGCTGGCTTGTCCGGCGGTGGCCAGGAGTGCCAGCAGGGTGGCGATTTTTCTCGAGATGCGCATGACGCGTCCTTTCGATCGGAGGTTGAGGGGCAAGCTGACACTGGGTTGCACGGCTATGGGATAGCGCGCCGCTAATGTTTGCGGTCGAAGAGTCTGGCGAGGCCGCATCGCTGGCCGCTCATCGGCGAATTCCCGTCGACCCCGGCATTGCTCACGTTGTCGTCGAGCGATGGCGTGCGCAAATATCCCGCCGGGCTGGAGGTTTGCGAGCGAAGGCGGGCGTCATACAGATTCTCAGTGAATTAAAACGTAATAACGTTACATTTATGTGGTGCCAGATTGCAACTCCGATTGCATGGATGCCGCGAGTGTCGGTTGTTTAATTGCTGGTCGCGACGGGAGGGCGTACGCCGATTTCAGCGCTGAGCTCCATCAGCTTGCCGTTGCGCATCACCTCGATGCGAATCGTCTCGCCGGGTTTGGCACGAGCGACCTGGTTCATCGAGCGGCGCGCGTCCCCAGCGGTTTCGCCATCGATCTTGAGGATCAGGTCGTTGGGCTGCAGCCCTGCTTTCTGCGCCGGGCCATTGCGGTAGATGCCGGCGACGATGATGCCCTGGCGGCCTTCGAGTCCGAATGACTCGGCCAGTTCCGGGGTCAACGGCTGCACCTCGAGGCCCAGCCAGCCACGAATCACCTGGCCGTGCTCGATGATCGCCTGCATCACTTCCATTGCCAGCTTTACCGGGATCGCGAAGCCGATACCCTGGGAGCCGCCGGACTTGGAGAAGATGGCGGTGTTGATACCGACCAGGTTGCCGTAGGCGTCGACCAGCGCGCCGCCGGAGTTGCCCGGGTTGATCGCCGCATCGGTCTGGATGAAGTCTTCGTAGGTGTTGAGGCCCAACTGGTTGCGCCCGGTGGCGCTGATGATGCCCATGGTCACGGTCTGGCCGACACCGAACGGGTTGCCGATGGCCAGGGTGACGTCACCGATGCGGATGTTGTCGGAGCGCCCGAGGGTCATCGCCGGCAAATCCTTGAGGTCTATCTTCAATACCGCCAGGTCGGTTTCCGGGTCGCTGCCGATCACCCGTGCGAGGGTCTCACGGCCGTCCTTGAGGGCCACCACGATCTGATCCGCGTTGGCGGTCACGTGATTGTTGGTCAGCAGGTAGCCCTCGGGGCTCATGATCACCGCGGAGCCAAGGCTGGACTCCATGCGCCGCTGGCCAGGCAGGCTGTCACCGAAGAATTTGCGAAACTGCGGGTCTTCGATCAGTGGATGAGTCGGCTTGCTCACGTACTTGGTGGTGTACAGGTTGGCAACCGCGGGCGATGCGGTGTTCACCGCACTGGCGTAGGAGGCGGGTCCCTCCTCGCTACGCGTGTAGTCAGGCGCCTGGCGGAACTGCACGTCATGCATCGGCAGGCCCACCAGTTGCGGGTACTGCTGCATGATCAGCAGCGACACCAGAACGCCGACCAATAGTGGCCAGCCGAAGAAACGCAGGGCCTTGAGCATCTATCCAATCCTGAGGGTTGCGAGCCCCTGATCGGGGCCTTAAGGTGCGCCATTATAGAGAACCGCGCCAAGAAAGCAGCGGTTCGCAACAGCTGGTGAGGAAACAGTATGGCCATTGCTCTGACGACCCTGGTGGAGGACGCCGAACGTTATCTCGGCGCTTCACGTATCAGCGATTACTGCCCCAACGGCCTGCAGGTCGAGGGGCGGCCGCAGGTGCAGCGCATCGTCAGCGGCGTGACCGCCAGCCTGGCGCTGATCGAAGCTGCCGTCGAGGCGCGCGCCGACGTGTTGCTGGTGCACCACGGCTATTTCTGGAAGGGCGAGAACCCCTGCGTCACCGGGATGAAGCAGCGCCGCCTGAAAACCCTGCTGGCCAACGACATCAGCCTGCTGGCCTATCACCTGCCGCTGGACGTGCATGCCGAGGTGGGCAACAACGTGCAGCTTGCCCGGCAGCTGGATATCACCGTCGAAGGCCCGCTGGAGCCGGACAACCCGCGCACGGTCGGCCTGGTCGGTTCGCTGGCGCAGCCCATGAGTGCCCGCGACTTTGCCCGCCGCGTGCATGAAGTGCTAGGGCGAGAACCCTTGCTGGTGGAGGGGCAGGGAACGGTCAGCCGTATTGGCTGGTGTACCGGGGGCGGACAAGGCTATATCGACCAGGCCATAGCGGCAGGCGTGGATCTGTATTTGACCGGAGAGGCGTCCGAGCAGACCTACCACAGCGCACGGGAGAACGGCGTCAGCTTTATCGCCGCCGGGCACCACGCCACCGAGCGTTATGGCGTGCAGGCGCTGGGCGAATACCTGAGCCGACGCTTTGCCATCGAGCACCTGTTCGTCGATTGCCCGAATCCGATTTGACGGCGACGCGTCCAAATTGCCGGGCATAAGTCTAGATCGGTTCGATCTAAGCGCCTTCCTGAATAGAATGAAGCGCTGTGCTAGAGTGCGCGCTCGTCCAAGGCCCGCCGGCCTGAATAAAATACCGTGATCCCGTGAGTAGCCATGCTCGACAAACTGACGCACT
This sequence comes from Phytopseudomonas flavescens, assembly GCF_900100535.1. Classification (GTDB taxonomy): domain Bacteria; phylum Pseudomonadota; class Gammaproteobacteria; order Pseudomonadales; family Pseudomonadaceae; genus Aquipseudomonas; species Aquipseudomonas flavescens. Next base: position 166,592 of record NZ_FNDG01000011.1, read on the forward strand.
TGAAACAGCTCGAGGCGGAAAGCATCCACATCATTCGTGAAGTGGCCGCCGAATTCGACAACCCGGTGATGCTCTATTCCATCGGCAAGGATTCCGCCGTGATGCTGCATCTCGCGCGCAAGGCCTTCTTTCCGGGGAAGCTGCCGTTCCCGGTGATGCATGTGGACACCCGCTGGAAATTCCAGGAGATGTACCGCTTCCGCGACCGGATGGTCGAGGAGATGGGTCTGGACCTGATCACCCACGTCAACCCCGATGGCGTCGCTCAGAACATCAACCCGTTCACCCACGGCAGCGCCAAGCACACCGATATCATGAAGACCGAGGGCCTCAAGCAGGCGTTGGACAAGCATGGTTTCGATGCCGCCTTCGGCGGTGCCCGCCGTGACGAGGAAAAGTCGCGGGCCAAGGAGCGTGTCTATTCGTTCCGCGACAGCAAGCACCGCTGGGACCCGAAAAACCAGCGCCCCGAGCTGTGGAACGTCTACAACGGCAAGGTCAAGAAGGGGGAGTCGATCCGCGTGTTCCCGCTCTCCAACTGGACCGAGCTGGATATCTGGCAATACATCTATCTCGAGCAGATCCCCATCGTGCCGTTGTATTTCGCTGCAGAGCGCGATGTCATCGAGAAGAACGGCACGCTGATCATGATCGACGACGAGCGCATCCTCGAACATCTCAGCGATGATGAGAAAGCGCGTATCCAGAAGAGGAAAGTACGCTTCCGTACCCTTGGCTGCTACCCGCTGACCGGCGCGGTGGAGTCCGATGCGACCAGCCTGACCGACATCATCCAGGAAATGCTCCTGACCCGAACTTCCGAGCGCCAGGGCCGCGTGATCGATCACGACGGCGCTGGTTCCATGGAAGAGAAAAAACGTCAGGGGTACTTTTGATATGTCGCACCAATCCGAACTGATCAGCGAAGACATCCACGCCTACCTGGCGCAACACGAGCGCAAGGAGCTGCTGCGTTTCCTTACCTGCGGCAACGTCGATGACGGCAAGAGCACCCTGATCGGGCGTCTGCTGCACGACTCCAAGATGATCTACGAAGACCATCTGGAAGCCATCACCCGCGACTCGAAGAAGAGCGGCACCACCGGCGAGGAAGTCGATCTGGCGCTGCTGGTCGACGGCCTGCAGGCCGAGCGTGAGCAGGGCATCACCATCGATGTCGCCTACCGCTATTTCTCCACCGCCAAGCGCAAGTTCATCATCGCCGACACCCCCGGCCATGAGCAGTACACGCGTAACATGGCCACTGGCGCCTCGACCTGCGACCTAGCGATCATCCTGATCGACGCCCGTTACGGCGTGCAGACCCAGACCAGGCGCCACAGCTTCATCGCCTCGTTGCTGGGCATCAAGCACATCGTCGTGGCCATCAACAAGATGGATCTGAAGGACTTCGATGAAGGCGTGTTCGAGCAGATCAAGGCCGATTACCTGTCTTTCGCCGACAAGATCAACCTCAATCCCACGTCGCTGTTCTTCGTGCCCATGTCGGCGCTGAAGGGCGACAACGTGGTCAACAAGTCCGAGCGTTCGCCGTGGTACAGCGGCCAGTCGCTGATGGAGATTCTCGAGACCGTGGAAGTGGCGGGTGACCGCAATTTCGACGATCTGCGTTTCCCGGTGCAGTACGTCAATCGTCCAAACCTGAACTTCCGCGGCTTCGCGGGTACTCTGGCAAGCGGCATCGTGCGCAAGGGGGATGAAGTCATCGCCCTGCCATCGGGCAAGGGCAGCAAGGTCAAGTCCATCGTCACCTATGAAGGCGAGCTGGAACAGGCCGGTCCGGGCCAGGCGATCACCCTGACCCTGGAAGACGAGATCGACGTATCGCGCGGCGACATGCTGGTGCATGCCGACAACCGTCCTCAGGTGGTCGACAGCTTCGACGCCATGCTGGTATGGATGGCCGAGGAGCCGATGCTGCCGGGCAAGAAATACGACATCAAGCGCGCCACCAGCTACGTGCCGGGTTCCATCGCCAGCATCGCCCACCGGGTCGATGTGAATACCCTGGAAGAGGGCGCTGCGAGCAGCCTGCAGCTCAACGAGATCGGCAAGGTGAAGGTCGCGCTCGATGCGCCGATCGCCCTGGATGGTTATGCCCATAACCGCACCACCGGGGCGTTCATCATCATCGACCGCCTGACCAATGGCACCGTCGGCGCCGGCATGATCATCGGCGATGCGCGCGTTCCCGGTTCGGGCCACCATGGCGAGTCCGGCCACGTCTCCACCGAAGAGCGTGCCTCGCGTTTCGGTCAGCAACCGGCCACCGTGTTGTTCAGCGGCCTGTCGGGTGCGGGCAAGAGCACCCTGGCCTACGCCGTCGAGCGCAAGTTGTTCGACATGGGCCGTGCAGTCTACGTACTCGATGGCCAGAACCTGCGCCATGACCTGAACAAGGGCTTGCCCCAGGACCGCACCGGGCGTACCGAGAACTGGCGGCGTGCCGCTCACGTGGCGCGTCAATTCAACGAAGCCGGTCTGCTTACCCTGGCCGCTTTCGTGGCGCCGGATGCGGAAGGGCGCGAGCAGGCCAAGGCGTTGATCGGTGCCGAGCGTCTGATCACCGTGTACGTGCAGGCTTCCCCGCTGGTCTGTGCGGAGCGCGATCCACAGGGGCTGTATGCGGCAGGTGGCGATAACATTCCTGGCGACTCCTTCCCCTACGATGTGCCGCTCGATGCGGATCTGGTGCTGGATACCCAGAGCCTGTCGGTGGAAGAGGGCGTCAAGCAGGTGCTTGCCTTGCTGCGCAGCCGCGGCGCGATCTGAAACCTGTTGGTGATCAATTGCGCGTCGGCCCCGTAGCGTTAAAAACAGGCGCGGATGCCAGCAGGTGTCTGGTTCCGCAATTGAGAAGGTGCGGGTCGATTGTGAAGATTGATGGTCTTCGGTCCAGGCACCGCATACGGGGCGTTCGCCACCGCAAGGCTTTGAGATGCCTGGCGAAGTTATAGGCGGTGACGAAGGCCTCATGGAATTGGACGTAGGCGGACTTGCACAGCCGATCGATGGCCAGAAACATCGCCAGCTTGCCGTCAGCGTCAGCGAAGCCGGACAGCCCGCCGAACTGGGCTGGGGGTTCCCACGAGAACCTGGCCGCCCTTCGCTCGCCATCACCCGTTCGGTTCAAATAACGCAATCCACCTCGAGCGCCCCGGTGCCAGTGAAAACCTGGCCCCCCAACGGTGGTCCCTGCACGGGTCTGCTGATCACCCACGACGAAGCCATTTCGCTTCCCGACTTTTTGACGGCTGAGGATGGCAACGTGCCGCTGTACCGGCCAACCGTGCATTAAGTAGCTTGGCGTGGTGCTCATGGGCATGCCCTGAGCGCCTATGGGCCAGCGAAAATCCCGACCGTGGGGTCGTCGAGCCGGAACAGATGGATCATCGTCAGATGCTGGAGATTGCTCTACCCTTCCTCGGAAGTCTCGAAGGCATCCAGACGACTGGACGCCTCTGGACACCATTAATGCTCTACTTCAAGCCCAAAGGTGAGCTCTGCCCGTGGCAGTTCGAACATGTTACTGCTGTCTAATCAGGTCGGTCACGAATGGAAAATACCAGTATTGAGTACACCGACAAGCAACGCTGGTTTGCGCTCACCAAGATAAATACCCTCTCGGCCCTGTCTCAGATCGTGCAGATCGGTACCGTCACTCCGCTGATCTCGCTTTCGCTGGAGCAGCAAGGGGTCGAGCCGGCGAAGATCGGGGTGATTGTCAGTGCATCGTGGTTGGCGATCCTGCTGCTCTACAGATGGGTCCCGCGTTTGCTGGCCCATTTGGGACTCGTCAAGACGAATATCCTCAGCGCAGCGCTGACGGTCGCTGCGCTGCTCGGCATGACCCTGACAACCGATCTGGCACTGATATTCTCGCTGAACTTCTTGCTCGGTATTGGGTTGATTCTGCGCTGGATTGCCTGCGATACGTGGATCGTCGCGGTCGCCTCAAAAGACGAGCGCGGTCGGGCGATTGGCGTACATGAGACCTTGATGGGCCTGGGCATTGCTGTTGGCCCGCTGCTGTTGGTGGTGTTTGGCGTCGGGAGCGCCGCGCCTTACTACGCCTGTACCGTGATCGTGTTGTTATCCGGCGCGCTGGCCTTAACCCTCAGGGACTACGATACGCGACCGCAAACCCCGGCGGAAAAACGCCATGGCAAGTTGTTTAGCATCATCCCCACGGCACTGTGTGGTGCGTTTATCGCAGGCTTTTCGGAAACCTCATCCGTATCGTTTCTTGCGGGCTACAGCCTCTCGGCCGGTTATCTGTTGACCGCCGCCACCCTGCTGATATCGGTGTTCGGCATTGGCGGTACCATCCTGCAGCTGCCGATCGGCTGGATGGCCGATCGCAGTTCGTGCAAATTGGGCCAATTAGTCTGCGGCTTGATACTGTTGCTGGGCACCCTGGCCATTCCGTTCAGCCAGCCGCTTCCTTGGTTGGCGGCAATTATCGTGTTCCTCTGGGGTGGTGCCATTGGCGGCATGAACACCCTGGCAGTGATCGAAGCGGGAGACCGGGTTGGCGAACATCAAGTGTCCACCGCAATGACGGCAATTGCTATGTTCTACACCTTGGGTAGCGTATTGGGTCCCATTGCCACGGGCGCCACAGTGTCCTACATCAGCGAGCATGGGCTGATGATCTCGGTGGGGACAGTCGGTACGGTTTTCATTGCAATGTTGATTTTGCGCAGAGCCCCCGTACAAGAGCGACTTCAATAGCTGCTTGTCTAGCACTGTTCGCCACTGATCTTCCACCATTTGAGGCGAGCTGTGGCAGGTGCGGAGACCTGGGCTTCCGCACAAGTTTCACCTCTGGAAATTGGCTGCCTTGGCATTCGGTTCAGCAGCCCCGGAATGCTGTTTGCCGACATCCCGCCACTCGTGGATTTTAGTCTTGCGGGAGTAATCACAGATTCCGGTTTCTTTACTCACCTGGGACCTTTTCTTGGACGGGTATCAACAGGCCCATTTGAAATCGTGAAAAGCCGCTACCCCGGGTGGCGCTGCCCCTAAAGCTTCGACCCTGCGCCTTGTCGCTTGTAAAGAGGCTGCGTAGCTTACCCCGGGCCTAAGGCATCGACGATGGAAAAGATATCTTCAAGGCCGCAGTCGAGGAACAAGGTAGCTTCGTAAGTGTTCTCCAGGTTCGGTGTTAGACCGCTCAGTGGTAGCCGTCGCGTGGTAGGTCGATCAGCAGCCAACTGCGGTATTTGAAACGCCTACTCACGTCCTTGAGAAGATCGTTCCATTCCATGACGGCCTCACCGACTGGCAATCAACACGGGAATCGCGGTGTTGAGGGAGAACGCCACCAGAAACACCGCTAATCCCACATCGATCGGGCGGGTGTATTTGAGAAACAGCGCCTTGATCGGGCCTTGGCCGAACAGCAGCGAGACCAAGGAGTACCAGATGACCTCAAGGGTGGAGCACAACATCACCACCAGTACCTTTTCGAGGTCGGTACGTGGCGAAGAAAGAAAGCCAGCGTAGATGCTGATCATGAAGGCGATGGTTTTCATGTTGCTGATGTTGGTGATGACCCCGACGCGATACGCCTTGATAAAGCTGGTCACACCAGGCGCGGTGCTTTCGGCGGTACCGGTGTTTTTTGCCAGCACGCTTTTGATGATGCTGTAGGCGATGTACAGCAGGTACGCCGAACCACATAGGGTGGCGATATTGGAAAAGGCCGGGTACTGATGCAGCAACGCCGCCAGGCCCAGCAAGGACATGGTCGAGAAGAATACGCCTACGGTGCAGATCCCCAGGGTTGCACCAAGGCCGGTAGTGACCGACCCTAATGAAGAGAACCGGCTGACGATGATGAAATTCGGACCGGGGCTCATCACCGCCAGTATGTAAATCAATGCCGCTGTAAACATGTGACCTTCTTGTATGAGTCAGCAGCCCGCAGGGGCTGCTAAAAGGGTTGCTTCAGGCCAGCGCGTGCGCCGCTTCGACCTGCGCCAAGCGTGTCTCCAGGGCCGAAAGGATGTGTTCAACCCGTAGCGAAATCAGGCTGAACGAACCGGCGTCCCCCAGGCCGTGGGAGCTTTCGCATAAACCGTTGAGGAACACTGCGGGCAAAACATCCAGAGAGGTCACGCTGTAATCGCGATTAACCACCAGCGCGCCGTGTGCATCGGCGCGAAACCGATGGTGATAAGGCGCTAGCAACGGAGGGTACAACTCACTATTTTCCTTGGCAGCAATGTCCTTGAACCCGGTGGCAAGCACCAGCGCATCCAGCTCGAGGGTCGAGTGCCTGAGTTGATTGACCTCCTTGAGCTCCAACTGCACGTGCCCCGAGGCATTAACCTGCGCCTGCTCGATGGCGATGTTGTTGAGGATGTGGATGCGCTGCTTGCCCTGCAACTTTTCTTCATGGATGCGCACGTACAGCGCGTTGATCACATCTTCATCGGCCGAGCTGTAGTTGGTGCCGCGCAATTGTTTATCCACCCGTGCCTTGGCTTCTGGCGGCAGGTTGAAGTAGTAGTCGATGAACTCCGGGAAATACACCTTGCCGCTGAATGGACTGGTGCCTTGAGTCGAAAATTGAAGCTGCGGTGCAGCGAGTAGATTTCCTTGTCCGGGAACCTGGCGGTCAGGTCGAGCACAATCTCCACGGCGCTCTGGCTGGAGCCCACCACACCTATGCGCTGCACGCTCGACGGAAACCGACTGATGCGCTCTAGGTACTGATTGAGGTGAAACACCTGTTTATCGCAACCGACATTGAAAAGTGAATCGCCCCGGCTTTCCTAGACACTTTCCAAGCTCTGGAAATAGCGCTTTTCAAAATCCACTGGCGATAGCTGCATAGCGCTGCTGTGCCGGCGTTTAGGGTTATAAAACATCTCGATGTAATCGAACACATCAGCGCGTGCTTCTTCACGAGTGCCGTAGGTTTTCCGCCTGATGCGTTCGCGCTTCAGCAGTTGGAAAAGCTCTCTGCCACGGCGTTGTCGTGACAGTTACCGCGCCGGCTCATGCTACTGATTAGGTTGTTGGCCTTGAGGAAACTTTGCCAGTCCAGGCTGCTGAACTGGCTGCCCTGGTCTGAGTGGATCATCACTTCCTG
>NZ_FNDG01000022.1 GCF_900100535.1 Phytopseudomonas flavescens
GGTCAGGGTCACGGTACTGCCCACCGGCGCATCGGTGGTACCGGTGAGGGTTGGAGTGGTGTCGTTACTGACGGCCGGCGCCTCGACGGTGATGGCCGGAGGCGTGGTATCGATGGCCCCGGAGACGGTGGCCGAGCCGGTGTTGCCAGCGGGATCGGTGACCTGGGCGTCGACGGTGTACGGGCCTTCAGCCAAGGCTTGGGAAACGTCTGCGGTGAAGGTGCCACCCGCCAGAACCGGCGTGGTCACGGTGATGACGGTGGCGCCTTGGGTGACCGTCAGGGTCACGGTGCTGCCCACTGGCGCATCGGTGGTGCCGGTAATGGTCGGTGTCGTGTCGTTACTGACGGCCGGTGCATCGACGGTGATGGCCGGGGCATTGGTGTCGATGGTACCGCTGTCGGTGGCTGTGCCTGTATTGCCGGCCGGGTCATTGACTTGGGCCTCGACGGTATAAGGCCCCTCAACCAATGCCTGAGGTACATCGGCGGCGTAGGTACCCCCTGCCGATACCGACGTGGTCACGGTAATCACCGTGTTGCCCTGACTAATGGTCAGCGTGACGGTGCTGCCCGCTGGCGCATCGGTGGTGCCCGATACGGACGGTGTGGTGTCACTGGTGACCGCAGGTGCATTGATGGTGATGACTGGCGCCGTGGTGTCCACCGTGTAAGGCCGCTGCGCGCTGGCGGTGCCGGTATTGCCAGTCGCATCGACGCTGCTGATCGTGGCGGTGATGCTGCTGGAATCACGCAGATCGCCGCTGCCGACGGAAACGCTGAAACCGAGGGTGCCGTTGCCTAAGTCAACGACGGAGCCTGTGTAAAGGTTGCCGCCCAGGTTCAGGGTGATCGAATCGCCCACTTTTGCTTCGCCGCCCACGGTACCGGTGATGGTCACCGTGGCTGCGCTGAGCTCTGCAGCGTTGAGCAGGTCATTACCACTGATCGGATCGATGCTGATACTGACGGCCGGTACCGTGTCGCTCGAATCGTCTGTCACTGCAGCCGTACGCGCGAATACCGCGGGGTCTTCATCCCGGGTAAGCGTGGTGTTCGCGGTGCCCGGCCCAGAGGTTTCAAAACCGATGGTAGGATCGGCGCGCTGAGCGGTTTCAGCCAGCATGACGGCGCTGTGACTGCCCCCAGCTCCTCCATCACCGCCGCCCGAATCTGGGCCTGCCGCGGTGGGATCTAGATCGGTGGTGGGGTCGAATCCGGCGGCGAGCGCTTGCTCGAGGTCGCTACCTGCTTCCTGGCCTGGCCTATCGGGGGCGACCGGCGTATCGGAGTTAACCGCTTGCCAGGTGCTGCTCGCGTCCACCTTGACGACTTCACCACCCGACAGCTCCAGGGTTGCTGAGCCACCTGCCGCCGTGGTGACCTGTTCGCCTGCGAAGACGCGGTCGCCCTCGAAGACCTGGCGTCTGAAGCCATCAACCGATATGACGAATACCTGGCCAATCAACGATTTTACGACAGCGGCGAAATTACTCATGAAAACAGCTCCCTGTGCGCCCGCGCGCGCGGTAATCCTGTGAAATGCGTCTATACCGGTTATAGCGGATAATGCGAAAAACGGATCGTCATATAGTTGGCGAAAATATAAGGCGGAATCTTTCTCGCCAAACTATTGACCCTTCGGGTCGGATCATAAACAATCGTATACCGTGATGTCACTTTGATATTTTAGGCTTTTGGGCGTGCCTCTCATCACTGTAGGCCAAGCCGCACTGATAGGCTGTCGGCTGGTTATGCAACGACTGGATATACACTGACGAAAGGTCGGTTTTTATAGGGAATTCACAGATCATGCGTTTCATTGCCATTCTTCCTCTTGCCCTAGCGGCGTCCGTCCCTGTTCAGGCTCAAACCCTTACCGAGGCCATGCAGAATGCGCTCGATGTGCATCCTGAAATACAGTCCGGCATTCATGCCCGGCTGGCCGTCGAGGAGGAAATGAAGGCTGCTAAGGCCGGTTACCTGCCGCGTGTCGAACTGCAGGCCGGATATGGCCGTGAAGGCACTGACAACGTCAGCACGCGGACGACCAATGACCGCGGTTACCGAACGCTCAACCGTTCCGAGTCCAGCCTGACCGTGCAGCAGATGTTGTTCGACGGCTTTGCCACTCGAGGTGAAGTGTCTCGCCAGCGGGCGACCGTCAATGCCCGAGCCTACGCATTGCTGGCCAATTCCGAGCGCACTGCGCTGGAAGTCGCCCAAGTCTATCTTGAGGTGCTTCAACGCCAGGATTTGTTGCGTCTGGCAGAAGAAAACCTGCGCAGTCATGAGCGAATCTACGACCAGATTTCGCTGCGCAGCGAGCGTGGGGTAGGGCGAATGGCCGACCTGGATCAGGCGGAAGCCCGTCTCGCACAGGCACGCAACAATCTGCTCACCGAGCAGACCAATCTGGCCGATGCTCAGATCAGTTACCTGAGTGTCGTGGGACGGGAAGCCAACGACTTGAGCATGCCCGACAGCATGGGCGTGCATCTGCCTGAAAGCCTGACCGCTGCGCGCGACGAGCTGATGGCCAACAACCCCAATATCAGCTCCGCCGAAGCCGACGTGAGGGCTACCGAGGCCCAGTACCAGACAGCCAGATCCGCGTACTACCCGCGTTTCGATGCGGAACTGTCGACTGGTGCCAACAACAACATCGATGGGGTCGACGGGCAGAGCAACGAATGGCAGGCAATGGTGCGCATGCGCTACAACCTGTACGCCGGGGGCAGCGACAGTGCCAACGTGCGTTCCAAGGCCTACCTGAGCAGTCAGGCGATGGATGTCCGCAATAACGCCTTGCGGGTTCTCAACGAGGAAGTCGGGCTCGCCTGGAACGCTTTGCAAAATGCCCGTACGCAATTTCCGATCGCCCAGAAGTACGTCGATCACAGCTCGCGCGTGCGCGATTCCTACCAGAAGCAGTTCGGCCTCGGCGAGCGCACCCTGCTCGATCTGCTGGACAGCGAAAACGAGTATTTCACCGCCGCCCGTCGCCTCGAGGAAGTGCGTTTCACCGAGTTGTTCACCCACTACCGTATCAAGGCAACCACCGGTACGTTGCTCAAGAGCCAGGGTATCGCGGCACCGGGCGCGTCGGTACCGCTGGATGTCATCAAGGCTAATGTGCAACTGCCCAAGTTGAACTAGAGTCAGGTTTTTCAGGTAAGGGTAATTGTGCAGTGGCAGTCGAAACGGATCCATCCCAGCCGCGTAACGATCCTCGGGATCGCTACGACGATCCCTTGCTGGATAGCCTGCTGTCGCTGTGCAGTCTTCATCAGAAATCCGTCAGCAGGGCCATGCTCACCGCTGGTCTGCCACTCCCCAAACAACGCTTGAGTGCTGAACTGTTGCCCCGTGCCGCAGCGCGTGCAGGGCTGCAGGGGCGCTGGCTACGTCGCAGTCTGCAGAAAATCCCCGAACTGGCGCTGCCCGCCCTGCTGTTGTTGCGCGACGGGCGCAGTGCATTGCTGCTGGGATGGGAGGCTGATGGGCAGGCGCGGATCATGCCCAGCGAGACGGAAGGCGGAGAGGTTAGAGTCAGTGTCGAGACCCTGTCGGGAGATTACAGCGGACGTGTGTTCTTCGCCCAGCCCCAGCACAAATTCGATTTTACCCGCGGCGAACTGATTCCCCGGGCCGGCTCCTGGTTCCGTGACACCCTCAAGCGCTCGCGGTGGCTATACATCGATGCGGTCGCCGCCAGCCTGCTGATCAACCTGATCGGCCTGGTCACTCCACTGTTCGTGATGAACGTCTACGACCGCGTCGTGCCCAACCAGGCCGAGGCGACCTTGTGGGTGCTGGCCATCGGTATCTGCGGTGTATTCTTCTTCGATCTGCTGCTCAAGACCCTGCGCGGGCTGTGCCTGGATCTGGCCGGCAAGAAAACCGACATGATCATCTCGGCCACCCTGTTCGAGCGCATCGTCGGCATGGCGATGAAACACCGCCCGGCGCGGGTGGGCAGCTTCGCGCAGAACATTCACGAATTTCAGAACCTGCGCGATTTTCTCGCTTCGTTGACACTGGCCAGCGTCATCGACTTGCCGTTCACCATCCTGATTCTCGCCGTCATCGCTTACCTCGGCGGGCATCTGGTGTGGATTCCCGTTCTCGCGTTTCCATTGGTGGCGATGATCGGCTGGGCGCTGCAAAAGCCTCTGGCGCAGACCATGGAACGCAGTATGGCGCTGGCCGCCGAGCGCCAGTCCGGGCTGATCGAAAGCCTCGCCGGCCTCGATGCGGTGAAGGTCAACAACGCCGAAAGCGAACGCCAGTATCTGTGGGAGCAGACCATCGGTACCCTTGGCCGGTTCGAGCTGAAGGCGCGCATGCTGTCGAGCCTGGCGATGAACTCGACGTTGCTGCTGCAGCAATTGGCGGGTGTGGTGATCATCGTGCTCGGCGTGTACCAGATCATTGCCGGCAACCTCAGTATGGGCGGTCTGATAGCCTGTTACATGCTCAGCTCGCGGGCCCTCGGACCGTTGGCGCAGGTTTCCGGTCTGCTGATCCGTTACCAGCAGGCCCGCGTGACCCTGGAGTCTGTCGATCACATGATGGAACTGCCTCAGGAACGACAGGCGGATGAACGGCCGCTCAAGCGCCAGACGCTGCAGGGTGGGATCGAATTCCGCCAGCTGGATTTCCACTATCCCGACCAGCAACAGGCGGCGCTGCAGAACATCAACCTGATGGTTCGTCCTGGCGAAAAGGTCGGCATCATCGGGCGTAGCGGTTCGGGCAAGAGCTCCCTGGCCAGGCTGATCGTGGGGCTCTATCAGGCCGATGCCGGCAGTTTGCTGGTCGACGGCATCGACGTGCGTCAACTGGATGTCAGCGATGTGCGCTACAACATCGGCTACGTCCCGCAGGATATCCAGCTATTCGCCGGCACCTTGCGCGACAACCTGGTTTCCGGGGCCCGTTACGTCGAAGACGAGCTGGTGCTACAGGCGTCCGAACTCGCCGGTGTCCACGAGTTCGCGAGGTTGCACCCGAACGGCTACGAGTTGCAGGTGGGCGAGCGCGGTCAGAACCTTTCCGGTGGCCAGCGCCAGAACGTCGCGCTGGCTCGTGCGCTGTTGCTCGATCCGCCGATCCTGCTCCTTGACGAGCCCACCAGTGCCATGGACAACACTGGCGAGGAGCGCCTCAAGCAACGTCTCGCCGCGATCAGCAAGAACAAGACCTTGCTGCTGGTAACGCACCGCGCTTCGATGCTTTCCCTGGTCGAGCGCCTGGTCATCGTCGACCGTGGTCGCATCATTGCCGATGGCCCTAAAGAGAGCGTCATGGAGGCGTTGAAGAAGGGGCAGATCAGTGTCAGTTAGGGACTCTCTACAGCGCTTCTTGCGCGGTGCTTCTTCGTATTTCGGCCCGCGTGACGAGGTCGGCGACGAACCGCTGCCCGAGGTTCGCAAGGCTCTCATAGAAGACGCGCCGCGGGTCATGCGGCTGACCCTCTGGGGGGTGATCGCCTTCGTATTGTTCTGCCTGTTGTGGGCCAACTTCGCCGAGGTCGACGAAGTCACCCGCGGCGACGGCAAGGCCATTCCGTCCTCGCGGGTGCAGAAGATCCAGAACCTCGAGGGCGGTATCGTTTCCGAGCTGTTCGTTCATGAGGGGCAGTTGGTCGAGGCCGGGACGCCGCTGCTGCGTCTCGATGACACGCGTTTCGCCTCCAACGTCGGAGAAACCGAGGCCGACCGCCTGTCGTTGGCGATGCGTGTCGAACGCCTCAGCGCCGAAGTGGAAGGACGCGAGCTGGCGATCCCCGCCGATATCGCTGCCAAAGCTCCCGGCCTGGCGCAGAGCGAGCGGCAGTTGTTCATGAGTCGCCAACAACAGTTGCGCGACGAGGTGGCAGGTTTGCAGGAGCAGTTGACCCAACGTCGCCAGGAAGTACGCGAATTCGTTTCCAAGCAGGGCCAGTTTCGCAATAGCCTGGAGCTGTTGCGCCAGGAAATTCGCATGTCCGAGCCATTGGTCGCCGATGGTGCGGTATCGCCGGTGGAAGTGTTGCGGCTCAAGCGTGCGGAGGTGGAAAGCCGTGGGCAGTTGGAGGCTACCGGCCTGGCGATTCCCCGTGCGGAGGCGGCGATCAAGGAGGTGGAGCGCAAGATCGATGAAACCCGTGGGCGTTTCCGCAGCGAAGCGCTGACTCAGTTGAACGAAGTGCGTACCGACCTGAGCAAGATCGAATCCACCGGCAAGGCGCTCGAGGACAGGGTCAACCGCACGCTGGTCACGTCGCCCGTGCGCGGCATCGTCAAGCAACTGCTGGTCAATACCATCGGCGGCGTGATCCAGCCGGGCAGTGACATGGTCGAGATCGTACCGATCGACGACACCCTGCTGGTCGAAGCGCGCATCCGCCCACAGGATATCGCTTTCCTGCATCCCGGCCAGGAAGCGGTGGTCAAGTTCACTGCCTATGACTACACCATTTACGGTGGCCTGAAGGCCAAGCTGGAGCAGATCGGTGCGGACACCGTGACCGACGAAGAAGGCAACAGCTTCTACCTGATCAAGCTGCGTACCGAAAAAAGCCACCTTGGCACTGAAGAACGTCCGCTGTTGATCATCCCCGGGATGGTGACCTCGGTGGATATCATCACCGGCAAGAAAAGCGTACTCAGCTACCTGCTCAAACCAATAATCCGCGCTCGCGCCGAAGCCTTACGCGAGCGCTGACGGCCTGCTAGCCGAGGTCGGCCAGCGGGTGCCCGTCGTCGCGCATGGCGAAATGCGACTCGACCACCTGCGCCGGTACGTCGTTCACGTCTGGCCAGTGCCAGCGCGGTGCGTGGTCCTTGTCGATCAGTCTGGCTCGCACGCCTTCGGCGAATTCCGGGTACAGGCAACACTTCAGGCTCATGCCGTATTCCATCTGAAATACCTGGGCCAGAGACAGGTGACGCCCTCGCTGGATCTGCTCCCACATCAGATGCCCCGTCAGCGGGCACCCGGCCAACATGGTTTTGGCGGCTTTTGCCAGCAGGGCATCGTCATCATGCTCCAGGGCTGCCAGTGCCTTCCAGCCAAGCGACAGGGTGGCTTGGTCGAGCAGGGTATCGATGCGCTCACGGCGCGGCAGCCACTGGGCTGCCGGCAGCTCGCCGCGTGCCTGTTGCTCCAGTGCCTTGAGCAGGCTGTGCAGCTGCAGGTGTGCCTGCCCACGCCAGTTCAGTTGAATCAACCCGTCGATCAACGCGTCCTGTTGGGTATCGAGCATGAAGCGGTCGGCCAGATTCAGGTCGAGGGCGTCGCGGGCGTTCATCGGGCTGGCGGTGAGGCCGAAGAACAGCCCGAACTTGCCGGGTAACCGGGACAGGAAATGGCTGGCACCTACGTCCGGGTACAGGCCAATGCTGATCTCGGGCATGGCCAGGCGGCTGCTCGGCGTGACGATGCGAATGCCGGCACCCTGCAGCAGTCCCATGCCGCCACCCAGGACGTGGCCGTGGGCCCAGCAGATCAGAGGTTTGCGGTACGTGTGCAGGTAATGGTCGAGGCGGTACTCATGGGCGAAGAAACGCTTCGCCAGTTCCGGCGTTTCGCCAGGACTGGCCAGGCAGCGCCTGGCCAGTTGCACCACGTCTCCCCCGGCACAGAAGGCCTTGCCGCCGTTGCCGCGCAGCAGTACGCAGGCGATGCGTGGGTCATCGGCCCAGGTCTGCAGGCGATCCTGCAGGGCGTCGATCATTGGCAGCGACAAGGCGTTGAGGCTGTCGGGAGCATCCAGGCTGGCGATGCCTATCTGGTAGCCATGCAGGCTGGCGTGTTCTTCAAAGGTGACATTCATATCCAGCTCCAGGGCCGTTGCAGGTAAACATCAGGTGTTGCGCCACTGCGCCGGGCGTTTTTCCAGGAAGGCGTTGACCCCCTCGCGGGTATCGGAGGCATCGAACAGGTCGACGAAGCGCTCTCGCTCTGCGGGTAACCAGGCATTGGGTGCTCGTTCGCGGGCGCCCTGGATAAGTGGCTTGATGGCGCGTACTGCCACCGGGCTCTGGCTGGCTACCTTGGACGCCAGCAGCAGGGCATGGCCGCGAGCTTCACCTTCGTCCACCACCTGTTCGACCAGGCCGATGCGCAGCGCGGTCTGTGCGTCGACCCGCTCGCCGCAGAGGATCATTCGCTTGGCCCAGCCTTCGCCCACCAGCCAGGGCAGGCTCTGGGTGCCACCGGCGCAGGGCAGCAGTCCAACGCTGGCTTCAGGCAGGGCCATAAGCGCCTGGCGTTCGGCGATGCGAACATCGCAGGCCAGGGCGCACTCCAGCCCGCCGCCCATGGCATATCCGTTGATGGCGGCAATCGATACACCGCGAAAGTCGCGCAGTCGTTCGAAGGCCTCGCCGAAACGGCTGGCCATTTCGCGAGCCCGTGCCTTGTCGCCATCGGCGAATAGTTTCAGGTCAGCACCGGCGGAAAAGAACGTGTTGCCCTGGCCAGTGATCACCAGCGCGTAGATATCGTCGTCACGGTCCAGGTGTTCGATCAGCAGCCTGAGTCCGATCAGCGATTCGCGATCCCAGGTGTTGGCAGGCGGGTTGTTGATGGTCAGCAGGGCCGTGTGGCCATGCTTTTCCACGGTGAGCTTGTGGGTCAGGTCGAATATGCCGGGTTTGTAGGGTTCGATTGCCGTACTCATGGGTCGTCCTCTGCAATGCCTGGTACTTACTGTAGCCTCAAAGGCTGCCCGCCGTTTCGCTACCGGGCGTCTACCGCATGCATCGCGTTGGGATGCCGGATACGGCGCCGGCGAGTGCCGCCTGCCTTGACTTGCTCCTTGCGCTTCTCTAGCGTGCCGTTTCCATTGGTTCACCGGGGAGCAGGCATGTCCGCCGCAGATAAGGTCAAGCTGGAAGCTGGCTGGAAACAGGCGCTTCACGAGGAGTTCGACAAGCCCTACATGCAGGCGCTGGGAGATTTCCTGCGTCAGGAAAAGGCTGCCGGCAAAGCGATCTATCCGCCTGGGCCGCTTATTTTCAATGCGCTCGATTCCACGCCCCTGGATCGAGTCAAGGTGGTGATCATTGGCCAGGATCCTTACCACGGGCCGGGGCAGGCCCATGGTCTGTGTTTCTCCGTACAGCCAGGCGTGGCGATACCGCCGTCGCTGGTGAACATTTATAAAGAGCTCAAACGCGATCTCAACCTCGACATGCCCAGTCACGGCTATCTGCAGTCCTGGGCCGAGCAGGGCGTGTTGTTGCTCAATACATCGCTGACCGTGGAGCGTGGCAATGCCGGTTCCCACGCTGCCAAGGGTTGGCAGCCATTCACTGACCGGATCATCTCGATGGTCAGCGAGCAGCGCCCGCACCTGGTCTTTCTGCTCTGGGGAGCCCATGCGCAGAGCAAGGAGCGTCTGATCGACACCGGCAAGCACCTGGTGTTGCGTTCGCCGCATCCGTCACCGCTGTCCGCGCACCGCGGCTTTATCGGCAACGGCCATTTCAGCCGCACCAACAAATTCCTCGAGCAGCACGGCCTGGCACCTGTCGACTGGCGATTGCCGCCTGTCCAGCAATGATCAACCGGTACAGATCTGGCTTGCCAGATCGCTCTGTATGGACGCGAAACGTTGGGCTGCACGCGTTCGTTGCCGCTCATCGGCGGCGGTCAGCAGGTCACTGAGCAAGGCAGCCAAGGCTTGGCGTGATTGCTCGTAGGCCAGCTTCGCCTGCTCATCGTGGGCGCCGCGACGGTTCTCCAGCACCTGGGTCATGCGTTCGGCGAAGCCCGCTTGGTCGCGTGCATCCAGCGCTGCACGAAACTCACTCTGCCAGCGTGCGCGATTCTCCAGCCATTGACGATTCTGCTCGCGGCGTTCGCTGGCCCATCGGCCAATCCTTGCGCGCTGCACGTCATTCAGTTTCCCGAACCAGGGGACGAGGCGTTTCTCCAGGCGCTCGGCACGCTCGCTGATCTGGGTGGCCAAGGGGGGCTCGAGAAACTTCTGATGATCGTCGAGGTTGTCTTTCTCCATACGCGCATAGAGGCGCTCGACCTGCCGGGGACGCAGGCCAGCGAGCAACGAAACCGCGGTTGAATGGGTCTCTTGCACGATGTTGTGATACGCCTGCTCGGCATCGATCATCTGCGCTTCGAGTTGCGCAGCCTCGGGGGCTGGCTCCTGCAGCAGCTCCCCGGTGCGTTGCAGCCAGTCCACGTAACGTGGCAGCTCGGTGCTGCAATGCCATTGGAGGTGCGCCTGCAGGCGTGGTTTGAACCAGGCTTTCTGTTGCGAATCGAGATCCAGGTACTGGTTTACCCGCCAGGGAATTACCCAGTCGAGATTGCGATAGGCCAGGCTCGTCTGGCTGCAGGCGCTCGCCAGCAGGCCGAGCGATAACAGCAGGGACAGGCCTTTCAGATAAGCAGACATGGATGAACGCCTCCTCACGAGCACTCCGGGGAATGAGAGTACGTCAGTGATGTGGACAGCGGGTGGTCTGACATATTTAGCTAAAAAAGGCCGGGATCGAGCTTAGGGGCCGTTCGCAACGCCTGTAGAGGGGATGGGCCACTCGTGTGTCGAGCACACCGCGGGCTCACGCGCTGAGCGCCGCGGATGGCGGCCATGGCATGGATTTACTGGCATGCTCGCCCTCGTTCGCGGCAACACCTCGCTCCGGGCGGGCTCCTGTGCGGCAGGTATCGAGACTATGGCCAGGCTTCCTCGCCGGAACGATGCTGCTTTCACAAGGAAAGCAGCATTTTCCTGGCTGAACAGCATCATCGGGTCAACCGGGTGCTGTGTGGGACCCGCTGCACGAGCGCCTCGGGTCGTCGCGAGCCTCGCCGCTCACGCATTGGCAGCTGCGGCCTGACGCTGACTGCGTTTACGCCAGCTGCGGTAGAAGGGCAGGGCGATCATCGCCACGATCAGTGTCCACACGCCCCAGGTGATCGGGCTGGCGAACAGAATGCCCAGCTCGCCATTGGAGATCGACAGCGCACGACGCAGGTTCTGCTCCATCAGGCCACCGAGGATGAAACCGAGCAGAATCGCCGAGAGCGGGAAGTCCATCTTGCGCAATATGTAGCCGGCGACGCCGATACCGATCATCAGGAACAGATCGAACGCAGTGGCGTGCACCGCGTAAACGCCGATCGAGGTGATGATGGCGATGGCCGGCACCAGGGCCCAGTACGGCACGGCGAGGATCTTGGTGAAGATCTTGATCATCGGCACGTTCATCACGATCAGCATGATGTTGGCGACGAACAGCGAGGCGATCAGGCCCCAGACGATATCCGGCTGGTCGCGGAACAGCAGCGGGCCAGGGGTGATGTTGTACAGCGTCAGGGCGCCGAGCATCACTGCGGTGGTGCCGGAGCCGGGTACGCCGAGGGTCAGCATCGGCACCATGGAGCCGCACGCCGAGGCGCTGTTGGCGGTTTCTGGTGCGGCCAGGCCGCGCAGGTCACCTTCGCCGAACTTGTTGTCTTTGGTGGCCAGGCGTTTTTCGCTCATGTAGGCAACGGCACTGGCCAGGGTCGCACCGGCGCCCGGCAGGATGCCCAGACCGAAGCCGACTGCGCCGCTGCGCAGGTTGGTGGCCAGTACCGACAGGCCTTCCTTGAGGTTGAACAGCATGCGGCCCTTGGCTTCGATGGCCTTCTGGCCATGGTGAGTGCGCTCGAGCAGGACGAGGATCTCGCTGACCGAGAACAGGCCGAGCACCAGCACCACGAACTGGATACCGTCGGCCAGGCCGAGGCTGCCGAACGTGAAGCGGTAGACGCCGCTGTTGGAGTCGATGCCGACACAGGACAGGAACAGGCCGATACAGGCAGCGATCGCGGTCTTCATCGGTTTGTTGCCGGCCATGCCGGCCAGGCAGACGATGGCGAACACCATCAATACGAAGTACTCGGCAGGGCCGAAGGCGACTGCCCAACTGGCCAGCAGCGGGGCGAAGATCACCACGCCACAGGTCGCCATCAGGCCACCGACGAACGAGCTCCAGGCCGAGATAGACAGGGCTACGCCCGCCTTGCCCTGGCGTGCCAGCGGGTAGCCGTCGAGGGTGGTCATCACCGCCGAGGCTTCACCCGGGATATTCAGCAGGATCGAAGAAATACGGCCACCGTATTCGCAGCCCAGGTATACGGCGGCGAGCAGGATCAGCGCGGTTTCCGGCGGCAGGCCGAGGGCGAAGGCAATGGGGATCAGCAGCGCCACCCCGTTGATCGGTCCGAGACCCGGCAACAGGCCGACGATGGTGCCGATCAGGGTGCCGCACAATGCGGTGAACAGGTTGTAGGGGCTCAGGGCGACGCCGAAGCCCTGACCCAGGTAGCTAAAGGTATCCACGGATCAGATCTCCAGGGAGGATAGGATGCCGAGAGGCAGGGGAACGTCGAGAATCTTGTCGAACAACAGGTACAGGCCGACCGCCAGCAGCACACCGGAAATCACGCTGGCGATCCAGGTGCCTTCGTACAAGCGGGCCATGGCGATGCCGAAGATCAGGCTGGCCGGCACGAAACCCAGGGGCTCGAACAGCGCGGCGTAGATGGTGAGGATCACCACGCAGCCGACCACCTTGCCGATCACGTGCTTGTCGAGAGGGGGCTCGTCGTTGTGCGACCTGCTGCTGGACGGCTTCTTGACCAGCAGATAGATGGCGCCCAGCCCCATGAGGATCAGCAGCAGCAGCGGGTAGGCGCGAGGGCCGACCGGCTCGTAGGAGAAGGGCGCATGATAGCCCCAGGCGACGATGCCCAGTCCGACACAGGCGAGCAGCAGCACCACGCCGAAAATGCGTTGTGACATGAGGAAGTCCTCGTTTTTTGACAATGGCAAAAGCACCCCCTGGGCAATGCCCAGAGGATGACAAAGGTCGTGGCTAATCGGTGGTGTGCGTTACTGCTGTATCAGGCCGAACTCCTGGGCCAGTTCCTTGTATTGGGCGACTTGCTTCTTCACGTAGCCGTCGAGTTCCTCACCCGTCATGGAGAACGGGTAGAGTTCGCGGTCTTCGCGCAGTTTGGCGAAGTCGTCGGAAGCCAGCAGTTGGTCGAAGGAATTCTTCCACCAGGCGTAGGCTTCGTCGCTGACCTTCGGGCCCAGGTAGAAACCACGGATTACCGGCCAGACCACATCAAAGCCTTGCTCTTTTGCCGTCGGGATGCCGGACACAGCGCTGCCCGGCAGGCGCTCTTCGGAGAACACCGCGAGGATGCGCATGTCGCCGCTCTCGATATGCGGAACGGAGTCGGAGATGTCGGTACTGGCCACCTGGATATGGCCGCCGAGCAAAGCGGTGGCCAGCTCGCCGCCGCCTTCCATCGCCACGTAGCGCAGCTCTCGCGGGTCGATACCGGCCGCGCGGGCGATCAGTGCGGTCTGCATCCAGTCCTGGCTGCCGACGGTGCCACCGGAGCCGATGACCACCTTGCCCGGGTTGTCCTTGAGCGCCTTGACCAGGTCATCCAGCGTCTTGTACGGGGAGTCCTTGCGTACCGCCAGGGCGCCGTAGCTGGTGCCGACGCCGGCCAGCCACTTCACGGCGTTTTCGTCGAAACGGCCGAACTTGCCCTGGGCCAGGTTGAGCAGCGATCCGCTGGAGAAGGCCGTGATGGTGCCGGCATCGGCAGGACGCTGGGCGACCACTGCGTTGTAGGCCACCGCACCCACGCCGCCTGGCATGTAGGTCACCCGCATCGGCGATTTCAGCAGTTTGCTTTGCACCAGAGCGCTTTGCGCCAGTTTGCAGGTCAGGTCGAAGCCACCGCCCGGCGCTGCCGGGGCGATGCACTCGGGGCGGCGCGGTTCATCGGCCAGCAAGGGGCTGGCGAAGGCCATGCAGGCTGCCGTCAGGGCTATACGGGTGAACGCGGTTTTCATGAAAGATCCCTCTGGATTTTTATTGTGAGTTAGCAGATCGGCAGTGTGCAGCCGACGACGGTTCGATTGTCTTGCGTATCGTGGGCGAATGAGAAATAGCGTCCGCCCACCCCTCCTGGCGAAGGTGGAGTGCATGCCGGCCAGATCAGATTATCGAGAGTGATAGTGCCTGCATGGCACCCCTTCTCGCTGCCGAGCGTATTGGCTTAGCGGCCGCTGGATGCACAATCGAAGGCGTTGTCCAGCGCCTGTCGCTGACGCTCAGACCGTCAGGTCGCAATGATAGAAGCACGCCACCGGCGGACAGTCGCGGCAGCAGGCGGCTACCATTGAGGCTGGCGAAGCTGTGTTCGAGACGGGCGGCGTGCGCCATCGGACTGGGCAGGGCGGTTGGCCGATCAGGGCCAAGCGGGCTCGGCGAGGGGGCAGCCTGGCACGGGGTAGCGCGCATGCGTGGTACTCCATTGTTATTGTTGTCACGAGCGCACACCACTGTGTGGATCGTTCTACGGGCGGATCTGGCCGTCCTGCGGTGATCCTAGGAGTGCAACCTTTCGCCAACCTTTCAGTACCGAAAGTTGTCCTATAAGCACCGCCGTCGCACGCCATAACTGCCAAGTTACCGCGCGACCGGTAAACTCTCGCCACGCGTGGTGGTCAGTCATGGTTCGGTGTGGAGGTTGCAGTGCGTATTCTGCTGGTCGAGGATCATCCGCAATTGGCGGCAAGCGTTACCCAGGCGCTCAAGAGTGCCGGTTGGACCGTGGATGTTCTGCATGATGGCGTGGCTGCTGACCTGGCGCTGAGCAGCGAGGAATACGCGTTGGCGATCCTCGACGTGGGGCTGCCGCGTATGGACGGCTTCGACGTGCTGGCGCGTCTGCGGGCGCGGGGCAAGACCGTGCCGGTACTCATGCTCACTGCTCGCGGCGAGGTCAAGGATCGGGTTCACGGCCTCAATCTGGGGGCCGACGATTACCTGGCCAAGCCCTTCGAACTGAGCGAGCTGGAAGCGCGTGTCAAAGCCTTGCTGAGGCGCAGCATGCTCGGCGGCGAACAGCAACTGCGCTGCGGTGATCTGGTCTATGACCTGGATACCCGGCGGTTCACGCTGCTGGACGAGAGCCTCAATCTGACGTCTCGTGAACAGGCGGTGCTCGAAGCGATGATCGCCCGGCCGGGCCGGGTCATGAGCAAGGAACAGTTGGCGTCGCAGGTCTTCGGCCTGGACGAAGACGCGAGCGCCGACTCCATCGAGATCTACATCCATCGCCTGCGCAAGAAACTCGAGGGCGATTCGGTACGCATCGTCACCTTTCGTGGCCTCGGTTACCTGCTGGAAGCCACGGGTGGATAGGCCGGGCAGCCTGCGTGGAAGGCTGATCCGGCGACTGGCCCTGCTGTTCACGGTGATTCTGCTGGTCAGCAGCCTCACTGCCTACTGGAGTGCCCGGCACGCTGCTGACACGGCCTACGACCGAACCCTGCTGGCCTCTGCCCGAGCGATTTCCGATGGCCTCTACGCCGTGGAGGGGATGTTGAGCGCCAATGTCCCCTACATCGCCCTCGACACCTTCGCCTATGACAGTGCCGGACGTATCTACTACCAGGTGCTGGGCCCCAAGGGTGAGCTGGTATCCGGCTATGAGGATCTGCCAGCCGCACCACCGGATACGCCGCGAACCAACGATTATCCGGCCCTGGCCAAGTTCTACGACGGTGCCTACCGCGGTCAGGGCGTGCGAGTGGTGAGCTTTTTGCAGCCGGTCAGCGAGCCAGGCTACAGCGGCGTGGCCGAGATTCGCGTGGCGGAAACCCAGGGCGCGCGCGAGCGCATGACTCGTGACCTGCTGTTGGGCACCTTGTGGCGCATGGGGCTGCTGTCCATGAGTGCGCTGCTGCTGGTGTGGCTGGCTGTGAGCGCTGGCCTGCGTCCGCTGGAAAGCTTGCGGCGTACGGTGGCGGCGCGCAGCAGCGACGATCTGCGACCCTTGCCCGATGGCGACATGCCCCGTGAGCTGCGTCCTCTGGTCAACGCATTGAATCAGTTCAACGACCGCCTGCGTGGGCTGTTCGAACGCCAGTCTCAGTTCATCGCCGACGCCTCCCACGAGTTGCGCACGCCACTGGCAGCACTCAAGGCCCGGGTCGAGCTGGGCCTGCGTGATCGGCAGCCGGAGGTCTGGTACGCGACCCTGGAAGATGCCGCATTGAACGCCGATCGCTTGACGCACCTGGCCAACCAACTGCTGTCATTGGCGCGTATCGAAAGCGGTGCGCGGGCCATTGCCGAAGGTGGTGCGCTGCGCCTGGATCTCAGCCAACTGGCTCGAGAGCTGGGCATGGCATTGGCGCCGTTGGCCCATTCGCGGGGAGTCGCTCTGGCCCTGGAGGCCGAACAACCGGTGTGGATCCGTGGTGAGCCGACGCTATTGAACGAGCTGCTCTGCAACCTGCTCGATAATGCCATGGCCTACACCGAGGCCGGCGGCAACGTGATACTGCGGGTACTGGAACCGGGAGTGCTGGAGGTCGAGGATGACGGGCCAGGTATTCCCGAGGAGGATCGGGAACGGGTCTTCGAGCGTTTCTACCGGCGTCAGGCCCAGGGACTGGGGGCGGGCCTGGGGTTGGCCATCGTCGGGGAGATCTGTCGTGCACATCGCGCTGCGATCAGCCTGCATCAGGCCAACCCCCAGGGCCTGCTGGTTCGCGTGGCCTTCCACGAGCCGGGCTAGCGCCCGGCTGGTTCAGCGATGCGCGCCGGTCCCGGGTGTGGCTGTCACTGCAGCATGGCCATGGCGGCGTCCATCGCGGCGGACAGGTCTTCGTCGGCATGCAGATCGATGTCCGGCTTGAGACCGAGCTTGGCGAAGGCTGGAATCTGGCCCCAGTCGAGTTGCGCGTAAGGGTGTGGTGTACCGATGTGGCTCTGCAGGGTGGCTACTTGGACGAGGTCGACGTAATCGACCTTGGCGCCGTTGCGGCTGAAGTTCAGGTACTGGCCGGGCACACAGGCGATCATTTCCGGGAACTCCCAGGTGCGCAGGATCTTGTCACCGATGATCGGGTGGATCTGTTCGATGACATGGTTGAGGCTGATAGAGTCAGCCAGCAGTTCGCTGTGTTCTTCCGCGTAGGTGAGAATCGGCAGTACGCCAATCTGGTGAACCAGCCCGGCCAGGGTCGCCTGATCCGGCATCAGGCGTGTGTAATGGCGGCTCAGTACGTGACAGATACCGGCGATCTCGGTGCTCTTGTTCCACACTTCGCGCATCTTGCGGTCCACCACGTCGGTGGTGGCCTGGAACATCTGCTCCATTGCCAGGCCGGTGGCCAGGTTGCAGGTGTAGTTGATGCCGAGGCGACCGATCGCCATCTGCAGGTCGGTGATTTCCCGGTTGGTGCGCAGCAACGGGCTGTTCACCACCTTGATGATGCGGGCGGTGAGCGCCGCGTCATTGCCGATGACCTTGCTCAACTCCGGGATGCCGACGTTCGGATCCTCCGCTGCCTCGCGAACTTTCAAGGCCACCTCGGGCAGGGTCGGTAGAACCAGCTCATCGTTGTCGATGGCCCTGGTCAGATCCAGTTGGACTTTCTCGGCGAGTTTGCTCATCGAATTCTCGTTATCGGCAGAGTGTTGGCGGACTGAGCGCAGTGTACGTCAGCGCTGGATCTCGCGGTTGCTGTCCAGCGTGTACGGCAGGTCCAGCAGGGCGAGCGGCAGACCTTCCGGCGTGCCCAGGTGGATATTGCCATCCTTCGCCGCATCCTCCTGCAGCACCGCCAGCAGCTCCACGCCGTTGGCGCTGGGCGCGGCCAGTACCACCTCGCCAACCGCGCTGCGGTGTACGGGAGAGAACAACTCGGTGCCAGGTTGGGGTGCCTGTTCGGCGCTCAGGCTCAGGCGATAGAGGCGCCGTTTGAGTTTGCCGAGGTATTGCATGCGGGCGACGATTTCCTGGCCGGTGTAACAGCCTTTCTTGAAACTGACGCCGCCGACTGCCTGCAGGTTGATCATCTGTGGGATGAACAGCTCGCGGGTCGCGCCGGTGACCTGGCCGATACCGGCACGAACCTGCGCCAGCAGCCAGTCGTTGAGCGTAGCCTGGGGCAGTCGTTCGCTCAGCTGCAGGCGAAGGCTTTCGGCCTGCGCGATCGGCGCCCACAGTTCGGCGCGCCCATCGCTCAGGCGGATGGCCATCAGGCTTTCGGTAGTGGCGACGCTATCAACTTGGGCGTTGAGCTCGAGGCCGAGCGCCTGCAGCGCGTCTTCGCCTCCGCTGAGGCCAAAACGAACCCAGGCCTCGCTCTCGTCGCCGAGCTTGGCCTTGGAAAACACCACGTATTTCTGCAGATCAGCGAGCTGCGCCTCGAGCAGCTCGCGATCCATGGCCAGCAGGAAGCCTTCGGCCACGCTGACGATGCGGAAGCTGGAAAGCATACGGCCCTTCGGCGTGCAGCGCGCGCCCAGGCTCGAACCGCTGCTGCCCAGGTAATTGATGTTGCAGGTGATCTGGCCCTGCAGGAATTTCCCGGCATCCGGGCCGCGCACGGCGAGGATGCCCTCGTGGGTGAGTGGGCAGAAGAAAGCGCTATCGGCCATGGTCGAGAGAGTCGCAGGCAGAGAATGAGGCTGCCATGATAAAAGCAGCGGCGAGCCTCAAGCTACAGGCATCGACGGGAAAAGACGCTGGCCGACGACAGGTCCCGGGGCGCTGGCGAGCCAAGCGGCTACGCTTGACTGCTGTAGGGGTCTGCCACGCAGGCGTGCAGCTCTTGTTATACTGCCGGCCTTTTTTCAGGAGCAGCCCAATGGTCGACGCCATCGAACTCAACCGCCTCTTCTGGCACAGCCGGCGCGGGATGCTGGAGCTGGACGTGTTGCTGGTGCCCTTTGTGCGCGAGGTCTACGCGACCCTGAGCGAAGAGGATCGCGCTCGTTACCGCAAGCTGCTCGAGTGCGAGGATCAGGACATGTTCGGCTGGTTCATGCAGCGCGGCGAACCCGAGGATGCGGATTTGCGCCACATCGTTCGTATGATTCTGGACCGTGTCCAGCCCCAGTAAGCGCTTCGAGTGTCAGTGGCAGCCGTCGCGGCGGCTGCTGGAGGTCTACCTGTGTGCCCAGGCTCTGGCCGTGCTGACGCTGCTGTTGGTCGATATCCCGCTCTGGGCAGGCGTCTTGGCGGCGGTGCTGCTCGCAGCCCATGCGGCCTGGGTGCTGCCGCTGCACGTACTGCAGAACCGTCCCGGTATCTTTCGCGGACTGCGCCATGATGACGAGGGCTGGCAGGTTCGCCGCGATGCAGATGACTGGCAGCCTGTCACCCTGATGCCGGACAGCATCGCGCTGCCGTGGCTGGTCGTCGTGCGATTCCGCCTGCCAGGCCAGCAGCGCGTGCACAGTTTTTGCCTGCCAGCCGATAGCATGTCCCACGACGCCTATCGGCGTCTGCGGGTCCATCTGAAGTTCAGCCGTCAGCGTTGGCGGGTCGCAGAATAGTGTCCTTAGCGTGGGACAGCAGGTCTGGATAGTCCAGTGTGTAATGCAGCCCCCGTGACTCCTTGCGCTCCATGGCAGAAAGGATCATCAGTTCGGCCACCTGGGCGAGATTGCGCAGTTCGATCAGATCCCGACTGACCTTGTAGTTGCTGTAGAACTCGTCGATCTCGTCAAGTAGCAGGCGCACACGATGGTGTGCCCGCTGCAGGCGTTTGGTGGTCCGCACGATACCCACGTAGTCCCACATGAAACGTCGCAACTCGTCCCAGTTGTGGGCGATGATCACGTCCTCATCCGAGTCGGTGACCTGGCTGGCATCCCAGGACGGCAGTTCGGTAGGCATCTGCACCCGGTCCAGATTGGCAACGATGTCGGCGGCCGCCGAACGCGCGTAGACGAAGCACTCGAGCAGCGAGTTGCTGGCCATGCGATTGGCGCCGTGCAGGCCGGTGAAGCTGGTTTCGCCGATAGCATAGAGGCCGGGTACGTCGCTGCGCCCGGCCTGATCGACGAGCACACCGCCGCATGTGTAGTGCGCTGCGGGTACCACGGGAATCGCCTGTCGAGTGATGTCGATACCGAATTCCAGGCAACGCCGATGAACCGTCGGAAAGTGGCTTTTGACGAACTCCGCGGGTTTGTGGCTGATGTCCAGGTAGACGCAGTCGATGCCCAGACGCTTCATCTCGTGGTCGATGGCGCGGGCGACGATATCCCGCGGTGCCAGTTCCTCGCGTGGGTCGAAGCGTGGCATGAAGCGCTCGCCGTTGGGCAGGCGCAGCAGGGCGCCCTCGCCACGCAGGGCTTCGGTGACCAGAAAGCTCTTGGCCTGGGGATGATACAGGCAGGTCGGGTGGAACTGGTTGAACTCCAGATTGCCGACCCGGCAACCGGCGCGCCAGGCCATGGCAATGCCGTCACCGCAGGCGCCGTCTGGGTTGCTGGTATAGAGGTAGACCTTGGCGGCACCACCCGTGGCGAGAATCACGAAGCGGGCATGATGGGTGTCGACCTCACCGCTGCGCCGATCCAGCACATAGGCGCCCAGGCAGCGCTGCCCCTCACGGCCGAGTTTGCGCTCGGTGATCAGATCCACGGCGACACGCTGTTCCAGCAGCTCGACATTAGGGCGCTGGCGCGTGCGTTCGAGCAGGGTATTGAAGATCGCTGCGCCGGTCGCGTCGGCGGCGTGGATGATCCGCCGATGGCTGTGGCCGCCCTCGCGGGTCAGGTGGAACTCGAAGCCGCCATCTTCGCGATCATGTTCTTCGTCGCGCGTGAAAGGCACTCCCTGGTCGATCAACCACTCGATGGCCTCGCGACTGTGTTCCACAGTGAAGCGCACGGCGTCTTCACGGCACAGGCCGCCGCCTGCGTTGAGGGTGTCGTCCACGTGGGAGTCGACCGTGTCGCTGTCATCCAGTACCGCTGCCACGCCACCTTGGGCCCAGTACGTCGACCCATTGGCCAGCTCGCCCTTGCTCAGCACCGCGATGCTCAGCTGTTCGGGAAGCGTCAGCGCCAGGGTAAGGCCAGCCGCACCACTGCCGATAACCAGGACATCGTGCTGGAAATGTTGGCTCATTATTCGCGTCATCCGCTTAGGGCATCCCACTAGTATATAGAGGGGGGCAGCGGCACAATAGCCGGCCCATTGGGTTGCCTTGGGCAGAAGGTGTATTCTGGATGGCTGGCGATGTGCCTGCTCAGCTTGTTGACGTAAAATGCTGGCTGGAGCTTCATATGCTCCTCTATGGCCCTGATGAACTTTTTTAGTAGTCAAGGTTCTATAGCGGAGTCGCCCCGGAGAGGGATTATGTCTGGTGGTTCGGACGGATGAAGGCCGCTTTGGCGTGATTCGTTTCGGCAGATCAGGTGATCTAAGACTATTTACGCAGTAGGGATATACGCCTGCTGCGTTGTTTCGTGCAAAACCAAAAATGTTTTGCGGGAAGCTTGTTCGGAGGGGGAGAACTTTTGCGCATGGCTCGAGTCTATTTTTGCAGATCGATCCTCTGGCAGACGCTGATCTCCTACGAGCTCAACGAGGAGTATTCATGCTAACCCAGGAAGAGGATCAGCAGCTGGTCGAGCGCGTTCAGCGTGGTGACAAGCGGGCTTTTGATCTGTTGGTGCTGAAGTACCAGCACAAGATTCTCGGGTTGATCGTGCGGTTTGTGCACGACACCCATGAAGCTCAGGATGTGGCGCAGGAAGCTTTTGTAAAAGCTTACCGGGCGCTGGGAAACTTTCGCGGAGACAGTGCGTTCTATACATGGCTGTACCGCATCGCCATCAACACGGCGAAAAATCATCTGGTGTCTCGCGGTCGGCGGCCACCGGATAACGATGTAAGCGCAGAAGATGCGGAGTTCTACGACGGCGATCATGCCCTCAAGGACATCGAATCTCCCGAGCGTGCGTTGTTGAGGGATGAAATCGAAGCGACCGTGCATCGGAGCATCCAGCAACTGCCAGAAGATTTACGAACGGCGCTAACGTTACGTGAATTTGATGGTCTGAGTTACGAAGACATTGCGAGCGTCATGCAATGTCCAGTTGGCACCGTGCGTTCGCGAATCTTTCGGGCGCGTGAAGCCATCGACAAGTCCCTGCAACCGCTGTTGCAGGAAGCCTGAGACAGCGGCGACAGCCAAGAGAGGAACCGCTATGAGTCGTGAAGCCCTGCAGGAATCGCTGTCCGCGGTGATGGATAACGAAGCGGATGAACTTGAACTTCGGCGTGTGCTCGGTGCGAGCAACGATGCCGAGTTGCGCGCCACCTGGTCACGTTACCAGGTCGCTCGTGCCGTCATGCACAAGGATCTGCTTGTGCCGCGGCTGGACATCGCCGCAGCCGTTTCCGCTGCCCTGGAAAACGATGCCACGCCAGTGGCGCAGGAACAGCAAAAAGTGGTGCGTGGCCCATGGCGCAGCCTCGGACGCGTAGCCGTTGCAGCTACCGTAACCGTTGCCGTGCTGGCTGGCGTACGTTTCTACAATCAGGATGACGTTGCTGGAGCCCAGTTGGCGCAACAGCAAGCTCAGCCTTCCATTGCTCTTCCGCAGGCTCAGGGGCCAGCCATTCTGGCTGGTTTCAAGACCTCGGACGAACAGCCGAGCGTAGAGACCGTGTCTGCAGAAGGTGAGGGTTGGCACGAGCAGCGTCTGCCTGAATACTTGCGTCAGCACGCCCAGCAGTCCGCTCCCGGCAGCAACGAGAACGCACTGCCGTTCGCTCGATCCGCGAGTGTAGAAGAGCGTTAAGAAGCACGCATATGCGCTTCGTTTTCGCTACTTCTCTGGTGCTCGGCAGCTTCTTGGCAATCCCTCCCGCCATGGCTGCCGATGCTCAGAGCTGGTTGCAAAGGCTTAACAAGGCCGAAAGCAGCCAAAGCTTTCAGGGCACCTTCGTTTACGAACGCAACGGCACTCTCTCAACCCATAGCATCTGGCGTCAGGTCGAGCCGGGTGGAGGCGTGCGCGAGCGGCTATTGCAACTCGATGGTGCCCCTGAGGAAGTGCTTCGGGTTAATGGCCAGACGCAGTGCGCCAGCGGCTCTTCATCCGCAGAGTTGGTCGATGATCAGGCCTGGCCGAGCCATGACCTGAACACCGAACAGCTGGGTGAGTGGTACGAAATGCGAGTGACTGGTGAATCACGTGTTGCGGGGCGTCCTGCGGTGGTTCTCGGATTATTGCCGCGTGATCAGTACCGATATGGCGTGGAGCTGTATCTGGATCGTGAAACGGGTCTGTCCCTGAAGTCGTTGCTGGTCAGCGATAAGGGTGTGTTGCTCGAGCGCTTCCAGTTCACCCAGCTCGATACCGCGCAAGCGCAACCCGCCAAAGTGCTACAGCCGTCAGCTGATTGCGCACCTGTACGCCTCGTCAAAGCCGACAAGAAGCGGCCAGAACTCTGGCGCTCCGACTGGGTACCGCCTGGTTTCAGCCTCAGTGCTGTCACCCAGCGTCGAAGCCCCGCCTCCACAGATAATGTCGACTGCCTGATCTACGATGACGGGCTGGCGCGTTTTTCCGTGTTCCTCGAACCTTTGCATGACGCCACAGTCGCTGATGCACGTAGCCAACTGGGCCCAACCGTGGCCGTTTCGCGACGCCTGACAACAGATGATGGAGATGTCATGGTTACGGTCGTGGGAGAAATTCCGCTTGGAACGGCGGAGCGCGTCGCCATGTCGATGCGCGCCAGCGATGTGCATGCAACGCCATAAGGGTCGACGATAACGATCAAGGTCGATGGTGCCGCCGTATCGTCATGTTCTGTTTTACCGATGGCCCCGCAGGGGCTCGTTTGTTCTGGATGGGGAAGAATCTGTAATGTCGATGCCTAGCCTGAAAAACTATGCTGCCGCGTTGTTCGCGGCGTTCATGATGGGCCAGTCCGTTGCTGCGCATGCGCAGTTGCCGGACTTCACGCCACTCGTCGAAGCCGCTTCGCCTGCAGTGGTCAATATCAGTACCCGGCAGAAAGTGCCGAATGCCGTTGCCGGCAATGGTGGCTTGTCCGTTCCGGATCTGGAAGGCCTGCCGCCGATGTTTCGCGAGTTCTTCGAGCGCAGCATCCCCCAGCAGCCGCGTGCGCCAGGCGGCGGCGGTCGCCAGCGTGAGGCGCAGTCACTGGGCTCGGGCTTCATCATTTCCAAGGATGGCTACATCCTGACCAACAATCATGTGGTCGCCGATGCCGATGAAATCATCGTGCGTCTGTCCGACCGCAGTGAGCTGGAAGCCAAGCTGATAGGTACCGACCCGCGCAGCGACGTCGCTCTGCTCAAGGTGGAGGCCAGCGATCTGCCTACGGTCAAGCTTGGTAACTCCGACAGTCTCAAGGTCGGTGAGTGGGTGCTGGCCATCGGTTCTCCCTTCGGCTTCGATCATTCGGTGACCGCCGGTATCGTCAGTGCCAAGGGTCGCAGCCTGCCGAACGAGAGCTATGTGCCGTTCATTCAGACCGACGTGGCGATCAATCCCGGCAATTCGGGTGGCCCGCTGTTCAATCTGGATGGCGAAGTGGTGGGTATCAACTCGCAGATATTTACCCGCTCAGGTGGCTTCATGGGGCTGTCCTTCGCCATTCCGATGAGTGTGGCGATGGATGTGGCCGACCAGCTGAAGGCCAGTGGCAAGGTCAGTCGCGGCTGGCTGGGGGTGGTCATCCAGGAAGTGAACAAGGATCTCGCCGAGTCTTTCGGTCTGGAGAAACCGGCCGGTGCGCTGGTCGCCCAAGTGCTCGAAGACGGTCCGGCGGCCAAGGGCGGATTGCAGGTGGGTGATGTGATCCTCAGTCTCGATGGCAAACCGATCATCATGTCCGCCGATCTCCCCCACCTGGTTGGTGCCTTGAAGCCGGGCACCAAGGCCAATCTGGAAATCGTTCGCGAAGGCGCCCGCAAGACGCTGAAAATGGCCGTGGGTACCATGCCAGCCGATGATGGCGACGAAGCGACCGAAAGCGCTACGCCTGGTGTGGAGCGCAGCAGCAACCGCCTTGGCGTGAGTGTCGCCGAGTTGACTGATGAGCAGAAAAAAGCCCTGGATCTGAAGGGGGGTGTGGTCATTCGTGAAGTGCAAGACGGCCCGGCCGCGTTGATCGGTCTGCGTCCTGGCGACGTGATCACGCACCTGAACAACCAGGCTATCGGTTCGGCGAAGAACTTCACCGAAGTCGCCCAGTCGCTGCCGAAGAATCGTTCTGTTTCCATGCGCGTGCTGCGCCAGGGCCGAGCCAGCTTCATCACCTTCAAGCTGGCCGAGTAGGTTTGGCTGAATAAGCCCGGCTGAGCAACTGCTCTGTTTGCTGGTGGAAAAGGGGTGATGAAAGTCACCCCTTTTCCGTATCTGCCGGCATGGATTTTTTGTTTTCGCGAGTGCTCACGAGTTGAAATAGCGCCCCCATGCGGACGTCCCGACGTGACGTGGAGGCAGGCACTCGGTTAAACTTCGCGGCTATTTTCGGCGGGCAGTCGCCTGCGGCCTTTTTCGAGTGTTGTCCTGTGAGTGACCTGAGTCATATCCGCAATTTTTCCATCATTGCCCACATTGACCACGGCAAGTCGACACTGGCTGACCGGTTCATCCAGATGTGCGGCGGTCTGACCGCGCGCGAGATGGAGGCTCAGGTTCTCGATTCCATGGATCTGGAACGCGAACGCGGCATCACCATCAAGGCCCACAGTGTCACCCTGTATTACAAGGCGCAGGACGGCGTCACCTATCAGCTGAACTTCATCGACACGCCCGGCCACGTCGACTTCACCTATGAGGTGAGTCGCTCGCTGGCTGCCTGCGAGGGTGCGTTGCTGGTGGTCGATGCCGGGCAGGGCGTGGAGGCGCAATCGGTGGCCAACTGCTACACCGCCATCGAGCAGGGCCTGGAAGTCATGCCCGTGCTCAACAAGATGGACCTGCCGCAAGCCGATCCGGATCGGGTCAAGGACGAAATCGAGAAGATCATCGGCATTGATGCCACCGACGCCGTAGCCTGCAGCGCCAAGAGCGGCATGGGCGTGGACGAAGTGCTCGAACGCCTGGTGCACACCATTCCGGCGCCGACCGGCGAGATCGAGGCGCCGCTGCAGGCGCTGATCATCGACTCCTGGTTCGACAACTACCTGGGCGTTGTCTCCCTGGTGCGTGTGCGTCACGGTCGGGTGAAGAAGGGCGACAAGATCCTGGTCAAGTCCACGGGCAAGGTGCATCTGGTCGACAGCGTGGGGGTGTTCAATCCCAAGCACACCGCCACTGCCGATCTCAAGGCCGGTGAAGTGGGCTTCATCATCGCCAGCATCAAGGACATTCACGGTGCGCCGGTCGGCGATACCCTGACGCTCAGCTCGACGCCCGACGTCGAAATGCTGGCAGGCTTCAAGCGCATCCAGCCACAGGTCTACGCCGGTCTGTTCCCGGTCAGTTCCGACGACTTCGAGGACTTCCGCGATGCCTTGCAGAAACTGACCCTCAACGATTCGTCCCTGCAGTACCTGCCGGAAAGCTCCGATGCCCTGGGCTTCGGTTTCCGCTGCGGTTTCCTCGGCATGCTGCACATGGAGATCATCCAGGAGCGCCTGGAACGCGAGTACGACCTGGACCTGATCACCACGGCGCCGAGCGTTATTTTCGAGGTCGTGCTCAAGAGCGGTGAAACGATTTACGTCGATAACCCCTCCAAGCTGCCGGATGTGTCTTCGGTCGAGGATTTCCGTGAGCCGATCGTCGCGGCGACCATCCTGGTGCCGCAGGAACACCTGGGTAACGTCATCACCCTGTGCATCGAGAAGCGTGGCGTTCAGCGCGACATGCAGTTCCTCGGCACCCAGGTTCAGGTTCGCTACGACCTGCCGATGAACGAAGTGGTACTCGACTTCTTCGACCGCCTGAAGTCCACCAGCCGTGGCTATGCTTCGCTGGATTACCATTTCGACCGCTACCAGTCGGCCAACCTGGTCAAACTGGATGTACTGATCAACGGTGACAAGGTCGATGCCCTGGCGCTGATCGTGCACCGTGATAACGCCCACTACAAAGGGCGCCAGTTGACCGAGAAGATGAAAGAGCTGATCCCTCGGCAGATGTTCGACGTAGCCATTCAGGCCGCCATCGGTGGTCAGATTGTGGCGCGTACCACTGTCAAGGCGCTGAGAAAGAACGTTCTGGCCAAGTGCTACGGCGGTGACGTGAGCCGTAAGCGAAAACTGTTGGAAAAACAGAAGGCCGGCAAGAAACGCATGAAGCAAGTCGGTAACGTGGAAATTCCACAAGAAGCCTTCCTTGCTGTACTCAAGTTGGATAGTTAGGGCCTATGTCATTCAATTTCCCGCTGTTGCTGGTCATCGCCGTCGCCGTGTGCGGAGCCCTGGCCCTGTTCGATCTGGTGTTCCTGGCGCCCCGGCGTCGTGCGGCGATCGCCAGTTACCAGGGCAAGGTCGAGCAGGCCGACGAGGCAGTGGTCGAGAAGCTCAACAAGGAGCCCTTGCTGGTCGAATACGGCAAGTCGTTCTTTCCGGTACTGGCCATCGTGCTGGTGCTGCGTTCCTTTCTGGTCGAGCCGTTTCAGATCCCGTCCGGCTCGATGATTCCGACCCTCGAGGTCGGCGATTTCATCCTGGTCAACAAGTTCGCCTACGGCATTCGCCTGCCGGTGCTGGACAGCAAGGTGATCGAGGTGGGCGACCCGCAGCGGGGCGACGTCATGGTGTTCCGTTACCCGAGCGACCCCAACGTCAACTACATCAAACGGGTGGTCGGGTTACCGGGCGACCACGTGCGCTACAGCAGCGACAAGCGTCTGTTCGTCAATGACGCCCCCGTCGCCGAACAGCTGATTGGCGAAGAGCCGGGCAGCCTCGGCAGCGCCACGCTGTACAGCGAGCATCTGGGGGAAGTGGAACACCGCATCCGCAAGGAAATGAGTCGCTACCGCGCAGAGCCCGGCAAGGAGTGGACCATTCCGGCAGGCCATTACTTCATGATGGGCGACAACCGCGACAACTCCAATGACAGCCGCTACTGGAACGATCCGAACATTCCCAAGGACGTTCTTGGCATGGTTCCAGACCGCAATATCGTCGGCAAGGCGTTCGCCATCTGGATGAGCTGGCCAGATCCGAAGTTCAAGAGCCTGCCGAACTTCTCCCGGGTCGGCCTCATTCACTGATCGGATGAAAATTTGCGGCGCCGTTCAATACGACGCCGCTAGCTATCTATAGTCTTCTCGTGTGCTCGATACGCATGACGGCAACTATCTGGATATTGGGGAAAGACATGAAGTTCGCACGCTCGCAGCAAGGTCTGTCGATTGTGAGTTGGCTGGTTGTGCTCGCCGTGACGGCGTTTCTCGCCAGTACGGCGTTCAAGGTGGTTCCGCATTACCTCGACTACATGTCGATGGAAAAGATCATCACCTCGGTGGAAACCGACAAGGTGCAGGGGGTCAGAACCGTAGGCGATTTCTATGCCCACGTCAGCCGTGGCATGACGGTCAACAGTATCCGTGACCTGAACCTGCAGGACGTGCTGAAGGTGACTATCGTGGATAACGAGTTTCTCGCTCACCTGAAGTATGAAAAACGCGAATCGCTGATCGAGAACCTCGATCTGGTGGTTAATTTCGATAAAGAATTCCGTGTGCGAATGCCGTGACTGTTTCGTTGACCCGCCTCGAGCGCCAGCTCGGGCACAGCTTCAAGGATCAGGATCTGATGATCCTGGCGTTGACCCACCGCAGCTTCGCCGGTCGCAACAACGAGCGTCTGGAGTTTCTCGGAGATGCGATCCTCAATTTCGTTGCCGGTGAGGCGCTCTACGAGCGTTTCCCCCAGGCCCGTGAAGGACAACTGTCGAGATTGCGTGCGCGCCTGGTGAAAGGCGAGACCCTGGCCATATTGGCCCGGGGGTTCGACCTGGGCGAGTACTTGCGCCTGGGTTCGGGCGAGCTGAAAAGCGGTGGTTTCCGCCGCGACTCCATACTCGCCGATGCGCTGGAGGCGCTGATCGGCGCGATCTACCTGGATGCCGGCATGGACATCGCCCGCGAGCGCGTGCTGGCCTGGCTGATCAACGAGCTGGATGGCCTGACCCTGATCGACACCAACAAGGACCCCAAGACTCGCCTGCAGGAATTTTTGCAGTCACGTGCTTGCGAGCTGCCGCGTTACGAGGTGGTCGACATTCAGGGCGAGCCTCATTGCCGGACATTCGTGGTCGAGTGTCAGGTCAATCTACTCAATGACAAGACCCTGGGCCAAGGCGCCAGCCGCCGCATTGCCGAACAGGTAGCGGCGACGGCAGCGCTGATCGCTCTGGGTGTGGAGAACGGCAATGACTGATTCGCCTGTAACGCGCTGTGGCTACGTCGCCATCGTCGGCCGGCCCAACGTGGGCAAGTCGACCTTGCTCAATCATATCCTCGGCCAGAAGCTTGCGATCACCTCGCGCAAACCGCAAACCACCCGCCACAACATGCTCGGCATCAAGACCGAGGGCGAGGTACAGGCCATCTACGTCGATACGCCCGGCCTGCACAAGAACAACGAGAAAGCGCTCAACCGCTACATGAACAAGAATGCTTCGTCGGCCCTCAAGGATGTCGACGTGGTGATCTTCGTGGTCGACCGTACCCGCTGGACCGACGAAGACCAGATGGTGCTCGAGCGTGTCCAGTACGTGGAGGGGCCGGTGATCCTGGCGGTCAACAAGACCGACCGCCTGGACGACAAGGCCGATCTGATGCCGCACCTGAAGTGGCTGGCCGAGCAGTTGCCGAACGCCGAGATCGTGCCGGTATCCGCTCAGCAGGGGCATAACCTGGAGGCCCTGGAAAAGCTGGTGGGCGATCGCCTGCCCGAAGGCGTGCACTTTTTCCCGGAAGACCAGATCACCGACCGCTCCGGGCGTTTCTTCGCCGCCGAACTGGTGCGCGAGAAGATCATGCGTCAACTGGGCGCCGAGCTGCCGTACCAGATCACCGTGGAAATCGAAGAGTTCAAGCGCGAAGGACGGATCATGCACATCCATGCGCTGGTCTTGGTCGAGCGTGACGGGCAGAAGAAAATCATCATTGGCGAGAAGGGCGAGCGCATCAAGCGCATCGGCCAGGAGGCGCGCAAGGACATGGAGTCGATGTTCGATACCAAGGTCATGCTCAACCTCTGGGTCAAGGTGAAAAGCGGCTGGTCCGATGACGAGCGCGCCTTGCGTTCCCTGGGCTACGACAACATCTGACCCGGTATCCCGCCGCCTCGCGGCTGGCACCGACAGCGAGTGATTCAGCATGCTTGCGCTCAGCCAGCCCGCCTATGTCCTGCACAGTCGTGCGTACCGTGAAAGCAGTGCGCTGGTCGACTTTCTCACGCCCCAGGGGCGTTTGCGTGCCGTGTTGCGTGGTGCGCGGGGCAAGGCCGGCAGCCTGTCCAGGCCGTTCATCCCTCTCGAACTGGAAACCCGTGGCCGCGGTGAGCTTAAGAACGTCGGCCGTCTGGAGGCGGCCGGTATTCCCAACCTGCTCTCCGGCGACGCGTTGTTCAGCGGTCTGTACCTGAACGAGTTGCTGATCCGCGTGCTGCCGGCCGAGGACCCCCATCCAATCATTTTCGAGCAGTACGCCATGACCGTCCTGGCGCTGGCCCAGGGGCGCGCGCTGGAACCGCTGTTGCGGGCCTTCGAATGGCGCTTGCTGGACGAGCTCGGCTATGGTTTCGCCCTCGACAGCGACGTGCAGGGCGATCCGGTGGTCGCCACCGGCCTGTATCGCCTGCAGTCCGACAGTGGCCTGCTGCCCATCGGCCATTGGCAGCCAGGTGCTTTTCTGGGCAGCGAGCTGCTGGCCATGGCCGAGGCGGACTGGACTGCGCCGGGTGCGCTGACGGCTGCCAAACGGCTGATGCGCCAGGCGCTGGCCCCTCATCTGGGCGGTCGACCTCTGGTCAGCCGCGAATTGTTCATGACGCTCAAGGAGCCGACCCGTGACTGAAGCCAACCGTGTTTTGCTGGGCGTGAATATCGACCACGTCGCTACCCTGCGCCAGGCGCGCGGCACACGCTATCCGGACCCCGTCAAGGCGGCGCTGGATGCGGAAGAAGCGGGTGCCGATGGGATCACCGTGCACCTGCGCGAAGACCGTCGGCACATTCAGGAACGCGATGTGCGCCTGCTCAAGGAGGTCTTGCAGACGCGCATGAACTTCGAGATGGGGGTGACCGACTTCATGCTCGATTTTGCCGAACAGATCCGCCCCGAACATGTCTGCCTGGTGCCGGAAACCCGCCAGGAACTGACTACCGAAGGCGGTCTGGACGTAGCTGGCCAGGAGGCCCGAATCGCCGCAGCGGTGCAGCGTCTGGCTGCCGCTGGCAGCGAAGTTTCCCTGTTCATCGATGCCGACCCGCGGCAGATCGAGGCGAGCAAGCGGGTCGGCGCGCCGGCCATCGAATTGCACACCGGGCGTTATGCCGATGCGCAGGATGCGCAGCAGGCCGCTGCGGAGCTGCTGCGTATTCGTGAAGGCGTCGCGCTGGGCGTTTCCCTGGGCCTGATCGTCAACGCCGGTCATGGCCTGCACTACCACAATGTCGAGCCGGTGGCGGCGATCCCCGGCATCAACGAACTGAACATCGGCCACGCCCTGGTCAGCCATGCCCTGTTCGTTGGCTTCAAGGATGCGGTGCGGGAAATGAAGCAACTGATCGAGAGCGCCGCAGCACGCTAGTGGCGCTAGCGGCGTGCTCCGTAGGCCACTGCCACCTGCGCCGCCAGCGCTTCCGCGGCGGCACCACGGTTGCTGCCGCGCAGCAGTTTGATGTGATAGTCGCCCAATGGTGGCAGCCCGTGCTCCTGTTGAGGGAGGCGGCGTAGCGGCGGTTTGACCAGGCTGGCCGGGAAGGCGGCGATGGCCAGATCGGCAAGCAGCGCCGCTTCCTGACCAGCACACTGCTCGCTGGAGTAGGCGATGCGGTAGTTGCGCCCCAGCCTGTCCAGGCCGTCCATCGCCGCACGTCGCCAGGCGCAGCCGCGGCTGGCCACGGCCAGCGGTAGAGGGTTGCGCTTGACCGCCAGCCCGCCATCACGGCCTGCCCAGACCAGCGATTCGCTGCAGATGATCTCCCCTCGGGAGTCGTCGGCGTCGCCATTGCCGGTATTGAGCAAGGTCAGGTCCAGCTCTCCGGCATCCAGGCGCTCGATCAGCTCGCAGCTGCGGCCTACCGATACGTCGACCTGAACCGCGGGATGGCTGAGGGCGAACTGCGACAGCAGGTCGGGGAGGGCGCCCACGCCGATATCGAATGGCGTGCCGAAACGCACGGTGCCCGCCAGGTTCGGAACCAGAAAGTGCGATACCGCTTCCTCGTTGAGCTTGAGCAGACGCCGCGCGTAGCCGAGCAGGATCTCGCCATCCGCGGTGAGTCGCACGCGGCGGCTTTCGCGGAGAAACAGCGTGCGCCCGAGGGATTCTTCCAGGCGCTTGATCTGCTGGCTGACAGCCGCCGTGGTACGGAATACCTGGGCGGCGGTGCGGGTAAAGCTGCCGCTTTCGGCGATGCCGACGAACGTCTTCAGCACATCGCTTTCCAGTAGTGGCAGGGCGGCGGGCAAGTCGGTGAGCAGCGGGCTGTTCATGATGTCGTTAATATTTTCTTAATCAGCTGTTAGG
Organism: Phytopseudomonas flavescens; assembly: GCF_900100535.1. Lineage (GTDB taxonomy): Bacteria > Pseudomonadota > Gammaproteobacteria > Pseudomonadales > Pseudomonadaceae > Aquipseudomonas > Aquipseudomonas flavescens. The sequence goes on from NZ_FNDG01000022.1 coordinate 32,560, forward strand.
TATTACTAGTTTGTCTTAACGTTAGGCGCCACTCAATCTGTCGGCAAGCGGTTACCGATAACCGGTGACCTCAGGCTGTCGAGGAGAGTTGTCATGACGTCGAACGAACAGCATGCCGCCAATGCCGGGCGCACCCCCCAGGCAAGGTCGTCGGGCCTTGTCGCCAATGAGCTGACCCAGTGGCTGGGCGACTGGTATTTCGCCTGGTGCTGGAGGCGCAAGATGCGCCGCCTGCTGAGTCTGGAAAGCGCTGGTCAGGTGCGCCTGGGAAGCGCCCGTGAGCGCGTCAGCGCCGGTGCGCGGATGCCCCTCGCAATGATCGCTGCGCGGCAGGCAGACTGGCGCCGCAAAGGTGATGTGGCTGACTGACGCTGCTGTCAGGGCTTGCGTGCGACCAGTACGGCACGGCGCGGGGCCGGCAGGCCTTCGAGGGTGCGGCGGTGATCCAGCGGGTCGAGGAACTCCGGCAGCGACTGGTAGCGCATCCAGTCGGTGCTGCGCTGTTCCTCGACGGAGGTGACGCTGACGTCCACGCAACGCACGTCGACGAAGCCGGCGCGGCGCAGCCACAGTTCCAGCGCCGGCACCGAAGGCAGGAACCAGACGTTGCGCATCTGTGCATAACGGTCTTCGGGAACCAGCACCTGATAAGCGTCGCCTTCCACCACCAGCGTCTCCAGCACCAGTTCGCCGCCCTTGAGCAGGCACTCCTTGAGTTCCAGCAGGTGATCGATGGGCGAGCGCCGATGGTACAGCACGCCCATGGAGAACACGGTGTCGAAGCCCAGCAGCTTTGCCGGCAGTTCCTCGATGCCCAGGGGCAGGTGCCAGGCAGGCATGTCCGGCAGGTAATTCTTCATGGCCAGGAACTGGCAAAGAAACAGCCAGTTCGGGTCGATACCGACCACGCTCTTGGCGCCATCGCCGAGCATCCGCCACATGTAGTAGCCATTGCCGCAGCCGACGTCGAGTACGCACTTGCCGGTCAGGTCCAGGTGCGGGGATACCCGTTGCCATTTCCAGTCGGAACGCCACTCGGTATCCACATGTACACCGAACAGGTGAAAGGGGCCCTTGCGCCAGGGGATCAGGCCACGCAGGGCGCTGTCCAGGGCTGCCTGGGTGGTCTTATCGGGGTGGCCGTCGAGCCTGAAATCCCTGAGCAGGTCGATCTGTGTGGCATCCAGTGGCGGCAGCGCCTCGACGGCGGCGTACCAGCGCTGCAGGTCACCGTGACCGATGGCCAGTTTGGCATCGATCTGCCCCGGCAGTTCGGCGCTCCATTGCTGCAAGGGCGTGCCAGCGAGGTGCGCCTGTAGGGTATCGAGATCCATGCGGTGCATCATGGCAGGGCCACCATGGAGGCGAAATTCAGGCACTGGAACCAGGGCAGCACCTTGCTGAAACCGGCTGCCAGTAGCCGCTCGCGGTGCTGCTCGAGGCTGTCGGGCAACATGACCTTTTCGATGGCGCTGCGCTTCTGGGCGATTTCCAGTTCGCTGTAACCATTGGCACGCTTGAACGCGACATGCAGGTCGGTAAGCAGGGCATGTTGCTGGTCATCCTCGAAGCGCAGCTTTTCCGACAGGATCAGTGCGCCGCCCGGCAGTAGAGCCTGGCGGATACGGGCCAGCAGCGGCAGGCGCTGAGCCGGCTCGATGAACTGCAAGGTAAAGTTCAGTGCTACCAATGAGCTCGGCTCGAAGTCCATGGCGAGGATGTCCGCTTCGATGACCTCGACCGGCAGCAGCTCCTGGAACATCGAATCCTGGGCATGCAGGTATTCTCGGCAGCGTTCGACCATGGCGCTGGAGTTGTCCACCGCGACCACGCGGCAGTCTTCCAGCTGAACGTGGCGGCGCAGCGCCTGGGTCACCGCACCCAGCGAGCTGCCCAGGTCGTAGAGCACGCTGTGCGGCTGGGCGAACTGGCCGGCCAGCACGCCGATATTCTCGACGATGGTCGGGTAACCGGGCACCGAACGCTTGATCATGTCCGGGAACACACGCGCCACGTCTTCGTTGAACACGAAGTCCGGCACCTGATCCAGTGGCTGGGCGAAAAGTCGGTCGGGCTGTCTGTTCACGGTCGGTCTGCGCGGCGCTGGAAAGGCGCGCATTTTAGCCAAGTCCGGCGATTAGCCAAACCTTGTCGGCTGCGTTCGTCGGATCTCTGCCGGAAGAGCCGACTTGCAGTTGATTTTTCTCGACCTGCAAGTCGGTTACGAATGGCCAGCGGGCCTAGCGAACGCTAACCCGGCAGTCGAAGGTCTCTGCTGGTTCGGCGCCGGCATCCCAGGGCTGCACGTAGGTCAGCAGCAGCTGAGCGTCTCCGCTTTCCGTTGCCTGGAATCGCCAGGTGGAGTGACCTTCGCCGCCCACCAGATCGGAGTTTCCAGCCGCGCTGTAAACTTCCGGGCCGAGGCTCTTGAGAACGCTGGCGGCATTCTCGCGGACCACCCAGCGATAACCGGTAGTGGGGTTGCTCGGCAGGGTGAGGATTACCTGCTGGCCGGCGTGCAGGTTGAGCGGGCACTGCTGTTGTTCCTGCACGGTGACGCTTCTGGACTGGCTAGCACAAGCACTCAGCAAGGCGATTGCCGCGACGAGCGACAGGCTGTGGGAGGTCATCAGGGGCTCCGTTGGCTGGGAAACGTGCTTCAGCATAGCCGCTGCCGCATGGGCTGTAACCCGTGCCGGCGAGCGAATGTCGTCAGTCGACGATGAACAGCCGCGCGCCTGTACTCGTCGAGCTGCGGTGCGCTTCGGCCTGATCAGCGACCTGATAGCTCATGCCCGCGGTCATCACGAAGCGGCGGCCATCCTCCAGCTCAGTATGCAGTTCGCCCTCGAGGCACAGCAGGATATGGCCCTTGCTGCACCAGTGGTCGGCCAGGTAGCCGGGCGAATAGTCGACCATACGCACCCGCAATGCGCCGAACTGTCGAGTTCGCCAGTGGGCCACGCCGGTTTCTCCAGGATGCTCGGTGGCGTCCACCTGGCTCCAGTCGGTAATGCCAAAAGGGATATCGGCGATGTTCATGAGGGTTTCCTGACGTGTGGTGAATCATGACGTGGCTGCCGAGGCCATGATGCCGACCGAGGTCTGTCAGTCCTGCTGGGCCTGGAGAAACAGGGCGAACAGTTCGGATTGCGACTTTATCCCCAGCTTGGCGTAGATGTGCTTGCGGTGCACCTTGACCGTCTCCGTCGAGATGGACAGTTTGCGTGCGATCTCCTTGCCCGAGCAGCCACTGAGCATCAGCCTCGCCACATCCAGCTCGCGCGCGGTAAGGGTGTTTTCCATCCAGTGCCCGGCGCTGCCCTGAGGCTGCGGGCGAGCCGGGCCTGGCGTGATGGTGCCGAGCAAGTCCTGATCGAAGGCCAGGCGCTGGCGCATCAGGCCGCCCACCCACGGCTGCACCAGGCCAAGCAGGGCCAGGTTCTCGGGGCTGAAGCGGTGGCGCGCCCCCAGCGACAGGCACAAGGTTTTGCCGTCCTGCAGCGGGACGTTGAACTGCACTTCGTCGACCACCACGTTGAGGCGGAAATAGCGTTGGTAGTAGTCGGTCCGCTCGAAGCGTTCCGGTGCCACGTCAGCCAGGTGCAGCAGGCCGCCCACGGCGCGTTCGCGGCTGTCGATATAGAACGGGTCGAGCTGGTAGAGACCCTTGAGGTAATCCAGGAACAGCGTGTCGGGACCACCGTCCAGCCCAGGGCACTCGGCAAGCACCTGGGGCCGTGCGTCGCTGAAGATCAGCACCACCCAGCTGTCGAACGCTACGTACTGTTCCAGTACGCGTACCAGCGCCGTCCAGAAACCGGGACGATCGAGCCCCTCGATGAGTTTACCGACCGACTGGTGCCAGGCGATGTGCTGCAATGAAAGCCCCATTTTCTACCCCCGATGGGTTAACCCGCCCGCGTGATTACCGGCGTCGATGCTTGCCGCCATACTCGGGGTACGGCAGCGGCAGGTCGCGACCTGCCGCTGGGAAAACGGCCAGGCCGATTCTGACGCTTTTTGCCGGTCATGGACAAAACAACAGGAAATCGAGATGAAGATCGAACTGGTACAGGTACGTGGTCGTGATGGCGACACCGCCTACAACCTGAGCCGCGCATTGCAGGCCATCGACGACAGCGCCGAGGGTACCGATCTGCTGGTGTTTTCGGAGACTCATCTGATGGGCTTTCCGACAGCGCTGAACATCGCCGAACTGGCCGAACCGATCGACGGCCCGACCATCAGGGCGGTGCAGCAGGCGGTTCGCGAGCGCAACATCTCGGTGGCCATCGGCATGGCGGAAAATGACGCCGGGGTGTTCTACAACACGACGCTGCTGATCACCCCGGCGGGGATCGCCCTGCGCTACCGCAAGACCCACCTGTGGTCATCCGACCGCGGCATCTTCACGCCGGGTGACCGCTACGTGACGGTGCCCTGGCAGGGTATCCGGGTCGGCATCCTGATCTGCTTCGACATCGAGTTCCCGGAAAGCGCCCGGGCGCTGGCGCAGCTCGGCGCCGACCTGATCATCGTCACCAACGGCAACATGGACCCCTATGGCCCCACCCACCGCACGGCGATCATGGCGCGTGCCATGGAAAACCAGGCATTCGCGGTGATGGTCAACCGCGTGGGCAGTGGCGATGGCGATCTGGTCTTCGCTGGCGGCAGCAGTGCGGTCGATCCATTCGGCCAGTTGCTGTGCGAGGCCGGGCGCGAAGAGTGTCGGCAGATCGTCGAGCTCGACCTCGATCAACGACAGGCTGCCTGCAGCGATTACCGCTACCTCGATGAGCGGCGCCTGATGCTGCCCGGTGAGCGAATCGACTACCCGGACGGGCGCCGAGAACTGCTGATTCCACGTTAAGACGGAGGCCAACCTCCGCATTGCCGCCGGGCCCGGTTCCCGGTGGGCGCTGCTGTGTTCGCCGACTTCGGCTCTGCCATAAAAATCATAATCTCGGAGTAGCAGTAATGGCCAATCTCAAACGTACCCTGTCACTGGGTTCGGTGGTGCTGTTCGGCATCGCCTACATGACCCCGATCATCGTGCTCGGTACCTTCGGCATTCTTGCCGACGTGACCAGCGGGCAGGTGCCCGCTGCCTACGTGGCCGCCACACTGGCCATGCTGTTCACGGCGCTGAGCTACGCGAAAATGGCTGCGGCCTTTCCCGTGGCCGGTTCCGCCTATACCTACGTGCGCAAGTCGATCAACGCCAAGCTGGGCTTTCTCGCCGGTTGGGCGGTGCTGCTCGATTATCTGTTCCTGCCCATGGCCATCTGGCTGATCGGCGCCGCCTACCTGGGCTCGGCGTTTCCCGAGGTGCCGCAGGCCGTCTGGGTGCTGGGGTTCATCGTGGTGACTTCGCTGATCAACGTGGTGGGCCTGCAACTGGCCAAGACGGTCAATGGCCTGCTGATGGTGGTACAGCTTCTGGTGCTGGTGGCCTTCGTTGCCTTGTGCGTGCATTACGTGGCGGGGGATGGCAGCAAGCCGTTGTGGAGCCTGCAGCCGTTCTTCGACGGCAGTTTCAGCCTGCCGCTGGTGATGGGCGGCGCGGCCATCGCCTGCTATTCGTTTCTCGGCTTCGATGCGGTCAGCACGCTGACCGAAGAAACCCGCGACCCGCAGAAGACCATTCCCAGGGCGATTCTGCTGATCACCCTGTTTGGCGGGCTGATCTTCATCGTCACCTCCTACTTCGTGCAGCTCGCTCACCCCGGCGCCGTGTTCACCAGTACCGACTCCGCTGCCTATGAAATCGCCCGTAATATCGGTGGCGATCTGTTCGTGTCGATATTCCTGATCGGCCTGATCGTTGGCCAGTTCACCTCAGGCCTGTCGGCCCAGGCCAGTGCCTCGCGCCTGCTGTTCGCCATGGGGCGTGACGGCGTACTGCCCAAGCGCCTGTTCGGCACATTGAGCAAACGCTTCGGAACGCCGCTGGGAAGCATCCTGCTGTGCGCGGTGGTGGCTCTGCTGGCGCTGAAGCTGGACGTCACCACCTCGACCTCGTTCATCAACTTCGGCGCTTTCCTGGCCTTCTCGCTGGTCAACCTGTCGGTCATCTTCCATTACTGGATCGGCGGCGCCCGGCGCGGCGTCCGTGAGCTGCTGCAGTACCTGCTGTTCCCGCTGCTGGGCATGTTCGCCACGCTGTGGCTGATGGTGAGCCTCGATCACCTGGCGATCACCCTTGGCCTGTGCTGGCTGGCACTGGGTGTCGCCTACCTGGCCTGGCTGACCGCAGGCTTCCGTCGCCAGCCGCCGGAAATGCAGTTCGACGCAGCCTGAACCGTCACTACCGGGCAACGCTCACCCCTTCGAGGTTGGCGAAGGAGGTGTCCTTGGCGGTGAGCAGGAAGTCACGCATGAAGGGGGCGTCGAGCATGTCCGTGCGGATGCCCGCGTAAAGCGTGGCGAACAACCCCTTGTCGCCCAGGCGCTTGGCGGTCACGTAGCCACGCGAGCTGTATTCGTGCAATGCCCAGTTGGGCAGCCCGCAGACGCCACGGCCGCTGGCCACCAGTTGCATCATCATCACCGTCAGTTCCGAGGTGCGCACCTGGGCCGGCTCGATGTCGGCGGGTTCGAGAAAGCGGGTGAAGATGTCCAGTCGATCCCGTTCCACCGGGTAGGTGATCAGGGTTTCCTTGGTCAGGTCTTCAGGGCGGATGAAAGGCCGGTTGGCCAGTGCGTGCTGGTTGGCCACCGCCAGCATCGCTTCATAGGTGAACAGCGGCACGTAGGTGATGCCGGACAGCTCCAGCGGGTCGGAGGTCACCACCAGATCGAGGTCGCCGCGGGCCAGGGCGGGCAGTGGCGCGAAGGAGAACCCCGAGGCCAGGTCCAGCTCCACTTCCGGCCAGGCATCGCGAAACTGGTCGATGGTCGGCATCAGCCACTGGAAGCAACTGTGGCATTCGATCGCCATGTGCAGACGCCCTGCGGTACCGCCGGCAAGGCGTGACAGGTCCCGTTCGGCGCTGCGCAGCAGGGGCAGCACGTTGTCGCACAGTTGCAGCAGGCGCAGGCCGGCGCTGGTGAAGCGTACCGGCTTGCTCTTGCGCACGAACAGCTGCATGCCCAGGCGCTCCTCGAGTTCCTTGAACTGGTGCGACAGTGCCGACTGGGTCAGGTGCAGGCGTTCGGCGGCCTCGACCAGGCTATCGGTCTCGCGCAGGGCATGGAGTGTTTTCAAATGACGGATTTCGAGCATCGATGGGCCTGCGGGATATTCAATTGAACGCTCGTAAAGGTGAGCGTTTTTCATGACGAAAGTGTCTCTCAGCATTGCTTCGCTGTCGAGTCCGGCACTGACCATCCGCCTGGCGGGTTTCATCAAATTGTCACCATGGTGTGGCAGCGCGTCGTCGTCGATCACTGCGACACTTTCCGGCTACCCGATCCATGGCTGATGGAAAGAATGATGCGCGTGATGGTTTTTCTGGCTGCCCTATGCTGCAGCCTGTCGTCCCTGGCGACGGAAAGATGCACGGTCGGTACGGACGTCGAGCGCGTATCCGTGGGTGAGGTGAGCCTGGCGTACCAGAGCACCGGACGCAGCAGCGACCCGGCACTGTTGCTGGTGATGGGCCTGGGGGGGCAGTTGATCCACTGGCCGGATGACGTGGTCGAGCAGTTGTGCGAACAAGGCTTTCGGGTCATTCGTTTCGACAACCGTGATGTCGGCCTGAGTCGCTGGAACGCCGAGGTGCCCACTGCCAACCTTGCCTATGAAGTGCTGCGCTATCGCCTCGGGCTTTCCATCGGCGCACCTTACCGGCTGCGTGACATGGCCGGCGATGCGCTGGGCCTGATGGACGCATTGGGCATTGGCCAGTTTCACCTGCTCGGCGCCAGCATGGGCGGGATGATCGCTCAGCATGTGGCCGATATGGCGCCGCAGCGGGTGCGCAGCCTGACGCTGCTGATGACCAGCTCCGGCGCCCAGGGGTTACCGGCGCCGAGCCCCGCATTGTTGCGGCTGTTGTCGCGACGGGATGCGCCCAACCGCGAGGCTGCACTGCAACAGCAGGCCGATCTGCTGGCTGCGCTGGGCAGCCCGGCGGTGGTGGATGATCGTGCGATGTTGTTGCAGCAGGCCGAAGTCGCCTACGACCGTGCCTTCAATCCGGCCGGGGTGGAGCGGCAGCTATTGGCGATTCTGGCCGAGAGCAGTCGGGTCGATCTGCTCAATCGCCTGCAGGTACCCACGCTGGTGGTGCATGGTACCGCCGATCCACTGCTGCCGGTCATGCATGGCGTGCACGTGGCGGCGCATGTGCGCGGTAGCGAGCTGCGGCTGATCCCCGGGCTCGCTCACCGCTTCCAGGAACGGTTCAAGGCGCCGTTGCTGGCGGCCGTACTGCCGCATCTGCAAGCTCACCGCCACGATGTGCAACTGGTGCAGATGTGACGATCGCCGCCATGGCGGCCTCGGGGGTCATGTAGCGCTGCAATGCGCTGCGTTGCTCGGCGGACAGGAACAGGCCAAGCTTGCTGCGCCGCCAGAGGATGTCATCCACGTCCGTCGCCCACTCGTGCTGGCACAGGTAATCCACTTCCCGGGCGTACAGGCCGTGACCGAAGTCCTCGCCCAGTTGCTCCAGGCTCTCGACGTTGGTGAGCAACTGCCAGGTGCGGCTGCCATAGCTGGCCGCCCAGCGGCGTGCCAGTGCCGCATCCAGCCAGCCGTGCCGTGCGCGGAGCGCGTCGACGAGGCCCTGCCGGCTTTCCATCAGCTCGCCACCGGGCAGCGGCGCCTCGGCGGTCCAGCGGGCGCCCAGATTGGGGAAGAAGGGCGCCAGTTGCGCCAGTGCCGACTCCGCCAGCTTGCGGTAGGTGGTCAGTTTGCCGCCAAACACCGAGAGCAGTGGTGGTTCGTCGCCCTGGGCCGACAACGACAGGGTGTAGTCGCGGGTGATGGCCGAGGGTTCGTCCGACTCGTCATCGCAGAGCGGGCGGACGCCAGCGTAGCTGTGCAGGATGTCGTCACGGCTGATCGACTTGCGGAAGTGGGCGTTGACCACCTGCAGCAGGTAATCGGTTTCCTCGTCGCTGATGCTGACCGAGGCAGGATCGCCGGTGTATTCACGGTCGGTGGTGCCGATCAGGGTGAAGCGGTCGAGGTAGGGAATGGCGAACACGATACGGCGGTCTTCGTTCTGCAGGATATAGGCCTGCTCGCCATCGAACAGCCGCGGCACGATGATGTGGCTGCCCTGGATCAGGCGGATACCATAGGGCGACTGCTGTTTCAGGTCGTCACGGATGAAGCGTGCCACCCACGGGCCTGCGGCGTTGACCAGCGCCTTGGCGCGAATCGAGAACAGGCTGCCATCGGCGCGCTCCAGGTGGATGTGCCACAGCCCCTTGCTGCGGCGTGCGCTGACGCAGCGTGTGTGGGTATGCACATGGGCACCGTGTTCCCGAGCCGCCATGGCGTTGAGCACCACAAGCCGCGCGTCATCCACCCAGCAATCGGAATATTCGAAGCCCTTGCTGATTTCCGCCTTGAGCGGGCTGCCAGCCCCGAAACGCAGGCCTCGCGAGCGTGGCAGGGCTTTGCGCTTGCCCAGATTGTCATACAGGAACAGCCCGGCGCGGATCAGCCAGGCAGGGCGCAGGTGCGGGCGGTGGGGCAGGATGAAGCGCATCGGGCTGACGATGTGTGGCGCCTTGGCCAGCAGCACTTCGCGTTCGGCCAGCGCCTCGCGCACCAGGCGGAACTCATGGTGCTCCAGGTAGCGCAAACCGCCATGGATCAGCTTGCTGCTCGCCGACGAGGTATGTCGGGCGAGGTCGTCTTTCTCGCAGAGGAATACGGACAGGCCACGACCGGCTGCATCACAGGCGATGCCGGTACCGTTGATGCCGCCGCCAACGACGGCGATATCGTAAATCTCGGACAGCGGGCTGGTGGACAAGCTGGGTGTGGGCATCGTCAGGCCTCGTGTTGCTTTCGTATTTGAATTCGAACATTAATGTTCATTTTCGAAAATACTAGCGTATGAAGAGTCCGGCATCCAGTGCCATTCGATTGAAAAAACTCATCGTCAGGCAATGCAATGAAAATAGCCGAACAGTTATCTGGCCGGAGGCAGCCGGGTCAGGCTCGCGCTGCGTTCGCGCGAACGGCTGGCCAAGCGCTGCGAGCAAGTGAGCCGGCAGTGGGGCCGCTGTCGACGGCCCTGGCCCTGGTGAGGGGGATAGCGACGCCCGTCAGACCACGTCGAGGCGGATCTTGTGCTGTTCGAGCAGTTGGCTGAGCGCCGGCACTGGCTGCTGATCGGTTACCAGGCAGTCGATCAGGCTGATGGGGCCGAGACGGATCATGGCGTTGCGCCCGAACTTGCTCGAGTCGGCGGCGAGGATCACCTTGCGGGCATTGGCGATGATTGCCTGGGAAACCCGTACCTCCTGGTAGTCGAAGTCCAGCAGGCTGCCGTCTTCGTCGATGCCGCTGATGCCCACCAGGGCGAAGTCGACCTTGAACTGGTTGATGAAGTCGACACTCGCCTGGCCCACCAGGCCACCGTCGCGGCGCACGTTGCCGCCAGTGAGCAGCACGTCGAAGTCATCCTTGGCGCTGAGCATAGCGGCCACGTTGAGGTTGTTGGTGATGATCTTCAGGTGACTGTGATTGAGCAGGGCGCGGGCGATGGATTCGGTGGTGGTACCGATGTTGATGAACAACGAGGCGTGATCGGGAATCTGCGCCGCGACGGCTTCGCCGATGCGTTGCTTCTCATGGCGCATCTGGTCGGCGCGCATGGCGTAGGCGGTGTTCTCGACGCTGGAGTCATAGGCGGCGCCGCCGTGGTAGCGGCGCAGCAGGTTGGCGTCCGCCAGTTGGTTGATGTCGCGGCGGATGGTTTGCGGGGTGACGACGAACAGTGTGGCCAGCTCCTCGATGCTGACATAGCCGCGTTCGCGGATCAGATCGAGGATTTGCTGCTGACGGGGAGGCAGATTCATGGGGTGTCCTTAGGGTCTGTTGCCGTTTCAGCGCAACCTAGGCGGCCCCACCCGAAGGGCCGGGCCGGCGCGACCGTGCTGAAACAGCTGCCGCACGTACTTGCCCCATGATGCCGCACGGGCCCGTTCACTGCCAGTTGCAGCCGGGCGCGACCCCGGCTCAGCGCTTATTTGGCTTCTTCGTGGGGTTGCCAGTCGCGGGTGCGATCGACGGCTTTCTTCCAGCCCGCATAGAGCGCTTCCTTCTCTGCGTCTCCCAGCTGTGGCTCGAACTCGCGCTCGATCACCGCTTTGCCGCGCAGTTCGTCCAGGCTGCTCCAGAAACCGGATGCCAGGCCCGCCAGGTAGGCAGCGCCCAGGGCGGTGGTTTCGCGCATTTCCGGGCGTTCTACCTGAGTGCCGAGGATGTCGGCCTGGAACTGCATGAGGAAGTTGTTGGCCACCGCGCCGCCGTCCACCCGCAGGGACTTCAGGCGTTCCCCCGAATCCTGCTGCATGGCGTCGAGCACATCGCGCGTCTGGTAGGCAATGGACTCCAGGGCGGCGCGAATGATGTGGTCGACGCGCACCCCACGGGTCAGGCCGAACAGCGCACCACGCGCATAGGGATCCCAGTACGGTGCGCCCAGGCCGGTGAAGGCCGGCACCAGGTACACGCCATTGCTGTCCTTGACCTTGTTGGCGAAGTATTCGGTGTCGTAGGCGTCATTGACGACCTTCAGCTCGTCGCGCAGCCACTGGATGGTGGAGCCGCCGTTGAAGATCGCGCCTTCGAGGGCATACGTCACTTCGCCGCGAGGGCCGCAGGCAATGGTGGTGAGCATGCCGTGCTGGGATTTGACCGCCTTGTCGCCGGTGTTCATCAGCAGGAAGCAGCCTGTGCCGTAGGTATTCTTGGCCTGCCCGGGTTCGACGCACATCTGGCCGAACAGCGCTGCCTGCTGATCGCCCGCGATACCGGCGATGGCGATGCCGCTCTTGGTGTGGCCGTAGATTTCCGAGGAGGATTTCACCTGCGGGAGCATTTCCCGCGGGATATCCAGCACCTCGAGCATCTTCGCGTCCCACTCCAGGGTATGGATGTTGAAGAGCATGGTGCGTGCGGCGTTGGTGTAGTCGGTGATATGGACCTTGCCGCCAGTGAATTTCCAGATCAGCCAGCTGTCGATGGTGCCGAACAGCAACTCGCCGTTACGGGCGCGCTCGCGGCTGCCCTCGACATGGTCGAGGATCCATTTCAGCTTGGTGCCGGAGAAGTAGGGGTCGGTGACCAGGCCGGTGGTCTCCTGGATGTATTGCTCCAGGCCATCACGCTTGAGCTGCTGGCAGATCTCGGTACTGCGGCGGCACTGCCAGACCACGGCATTGTGGATCGGCCGGCCGCTGTTCTTGTCCCAGACCACGGTGGTTTCACGCTGGTTGGTGATACCGATCGCGGCCACTTGATCGTGATGCAGGCCTGCCTGGGCCAGGGCTTCGACCATCACTGCGCTCTGCGTGGCGAAGATTTCCATGGGGTCGTGCTCGACCCAGCCGCTCTGCGGGTAGTGCTGAGTGAACTCGCGCTGGGCGATGCACACCACGTTGGCATCGCGGTCGAAAATGATCGCGCGGGAGCTGGTCGTACCCTGATCGAGGGCAATGATGTAGTTCTTGTTGGTGTCGGTCATGTCGATTGCCTTGGACGGATGAACGGAGAGTGAAATGTCGCGTGATCGGTTCGAGCGCAATCACGCGACGTTGAATTCAGGAAGCTTTGACGTCCCGATTCGCGGGCTGTTCTATTTCCGGCTCGGTGGCACTGGGCAGGTGCCGAGCGATCATGCCGCGATAAACCGCTGCGCCGAGGCAGGCGCCGAGAATCGGAGCGAAGATCGGTACCAGGAAATACGGGATGTCACGGCCGCCGGTGAGGGAAATCTCGCCCCAGCCGGTCAGGAAGGTCATCAGCTTGGGGCCGAAGTCGCGAGCCGGGTTCATCGCGAATCCGGTCAGCGGGCCCATGGCACTGCCGATCACGGCGATCAACAGGCCGATCAGCAGCGGTGCCATCGGGCCGCGGGGGAGGCCGTTGTTGTCATCGGTGAGGGACATGATCACGCCCATCAGGATCGCGGTGATCACCACTTCGACCATGAACGCCTGGCCAGTAGACAACAGCGGATGGGGATAGGTGGAAAACACCGAGGCCAGTTCCAGGCTGGGCAGGGAGCCGCGAACCATCTGGTTGGTCTGTTCGAATTCGAAGAACAGACCGCTGTACAGGGTGTAGACCAGCAGGGCGCCACAGAATGCACCAGCGATCTGGGCAAGGATGTAGAACGGTAGCTTGCCTTTCTCGAAACCGGCGAACAGCCACAGGGCGATGCTCACCGCAGGGTTCAGGTGCGCGCCAGAGACGCCGGCGGTCAGGTATATCGCCATGCTGACACCGACCCCCCAGATGATGCTGATCTCCCAGAGCCCGAAGCTCGCACCGGCAACCTTGAGGGCAGCGACGCACCCGGTACCGAAGAAGATGAGCAGTGCGGTGCCCAGAAACTCGGCCATGCATTGGCCCGCCAGGGATGGTTGTGGTTGCGCAGCTGTCATGGTTGACCTCGATTTTTGTTGTTGTATGGCGTATTGCACAGCAGGTGGGCCGGACTGTTCAGGGCACCGCCGTTTGCACAGCAGCCATGGCTGATGACGTGGATCGATACTGCCATATGTTCGTATTCGAAAAAAATATATATGCAGAATGCGTATTGTCAAAAAGTGAACGCTGGAGTCGGCTGATTTTTTCGATATCAATCGTATCCATCGTTCAATAGGTCAGCAGCGCGCATGATAGGTTCCGTGATGGGGCCACATCGACGCCTGGTTCGCTGCCTCGAAACAGCGCCTTCAGTCGCTCGGCGGCGTTAGAATCGGCCTATCCCGCCCGCTCTTCACCATCGCCTGGAGCTACCATGACGCCCGCACTGGATCTGTTGAAGAAGGTTCGCGCCGAACATCGAATCCACAGCTACGCCCACGATCCCAAGGCCGTGTCCTATGGTCTGGAGGCCGCGGAGAAGCTCGGTCTGGATCCCGCGCAGGTGTTCAAGACGCTGCTCGCCTGTAGCGATAAGGGCGAGTTGCTGGTGGCCGTGGTACCAGTCGTCGGAACGCTGGACCTGAAGGCGCTGGCCCAGGCCGCTGGGGTGAAGAAGGCCGACATGGCTGCCGTCGAGGCGGCGCAGCGGGCCACCGGCTACCTGGTGGGAGGCATCAGCCCGCTGGGGCAGAAGAAGCGCCTGCGTACTTTCATCGACAGCAGTGCCCTGAACTTCTCCTCCATCCATGTCAGTGCCGGGCGCCGTGGTCTCGAAGTGGAGCTGAACGCACAGGTGCTGGCCCTGCATACACAGGCGCAGTTCGCCGCCATCGGCCGCTAGTGGCTGTTGCCGCTTCAGCACGACCGCGCCTGAGCCCGTTTTGCCGCGAGCCGCGACGTCCAGCAGGCTAAATGAGTCGGCCATGGAGGCCGCATCACCTAGCCTCGGAGCGTTGATCGCGATGCGATACCTGGGCCCGCTTGGGCGCCGATCGCGCGCCCTTGTATGATCGCCGTCAGCCTGTGCGCAGCGACTGATCCGACAGGTGGGCAAGAAGGACTCTATGCTGATCAGGTGGTGATCGCCGGGCGGCATATCGACCATGGGCGCAGAGCGCCCTGAGTGGCCAGCCGGACTTGCTGCAACAAGTAGGCGACGAAGGCAGTGGCCCTGGAAATGGAAGCAGGAGGCTTGGCGGTTGATGAAAAGGGTTCAGTGGGTGGCAGGCAGCCTGTTGATGGCAGCGCTGCTGGGGAGTGCCTGCGCCAGGGCCGAGACCCTGGTCATGGAGGCGGACGTGTGGTGCCCGGTCAGTTGCTCGGAAGGGAGCGAGCGCCCGGGCATCTTCGTCGAGTTGGCCAAGGCAATCTTTGCCGAGGCCGGCATCAATGTGGAGTATCGCGTCACCAACTGGGCGCGCGCCGTGCAAGACGTGCGCAGCGGCCGGGTCAACGCGCTGGTCGGGGCAGGCATTCGTGATGCCCCGGATTTCATTTTCGGTGATGCAGCGCCCGGAATTTCCCGTAACTGCTTCTATGCCCGGGCCGACAGCCGCTGGCGCTATACCGGCCTGGCGTCCCTTGAGCAGATCCGCCTGGGGGTGATCAACGGTTACAGCTACGGCAAAGAACTCGACGATTACATCCGTCGTCACCAGAAGAACCCGGAGCGTCTGCAACAGGCTGCAGGCGAGCAGGCACTGGCTCTCAACATACGCAAGGTGGAACTGGGCCGGGTCGATGCGGCACTGGAAAATACCTGGGTGATGTCGATGTACCTCGATCAGCACAAGAGCGTCGAAGAACTGGTCGAGGTGGGTTGCCGGATGCCGGATGTGCCCATCTATATCGCCTTTTCTCCGGTGCTTTCCTCCAGCCCCCGTTATCGCGGCATTTTCGATGAGGGTGTACGCCGCTACCGTCAGGATGGACGGCTGGATGCCCTGTTGCATCGCTACGGGGTTCGTCCGTAGCATTGAGCACGTTCACTGTTGCGTGGTTTTGGCGTCACGCTGTACCGCAGTGGATGGCTCGGCTGCAGGCATGCTGAGCCTTTCCATTCGCTTGCCGGAGTTCCCCCATGCCCCTGGAGTTTCATCAGGTCGATGCGTTCAGCGACACGCCTTTCGCAGGCAATCCGGCGGTGGTTTATCGTCTGCAACAGTGGCTCGACGACACACTGATGCAGCAGATCGCCGCCGAGCACAACCTGGCCGAAACCGCATTCGTGGTGAAGGAGGGGGCTGCCTGGCGCATCCGCTGGTTCACGCCGACCACCGAGGCGACCCTGTGCGGCCACGCGACGCTGGCCAGCGCCCATGTGCTGTTCGAGTGCTATGACGAGCCGGGTGAGCGTATCGAGTTCCTCTATGGCGGTGGCGAGTTGGCCGTGAGCCGAGAAAAGGACCGTCTGGTGCTCGACTTCCCCTGCCATCGGCCAGCACCCATTGCCGTGCCCGAGGGCTTGGCCGAGATGCTTGGGCAGGCACCGCTCGCCGTGCTGGACGCCCCGCAACTGCTGGTGCTGCTCGAGTCGCAAGCCGCGGTGCGCGCTTGCTGCCCGGATCTGCGGGCGTTGGGCAGACTGCCCTGGGATGCCGTCATCATCACCGCGGCGGGGGAGGCTGTGGATTTCGTGTCACGCAACTTCGCACCAGCAGTGGGAATCGACGAGGATCCGGTGACCGGCTCTGCTCATTGCATTCTCACACCTTACTGGGCACAGGAGCTGGGCAAGCGTGAACTGACTGCCTACCAGGGCGGCGAGCGCGGTGGTTATCTCTGGTGCCGTCTGGATGGCGAGCGGGTGAAGATCGCCGGCCATACCCATCTGGTGAGCAGCGGCCGGCTGCATTTCGACGGTTAGCCCAGCAAAGAAGGCGCCGCCACGCTACCTGCTGCAGCGAACGCCACCAGATGATCTGCGGCGATTCGGATGCCCACCTGCTCACCGGGCTGGTGATCGGCATGGCTGGGGAACAGCGCTTCGAGCTGACTGCCGGTGGGCAGTTGCAAGCGGTACAGGGTCGCTGCGCCGAGGAAGCTTTTGCCGACGACCAGCGCCTTCCGGGGGCTCTGCGCGTCGTGGACGATATCGTCCGGGCGCAGCAGTACGTCCACGGCACTGCCGACAGGCCAGTCGTAGGCACGCTTGCCGCGGATGCTGCCCAGTTCGGTTTGCACTTCATGCGGCGTCTGCAACTGGCCACGAATGAAGTAGCCCTGCCCGATGAAGCTGGCGACGAAGGGCGTCTGCGGTTCGTGATAGAGGTTGAACGGCGTGTCCCACTGCTCCAGATGACCCGCCTTGAAAACGCCGACCTGGTCGCTGACGGCAAAGGCTTCTTCCTGATCGTGGGTCACCAGAATGGCACTGGTGCCACGGCTCTTGAGAATGTCGCGCACCTCATGGCTGAGGCGTCGGCGCAACTCGCCATCAAGGTTGGAGAACGGCTCGTCGAGCAGCAGCAGTTGCGGGTTGGTGGCCAGTGCCCGAGCCAGCGCCACCCGCTGTTGCTGCCCACCGGACAGTTCATGGGGATGGCGTTTGCCCAGTTGATCGAGCTTCACCAGTTCCAGCAGCTCATGGGTGATCCGCTCGCAATCGGCCTGCTTGCGGATGCCGAAGGAAACGTTCTGCGCCACGCTGAGGTGCGGGAACAGGGCGTAGTCCTGAAACACCATGCCGATGCGGCGCTTTTCCGGTGCGAGGGTGAAACCGGGGCGGGAGATCACCTCGCCAGCCAGGCTGATTTCACCTTCCTGCACCGGCTCGAAACCGGCGATGGCCCGCAGGGTGGTGGTCTTGCCGCAACCGGACGGGCCGAGCAGACAGCCGATATCACCCGGGTTGAGGTGCAGGTCGAGGTGCTGCACGATGCGCTGCTCAGCGTAGCCGCAACCCAGGTTACGCAGGCTCAACAGCATGGGCAGGCTCATGCGTGGTGGTACGCCGGTTCGACGAGGAACTCGAGCAGTGCCTTCTGCGCGTGCAGACGGTTTTCTGCCTGGTCCCAGGCGGCCGAGCGTGGGTCGTCGAGCAGGTCCTCACTGATTTCCTCGCCGCGGTGGGCCGGCAGGCAGTGCAGGAACAGCACGTTCTCGTCGGCCGCGTCGAGCAGCGCGCGGTTCACCTGGTAGGGCGCGAACAGCCTGTGGCGCTCGGCGATTTCCTCTTCCTGGCCCATGGAGGCCCATACGTCGGTGCTGATCAGATGAACGCCGGCTACCGCCTCGCGCGGGTCGCGGAAGATCTTCACGCGGTCGCCCGCTTCGGCCAGCAGCGCGGCGTTCGGTTCGTAGCCTGGCGGGCAGGCGACATGCAATGTGAAGTCGAACTGGATGGCAGCCTCTATATAAGAGTTGCACATGTTGTTGCCGTCCCCGATCCAGGCTGCGATCTTGCCGGCGATACTGCCGCGCTGTTCATGGAAGGTCTGCATGTCGGCCAGCAATTGGCACGGGTGCAGGTCGTCAGACAGGCCATTGATCACCGGCACGCGGGAGTTGGCGGCGAATTCGCTCAGGGTGCTGTGGGCGAAGGTGCGGATCATCACCGCGTCGAGCATGCGCGACATGACGATGGCCGAGTCGCTGATCGGTTCGCCACGGCCCAGTTGGGTATCGCGTGGCGACAGGAAGATGGCCTGGCCACCGAGCTGGATCATGCCCGCTTCGAAAGACAGCCGGGTACGCGTCGAGGCCTTCTCGAAGATCATGCCCAGTACACGATTTTTCAGCGGTTCGAACAACACGCCGCTGTTGCGCAGGCCTTTCAGCTCGATGCCGCGTCGGATCAGGCCCACCAGTTCATCGGGTGTGCAGTCCTTCAGCGAGAGAAAGTGTCTTGCGCTCATCGTTAACTACCTTTTGACAAACAGGCCACAGGCTCTTTTCACGGGAAAACGCAAGAGCCTGCGGCTGGGGGCCGCACAGTGCGACGAAACGGGGAAGGCGCGATCTTATAAGCAAATGACGATCAGGCGCAAATCCGCCCTGATTGCCAGGTATGACACGCTGAGAGTCCTGGCGCCGACGCCTGATGCACCGCCCTGATGGCCCGGGATTCACCACCATGAGACTGCTGGCGCGGCGTCTCTGGGACGACCATGATGGCCGTTCGAACAAGAAGACGAGGCTGGCCATGACCACGACCCTCCATTACCGTGCCTGCCATCTCTGCGAGGCTATCTGTGGCCTGGTGCTGGAGGTCGAACACGATGCCGACCGCCAGCCCCGTGTCCGCTCCATCAAGGGGGATCGCGATGACCCGTTCAGCCGCGGCCATATCTGCCCCAAGGCCGTGGCCCTGCAGGATATCCAGAACGATCCCGATCGCCTGCGCCAGCCGATGCGGCGTATCGGCGATCGCTGGGAGGCGATCGGCTGGGACGAAGCCTTCAACCTGGCGGCAGAGCGTCTGGCTGCGGTGCAGGCCAGGCATGGGCAGAGCGCGGTAGCGGTTTACCAGGGCAACCCCAGTGTGCACAACTACGGCTTGATGACCCACAGCAACTATTTTCTCGGCCTGCTCAAGACCCGCAATCGCTACTCCGCCACCTCGGTGGATCAGTTGCCCCACCACCTGACCAGCCACCTGATGTACGGCCATGGTTTTCTGATCCCCGTGCCCGATATCGACCACACCGATTTCATGCTGATCCTCGGCGGCAATCCGCTGGCCTCCAATGGCAGCATCATGACCGTGCCCGACGTGGAGAAGCGCCTAAAGGCGATCCAGGCGCGGGGCGGCCGCTTGGTGGTGGTCGATCCGCGCCGCAGCGAGACCGCAGCCATCGCCGACCAGCATCTGTTCGTTCGCCCCGGGCAGGATGCCGCCTTGCTGCTGGCGATGCTCAGCACCCTGTTCGAGGAGCGGCTGTGCCGAGGCAGTCACTTGCAGGTCGCCGGCCTCGATGAAGTGGAGCAGACCGTGCTGCCCTTCACCGCCGAGCTGATGGCGGCGCGTTGTGGTATTCCGGCTTCGGCCATACGCCAGTTGGCACGGGATTTCGCTGCAGCGGACAGGGCGGTGTGCTATGGCCGCATGGGCGTATCCACCCAGGCATTCGGCACGCTGTGTCAGTGGCTGGTGCAGGTGATCAATCTGGTGACCGGCAACCTCGATCGGGTGGGTGGGGTGCTGTGCACCGAGCCGGCGGTCGATCTGGTCGGTGCGACGTCCGGCGGGCATTTCGATCGCTGGCAGAGCAGGGTTTCCGGTTTGCCCGAGTATGGCGGCGAGTTGCCGGTCAGTGCTCTGGCCGAGGAAATGCTCACTGCCGGGGACGGCCAGGTGCGCGCGCTGATTACCGTCGCAGGCAATCCGGTGCTGTCGACGCCCAATGGGCGGCAACTGGAGCAGGGGCTCGAAGGCCTGGATTTCATGCTCAGCGTGGATCTTTACATCAACGAAACCACCCGCCATGCCGACTTGATCCTGCCATCCACCGCGCCGCTGGAGCACGACCATTACGACACCACCTTCAATCTGTTCGCGGTGCGCAACGTCACCCGCTTCAATGAGGCGGTGCTGCCGAAGCCGGAAGGGGCGCTGGATGACTGGGAGATTTTCGTCGGCCTGGCCAAGGCCTTCGCGGCACAGACCGGCGCCGTGCTGAAGCCCACGCAGACACCGCAGCAGATGATCGACCTGGGGCTGCGTTTCGGCGCCTATGGTGACCGGTCGCCACTCAAGCTTTCGCTGCAGACCCTGCGGCAACACCCCCATGGCCTGGATATCGGCCCGCTTGGCCCGAACCTGGCGGCACGTCTGAAAACAGCGGATGGCCGTGTCCAGGCCGCACCGGCGCTGTTGCTCGGGGATGTACAGCGTTTCGCCACGCAAGCTGCAGTCGATCCCGGGCAGTTGCTGCTGATCGGCCGCCGGCATGTGCGCAGCAACAACTCATGGATGCACAACTATCACCGGCTGGTGAAGGGCAAGCCGCGTCATCAATTGTTGATGAGCTTGCAGGACATGCAGCAGCGCGGGCTCAGCGATGGCCAGCGTGTCAGCGTCAGCTCGCGGGTCGGCGTGGTCGAGGTCGAAGTGCTCGGCAGTGAAGAGATGATGCCCGGTGTGGTCAGCCTGCCACATGGCTGGGGGCATGGGCGGCCCGGAGTGCAGATGAGCATCGCCAGTGCCACGCCGGGTGCCAGCGCCAACGACCTGACCGATGAGCGTCAGCTTGATCGGCTGTCGGGCAACGCGGTGCTCAATGGGGTTCCGGTGCAGGTGGTCGCGGCTTGAGAGCTACCTCGTTCGCGTATGCAGCATGGCCGAGCATTGCGCTCGGCTTTTGGTTACAATGCGTGCACCGTATCGACCCGTGAGTCGGATAGTCCAGTTCTGAGGTGCCCCCATGGAAATCATCGAAACGATCAAAGAGCAGATCGCCAGCAACACCGTTCTGCTGTACATGAAAGGCGCTCCGAACGCGCCACAGTGCGGCTTCTCTGCACGCGCTGCACAGGCTCTGATGGGCTGTGGCGAAAAGTTCGCCTACGTCGACATCCTGCAGAACCCGGAAATACGCACCAACCTGCCCAAGTACGCCAACTGGCCGACCTTCCCCCAATTGTGGGTCGGTGGCGAGCTGGTCGGTGGCAGCGACATCATCAGTGAGATGTACGAAAAGGGTGAGCTGCAGACCCTGATCAAGGATGCCGTGCAGAAAGCCGGCGCCTGATCGTCCGAGCCTCCGAAATCCGCAGCCAGCGATGGCTGCGGATTTTTTTCGTCTGCGCGAAAGTGCCGATTGTCGAGAGTGCCTGTCGATTTTCCTGGGTATCGCTTCGCTCAACGCCAGGCTACACCCCTGTAGCCCGTGGTTGAGCGAAGCGATACCCGGGGAGGTCGTGCGGGCAAGACCGGAGCGCTACTCCGCCTGAACATCCAGCACACGGATGCAGCCTTCCTGCGGATAGTGCCAATGTACGTCGACATCCCACAGGCGTACGCCATAGCGGCGCTCCGGCTGGGGTTGCTGGTAGGCGGGGCGTGGGTCCTGGGCAAGGCACTGCTCGATCAGCTCGACCAGTGGCTCGTTCAGGCGCAGGCCGTGTTCGCGGGCCTGAGCCAATGCGCTGTCCTGCCACTGCACCTCGATCTGGACGGGAGCATCCGCAGCGATAGAGTTGTGGGCATCGGGCACGCAGTCGGCATAGGGCACGTAGGGTTTGATGTCGAGCACCGGGGTGCCGTCGAGCAGGTCGATACCCGACAACCACAACCGCCCGCTTTCGACCCGATCCAGGCGCACCACCGATTGGCCTATCCCGTTGGGACGGTGGGTCGCCCGGGTCGCGAACACACCGATGGAGCGGTTGCCGCCCAGGCGTGGCGGGCGCACCTTGAGCCTGGGCTTGTCTTCCAGCGCCTGGTGGAAGAGAAACAGCAGCCAGACATGGCTGACCTGCTCCAGACCCTGCACTGCATCGCTCTGATCGAACGGCGCGCACAGCTCGAGCACGCCGCGTGCAGCGGGTGCCAGCTGTGGCTGGCGCGGTATGGCGAACTTCTCCTTGAAGCAGGAGCGCACATGACCGATGGGCGAAACCTGATAGCTCATGGGCTGTCAGTCACGCAGGCGCTGGGTCAGGCCCTTGAGGAAGTTGCGCAGGAACTGATCGCCACAGGCGCGATAGTTACTGGTGCCCTGTTTGCGGAACAGCGCGCTCATTTCCGGTTTCGATACAGGGAAATCGACGCTGCGCATGATGGCATGCACGTCGTCTTCCTTGAGCTCGAAAGCCACGCGCAGCTTCTTCAGCACCTGATTGTTGCTGACCGGCAGTTCCAGCGGCGGAGCCGGGCGACTGTCATCCTTGCCACGCTTGAAGTACACCAGGCCATCGAGGGCATGGGCCAACAGGTCGTCGCTGCAATCCTGATAGCCCGGCTCGTCGTCCTTCTTCAGTACCGCCGCGATTTCTTCAGCGGTTACCGTCTTGCCGCCCAGTTGAACGATCTCGGCCAGTTGTGCATCGCTGACGTCGAGCATGTAGCGCAGGCTGCGCAGCACATCATTATTGAGCATGAAGATTCCTGGTGGCAGGGGCCTACGCCACGAAGGCGAGGCCGGAAGAATAGGCGGTTAGAAACGTTCTTTGGCGCCCAGATAGCGCCATTGTCCGGGCTGCACCTTGGACATCGGCACACCGCCGATGCGGATGCGTTTCATGCCCAGTACCTTGAGGCCGACACTGTTGCACATGAACACCAGCTGACCCGGCAATGGGTTCTTCAGGGCGAAGCGCAGGCGGGTCTCGTTCTGCCAGCTGACCTTGCAGGGCGCCAGCTTTGTTCCGTTGAACACCAGGCCATGGTTGAGGCGCTTGAGGTCGCGGTCTGACAGCTCACCGCTGACCTCGACCACGTATTCCTGCTCCAGCTTGCTCAGGTCGTCCTTGAGCTTGCGCTCGATACGCCAGTCCTGAGTCAGCACATGCATACCGTCGGCGCCTGCCTGCAGAGCGATGCAGGGCGTCAGGTCGGTGAAATGGCCCTTGAGCGTGCGCTGCTCGGAGCGGTCTTCCGGCCAGCGGTTGTCCGGGCCGATTTCTTCGGCTGCACGATCGGGAAAACGGCCACTGGGGATGTGCAGCAGCAGGGTGACCGGTACCAGAGGTTCAGCGACTGCATCGGGAAGCAGGGCTACCGCTTCGTCGGTTACCTTGCGCTGAGGTTCGTCCACCACTTCGCCATTGACCGTGACCCAGCCGCCCTCGATATACAGTTCGGCCTCGCGGCGTGAGCAGCCGGTGAGTTCGATCAGGCGTTTGGAAAGGCGTAGGGGTTCAGTCATGGCAGGACATCGTCAGCGAATAGATGCCCATTGTACCGCCGTGAGGCGTGTCATGCGCGTGGCATGAACAAAGCCGGGCAAGGTGCCCGGCCTGCGACGTCTGCCGATCAGAAGATCAGCGAGAAAATACCGATCACGACCAGCAGGCCGATGAGGAAGATGATACCGATGGTGCTGCCGAGGAACTTCAGCATGAGGGCGACTCCTGTTTTTGTCCGTTCAGTATTGGGACTGGAGCGCAGTTGCCATCGTTCAGGGTAAATCTGCCCTGCGGCCATTGCGGCCGCAGGGGGAGAGCGTGCTAGCCGCCGAGGTAGGCGTCACGCACCTTTGGATCGTTGAGCAGGTCATGGCCGCTGCCCTGCATGACGATCCGCCCGTTCTCCAGCACGTAGCCACGATCGGCCAGCTTGAGCGCCTGGTTGGCGTTCTGCTCGACCAGGAACACGGTCACACCGTCCTTGCGCAGTTGTTCGATGATCTCGAAAATCTGCTGGATGATGATCGGCGCCAGGCCCAGGGACGGCTCGTCGAGCAGCAGCAGCTTCGGCTTGCTCATCAGCGCACGGCCGATGGCGAGCATCTGCTGTTCGCCGCCTGACATGGTACCGGCACGCTGCACCAGGCGTTCCTTCAAGCGTGGGAACAGGTGCAGGACCTTGTCCAGTTGCTCCTGATTGTCCGCCTTGCTGCCGAAGAATCCGCCCATGGCGAGGTTTTCCTCGACGGTCAGGCGCGCGAACACACGGCGGCCTTCCGGTACCACGGCGATGCTCTTGCGCATGATCAGCGGGGTTTCCAGGCCGACCAGTTCTTCACCCTGGTAGCGGATGCTGCCGCTGGTGGCCTGCGGGCTGCCGCAGAGGGTCATCAGCAGGGTGGATTTGCCGGCGCCGTTGGCACCGATCAGGGTGACGATCTCACCCTGGCGCACTTCCACGCTGACCCCGTGCAGCGCCTGGATCTTGCCGTAGAAGGTGGAAACGTTGTCGAAATACAGCATCAAGTTTCCCCCAGGTAGGCTTTGATCACGTCCGGATTGTCGCGGATCTGCTGTGGCGTGCCGTCGGCCAGGGGGGTGCCCTGGTTGATCACGAAGATATGGTCGGAAATGCTCATGACCAGCTTCATGTCATGTTCGATCAGCAGCACGGTGACGTTGTGCTGGTCGCGCAGCATGCCGATCAGTGCCTTCAGGTCGTCGGTTTCCCGCGGGTTGAGGCCGGCCGCCGGCTCGTCGAGCATGAGGATGCTCGGCCGGGTCATCATGCAGCGCGCGATTTCCAGGCGCCGCTGTTGGCCGTAGGCTAGGGTGCCGGCAGTGCGGTTGGCGAATTCGCTCAGGTTGACCTGCTCCAGCCAGTGCGCCGCGTAGTCCATCGCCTCGCGTTCACTGCGGCGAAAGGCCGGGGTCTTGAACAGGCCGGCGAGAAAGTGGGTGTTGATGTGGCGGTGCTGGGCGACCAGCAGGTTTTCCACCGCGGTCATTTCCTTGAACAGGCGCACGTTCTGGAAGGTACGCACCACACCCTTGCGGGCGATCTTGTGGCCCGGCAAACCTTCGATCTGTTGGCCGTTCAAGCGGATGCTGCCCGAGGTCGGTTTGTAGAAACCGGTCAGGCAGTTGAATACCGTGGTCTTGCCGGCGCCGTTCGGGCCGATCATCGACACCACCTGTTTTTCATTGACCGTGAGGCTGACCCCGTTGACGGCCAGCAGGCCGCCAAAACGCATGGACAGGCCGCTCACTTCGAGAATCGGGCGGCTCATCGTTGTTTCAACTCCAGGTGTGGGCGCTGCATGGGCATGAGGCCCTGCGGACGCCAGATCATCATCACGATCATGGTCAGGCCGAATATCAGCATGCGGTACTCGTTGAAGTCGCGCATTTCCTGCAGCAGGGTCATCACGATGGCGGCGAAGATGATGCCCAGTTGCGAGCCCATGCCACCGAGCACGACGATGGCGAGGATCATCGCCGACTCGATGAAGGTGAACGACTCCGGTGTCACCAGGCCCTGGCGGGCGGCGAAGAAACTGCCGGCGAAACCGGCGAAGCTGGCGCCGATGGTGAAGGCCGAGAGCTTGACCGTGGTCGGGTTGAGGCCCAGGGCACGGCAGGCGATCTCGTCCTCGCGCAGGGCTTCCCAGGCGCGGCCGATGGGCATGCGCATCAGGCGGTTGATCACGAAGATGGCCAGCAGCACCAGCAACAGGGCGATCAGGTAAAGGAAGATCACCTTGTAGGTGGAGTTGTAGGCGATGCCGAGGAAGTCATGCAGGGTCTGGCCGCCATCCGGCGCGCGACGATCCAGCGACAGGCCGAACAGTTCCGGCTTGGGAATCGAGCTGATGCCGTTCGGGCCGCCGGTGATGTCGGTGAGGTTGCGCAGCATGATGCGGATGATCTCGCCGAAGCCCAGGGTCACGATGGCCAGGTAGTCGCCCCGTAGCCTGAGTACCGGGAAGCCCAGCAGGCAGCCGAAGGTGGCGGCCATCAGGCCGGCGATCGGCAACGCCGTCCAGAAGCCGAAGCCGGCGTATTCGGCCAGCAGCGCATAGGTGTAGGCACCCACCGCGTAGAAGCCGACATAACCCAGGTCGAGCAGGCCGGCGAGGCCGACCACGATGTTCAGGCCGATGCCCAGCATCACGTAGATGAGGATCAGGGTGGCGATGTCCACCGCCGCGCGGGAGCCGAAGAATGGCCAGGCCAATGCCACGACGAACAGGGCCAGCATGAACCAGCGCTGCACGCTGGGCAGCGTCAGGGTGTCCTTGAGGCTCGACGGCAGGCTGGGCAGTGCGCCCTTGAACCGCTGTCCGCCGAGCAGGCGGTCACGCAGCAACAGGTGCCAGACGAACAACAGTGCCGCAGCGATGCCGATGGTCCACAGGGTCTTGGCGCTGGCGCCCTGCACCTGCAGGCTGATGCCGACGACACTGAGCTTGAGGCCGAGGATCGGATAGGAAATCAGCAACAGAAGAACGCTGCTGAACAGGGCGGTCTTGAGGTTCTTGCTCATACCTTTTCGACCTCCGGGCGGCCGAGGATACCGGTCGGTCGGAACAGCAGCACCAGTACCAGCAGGCTGAAGGCAACCACGTCCTTGTACTGGTCACCGAAGATATCGGCGCCGAAGGCTTCGGCCACGCCCAGTACCAGACCGCCGAGTACAGCGCCCGGGATGCTGCCGATACCGCCGAGTACCGCGGCGGTGAAGGCCTTGATGCCGGCGAGGAAGCCCAGGTGCGGGTTGATCACGCCGTATTGCATGCCCAGCAGCACGGCGGCGACGGCCGCCAGCGCGGCGCCGATCACGAAGGTCAGGGCAATGATGTTGTTGGTGTTGATACCCAGCAGGTTGGCCATCTTCAGGTCCTCGGCACAGGCGCGGCAGGCGCGGCCAAGGCGGGAGCGGGAGATGAACAGGGTGAGGCCGATCATGGTCAGCAAGGTGACCACGAAGATCAGCACCTGCATGTAGGAAATCACCACGCCATTCATGGCGCTTTCGCCAAACACGAAATTGCCCGGCAGCGGGTTGGCGATGGCCTTGTCCTTGGAGTCCTGGGACAACATGACGGCGTTCTGCAGGAAAATCGACATGCCGATCGCCGAGATCAGCGGGATCAGCCGGTTACCGCCGCGTAGCGGCCGGTAGGCCACCCGTTCGATGCTGTAACCGAACGCACTGGTGACGATGATGCTCGCCGCGAAGGCGCAGACCATGATCAAGGGCAGGCTGTCGAGCCCCATCATGGCCAGCAGGGTAATGGCGATGAAGGCGACGTAGGAACCGATCATGTACACCTCGCCGTGGGCGAAGTTGATCATGCCGATGATGCCGTAGACCATCGTGTAGCCGATGGCGATCAGGGCGTAGGTACTGCCGACGGTCAGACCGTTGAGCAACTGTTGCAAGTAATGGTAAAGATCAGGCATTGCCTAACTCCTGGGTCGTCGCGCACGACCGCGCTCGTGGCGCAACGCGAAACCGGGGCTCTCATAAACGAAGCCCACGGTCAGATCGACCGTGGGCTTTGGGTTCAGGCGCAGGCGAAGTTACTTGGCTTCGCTCTTGGTACCGTCCTGATGCCATTCGTAGACCACGAAGTTGAAGTTCTTCAGGTCGCCCTTCTCGTCGAAGCCGAGGGTGCCGGTCGGGGTGTCGAAGGTATTGGCGCGCAGGGCTGCGGCTACTTCGGCGGTATCGGTGCTGCCGGCTTTCTCGATGCCACCGGCGATGACCTGGACTGCCGCGTAGGCCGGGAACACGAATGGACCGCTCGGGTCTTCATTCTTGGCCTTGAAGGCATCGACCAGTGCCTTGTTCTTCGGATCCTGGTCGAAGGATTGCGGCAGGGTCACCAGCAAGCCTTCGGATGCGGGACCGGCGATGGCCGAGATTTCCTTGTTGCCTACGCCTTCCGGGCCCATGAAGCGAACGTCCAGGCCTTTTTCCTTGGATTGGCGCAGCAGCAGGCCGAGCTCGGGGTGGTAGCCGCCGTAGTAGACGAAATCCACGCCCTGTTGCTTGAGCTTGGCGACCAGCGAGGAGAAATCCTTGTCGCCGGCGTTGATACCTTCGAACACGCCGACTTTCACGCCCTTGGCTTCCAGGGTCTGCTTGACCGCGCTGGCGATGCCCTCACCGTACTGCTGCTTGTCATGGATGACGGCAACGTTCTTCGGCTTGATGTGCTCGGCGATGAAGGCACCGGCGGTCGGGCCTTGCAGGCTGTCCAGGCCGATGGTGCGGAAGATCAACTCGTAGCCGCGGGCGGTGATTTCCGGGCTGGTGGCGGCCGGCGTGACCATCAGGATGCCTTCGTCTTCGTAGATGTCCGAAGCCGGTTGCGTGGAACTGGAGCACAGGTGACCAACGACGAACTTGGCGCCATCGTTGACGATCTTGTTGGCGACCGCCACGGCCTGCTTGGGATCACAGGCATCGTCGTAGACCACGCCCTCGAGTTGAGCACCGTTGACGCCACCGGCCTTGTTGATCTGTTCGATGGCCATCTTGGCCCCGACGAACTGCATTTCGCCATATTGAGCGACGGCACCGGTCACCGGGCCGGCCATGGCGATCTTGATGGTGTCGGCGGCTACCGAATAGCTGGCTGCGCCAGCCAGGGCCATCGCAGCGAACAGCTTGGAAATCTGCTTAGTAGCGTTGTTCATAGTGCTCCACTCGTTGTGTTCATTGTTGTAGTTCTGGCAGCCAAAGCGGCAGAACCGGAGTCGACTCTTCCGGCCATACCCCCGGCAACTGTACCGATACAGTGTAGAGCGCTGGTTCGCGCCTTGGAAAGTCGGCAGTCGAGGAGGGTGAGCGGGAATGTCGCGTAATTGCAAGAAATGTATAGAAAAACGGCGAGTTCCAGACTGACGGGTAGTTGACACGGCTTGCCCGTCCGTCCCCCATCGTTATCATGGCGGCCGTCGCAACCGCGCCTTTCACGATGGAACCTGCCATGAACGAACAACCAAGCACCCTCTATGCCAAATTGCTTGGCGAAACCGCGCCGATCCGCTGGCAGGAGCTGCAACCGTTCTTCGCCCGGGGGGCTCTGTTGTGGGTCGATAAGGACGCAGACCTGATCGCGGTCGCCGAGGCAATCGCCGAGAATCATCGGCAAGACGTCGTCGCCTGGCTGGATTCGGGGCGGATAGCCCCGTTGAGCGATGGCCGTGCCGAGGATCTGCTCGCTCGTGACCCGTCACTGTGGGCGGTGGTGGTCGCTCCCTGGGTGCTGGTTCAGGAGCGAGCGGCTCGGTAGCGCTGATCCCGGGCGTTGCTTCCCAACCGCTCTGCAGCGGGGCTCTTGCAAGGGGCAGCCGCGAGCCTTGCGGTTCTTTTTGGTGCGTTGGCCGTTGTCGTGTGTCGGTAAAATTCCGGGCTCAGGCGTGTATGCTCACAAGCCCGACAGTACGAGGTGCTTCGGGTCAACGCCCAGTAAAGGAGTCCGTTCATGTTCCAACCCGGTCATCTCTTTCGCAGCAACAGCCTGGCGACGGGCAAGATACCTACCTATGTCATCGACCTGCGTTACGCGGTGCGCCAGGATGCGCTGGAGGGGCCGATGTTGCAGATGTCCCTCAAGGGAGAAATCGATGGGGTCGCCTTCGAAGAGTCGTTCGAGCTGCACGGGGATACCGCTTTCAACTTCGCCAGTGTGGTCAGTCGCTTGGCGCATAGGCATGGTCTGCCCACCAGTGTGGTGCTGATCAGTCACGAGCATGAAGAGTTCGACCTGATGTTCGCCGATATCCGTCAGCGCCTGGGTGCCCATGGCGGCGATCCGGTGAACTTCGATCATCTGCAGAAGGACGGTCTGTAAGGTGACGGCTGCGGCCTGCTCCGGCACTCACCACGAACAAGGGTGGTGCCGCGGCGCGGCATGAAAAACAGGATCAAGCCATTTCGAACGGGGGCCGACGTATCTGTCGGTGCCAGCCTGGAGTCATGCATGAAGATATCCGCCAACCTGACGATGCTCTTCACTGAACGCCCCTTGCTCGGGCGCATCGTTGCCGCCGCCGCTGCAGGCTTCGATGGGGTGGAAATCCAGTTTCCCTACGAGGTACCGGCATTGCGCCTCAAGGAAGAACTGGCGCGGGCGGGCATGCCGTTGGTACTGATGAACTTTCCAGGTGGCGACTTTCTCGATGGCGGGCCCGGACTGGCCGCGGTTGCCGTGCGGCAGGCAGCATTCGACCAGGCCTTGCAGGATGCGCTGACCTACGCCGCCATGGTACGTCCGCATGTTATCAACGTGCTGCCGGGACGACTGGCCGAGGGGCTCGCGCGCGAGCAGGCGCTGGCCACCTTGAGCGACAACCTGCGCAAGGCGGCCGAGGCGTTCCAGCACCTGGGAATCGGCGTGGTGAGCGAGGCCATCAATCCCATCGACATGCCCGGGTTCCTGGTCAACACAGCAGAGCATCTGCAGGTGCTGCTGGCCGAGGTCGACCATGACAATTTCCAGGCTCAACTGGATATCTATCACTTGGCGCGGCAGGGCATTGATCCGCTGGCAGCGGTGCAAGCGCTGGCCGGGAAAATCGGTCATGTGCAATTCGCCGACTGTCCGGGGCGTGGTGCGCCAGGCACTGGAACGATCGATTTCGCTGCCTTGCGGCAGGTGCTGGATAGCAACGGCTACCGGGGCTGGCTGGGCGCCGAGTATCGCCCTGCAGAGGGCGACACCGGTGCCAGCCTGGGCTGGTTGAACGCCTGGCGAAAGCCCGGGATCAGTTGACCAGCGGTGAGGTGACGCCCACTTCGGGCAGCTTGAGAGCCAGGTTGCCCCGCCCGGGCTGCGGCCGGGGGCTCTGGTTGTAGGCGTGGCGCCACAGCGGATGCTGTTCGGCCTGTTGCCAGAGTTGCGCATGCAGGCGCGCGAGCAGTACCGGATCGCTGAGCAGGGCCAGTTTGCGCTTGCCGTCGAGCTTTTTCGGGCCCAGCTCCAGCGCTTCAGCCAGTGCGCGACGGCGTGCCTGTTCGATCAGCGCTGCTTCGCCGTGACGGGCCGTGGCCATTGCGCATGCCAGCGCGTTGGGGAAGGGCCGCAGCACGGCTTCGATGAAACCGTTTTCCATGGCGTGCTCGCGGTTATGCCGTGTATAGGCATAAGTGGAGAGCAGCGCCTGAGGCGGGTTGGACTCCTCGGGAATCAGGAACAGGCTGGCCTTCTTGCTGCGCAGACCCAGGCTCAGGCGGCTGGAGAACACCGATACGGGAATCGACAGCATCAGCGACACCACGATCGGCGACAGCCACCACAGGAAGTTCGGGTCGAGCCAGGCCACGCCTGCCGTCCAGCCCACACCCAGCAAGGCCTGCCAGCCGTGGCGGCGTACGGCGTCGCCCCAGGTGGTGATACCGTTGTCGCGCTGTGGTGAATTCCAAGTGGCGGACCAGCCCAGGAACGCAGCGCTGACGAACATGGTGTGGAACAGCATGCGCACCGGTGCCAGCAGCACCGAGAAGAGCATCTCCAGCAGCATGCTCAGGGTCGCCTTGAACGCACCGCCGTAAGCTTTGGCGCCCTTGATCCAGATGAGGATCACGGCGAGCAGCTTGGGCAGGAACAACAGCGTCAGGGTGGTGGAGAACAGCGCGATGGCCTTTTCCGGGTTCCACCTTGGCCATACCGGGAACAGTTGGCCGGGCACCAGGAAGTACTGCGGCTCCATCAGCGTGTGGATGGCCAGCAGGGCGGTCGAGAGCAGCAGGAACATGAACCACAGCGGGGCCGACAGGTAGGACATCACTCCGGTGAGGAATACCGCGCGGTGCACCGGGTGCATGCCCTTGACCAGGAACAGCCGGAAGTTCATCAGGTTGCCGTGGCACCAACGACGGTCGCGCTGCAACTCGTCGATCAGGTTGGGCGGCAGTTCTTCATAGCTGCCTTCCAGGTCATAGGCGATCCACACTCCCCAGCCGGCACGTCGCATCAATGACGCCTCGACGAAGTCGTGGGACATGATGGCGCCGGCGAACGAGCCTTTGCCCGGCAGCGGAGCCAGGGCGCAGTGCTCGATGAACGGCTGCATGCGGATGATCGCGTTGTGCCCCCAGTAGTGGGATTCACCCAACTGCCAGTAGTGCAGGCCGGCGGTGAACAGCGGGCCGTAGGCGCGGGTGGCGAACTGCTGCAGGCGCGCGTACAGGGTGTTCATGCCCGCCGCCTTGGGCGAACTCTGGATGATGCCCGCCTGTGGGTTGGCCTCCATCAGCCGTACCAGCTTGGTCAGGCATTCGCCGCTCATCACGCTGTCGGCATCGAGCACGATCATGTAACGGTAATCGCCACCCCAGCGACGGCAGAAGTCGTCGATGTTGCCACTCTTGCGTTTCACGCGGCGACGGCGACGGCGGTAGAAGATATTGCCGAAACCCTTGGTTTCCTGGCACAGCTCCAGCCACGCGCGCTGCTCGGCCACGGCGATGTCGGCGTCGCCGGTATCGCTGAGCACGTAGAAGTCGAACTGGTCGAGTTCGCCGGAGGCCGCCACCGATTCGTAGGTGGCACGCAGGCCGGCGAAGACGCGGGGCACGTCCTCGTTGCAGATCGGCATGATGATCGCGGTACGGGCCTTGGCGTCGATCGGCTCGTCACCGGCACTGCTGCCGGAAATACCGTAGCGGTCGTACCCACGCAGCAATTCCCAGAAGCCCATCAGCGCCGTCCAGAAACCTGCCGACACCCAACAGAACAACAGCGAGAACAGGGCGAGAATACTGCCCTGCACCACATAGGGCAGTACCTGCAGCAGGCTTTCCTGCCAGCCTTGCTCCATGACTTCCTGCAGGTTGATCAGCGCCCAGCCCTGGTAGGGCAGGATGCTGTTCATGTACCAAGTAGCGACGGCGGTCTGGCCCAGCATCAGCAGCAGCAACACGTAGCGCCGCAGTGAGCCGACCCGGCGCCAGCGTGCCGGCTCGAGTTCGCGTTTGGGCGGGCGCGGCGGATTGCTCTTGCCGAACAGTGCCCGCAAACCGCGGGTCAGCAGGTTGGTGCGCCACGGCTCGGGTGTCATCTTGGTGCGGTTGAGGGGCGGGGCGGCCCGCAGAATCGGTCGGCCGGCAGCATCCAGCGACAGCAGGCCGGTCGACTCCAGCGGTTCTCCGGCACCCAGTTCGATACGTCGGGCAGCCGACTTGTGGACGGCCTCTTCGGCACTCGCGGCCTGCGCGCCACCGAGGCGGCCGTGCAGTTCGGTGAAGTCGTGGCAGTCGGCCAGTGCTTCACGCTCGGTTGCACTCAGCGGCAGGCTGTCCAGGTACTCGTCCAGGGCGGACTGCTCGGTGGTTTTCATGGGGCGGTAACCGTATTGGGTGGCAGTTGATAGCTCCAGGTTTC
The DNA here is from genome assembly GCF_900100535.1 of Phytopseudomonas flavescens. Lineage (GTDB taxonomy): Bacteria > Pseudomonadota > Gammaproteobacteria > Pseudomonadales > Pseudomonadaceae > Aquipseudomonas > Aquipseudomonas flavescens. The sequence goes on from NZ_FNDG01000022.1 coordinate 65,818, forward strand.
GCTGAGGGTCTTGTCACCCTCGACCAGAGCCGCGCGCATTTCCACCGCTTTCTTGGGATCCTTGACCTTGAAGCGCAGCGTCAGGCGCCAGCCCTTGGTCGCCGGATTGTATTGCAGACCGTTGTCCAACAGCTCGGCATTGTCATTGACGCTGAAGTTGGACGTTACCGCTGCGTCGGACTTGAGTTTGGCCAGTGCCGGGCCTTCGAAGTCCACCAGCAGGGCGATGCTGCCATCCAGCTTGCGAGTCAGATTGGGCTGTTTGACTTCGCCGGCACTGCGCATGGTCTGCTTGACCCAGGCGGTTTGAGCGCCGAGTTGGGCGCGTTCGTCCTTGGTCCAGTGCATGCGGTAATCGAACTCCATCGGTTCGCCCGGCTTGGGCTGCTCGTCAGGTGTCCAGAACGCCACGATATTGTCGTTGGTTTCGTCCGGGGTGGGGATTTCCACCAGCTCGACCTTGCCCTTGCCCCATTCGCCCCTGGGTTCGATCCAGGCGCTTGGGCGCTGCTCGTAGCGGTCTTCCAGGTCTTCGTATTGAGCGAAGTCGCGACCCCGCTGGAGCAGGCCGAAACCTTTCGGGTTCTCCACTTCGAAGGTGCTTACCGCAAGGTTCTGCGGATTGTTCAGCGGGCGCCAGATGTGCTCGTCGTTACCGGTATGGATCGCCAGGCCGTTGGAGTCGTGCAGTGCAGGGCGGTAGTTGGGTTTGCTGGAGCGTTGGCTGGAACCGTACAGGAACATGCTGGTGAGCGGGGCGACGCCCAGCTTGTTGACGTTGTCACGCAGAAATACCCGCGACTGCACGTCGACCACCGAGTCCTTGCCCGGGCGCAGGATGAAGCGATAGGCGCCGGTAGCACGCGGCGAGTCGAGCAGCGCGAAAATCACCAGATGCTTGTCCTCCGGCTTGGGGCGCTCGATCCAGAACTCGCGGAAGTACGGAAACTCTTCGCCACTCGGCAGGGCGGTGTCGATGGCCAGGCCGCGGGCCGAGGCACCGTATACCTGGTCCTTGCCGACTACCCGGAAATAGCTGGCGCCGAGCAGGCTCATGATCTCGTCGGACTTGCCCTTGGCGTTGATCGGGTACATCACGCGGAAACCGGCGTAGCCGAGATTCTTGATGGCGTCCTTGTCGACCTTCAGGTCAGCGAAATCGAAACGCGCAGGGTCGTACTTGATTTCCTTGACGCTGGTGGACGTCACTTCGTTGATTTTCACCGGGCTGTCGAAGTGCATACCCTGGTGATAGAAGCTCAGCTTGAAAGGGGTTTTGCTGTCGGCCCATTGGTACTTGTCTTCGAGGGATTTGATCTTCTGGTAATCGGTGAACTGCAGATTGCTCAGCTCATTGGGCAGGTTGGTGGCTGGAGCAGCGTAGGGCTTGTCCAACAACTCCTTGGCTTGCGAGGCCACGTCATCGAGCGAAAATGCCAACAGGTGGGTACTGAACAATGAGGTGGTGCAAGCCAGGCACAGCGCAGCTGGAAGCATGCTGTGACGAACAGATGCCTTGACGGTTTTGAGGATCACGGATCCCTCCCGAAAACAGTAAGAAACGGCGGCACGGTCGGCCGAACATCTCCTTCCGACCGTGTTCGTTGCAGATGATTCCTGTGAATTTCCCGTGACGCCACTCAGGCTGGGTTGCGCCTCACTGGCAGCCACTTGAGGAACTGCCGGCGTACCGGTACCACGGCGTTCTCCTGCGCCCACACGCAAAGAACCACGGTGAGCAGCAGGAACAACGGATAGAAGGTGATCAAGGGGGTATGCTCGGCAGCCCGCACGGCGCACTCGCTCCAGTTGGCGAAGCACTCGGTCGAGGCCACGCTGAGCAGCATCTCAGACCGCGAGAACAAGGTGAAGGCTGGCACGTGCAGCACGAACAGCGGCAATGAAGCTGCCCCCAGACGTTGCGACCAGCGCCGTACCGGTTCGCTGGTCGGCGAGGGGGCCAGGGCGCACAGATAGATCAGCATCATCTGCGCTGGCAGCAACAGGCCGTTGTGCAGCAGGTAGTACCAGTACTGCTCGCCCTCCACCAGCCAGGCGGCGCCGAAGAAGCAGGTCAGCACGGTGGCGATCATCAGACCGATGCCAGCGGGCCCTGGCGAGCGGCCGGCGTCACGCATGTCACGGAACAGGCCGTAAGCGAGAATGCCGGCCAGGAACTCCGGCAGGCGCACCAGCGGGTTGCGGTGCAGGATGCCGGTGAACGGCATGCCGTAGTCACCATTGAGGATCACCAGGGTTGGCGGAATCATGTAGATCAGGGTGAGCAGGCCCAGCCACAGTACCTTGTGCTTGAGGCGTGCCAGGCGTGGGGCCACGAAGGGAAAGGTGAGGTAGAAGAAGAACAGCGTGGAGATCGACCATAGCGGTGGGTTGAAGGTCAGGTAGAGCGGGTTCCAGGCTTGCAGCATGAACAGTTGCAGCGCGGTATTGAGCGCCAGTTCGCCGTTGCCCATGAAGTGTTCGAGGGTGGTGCGCGAAACTCCGGTCATGTCTTCGTTGGTGTCGTACACCACGAAACGGATGGTGGCCTTGGTCTCGTCTGGCGGGATGCCAAGGTTGCTGATGATGAAAATCACCGTGATGGTCAGCAGCAGGGAAAAGATGTGCAACGGGTAGAGGTTGGCGAAACGCCTGCTCCAGAAGCTTACCGCCGGCTCGCGCAGTTCACCGCGCTTGCAGTACACGTGGGCGAGCAGAAAACCGGACAGCACGAAGAAGGTACTGGTGGCGAAGAAGCCGACACCGCTGAGCTGCTTGATGATGGGCAGCTTCTGTTCTGCGTAATTGTGCAGGGTATGGAAGACCACGATGTACAGGCCAAGTATGAAGCGCAGCCATTCGAGCCCGATGAAATGTTCCTTGTCCGTTCGGGGCATTCCCGTTCTCCTCATATCGACACCTTCCGGGCACGGATCAGCCTGCGCAGACAGCTTCGCTGCGCAGGCTCGCGGCAACCGGGTCAGCGTCTGACAGCGTCAATCGCATTTCGATCTGTCCGATTCGTCGCTGGCGGCCACCAGCGAGCACGCAAACCATCCCACGGGTGCACGCTTGCTCGCGACCGCGATGGCCAATTCATCTCGCTGTCGTGGGGCAAATCGACTCGCCGGCAAGCCGGCTCCTGCAGTGAAGTGCGTGGCGTGATCAGTTGAACAACACCTTGGCGACATCGCTGAAGCGCTTGGCGAAATGCACGGTGATGCCTTCCTTGAGGTAGTCCGGCAGCTCCAGATAGGAGCCGCGATTGGCCTCCGGAAGGATCAGCTCATGGATCTTCTGCCGGCGCGCAGCGATGACTTTTTCACGGACTCCGCCGATGGGAAGCACCTGGCCGGTAAGGGTCAGCTCGCCCGTCATGGCCACGCCTTTTTTCGGCGCCTGGTCGCGAGCCAGTGAGAGCAGGGCGCTGGCGATGGTGACGCCAGCGCTCGGACCGTCCTTGGGGGTGGCGCCCTCGGGTACGTGCAGGTGCACGAAGGCCTGGTCGAAGAAGGTCGGATCACCCTTGTAGGCTTTCAGGTTCGAGCTGACGTAGCTGTAGGCGATTTCCGCCGACTCCTTCATCACCTCGCCAAGCTGGCCGGTCAATTTGAAACCCCGGTTGAGGGTGTGGATGCGTGTCGCTTCGATCGGCAGCGTGGCGCCGCCCATGCTGGTCCAGGCCAGGCCAGTGATCACGCCGACGCCAGACAGCACCTGCTCACTGCGGAACACCGGCATGCCCAGGTACTGTTCCAGATCCTTGGCGGCAATCTTGACCGTGCTGTGGGGCGCGTCGAGCAGCTTCACCACGGCCTTGCGCACCAGTTTGCCAAGCTGTTTCTCCAGCTGCCTCACGCCGGCTTCCCGGGCATAGCCCTCGATCAAGGCACGCAGGGCGCTGTCGCTGATCGATAGCTGCTTGTTCGACACACCTGCCTTGTCGAGTTGCTTGGGCCACAGGTGGCGCTTGGCGATGGCCAGTTTTTCTTCGGTGATATAGCCGGACAGGCGAATCACTTCCATGCGGTCGAGCAGCGGGCCGGGAATCGAGTCCAGGGTGTTGGCGGTACACACGAACAGCACCTTGGACAGGTCCAGGCGCAGGTCCAGGTAATGGTCGAGGAATTCGACGTTCTGTTCCGGGTCGAGGGTCTCCAGCAGTGCCGAGGCCGGATCGCCCTGGTAGCTGCTGCCCATCTTGTCGATCTCGTCGAGCATGATCACCGGGTTCATCACCTCGACATCCTTGAGTGCCTGCACCAGCTTGCCGGGCAGGGCGCCTATGTAGGTGCGGCGGTGGCCCTTGATCTCCGCTTCATCGCGCATGCCGCCGACCGAGAAACGATAGAAAGGGCGGCCCAGGGACTCGGCGATGGATTTGCCGATACTGGTCTTGCCCACACCCGGTGGGCCGACCAGCAGGACGATGGAGCCGGCGATCTCGCCCTTGAACGCGCCCACGGCGAGGAATTCGGTGATGCGCTCCTTGATATCGTCCATGCCGGCATGGTGGTCGTCGAGCACCTTGCGGGCATGCTTGAGGTCGAGCTTGTCCTTGCCGAACACGCCCCAGGGCACGCTGGTGGCCCAGTCCAGGTAATTGCGCGTGACCGCGTACTCTGGCGAACCGGTCTCCAGTACCGAGAGCTTGTTCATCTCGTCGTCGATGCGTTTGCGCGCCTGATCGGGCAGGGTCTTGCTTTCCAGGCGCTGGCTGAACTGTTCGGCGTCGGCGCTACGGTCATCCTTGGTGATGCCAAGCTCCCGCTGGATGATCTTCAATTGTTCCTTGAGGAAGAATTCGCGCTGGTGCTCGCCCACCGAGCGATTCACTTCTGCGGAGAGTTCATGCTGCAGGCGTGCCACCTCCACTTCCTTGCGCAGCAGCGGCAGGACTTTTTCCATGCGCTTGAGGATCGGCACGGTATCCAGCACTTCTTGCAGAACCTTCGATTGCGCAGTGGTCAGCGCCGCAGCGAAGTCGGTCAGCGGTGACGGGTCGTTGGGGCTGAAGCGGTTCAGGTAATTCTTCAGTTCTTCGTTGTACAGCGGGTTGAGCGGTAGCAGCTCCTTGATCACGTTGATCAGCGCCATACCGTAGGCCTTGACCTCATCGCGTGAGTCATTGGCGTTGCGCGGGTAGTCGACCTCGGCCAGGTAAGGCGGCCGATGGTGCTTGAGCCAGCCGCGGATGCGTACGCGGGTCAGGCCCTGGGCGACGAACTGCACCTTGCCGTCGTCATTGCTGACATGGTGGATGCGCACCACGGTGCCGTGCTCCGGCAGGCTGGAGGTGTCGAAATGGCGTGGATCGGTGACCGGCTGGTCGACGTAGAACAAGGCCAGGGTACGGTGTTCGGTCTTGCTGACCAGCTCCAGGGTTTCCGCCCAGTGCTCCTCGTTGACGATCACCGGTAGTACCTGTGCCGGGAAGAACGGCCGATTGTGGATCGGAATCACATAGAGTTTGTCCGGCAGGTTCTGGCCGGGCAGCATCAGGCTGTGGCTGGTCTGCTCCGAAGCGATCTCGATATCTTGCGTCTCGTTCATGCGGCACCTGTCATTTCACGTTGAGTGTTAGATGGGGCGCCGCCGGCTTTTTTCAATATTTATTCGTTGCCCGCCGGCCGTTCGCGCGCCTGCCAGGCGTGTGCCATGGCTGCCGGGCGCGCTTGCGCAGAGCCGCGCCTCCCGCCGGTCATGGCCCGTACAGTTTTTCCGTGCAACGCGGTAGAGTGCGCGCTTCGCCCATCGAGTTGCGAATCATGCTCAATGCCCGTCTCATGCGTCTGGACGACCAGGCCCACGAACACACCCATGACCACCACCAACTGGTGATGTCGGTGTCCGGACGTGCCGAGTTCGAGGTGGTGGGGCGTGGCGGCGAGGTTTGCCGGATGCGCGCCTGCCTGGTGCCGGGCGATGCCGATCATCAGTTCGCCGGCATCGGCGACAACCGCATGCTGATCGTCGACCTCAACGAACAGGACATCAGCAGTGAAGACCTGCAACTGCTCGGTCATCTATTCGACACACCGCGCTACCCGCAGTTGGACGCCGACTTCCAGCATTTGCTCAGCTATGCGGGCGCCGAGCTCGAGCGCTATGGCAGTGACCCGCTGCTGGCCCGTTCCTTGGGTGGCGTGCTGTTGCGCGCGCTGCATCTGCGGGTGTTTGGCGAACAGGCGGGGCGTGTCCAGGGCGCCCTGGACGTGCAGCGTCTGGACGGCTATATCGCCGCCAACCTGGCGCGCCGCATCAGTGTCGCCGAGCTGGCTCACGTCGCCTGCCTCAGCCCCAGCCATTTCCACGCCCAGTTCAAGGACAGCGTTGGCCTCACCCCTCATCAATACCTGCTCAAGGCGCGTCTCGACCATGCCACCCGGCTGTTGCGCGGCAGTGGACTGACGCTGGTGCGTATCGCCGAAGAATGTGGTTTCTGCAGCCAGAGCGCCTTGACCACCGCCATGCGCCGTTACCTCGGGCTGACGCCGAAGCGGATGCGCGGCAGCGAATAGAGCCTGGTGGCTGCGGCCGGTGGTCGTTCATCCGTCACGCCATGGGTGATGGCCTTTTGCTTGTGTGGCCATGGATAAAAGCGTGAACTTATTCAGCCAGGCGACTAATCTTCCCGGCAGCCCTTCCACATTGTCGGAGCGGCGCGTGTCACGGCCCGAACGGAGGATGGCGTGTCCTGGACGAATTTCATATGAGCAAACGCTTTCTTCTCGCCGTGTACCTGTCGTTATTCGGTTCACTCGCCGTTGCCCAGGCTGCCAGCCTGCAAGGTGAGCTGCTGGACGCCAAGGGTGCACCGCTGGCCAACGCGGTGGTCACCTTGCAGGGACCGGCAGCTGACGTGGCTGCGCCGGGCAAGGCCGTGATCGACCAGCAGGGCATGCGCTTCGTACCCAGCGTGCTGGCCGTACGTACCGGCACCGCGGTGACGTTCCCGAACCGCGACGATATCCGCCACCACGTCTATTCGTTCTCGGCACCCAAGCGTTTCGAGCTGCGCCTGTACCAAGGCACGCCCAGTGCACCGATCGTGTTCGACAAACCCGGGCTGGTGGTCCTGGGCTGCAACATCCACGACTGGATGGTCGGTTACGTCTACATCACCGATGACCCCTGGTTCGCCGTCAGTGATGCCCAGGGCAAGGTCTCCATCGACAACCTGCCGGTTGGCGACTATCGGGTCACCCTGTGGCACGCCGCCCTGCCGGACATGCTGGCGCAACAGGGCGGTATGCTGAGGGTTGCAGCCGGCAGCCAGCAGCAGCGCTTCCAGTTGCCCATCGTCGCGCCAAGCGAAAGCGAACCGCCTGGTGCTCCGCCGAGCGCCTTCGGAGACGCCTTCAGGAAAGCCGTGGAACATGGTTCGCACTAGTTTCCAGGCGCGCATCGCCAGCGTTCTGATCCTGCTCCTGCTGGTGGTGATCGGTGCCCTGTATTTTGCCGTGCAGGCCGCGACCAACGCTTCGATTCGCACCCAGGCCCGCGAGCAACTGGATGTCGGTACCGGGGTCTTCGGACAGTTGCTCGACGTTCATTCGCGACAACTCAGGGACGCGGTACAGGTGCTGACCACCGATTTCGGTTTCCGCGAGGCGGTGGCCAGCGGCGACCAGGCAACCATACGCTCGGCGCTGCTCAACCATGGCGCACGCCTCAATGCCGGGGTGGTGATGATGTTCGACATGGATGGCAAGTTGACCGCCAGCACCCAGGCCCCCTTGCCCGCGCCCCGCGCCGAGCAGATCAACGCCCAGCTGAGCCGCCAGGGGCAGAGCGTGCTGATGCCTTTCGACGGCAGCATCTACCTGCTGGTACAGGCGACCGTCAGCGCACCGTTGCCGATCGCCCGGTTGGTGATGGGCTTTGCCATCGACAAGGGCTTTGCCCGTGAACTGAATCAGTTGACCCACCTTGAAGTGACCCTGCTCGGCAGTATGCAAGGGCAACCCGAGGTGCGCGTCAGCACGCTCGACGACATGCCGATGATCGCACTCGCGGGGGATAGCGGTGAGGTGCTGCACGCCGGTGAGCTGTTTCTGGTCCAACGCCTGGTACTCGCCAGTGGCGACGACTTCCACGTGCAGGCATTGCTGCAGCGTTCACTGGAGCAGGCCAGCGGTTCGATCGCGGCGCTCAATCGGAAAATCTTCTTCATCGCCGCCGCCGCCTTGCTGGCCTCCCTGGTGGGGGCGCTGTTGCTGGCACGCAGCCTGTCGCGACCGATCCGTCGTCTGGCTGGTGCCGCAGAGCGAATTGGCCGAGGTGACTACGACGTGCCACTGGCGCTCGACCGTGCGGATGAACTGGGCAGCCTGGCCAAGGCGTTTCAACGCATGCAGCAGGGGGTCGCCGAGCGTGAGCGGCAACTGGCACACAACGCATTGCACGATCCCCTGACCGGGCTGCCCAATCGCAACCTGGCGCTCGAGCGGCTGGGCAGTGCCATCACCGCGCAGCGACACATGGCTTTGCTTTACCTGGGCATCGGCAACTTCCGTACGGTCAGCGAGAGCTGCGAAGCGGGTGGTGCCGACCGGGTCATGCAGCAACTGGCCAATCGCCTGAAGGCGGCGCTGCGTCCGGCCGACAGCCTGGCGCGGATGGTCGGCGACGAATTCGTGCTGCTCCTCGAGGGGAGTGACATGGAGGGGGCGGTGGCTACCGCCGACCGGGTTCAGCAACTCTCCATGAAGCCCTTTCGGGTCGATAATCTGGACATCGCTCTGGATTGCCGCATCGGTATAGCCGCCTATCCCGCCGATGGCTCTACCCCGGAAGAGTTGCTGCGCCGTGCCGCCATCGCCATGCAGGACGCCGGGCACCTGGCGGGGCGCATTCAGCTTTATGAAAGTGGCCGCGATGTTGCCCAGCAGCGCCAGGTGCAACTGATCCGCGACCTGCGCCGCGCCGCTCATCAGGACGAACTGCTGCTGCATTACCAACCCAAGCTGGATATTCGCAACCCGGGAAGAATCCAGGCCGAGGGGCTGCTGCGCTGGCTGCACCCGCAATTCGGCATGGTTTCCCCGGGTGAGTTCATTCCGCTGGCGGAGCGCACCGGCAGTATCCAGATCCTGACCGCCTGGGTGATCGAAGAGGGTATCCGCCAGTTGCAGGAGTGGCTCCAGCGTGGGCTGGTGGTGCAACTCTCGCTTAACATTTCCACGGAGGATCTGGTGGATGCCGAACTGCCCACGCGGGTGGGCCGCCTGCTGGCGCATTATCAGATCCCAGGTTCACAACTGATCTTCGAAATTACCGAGAGCGGCGTGATGCTCAACCCAGCGGTGGCCTTGCAGGTATTGCACGGCTTGCGTGACAAGGGTATCGGCCTGTCGGTTGATGACTTCGGCACCGGCTATTCTTCTTTGGCGCAGCTAAAGCGCATGCCGGTACAGGAACTGAAGATCGACCAGAGCTTTATCCGCGATCTGCACGACACCAGCGAAGATGCGGTGATCGTGCGTTCGACCATCGAGATGAGCCACAGCCTCGGTATCAAGGTGGTGGCCGAAGGCGTCGAACTGCAGCGCAGTCTGGATCTACTCGAACGTTGGCAGTGCGATAGCGTGCAGGGCTACCTGATCAGCCGGCCACTGGCAGCCCAGGCTTTCGAAGACTGGATGCAACGGCCATCAATCTCTCCCGTTTCCCTGGTGTATTGAACATGTCCTTCGCGCACCTGACCGGTCTACTGCTACTTGGCGTCATCAGTACGGCGACCGTCGCCGGTGAAGGACGGCTGCTGGCCACCGGGGGAGCCAGTAGCCTGGAAGGTGCTGCCGGGGGTGGCATCACGCCCTGGGCGGTGCTGGCCGGTTATGGCGAGCAGGGCGAGTGGGGGGCGGACGTATTCGCCACGCGGGTGCAAACCGCTGACTACCGTCTGGACGTGGCCGGTGTGGCGGCCGCCTACGACAACCGAATCGAACTTTCCTACGCGCGCCAGCGCTTCGATCTGGGCAACCTGGCGCGGGACCTGAGCCTGCCGGAGAACAGCCTCAGCCAGGACATCTTCGGTATAAAGGTGCGGCTGTTCGGCGATCTGATTTATGACCAGCTACCCCAGGTATCGCTGGGCATTGCGCACAAGCGCCAGAAAGACTTTCTCATCCCCAGCCTGGTCGGTGCCCAGCGTGACGAAGACACCGAAGGCTACCTGACCGCCAGCCGGCTGATTCTTGGCGGCGCCTTCGGCTACAACCTGCTGCTCAACGGTGGTGTGCGCTACAGCCGCGCCAACGAGCTGGGCCTGCTGGGCTTCGGCGGCGATCGTCGCGACCGCCGTTCGCTGCTCAAGGAAGGCTCCGTGGCGGTGCTGCTCGACCGGCAGTGGGCAGTGGGCGTGGAGTACAGGGAGAAGCCGGACAACCTCAGCTTCGCCGGGGAAAGCGACTGGGCGGATCTGTTCGTCGCCTACTTCCCCAACAAGCGCCTGGCCGTGGTGCTGGCCTACGCAAGGCTGGGGGAGATCGCCACCCTGGATAACCAGAACGGTACCTATCTGTCCGTGCAGGGGAGTTTCTGAGCATGCTGCGTTGGTTCTGCGTGGCGGCCCTGTCGCTGCTGTTGCTGGTCGGTTGCGCACAGCAGCCGGCCAAGGATGACAGCCTGTACCACCAGTTGGGCGAGAAGCCGGGCATTACCCGCATCGTCGAGGGCATGCTGCTCAACGTGGCAGACGATCCGCGCATCGTGCAGTTTTTCGTCAGGGTGGACATTGCCGGTCTGCGCGACAAACTGGTCGACAAGTTCTGCGTGATCGCAGGCGGGCCCTGTGTCTACAGCGGCTACAGCCTCGAAGAAAGCCACAAGGGCCAGCAACTGACGCCCAGTCATTTCAATGCCCTGGTCGAGGATCTGCAGGCGGCGATGGACAGCGAAGGGGTGCCAACGACGACCCAGAACCGCCTGTTGGCGCGCCTGGCGGTTCTGCGTGGACAGGTCATCGAAAAGTAGAGCGTAGCCCGTCGCGTTGTTTTCCCGACGGCCAAATAGGCTTAGAGTCGCCGCTGTCCTCCAGTCCATTGCAGCGAGCCGATCATGTCCGTCACCTGGCACCTCAAACCCCATCGCGAGTTGAGCAAGAACGAGCTGTATGCGGCTTTGGCGCTGCGTACGCAGGTCTTCGTGGTCGAGCAGAACTGCCCGTACCTCGAGGTCGATGGTCGCGACCTGGAGGGCGATACCTGCCACCTGCTGGGCTGGCAGGGCGACGAACTGGTGGCTTATCTGCGCCTGCTCGACCCGGCGCTCAATGATGGCGACGTGGTGATCGGCCGGGTGGTAACCGCCGCCCGCGCCCGTGGCACCGGCCTGGGGCATGGCCTGCTGGAGCAGGCGCTGCAGGCCTGCAGCGGTCGCTGGCCGGGCGCTTGCGTGTATATGTCCGCTCAGGCGCATCTGCAGGGCTACTACGGACGCTACGGTTTCGTCGCGGTAACCGACGAATACCTGGAAGATGACATTGCGCATATCGGTATGCGTCTGGAGCTGTGAGCCATAGCCCTGCGGTAATGGGTGACCTGTAGCGGATCGCCGCCCCGCCCATACAGCACTGCACCGGTAGATACCGCCTTACCCGATACCTCGCAAGCGCCAATTGGGTATCCACCCTGCATGGCTACGCACATCCAGCCGGTGGGCTTCAGCCCACCAGTCCCATTCACCGTCCAGTTCCTCAGTGAAAATCCCGACTGCGCACATCCAGCCCCAGTAGCCAGTCGGTCAGGTCGACCAGCCGCCCGGCAATCACATGCCGTACGCCATTGGCGGCCTCCAGATGGCCATCGATGCGCAGCAAGCGGGCCTGCAGCAGCGTCTTGCGCTGGCGCTCGGCCAGTTCCAGGCGCACCAGCACGTTGATCATGCCGAACTCGTCTTCCAGGGTGACGAAGGTCACGCCGCTGGCGGTCTGCGGGCGCTGGCGGCCGATCACCAGGCCGGCCACGCTGACCAGGCGCCCGGGCTCTACCTGCTGCAGTTCGCGCCGGCTGCGGCAGCGGGCCGCCCTGAGCTTGCTGCGCAGCAGCGACAGCGGGTGCGGGCCGAGGGTGGTGCCCAGCGTCGCGTAGTCGGTCAGCAGGTTTTCGCCAACGCTGGGGCGCGGCAGCTCGATGGCGGCTTCCCTCTGTGCCGGCAGGCTGGCGAACAGCGGCAACTGCGGCTCGACACCGGCGATGGCCCAGCGCGCCTGATGGCGATGGCCGACCAGTGCCTGCAGGGCGCCGGCATCGGCCAGTCGAGCACGCGCGTTGTTGTCCAGGCGGGCGCGCTGGCACAGGTCGGCCACGTCGCTGAATGGCGCGCAGTCGCGGGCGGCGGCCAGGCGCAGCGCAGCGTCCTCGCGAAACCCCTTCACCAGGCGCAGGCCGAGGCGGAGCGCCGGTTGCGTTCTGCCGACGGCCTCCAGGGTGCAATCCCACTGGCTGTAGCGCACGTCCACCGGGTGGATGCGCAAGCCGTGGCGGCGGGCGTCCTGCAACACCTGGTCGGGGTTGTAGAAGCCCATCGGCCAGCTGTTGATCAGCGCACAGGCGAAGGCCGCCGGTTCATGGCATTTGAGCCAGCAACTGGCATAGGTGAGCAAGGCGAAGCTGGCCGCGTGGGATTCGGGAAAGCCGTAGCTGCCGAAGCCCTTGATCTGCTCGAAGATGCGGTTGATGTATTCGAGCGGATAGGCCTTCTCGAGCATGCGTTCGGTCAGCCGCTGGCGGTGCGGCTCCAGGCCACCGTGGCGTTTCCAGGCAGCCATGGAACGGCGAAGTTCGTCGGCCTCGCCACCGCTGTAACCGGCAGCGATGATCGCCAGTTCCATCACCTGCTCCTGGAACAGCGGCACGCCCAGGGTGCGCTCGAACACCGGCTTGAGTTCCTCGGATGGATAGGTCACAGGCTCTTCCTTGTTACGCCGACGCAGGTAGGGATGCACCATGTCGCCCTGAATCGGCCCTGGCCGCACGATGGCCACCTGGATCACCAGGTCGTAGAAGGTCGCGGGTCTCAGGCGTGGCAGCATGGCCATCTGCGCGCGGGATTCGATCTGGAACACGCCCAGGGTGTCCGCACGGCTGACCATCGCGTAGGTGGCCTGGTCCTCCTGGGGCAGCGTGGCCAGCGTCCAGCGTGTGCCGCGGTAGTCGGCCAGCAGGTCGAAGCAACGGCGCAGGGCGCTGAGCATGCCCAGGGCGAGCACGTCGACCTTGAGCAGGCCGATGGCATCGAGGTCGTCCTTGTCCCACTGGATCACCGTACGTTCGGCCATGCTGGCGTTCTCCACCGGCACCAGGGTGTCCAGCGGATATTCGGATATCACGAAACCGCCCGGGTGCTGGGAAAGGTGGCGGGGAAAGCCGATCAGCGCGCCAGCCAGTACCAGCACGCGGTTCAGCACCGGGCTCTGTGGGTCGAAGCCGGCTTCGCGCAGGCGTTCGGCATCGGGGATACGGTCGCTCCAGCGGCCACAGCAGGCGGCCAGGGCGTTGATCTGATCTGGCGGCAACCCAAGGGCCTTGGCCACGTCGCGAATCGCCCCGGCACCGTGATAGGTACTGACCACCGCGGTGAGCGCCGCCCGGTCGCGGCCATAGCGGCGGAACACGTACTGGATGACTTCCTCGCGTCGGTCATGCTCGAAGTCCACGTCGATATCCGGCGGCTCGTTGCGTTCGGCGGACAGGAACCGTTCGAAAAGCAGATGGTTGCCGCTGGCCATCGGGTTCAGCTCGGTGATGCCCAGCGTGAAGCACACCGACGAGTTGGCGGCCGAGCCCCGGCCCTGGCAGAGAATCGACTGGTCGCGGGCGAAGCGGACGATATCGTGCACGGTGAGGAAATAGCTCTCATAGCGCAGCGCACCGATCAGCGTGAGCTCTTTTTCGATCTGCGCCCGCGCCGTTTCGGTGATGCTGGTGCCCCAACGCCAACGGATGCCATCCTCGACCAGCTTGCGTAACCAGGAGCTGGCGTCATGGCCGGCGGGTACCAGTTCATGGGGATACTGATACTCGAGTTCGCCCAGATCGAACCGGCAGCGCTCGGCGATACGCAGGGTTTCCGCCAGCAAGCGGGGCGGATACAGCTCGGCCAGTTCCTCGCGGCGGCGCAGGTGCCGCTCGCCGTTGGCGAACAGGTGGGCGCCAGCTTCGGCCACCGGCAAATGGTGACGGATCGCGGTCATGCAGTCTTGCAAGGCGCGGCGACCACGGGCGTGCATGTGCACGTCACCGCAGGCGACCGCGGCGATACCCAGTTGCCCGGCCAGGCTCAAGCCATGCTGCAGGTGCGCGCGGTCATCGGCGCCGCGGTGCAACGCCACGCCCAGCCACAGGCTTTCGGGAAAACGTGCCTGCAACCAGGCGCCGGCCGTGGCGTCGTCACCAAGGCGCGGTAGCCAGATGGCCAGCAAGCCCTCCGGCGTCGCTGGAAAATCCTCGTCCAGCAGCCGGTAGCGGCCTTTCTCCGCACGCCGACGGGCCCGGGTGATAAGCCCGCACAGCGCCTGGTAGCCGCTCAGGTTCTCGGCCAGGAGGATCAGCCGGGCTCCGTTTTCCAGCGTCATCTCGCTGCCAACGATCAGCGCCACCTCATGCTTCTTCGCGGCCTGCCAGGCGCGCACGATGCCGGCCAGGGTGCATTCGTCGGTAATCGCCAGGGCGCGGTAGCCGAGCAGCCGGGCACGCTCGAACAGCTCGTCGGCGCTGGAGGCACCGCGCTGGAAACTGAAGTTCGACAGGCAGTGCAGCTCGGCGTAATCCACCCGGCTCATGCGAACCAGCCGTGCAACTGCAGCGGGCCGTCTTCGCCAACCGTACGGAAGGCCCAGCCGCACTGACCGTTGCGGGTTTCTATCAGGTAATAGTCGCGGCGCACGTCCTCGCCATCCCACCAGCCGGATTCGATGCGCTCGGGGCCGCTGAGAACGCGCAGCCCGGCTCCCTGCAGCGCCTGAGGTTCCGGCAGCAACCAGCTGGGCCGGGCCGCGCATGGTCCGGTAACAGTGTTGCTCATGGCCTGCGGGCGCCAGGCCTTCTCGGGGCGATGATCGGCATGGGCGCTCAGCCCTTGCACGGCATCGTCACCCAGGCGTGCCCGCAGGCGTTCGCGCAACTGCTCCCAGCCCAGGGTCTGTTGCGGGCGCTCGTCGAACAGTGCCTGGTGGTGCGGCACGAAAACCGGCAGGTCATTGGCCACCAGCCTGATCGCCAGCACCGGCGACGGCAGTTGCAGCTGCTCCAGGCGGCCACGGGTGAACTCCAGCAGCATCGCCGCTTCCCGTTCTGCACTGAGCAGGCCCACCGGCAGCAGGCTGGCATCACCCTCGCGGTGTTCCAGGTGCAGCACGAAACGCTGCACGCCGCAGTCCCGGCCCGTCAGGTAGGCGGCCAGGTCAGCGGTCAGGCGACGCAGCGCAAACAGCAGGGCCTGGGTCGATTCCGCTTCGACGTGCAGCTCCAGGCGCGTGTCGAACACATCCGGCGGCCGGTAATAGTCCAGCGCCAGTGGGCGCACGCCCAGCAGGGTATCGAGGCGGCTCAGCAACTCGGCAGGAAAGCGCCGCGCCAGGCTGTCACGGGGCAGCGCCTGTAATTGACGGACCTGGCGCAGGCCCATGCGCGTCAGGGCCGTGACCTGCTCGACGGGCAGGCCGATGCGATCCAGCGGCATGGCCGCCAGTTGCTGGCGCAGGGCCTGTTCGTCCGTCACCGCCAGGCCATCGTGGAGGTTGGCCAGCATGCGCGCTGCGGCCGGGTTGTGTGCCAGGGTGATCCGATGCCGAAAGCCCAGCGCCGTCAGTTCCTCACGCAGGCGCGCCTCGAAGCGTGGCCAGGGGCCGAACAGGGCCAGGCTGGATTGCACCTCCAGCAGCAGGCAGCGTGGGTAGTGCAGGCTGACCTGGGAGCTGAAACCGTAGGCCCAGGCGGCGAGAAAAGCGCGCCAGCGCTCGATATCCGCCGGATCGTACTCGGCGCTGGCGAACGCGCAGTTCAGCGCTTGCGCAGCCGTCAGCGTCTGCCCCGGGCGCAGGCCAAGCGCCCGGGCCGCTGGGGTGACCGCCTGCAACAACCGCCGTTGCGCTGGGCCGCTGAGCAGCACCAGCGGCGTGTCGGCGTCTTCGCGGCCACGCAATACCCCGTCCATGGCCAGTTGCGGCAGCAGAATGCAGGCCCAGCGCATGTCATCGACCCCAGGTGCTCAGCGGAAATGCGCACGCCGGTGGCTGTCCACCCCGGCACTTGAGCACGCGCACCTGAGCCGGTTGCGCTTCTATGGTCAGACGCAAGGCCGCGGGCGAAGGATTCTGAGCCTCATGCAACGGACGGTAGGCGAAAGCCAGGGTCTGCCCGGTTTCCGCTGCGATCTGCAGGCGGCGCAAGGCCCGATCATCGGCGCGCTGCGGCCAGAGCACCACCGCACCGCAACTGCCCGAGCGCAGGCACTGCTCGGCCGCCCACAAGGCCTCCCGGGCAGATGCCTGGATCAGCGTCAACTGCTGCATCTCCACGCCTGCCGCCAGCCAGGCACTGGGGTAGGGCTGGTAGGGCGGGGCGACCAGCACCACCCGTTCACCGGCAGTACTCAAACGCGCCAGTGTCGACAACAGCAAGCGCAGCTCGCCAACCCCCGGTGCTGCGACCAGCAACTCACTCAACGCCGCTTCCGGCCAGCCACCCCCGGGCAGCGCCGTATCCAGTGCAAGGTTGCCGGTTGGCTGGTGAGCGCCGGGCGCGATGACGCCCTGGCCACGCCAGATACGGCGTTCATTGAATAGATGATCGAGGGCTACGGTTGAAGGCATGACAATCGGAAGAGGTAAAAAGCACTGTTCAAATGTACAGTATTTGCTTGCGTGCCAAGGGAGTATCCGCCGAGTGGATCACCACGAATGCTGGCTGACCGAGGGTGGATGGGGGCTGAGCCCCCGATGATCAAGGCTGCAGCGCCCCGCGAGGCGCTGCAATCACGCCCTGAGGCGGGGTGGTGTCGCTCGTTGGCTGGTCGAGTGAGGCAAGCAATTGAAAGCAGGCGAAAAAAATCGCCCGATGGGCTTCGCCAAAGCGATTTCTGCTGATATCATGCGCGCCGCCTGGGAAGATGCCGGAGTGGCCGAACGGGACGGATTCGAAATCCGTTGTATCAGCGATGGTACCTAGGGTTCAAATCCCTATCTTCCCGCCATATCTAAAGCCTAAGCCCCTGAAATTCATAGAGTTTCGGGGGCTTTTGCTTTTCAGGGCATACCGATTGTCGAAAGGCATCCCGGCTTGCTGCTCAGCTCCGCTGCGGCTGATGTCCTGGCGAATGCCTTCGAGCAAGAATCCAACCACGTCACTTCAGTGTTATAGACGAGCCGGTAATTCTTATAGCGAGTCCGTTCGTGGCCTAGGGCCCCTGGCACGGCGTGTAGCGAATGCGGCTTCTACATCTTCACAGGATCGGCCACGGCGAGCTTCGACCGAGGCTCTGGCAGCAGCCACTTTGCGCTGAACGAATTCATCGTGTGCCTTGGCTTGCTGGTGCTGGCGAATGGTGTCGTCCATAAGGTCGGTCGACGTGCTTCAGTGCGCGGACAACTGACCCGGCCCTGACAGAACGCGCATGGCATAGGTGAACCCATCAGCGGTGCCACAGACGTAACCACCTGCGAAGGCAAGAGCAGCGATGAACAGGTAACGGATCATGGGTCAGCCTCTCGGGTGCTTGGGCTCGGGGTGTTCGGTTGGCTGGCCGTTGCTGGTATCGGGCGCAGCGTCGGGGGACAGGTAGAGGCCGAGACCCAACGGCAGGTACTGCTCAGGTGCAGCCCGTGCCCGCTCACCAAGCGCGTTTGGCCTATGACCGGGAGGCAGCGTGCGAGGCGGCCTTGGCCGCAGTGTGGCGACAGGCTGATAAACCCCGGTCTTGCGGCACTGCAGGCAGATCAATCGCAGTCCAGCCCGTGCGGACGATGCGGGTACCTTTGCACGGCTCATTTATCTGGCCTCACACCATGGCAACGCAACGGAATGCGAGCACGCTCGGGTGCCACTGGCCGTGCAGGCAGCAAAGGGTGCGGCCACGCCAGGTAAAGCACACCAGCAGAGCCGGGCGGTATGCACACCCTGCCAACGGCGTTGCCTGTTGGGTCGTGCACGCCTCGACGGCATGGCGAGTTTTCATGCCATCCACTGCTGCTCGAGCAACCATTGGCGGAGCATGGCGCTGTTGACCATGCGGCGTTTGCCGAGCTTTACGGTGGGGATCACCCCACGCATTGCCCAGGCGCGGGCTGTGTCGTAGGTAAGCCCGTTGCGATCCGCCCACGATTCGACGGTTTCAACGTCCTGTTGCGGCGCTATCAGCTTGTTGGCGTCCAGCTGTTCCAGTCCCATGTCGTTCCGTGCCTATTCGTGTCAATATTCGAAGCAGTGAACTTGCTTCATGGATACAGTCCATATGGATAATATCCATAGAGGTGAGTTATGGCAATAATCCATAAATGGTATTTATTAATGGCTCATGGTATGGCCGATAGAGTGCATCAATTGCTGAGCGCAACCAGCCTCAAAGAGCTGGCAGAGGTGAACAGCAAGGACTATGTACGTTGGCAGAGCATCAAGCGGGGAAGGGCTCGCATTGGTGCCGAAGAAGTGGAGCATCTGGGGAGGATGTATCCGCAGTACCGCTGGTGGCTCATGACTGGGGAGGTCATGCCGGACAAAGGACAAGTCAGCCCCGAATACGAAGAGGCCAACCGAAACTTGCCCAATCAAAACGCGGGATAGCGATTACAACGGAAGTAACTAAGCGCTGGTTCGCCCGATTAGGTTAATTGGAGAGTCAAATGGCAAGCAAAAAGACTGTATCTCAACTGGCAGATGTTTTATTTCCTGAAGTGAGCGAGCAAGAAAGCTTCGCTGACGGAGTTCTTTCTATTCCGCCAGAGTTGCGAAAGCTGCATACGGATACATACGACTTTACTGTTGAGACGATAGTTGAGAAAACTATTGATGGTTCGATATTTGTACCGAAATTCCAGCGTAGATATGTTTGGAGTGATGCGCAAGCCTCTCGTCTAGTTGAGTCCCTCATTATACAGTGTCCGATTCCTGTAATTTATTTAAATCAAGAGACTAATGAGACCTTATCTGTCATTGATGGAAATCAACGCTTAACAAGTTTGCGTAGGTATATAAATAACGAGTTTCCGCTAAAAGGTCTGACAGCTTATCCTGAGCTGGAAGGCAGCAGGTTTCACGAACTTGATCCTAGATTCCAACGCCACATCCAGAATCGGACTTTGCGCTGTATAGTTATTTTGAAAGACACGCACCCTCAAGTGAAGTTTGACGTTTTTGAACGTCTTAATTCAGGTGCGACAAAACTTACACCGCAAGAGCTAAGGCATGGGCTTTACTTTGGTGATTTAATGTCTTTGGCTACAAAGACAGTTAAAGAGTCAGGGTTCCTTTCCGACTTAGAAATCAAAAATGACAAGAGAATGAAGGCAGAAGAATTGGTGCTCCGGTTTTGGGCGCTTAGCGAGGGGTTTAATGCTTATAAGAAGCCATTGGCGAGCTTTATAAATGATTACTCTGACAAGAACAGAAAGCTGAGCTTGAAGAGAAAAGATTCCTTGCTTAAGTCTTTCTGTGAAACTCTAGAAATGGTTCGTGTTTGTCTAGGTGAACTGGCATTTAAAGTGTTTGATAAAAAACTTAATGTAGAAAGTAGTTTTAATGCCGCAGTTTATGATGCGCTAATGGTGGGCTTTTACCAAGCTGGTTTGTCTGGAGGGATACAGGCAGATAGGCGAGCAGGGCAAGCCATACTAGCGGAATTGATTGTTGATGATGAGAAATTCAGACGCTCTATTAGCGTCGCCACAAGCGATGAAAATCAAGTCAAATATAGGATAAGAGCTGTGACTGAGGCATTTGGGAAGCCTTAATTATGCCGTATGTTAGAAGTATTGCTCTAGCCACGCTGGCGGAAGAGTACTCAGTTGTACTGGGAAGAGTGAAGGGAACTAAAAGAAAAGAATTAGCTCCGGAAGAAGTTGAGTACATCTTAGGTGCTGCTATCTTCTTGGCGCATGCGGCTCTTGAGAATTATGTTAGCGACCTTTTTTCCAGTGTTGCTAAGGGGATAAGGTCAGTCGCAAAAAAAGGCGATCAGCTCCCGGATGAATTAAGGGCGCATCTGTTTTTGCATAAGTTGAATAAATCAAAAATAGTAGGAATGCAGGTCGGCTTTAATGCTGAGAATGATGCTTTCAAAGATGTGATTAACTCTCTGAATGGACATGCAGGGACGCTTGTGGACGGATCTAGAGAACTTTATTCTCTTCAAGGCGTAGATATCTATACAACGTATAAATATCCCTCAAAAGAAAATCTTAATAAGGTTTTCAAGCGAGTAGGTATTGAGAATCTATTTAAGTGTCTTGATAAGGCGATGCGGAGAAACTCTGAGACGGCGTTGGTTTCATTAGGTAGCCTTAGAAGCGGGTTGGCGCACACCGGTAAGATGCCGGGAGTAACTTCGGGCGATGTTATAAAGAGGATCAAGGATGTTCAGGATCTTGTCAGGGCTATAGATCGATTGCTGTACAAACACATGTGTTCAAAGTTTGGGCAAGATTCTTGGGTGGGGAATGTTTCAAGCTTTTATAAACAGACTTAGTAAACTGTAATTTTAGCCAGAGGCCGATGTATGGTTTCTGGTGGGCAGGCTAAAGGATACATGTAAAAGGAGACAGATTTATTCATGAGCACAAGGATTAGTGATGAAAGCTGACAAGGATGATATTCCTAAATACCTAAAACCACGCAAGAAAAAAGGCCCATGGCGTACGCTAGCAATCCTGGGTGTTGGCTCTGCAATCTTTTGGGGCTTGGTTACAGTATTTGCAAAACCCATCGTGATCGACGTGGCTCAGCTAAAGCAGGCTATACGCTTTGGCGGTGAACCCATATTCAGTCAGCAGCCTACACAGCCTCAGCAACCACCTAGTGAAGCGCTACAAGGCAACGATCAAGACTGGATCAGATCCAACCAAGTCCAACAGACCATACAAGCCAACCGCGAGCTTGAAGAATGGTCACGCCAACGCGCCCAGGAAACTCATGAACGGCAAACAGTGTTCAACGATAACAACTACGCGCCGAAGCAGCCTGTAAATACATACAAAGCAGCACCAGCCCCGGCAGTACAACAGATTGCTTCAGCAGAGCGACCAAGGCAGCAGCAACGCACTGTGCAGCGTGAGCGTACTTCCAGGTGGATCAAAAGCTGGAATGGCGGCACCAACTATCTGGCCGAATGGATATCCGTCAACAATCACATAGACGGCACCACCGTTTGCGCAAACCATAAGCGCGGATCAATCGATTACCGCGAATGCCGCAAGGCTGCCAAACAGCATTATCACGACGAATGCCGGACATGGCGCGCTCGCTATGATAATGATCGAAAAGATAGAAGCGACAAGCTAAGGGAGCGCTACTGCGTTGCGGCTAGCAGCTTCAGCCCGATGGGATAGGTTATGACCACTGTAACAGCTATGAAAGTTACTTATGAAAAATTAAAAGAACAGCAGTTCTTGATGTTGTGCGTTAAGTTTGCGCTTGTATTCTTCGCTTTATCTATTACGCACTATGCAGGGTTTATTGCCGGCTTTCCTATTTGGGTTATTTCAGCCGCCGCAGTAGATATGTTTCCAGCGTTTAGCAAGTTATCTGTTTTTTATATTGCTTTCTGTTATTCAATTTCGAGAGTTTTAGGCTTTGTAACGTCGCAATTTATCATTTCGATATCTACGATTGCTAGCGGGACAGGCAAGAAGGAGAATAAATTTAGTTGGCTTAAGAAGTATGTTGTTGACTATAAAGGCCGCTCAGAGGAAGAAAGTGCTTATTATTGGGTGCTAACTATCTTTTCAACTGTTGGGATGGTGTTTCTAACGTATGTTACTCCTTCTGATTTTGCCTTTAGCACGGTGCCTGTCTTGGCAATGGTGGTTTTGGTGGTTGCCGCGCTGTTAAAGATGGATGTTATGGTGGTGAGAGTATCGAAAATCCCAATTAAGATTTTACGCAGGCCAAAGTATAGAGCGAATTTAGTGCCAAGGATGGGGTTCGTTCTACTCGGATTTGCACTGTGTCTGTCATATTATACGGGCTTGCTGAGGTTTGAGCGCCTTATGAAAGAACCTCCTATAGAGTATAAGTCGGGAGATTTCACTGCAAGTTTGGTGGTTCTTATAAGTAGTGGTGATTCTGTTTTAGGGATCGAGGAAACCGAGGATTTTGTATATTGGACATACTCTTCAGGTGACACGGTGATGAAGCGTTCTTATAGAAAGAAGTCATCCCCGAAGCCGAGTAGCGATAGTAGCGTCGAGCAAGGATCAAAAGCAGGCTAGGACTAATAATGTCGAAAAAGTGTCGAAAACACTGTGCCGAATAGCCACGAATCGACACGCTGAGCCCCAGCAAAATCACACATTGGCACGCACTGTGACGCACTGAAACCGCTCAAAAACGGGTTCAAATCCCTATCTTCCCGCCATATCGAACAAAGCCCCGATGCTGAAAGGTATTCGGGGCTTTTTCGTTTCTACTCGCATATATCCGGCTGGAGCTTGGCGCGCCGGTTGAAACACGTGCGCCCGCTCAGAAGCGCCCTCCGCCTGCAACGGGGCCTACCTCAGGCCTAGTCCAGGTCAGAGGCCCGGTGCCGCTCGGGCACTTGCTGCGCTTCGTTGCCCCAGGTGCGGTTGACGCGTTTGCCGCGCTGGACGGCTTGGCGTTTGGCGATTTCATCGGCCCAGCGCAGAACGTGAGGGTATTCATGAACGGCGAGGAACTCGGCAGCCGAATACACGTTGTTCCTCACCAGTTCGCCGTACCAGGGCCACACGGCGATATCGGCGATGGTATAGGCGTCGCCCGCCAGGTAGCGATGTTCGGCGAGTCGTTGGTTCAGTACGTCCAGCTGGCGTTTGGCTTCCATGGTGAAGCGGTTGATCGCGTACTCGAACTTCTCCGGTGCATAGGCGTAGAAGTGCCCGAAGCCCCCGCCCAGGTAGGGCGCCGAGCCCATTTGCCAGAATAGCCAGTTGAGGGTTTCGGTACGGCCGGTCGGATCCTTCGGCAGGAATTCGCCGAATTTTTCCGCCAGGTAGAGCAGGATCGACCCGGACTCGAACACGCGGATGGGGGTATCGCTACTCTGGTCGATCAGTGCCGGAATCTTCGAGTTGGGATTGACCCCGACGAAGCCGCTGGAGAACTGGTCGCCTTCGCCAATGCGGATCAGCCAGGCGTCGTATTCGGCGCCGCCGTGGCCCAGGGCGAGCAGCTCCTCGAGCAGGATGGTCACCTTCACGCCATTGGGCGTGGCGAGTGAATAGAGCTGCAGCGGATGGTTGCCGACCGGCAGCGCCTTCTCATGGGTCGCCCCGGCCACGGGCCGATTGATCTTGGAGAACTGGCCACCGGAAGCCTCGAGGTGCTGCCAGACTTTGGGGGGTGCATAGGTGGATTGGCTCATCGATTCCTCGCTATCGCTGTCATGAGTAATGCAGTCGAGAGTGAGGCTATCTGGATTTTGCCCGCCATTCGAATGCGTACCATGCATGGCGATCATCGATTTGGCTGATGGGCTTGCCCGGCGGGTTGCCGGGCAGGCTTTTCCTGTCACGCAGGTGCGGGACTCTCGTTTTGTGAAGCGGGCACCACCTGTTTAATGGGCGGATGACTCGACCAGCTTGCCGCGTGCCGAAAGAACCGTGGCGAGGATGATCAGGCCGGCTCCCAGTAGCATCCGCACCGATGGCTGTTCGCCGAACAGCACCCAGGCGCACGCGATGGCATAGACGGGCTCCAGCGCAATGATCATGCCTGCGCTACGCGCTTCGAGGGTATCCAGGCTCTTGACGAACAGGTACTGGGAAAGGCCGGTGCAGAATACCCCGAGTACTGCCAGGTAGATCCAGTCCGCGGTGCTCAGACCTTGAAAGCCCAGGCTGTGCAACGCGAACGGTGCGACCAGGATCGCCACTGTGAGGTTCTGCCAGAACGCCACCTGCATCGCATCCATGCCGCGAATGTAACGCCGGTTGGTGATGGCCAGCAGGGCGAAGGACAAGCCTGAGGCCAGGCCCCAGAGTAGGCCCAGGGTGCCCTGATCGGCGAGGTCGAAGGAGGGGACAACGAGAATCAGTCCAAGCGTGACCAGCAGTATCAACAGCCCTTCACCAAGGCTGATACGTTCACGAAAGACCAGCAGATCCAGGGCTGCGATGAATGCCGGAAAACTGGCGAAGCCCAACGTCGCGATAGCCACGCCGCCTACCTTGACTGCGATGAAGAAGCTCACCCAGTGGGAGGTCAGCAGGGCACCGGTGACGGCGAGCATGCCGAACTTCTTCCAGTTCATGGCACGCAGCACCGGTCTTCGCTGCAATTGTGAGACCGCACCCAGCGCGAGAATCGCAAACGCGGCCCGGCCGAAAGTGATGGCAGTGGCGTTGGCCTCGATCAAGGCACCGAGGATGCCGGTGAGGCCGAACAGGACCGCGGCGATGTGAGCCGCGACGAGGGCATTGCGGTGAGCGGGAACGGGCGTGGAGCCCGAGATATCGGAAGCGAACATGGCAGTCATCTCAAAGAAATAGGCGAACGCAACCACTCTCCGGTGATGTGCGCACTGGGTGTAACGGATCTTTCTGGGTGAAGGCGGCGACCGGTTAGAGCCGGGGCCGTCGGCGCGGCAGCATTGAGGTGCTCTTCCTTGAGCGATGCTGCAGCTCGCCGATTTCTTGGAATCCATCGATGGAGCGGCTGCACCGCGGCCCCGCTGCGTGATGTGCAGGGCTGCAGCTCGCCAGCGCCATGGAGGGATCCAGGTGCCTGCCACCGCGACAGGGTCACGGTGGTGGCACTTCTACTTGTGAGATGGGTGGAGCAGGGGTGTCGCGATAATCAGGAAGCGTCGATCCAGATGGTCTTGAGTTCGGTGTACTGATCATGCGCCCATTGCGACTTGTCACGACCGCCGAATCCCGACTCTTTATAGCCTCCGAACGGCGTCGAGGCGTCACCCTCG
This sequence comes from Phytopseudomonas flavescens, assembly GCF_900100535.1. Classification (GTDB taxonomy): domain Bacteria; phylum Pseudomonadota; class Gammaproteobacteria; order Pseudomonadales; family Pseudomonadaceae; genus Aquipseudomonas; species Aquipseudomonas flavescens. Next base: position 90,931 of record NZ_FNDG01000022.1, read on the forward strand.
CCAAAACAGTTGACGGTCACGATGCCGGCGCGAATCTCCCGGGACAGGCGCAGGGCATTACGCAGGTTGCTGGTGTAGGCGGAAGCCGCCAGGCCATACACGGTATCGTTGGCCAGGCTGATGGCCTCGTCGATGTCGGTGAAGGTGGTGACGCTCAGCACCGGCCCGAAAATCTCTTCCTTGAACAGCCGGCTGTCAGGGGCCACGTCGTCGACGATGGTTGGCTCGATGAACACGCCTTCGCGGGCATTGCCCCCCTCGACGACCTTGAGCTGATGCTCGACCGCGTATTCCAGGTAGGAACGGACCTTCTCGAAATGCGCTTTGCTGACCATGGCGCCCAGGCGATTGGCTGGATCCAGAGGATCCCCCAGCTTCCAGTCGCGGATATGCACCTTCATGCGTTCGAGCAGCGCGTCCTTGACCTCGCTGTGCACGATCAGTCGCGACGAGGCCGAGCAGTTCTCGCCCATGTTCCAGAATGCACCGGCCACCAGGTACTGCGCGACGCTGTCGATATCCTCGACGTCGTTCATCACCACGGCCGGGTTCTTGCCACCCAGTTCCAGCACGACGCGCTTGATGTTCGATTCGGCGGCGTACTTGAGGAACAGGCGACCGGTGTCGGTTGAGCCGGTGAAGCTGACCGCCGAGATGTCCGGGTGGCGGCCAATCGGTTCGCCGACTTCGCGACCACCACCCGGCACCACGTTGAACACGCCAGCGGGGATGCCCGCTTCGTGGGCCAGTTCTGCCACGCGCAGCGCGCTCAAGGTGGTTTCTTTCGCGGGTTTGACCACGATGGAGCAACCGGCGGCCAGGGAAGGGGCGATCTTCCAGGCCAGCATCAGCAGCGGGAAGTTCCAGGGCAGCACCAGGCCGACCACGCCGATGGCTTCGCGCACCACCATGGCTACGGCACCCGAGCCTGTCGGTGCGGTGTTGTCGTAGATCTTGTCGATCAGTTCGGCATGCCACCGCAGGGTGTGAATGGTTTCCGGCACGTCGACGTTCTGGCATTCCTGGATCGGCTTGCCGCTGTCCAGGCTTTCGATCACGGCCAGTTCGTGGGCGTTGTCTTCGAGCAGTTGCGCGAAACGCAGCAGGATACCTTTACGCGCGCCTGGGGAAAGCTTGCTCCAGCGGCCATCGTTGAAGGCTTTCTGGGCGCCGGCCACTGCCAGGTCGACGTCGTGGCTGTCGCCGGCGGCGATGTTGGCCAGCAGTTTGCCGGTTGCCGGGTTGGTGGTGGTGAAGGTCTTGCCCGAGACGGAGTCGCGGAACGCGCCGTCGATAAACGCTTGGGTCGGCAGGTTGAGTTTCGCGGCGATTGCCGCGTATTGCTCTTTGCTCAGCAATTCAGCCATTTCACACGCCCTCGGTGATTGTTGCGACGTTGCGCTTGAGTACCGTGATGATCTCTTTCAGGGTCTGCTTTTCTTCGCCAGTGAGCGACTGCAGCGGGGCACGCACACCGCCCGTTTTCAAGCCGGCGACTTCACTGCCGTACTTGATTGATTGCACGAACTTGCCGGTTTCCAGGAAATCCATCAGCGGCAGCAGTTCGGTCATGATCCGGCGGCCCTTGACGAAGTCGTTCTCGACGACGCAAGCCTGGTACAGGGCAACATGCTCTTTGGGAATGAAGTTGGAGCCGGCGCAGACCCAGCTGCGTGCGCCCCATGCGAAGAATTCCAGGGCCTGGTCGTCCCAGCCGCAGGACAGGGCGATCTTCGGGTATTTGCTGGCCAGCAGGTGAAGGCTGGCGGCATCTCCAGTGCTTTCCTTGATGGCGACGACGTTCTGGTTTCCAGCCAGGGCAGAAAACACCTCCTCACCCATGGCCACGCCCATGCGGCCCGGATAGTTGTAGAGCATGATCGGCAGGCCGGCGGCACTGTCCACCGCGTTGACGTGAGTGATGATTTCCTGCTGGGTCGGCAGCGCGTAAGGCGGAGTGCCGACCAGCAGCGCATCTGCCTTGATTTCCTTGGCCGCCTTGGCGAATGCCACCGAGTCTTCGGTACGGATGGCGCCGGTTCCCACGATCAGCGGCAGGCGGCCGTTGATCACATCCTTGGCCTTGGCCGCGAGGTCGAAGCGTTCCTGGGCAGAATGCGCGTAATACTCGCCGGTGGAGCCACCGACGATGATGCCGTGAACCTTGGACTCGATCAGGTACTCGAGCACGTCAGCGAATGCCGAGGAATCGATCTGCCCATCAGCGGTCAACGGGGTGATTGCCGGTGTATAGATGCCTTCAAATGTCACGGTGCGTTCTCCTGTGGATTCAGCTTGTTTGTGCCGCGCCTGATTCTGGATGACCGGCGCGGCGGGTGGTTTAGGACAGCGAAGCGGCTTGTTGCAGGTTCAGCGAGCGGGTTTCCGGGGCCAGCGCCCAGGCGAATGCCAGGCCAACCAGGGTGACGATGGCGGCTGCATACATGGTCTGGCCGATACCCAGCGTATCGAGCGACAACGGGACGAGGTAGGTGCCCACGGCCGCACCGATGCGTGACAACGAGGTGCCCAGGCCCACGGCACAGGCACGAATCTCGGTGGGGAACAGCTCGTTCGGGTACACCAGTTGCAGCACCTGGGCGCCGCCAATGAACAGTGCATAGGCACCGAACAGCAGCAGAACCAGCGACTCGGAGGCCGCGTGGAACATGCCCAGGCCAAGCAGGGCGATACCGGAGAGCAGGAAGCTGTAGATCAGCATGCTGCGGCGGCCGAGTGTATTGATGAGGCGAGTCGCGATGATGCAGCCGATCACGAACAGGAGGGTGATCACCACCGACCCGTAGGAGGCCCAGTCACCTTTGAGGTTGAGGGCCTGCAACACCTTGGGCGCGAACGCATAAACGGCGAACACGGGAATCACCGAGCAGGTCCAGAACATGGTCACGAAGAGCATGCGTTTGCCATATCCGGAATGCAGCAGGTTCCACACCGATACGCGTTTTTCCTTCGGTTGTTCCGGGAGGTTGTCGAGGGAAAAGCCAGCGCCATATACCTGTTTGATAATGCCGTCGGCTTCTGCATCGCGGCCTTTGCTGAGTAACCAGCGGGGCGATTCCGGGGTGCCCAGTCGCACCAGGAACAACAGGGCACCGATCACCGCGGCACTGGCCAGTACCAGGCGCCAGGCATCATCGCCACCGCTGCCGAGAATCAGGTTGCCAATCACATAGGCGAACGCGGCGCCAGCGAACCAGAGGATGGTCAGCGTGGCCAAGCGTGGGCCACGGTATTTCTTGGGGAGGAACTCGACCAGCAGCGAAGTGGCGACGGGGTACTCGATGCCCACGCCCATGCCGATCAGGAAGCGCAGCAGGAACAGGCCGAGTGCCGATTCGACCCAGAGCTGGGCAATCGAGCCGACGATGAACAACACCGGACCGACGAAAAAGATCGTCTTGCGGCCCAGGCGATCGGTCAGCCAGCCGCCCAGGAAACTGAATCGCCCCTAGTTTCGTAGACACCTCCAAGCCTCATAATGAGGCCCACTAGGAGGTGCCATGAGCAACCAGCGTTACCCCGAAGAATTCAAAATCGAAGCGGTCAAGCAAGTGACCGAGCGTGGCCTTCCTGTAGCCGAAGTGGCAGCGCGGTTAGGTATGTCGGTGCACAGCCTGTATGCCTGGATCAAGCGCTACAGCAAGCCCCAGGAAAAGCGGCAGCAAGAGAACGATCAGCAGGCCGAACTGCGTCGTCTGCGTGCTGAACTCAAGCGAGTGACCGAAGAGCGAGACATCCTAAAAAAGGCCGCCGCGTACTTTGCCAAGGAGTCCGGCTGAAGTACG
>NZ_FNDG01000014.1 GCF_900100535.1 Phytopseudomonas flavescens
GGACTCATAGCTCAGCTGGATAGAGTACTCGGCTACGAACCGAGCGGTCGGAGGTTCGAATCCTCCTGAGTCCGCCATACCAAGAAGGGCCTGCAGCGATGCAGGCCCTTTTTCTTTGCTCAGCGTTTTCCTGTGACGCAGTCATTCTGGTCGAAGCTCACCGTACGCCGCTGGTCATTGCCCTTGCGGGCATAGTGATAGGTTGTCTGGCCGTTACGTCGACTGATGCGCTCAGGTTTGCCCAGGGCGCTCTCCACATCCCTGCGGGTCATGCCCGTGCGTACCTGCTTCCTGATGACCGCTTCGCGTCTGGTGTTGCCGGTGACGAGATTGCCGCAGCCATCCTGCCGCTCTCCGATCACGGTCAAAGAGCTGCCAGTGGTGGTTGCTTCCTTGCTTTCGGCCCTGGGTTGAGGTGTTGCCAGAGGAACGGCTGCGCCACTTCCGGGTCTGGCGTTGTGGGTTTCCTGAATGTGCTGCCGCTGGCTTTCTGCGCAGCCATGAAGGGTGAAGGTGATGTGGCCTTCGGCGTCCTCGCAGCGAAACACGCTGGATGCGAATAGTGGTGCAGGGTACAGCGCGATGGCGCAGGCGGCTGCGCAGTATATCCATTGCATGGTGACGTCCTCCTTGACGTGTACCGGAAAGCTTAGCCGATGCTGCTTTCGTCGCCAGGTGTCTTCTTTCGAGCTGTCGGCGTCGGACTATCCAGCTCATGCGACTGATATCAGGAAAGCGCTGCAAGCGCTTGTCTTGCCATGCCTTTGTCACGTGCTGGGTTGATTGGCGTGTTATTATTCGCCGGTCAGCCTCGCCGAGGCTTGTGGATCCTCACCATGGACTTACCCAGTAGTAACCCAGAATTCCAAGTGTGCAATCGCGTATTGACTGATTGATCCCCGCTGGCGCGCGCCGCTGCTGGGGGCGGAGTGTGCCATGTCCGAAGTAGAAACCAAGAAGCCGCAAGAAAGTCTGCAGGATCGACTCGCTCAGGTCGTCGAGCTACTGCAGCGGCATCGGCTGGTCGAAGATCTTACCCACCGTCAGGAGGGCCACCATCAGGATCGCGTCGAAGGCCTGGTGCACCGGCAGAATCTCGCCGAGCTGCAGCGCAAGCTCGATGATCTGCACTCCGCCGACGTCGCCTATATTCTCGAGGCGCTCCCCCTGGAGGACCGCCTGGCCATCTGGCAGCTGGTCAAGGCGGATCGCGATGGTGACATCCTTCTCGAAGTGTCCGACGCGGTGCGTGAGACGCTGCTCGCCGACATGGAGGATCATGAGATCCTCGCGGCGGCCAAGGAGATGGATGCCGACGAGCTGGCGGATCTGGCCTCCGAACTGCCCCGTGATGTCGTTCATGAGCTCATGGAAACCCTCGATGCCCAGCAGCGCGAACGGGTGCGTTCCGCGCTTTCCTACGAGGAGGAGCAGGTCGGCGCGCTGATGGACTTCGAGATGGTCACCATCCGCGAGGATGTCAGTCTGGAAGTGGTGCTACGTTATCTGCGTCGTCTCAAGGAGCTGCCGGGGCATACCGACAAGTTGTTCGTGGTCGACTACGACGGCGTGCTCAAGGGCGTGCTGTCGATCAAGCGTCTATTGGTCAATGACCCCGACAAGCAGGTTGCCGAGGTCATGGCCAATGATCCCGTCAGCTTCCATCCCGATGAAGATGCCTACGATGCCGCTCAGGCCTTCGAGCGCTACGACCTCATCTCTGCGCCAGTGGTCGACAAGAACGGCAAGCTGATCGGCCGTCTGACCATTGACGAGATGGTCGACCTGATTCGTGAGGAAAGCGAAAGCGAAGTCCTAAACATGGCCGGTCTACGTGAAGAGGAAGATATCTTCGCCTCGGTCTGGAAATCGCTTCGCAACCGCTGGGCGTGGTTGGCCATCAACCTGGTTACTGCATTCATGGCGTCACGGGTCATCGGTCTGTTCGAAGGCTCCATCGAAAAGCTGGTGGCGTTGGCGGCCTTGATGCCGATCGTCGCCGGTATCGGAGGGAACTCGGGTAACCAGACCATCACCATGATCGTTCGCGCGATGGCGCTCGACCAGGTCAGTACCGGCAATGGCAATACTTCGCGGTTGATTCGCAAGGAGCTGGGCGTCGCCTTGATCAATGGCCTGGTCTGGGGCGGGGTGATCGGGGTGGTGGCGTACGGGCTTTATGACAGCTGGTCGCTAGGCGTCGTGATGACCGCGGCGATGACGCTCAACCTACTTCTGGCCGCGCTGATGGGCGTGCTGATTCCAATGACCCTGATGCGTGTGGGGCGTGACCCTGCGATGGGGGCCAGTGTGATGATCACTGCCGTCACCGACAGCGGTGGGTTTTTCATCTTCCTGGGACTCGCGTCGATATTCCTGCTTTAGCAGGAGGGGGCGCTTGTTCCAGGCAACAAAAAAACCGGCAGGAGCCGGTTTTTTGTTTTTGCAGCTTCAGTCGTCGTTGCCGGCGGCCATCTCTGCATCGTGCGCGATCAGTGCAACCAGAGCGTTCTGCTGGCGACGCGACAGCTGGCGGAAGCGCTGCAGCAGCTCCCGCTCGTGCAGGGAAAGCTCGGGGCTGTCCAGGCGTACACCGGCTTCATCGTCCAGAGCACCTTCCTGAAGCATGCTCTGCTCCAGGCGTGCAATGATCTCGGAATTCATGCTGCGGTGGTGTTGACGAGCGACATCAGCGATGCGCTCGCGCATGCCGTCGGGCAACCGAACGACGAACTTGTCAGCCGTACGGCTGGAGTAGATAGCCTGTTTCATAGGGCGCATACATCAACCAATTAGTTCAAGGAAGCGAAGCCGTAATGGCATATAGCTACGAAAGTGCCGTTATTTCGACCATCTCGAGCGGCAGCCGTTCAACCGCGGCCAGCATTTTGTCTGGTGATCGTGCTTCTTGTCAGCAAATAATTGACGCCAATTACGTGTCGTATTCTGGCTTGGGTAAAGGCTTTTTGCCAGTACATTTATCGAAATTATTTTCGAATGCGCTGCAAGTCACATTTGCCGAGGTTTTTCTGGCGCCATGGCGCAGCGCTGAACCGGGTCATGCAGGCATTTACGCAAGGCTGTGCGTGTCTGTCCTGTGGGACGGGATAAAGTGAGGCGCCGCGTCTATATTCTGCTGGCCGCGCGGTACCGGTTGTGAATTACGTCGCCTCTGATTTTCAAGGTGAACGGCTTCGTCCCGGCACGCATCGAGGGCTGGTGACAGGTAGATTGATCATCTGATGGAGCATTCGGGAGTGAGCATGGGCAGCGTGTTCGAAGCTGCTGGGCGGTAAGGCCAGGGCTCCGTGCTCTGCTCAAGCCGCGGTAGAGGACACGGTCGCTGTCTCTCCCTAAGCGGTTGGAAAATGCCTGTAATCCGCCGACTTGGCCATGAGTCGGCAGGCCAATGGTATGGCTTGTGGTGTAGTCGACGCTTTGGCTGGCGGCGCAGGCTAGCTGATGCTGATCAACGGTTCACGTGGGTACCGGCCGTAGGTTCGACGTGTAGGCCGATCTGCTGCCCACTCTGCTCATCGTCTCGTCGACGCCGTCTTGTTGCGCTCACGGCTGCCTTGGCGAAAGCGTGAAACGCCCTGTGAGCTCGAGGTCAGGTTGGCCGCAATGCCGGTGGGCTCATGGTGACGGAGGCAGCCAGGAGAGCACGCCATGTGGTCGTCTAGGCAATTCTGAACCGTTGAAACGTGCGGTCCATGGGGGGGGCGACTGATCGATGCGCTGGCTGGCTCGGTCGATGAGCTTGCCGTAACGCTTCTGTGGCGCGGCGGTTAACGGAGAACCGGGTCGAATTTGACGCGTTTGCCAATCAACAGTGCGACAGCCAGCGACACGCCGCTGATGCTTAGTACCACCTTGGCCGCTGCGCTCAGCCACTCTGCGTGGCCAGGGCCTATCCATAACAGGCTTGCGGACACCAGTGCCATCAGCAGAAACAATACGGCTGGTTTCGACATCATGCTCTCCTCGCGTTCTGCGCCAGGTAGTTAGAAAAACGGGTCATGGGGACCATTCTGGTCATCTCTGGAAGTCTGTGGCGGAGCACCATCCGAAAGTCCGTCAATCAGCCAGATTGCGACGCATGCAATGGTCGCCAGCAGCAATATGAAACCTGGGAAGAATACGCTCCACATGGCCTGGTACTCAGAACGTGAAGCGTTGTTGCGGGCGGGGTTGCCACTCACTGTTGGTCAGCGGCTTGGCTTCGAACTGACCAGCTTCGGCCTTGGTTGCATGTTGGAACTGCACGGGGATAGCGCGCATCTGCTGAACCAGCTGCATGGCTGTGGCCTGTTGCTGGTTATTTTGATAGTTGGCGAATGCGGCGCCTGCTAGCAGGGTCAGGGCGATGGCTGTGGCCAGAGCGATGAGGCTGTTCATGATGGGGATCTCGCATTCGGATTCTATGCGAGATAAAGAGCAGTTCCCGTGCCAATCTTTTTTCAATAAAAAAACCTTTTAAATCAGTATCTTAATCTATTTTGGAAACGCTCTTTTCGTGCATGTTGCAAGGTGCGCGTTTTGCTGCATTGCAAAATGCATGAACGCTAAGTGAGGTCAATCCAATGGCAGCTCGGTCGTGCGTTTGACCTGGCTCATCGCGATGCCTGAATGGGCTTCCTGGACGTGAGGGCGTTGTAACAGTTGGTCGCGCAAAAACCGCTCATAATCAGCGATATCCCGTGCAACCACTTTGAGCAGGTAGTCGGAGCTACCGGCCATGGTGTAGCACTCGAGAACCTCAGGATAGCCGGTGATGGCCTGTTCGAATTCATCGAGATTGCTGCGCCCGTGCGCCGACAACTTGATATTGACGAAAACGGTGATGTTGAAGCCGAGCCGTTTATGGCTGAGCAGCGCCACCTTGCGCTCTATGAAGCCTTCTTGCTGCAAGCGATTGATGCGACGCCAGCAGGGCGATTGGGACAGTTCCACCTTCTGGGCGATTTCGGCGGCACTCAGGTCGGCGTTGCGTTGCATCAGGCGCAGGATGCGGCGGTCGATGGCGCTCAATGGCTCATGCATGTTCGTTTCCATTTAGTGGTTTTCATCGCAACGTTCATGCTCAGTATTGGCACTGACGGTAAGAATGAGAAAGAAAAAATCGCAGAGCTCCGGTCTATGCTTAGGGCAGTCATCCACGCAGTGATCCTGGTGGGTGTGGACAGGCGGCACCCACCGTTTCCGCTTGAAAAGGTCGCTATAAAAACAACAGGAGCGCCGCCCTATGTCTTTGGCCGACATCCGCCTGGACGACAAGTACCGTCTCGCCACGGGTCATCTGTATCTGACCGGTACCCAGGCACTCACCCGCCTGCCCATGCTGCAGAAACAGCGCGATAGCGCCGCTGGCCTGAATACGGCCTGTTTCATTTCCGGTTACCGCGGATCGCCGCTCGGGGGCCTGGACAAGAGCCTGTGGGAGGCCCGTGAATTTCTTCAGCAAAATGCCATCCATTTTCAGCCGGGTGTCAATGAAGAACTCGGTGCCACCGCCGTGTGGGGCAGCCAGCAGACCAACCTGTTTCCAGGGGCGCGCTACGATGGTGTATTCGCTCTGTGGTATGGCAAGGGGCCTGGTGTCGACCGCAGTGGCGATGTGTTCAAGCACGGTAATTCGGCGGGCGTTTCGCCCCATGGTGGTGTATTGCTGCTGGCGGGTGATGACCACGGCTGCAAGTCTTCGACCATCGCCCATCAGAGCGAACATGCGTTCATCGCGGCGTCGATCCCGGTTCTAAACCCAGCCAACGTCCAGGAAATCCTTGACTACGGCATCATCGGCTGGGAGCTGTCGCGCTACAGCGGCTGCTGGGTGGCGCTGAAAACCATCGCCGAAAACGTCGACTCTTCTGCCGTGGTGGATGTCGACCCGCAGCGTGTCGAGATCAGCCTGCCGGATGACTTCGAGTTGCCGGAGGAGGGCGTACACATTCGCTGGCCGGATCCGCCCCTTGCCCAGGAAAAGCGCCTCAACGTCTACAAGATCTATGCGGCGCGAGCTTTTGCCCGCGCCAATGGCCTCAACAGGATAATGCTCGACTCACCCAATCCCCGCCTGGGGATCGTTACCACCGGCAAGTCCTATCTGGATGTGCGCCAGGCTCTGGAGGATCTCGGCCTGGATGAAGCGCTTTGCGCACGGATCGGCTTGCGTGTGCTCAAGGTTGGTATGAGCTGGCCCCTGGAGCCGGTCTCAGTACACGACTTCGCCGAAGGGCTGGATGAAATTCTGGTCGTCGAGGAGAAGCGCAGCATCATCGAGGATCAATTGACCGGGCAGTTGTACAACTGGCCGGTCGGCAAACGCCCCAGGGTGGTGGGTGAGTTCGACGAGCAGGGTCTGTCACTGCTGCCCAACCTCGGTGAGTTGACGCCCGCGATGATCGCTCGGGTCATTGCCCGACGGCTGTCCCCTTTTTACGCCAGCGCGGTGATCGAGGCGCGCCTCGACTTTCTCGATGCCAAGGAAAAGGCCCTGGCGGCGCGCAGCTACAGCACTGTGCGTACCCCGCATTTCTGCTCGGGTTGCCCGCACAACAGCTCCACCAAGGTGCCTGAAGGTAGCCGAGCCATGGGCGGCATCGGCTGCCACTACATGACGCAGTGGATGAATCGCAGCACCGAAACCTTCACCCAGATGGGCGGCGAAGGGGTGACCTGGATCGGTCAGGCGCCGTTCACCGAGACGCCGCACGTGTTCCAGAACCTCGGTGACGGCACCTACTTCCACTCCGGGCATCTGGCGTTGCGCGCTGCAGTCGCGGCAGGCGTCAACATCACTTACAAGATCCTCTACAACGATGCGGTGGCCATGACCGGTGGTCAGCCCGTGGATGGGGAGTTGCGTGTCGACCAACTGAGCCAGCAGGTATTCGCCGAAGGTGTGAAACGCATCGCGGTGGTCAGCGACGAGCCGGACAAATACCCGAGTCGCTCGAGCTTCGCGTCGATCACCACCTTTCACCACCGCCGTGAACTGGATGCCGTGCAGCGTGAAATGCGCGAATTCAAGGGGGTTTCGGTAATCATCTACGATCAGACCTGCGCGACCGAGAAACGCCGTCGGCGCAAGCGCGGCAAGCTGGTCGACCCGGCCCGGCGGGTCTTCATCAACGCTGCGGTATGTGAGGGTTGTGGCGACTGCAGCATAAAATCCAACTGCCTGTCGGTGCTGCCGCTGGAGACCGAACTGGGTCGCAAGCGGGAGATCGACCAGAACGCCTGCAACAAGGATTTCAGTTGTCTGGACGGCTTCTGCCCCAGTTTCGTGACCGTGCACGGTGGGCAGTTGCGCAAGCCGCAGGCGGCCGGGGCGGGTGCGTTGTTCGTTGCGCTGCCGCAGCCGCGCCTGCCGTCCTTGCAGCGGCCTTGGAGCATTCTGCTGCCCGGTGTCGGCGGTAGTGGGGTAACCACGGTCGGGGCCTTGCTGGGGATGGCGGCGCATCTGGAAAGCAAGGGTTGTACAGTGCTCGACCAGGCGGGCCTGGCGCAGAAGTTCGGCCCGGTGAACACCCATGTACGTATCGCCGCCCGTCAGGATGATATCCATGCGGTGCGTATCGCCGCTGGTGAGGCGGATCTGCTGATCGGCTGCGACCTGGTGGTGGCGGCCGGCGAGGATGCTCTCGCCAAGCTCAACGAACAGGTCTCCCATGCGGTGATCAACAGCCATGAGGCGGCTACCGCCGAATTCACTCGTAATCCCGATGCCCAGGTGCCGGGGCAGGCGATGCGCCAGGCGTTGAGCGATGCCATTGGAGCGAACAAGACCTGGTTCGTCGATGCCACTCATCTGGCGACTCGGCTGCTAGGCGATAGCATCGCCACCAACCTGTTCATGCTCGGTTATGCCTACCAGAAGGGCCTGGTGCCAATCAGCTCGGAAGCCATCGACAAAGCCATCGAACTCAACAACGTGGCGGTCGCATTCAATCAGCAGGCATTTCTCTGGGGGCGGCGAGCGGCACATGACGCCGCAGCTGTCGAGCGTCTGGTGCGGCCTGCGATTGCAGAGGCCCCGCGTTGCGAAACGCTGGAGGCCATCATCGAGGATCGGGTCACGCGTCTGACCGCCTATCAGAATACGGCCTACGCACAGCGCTACCGGCAATTGGTCATGCGGGTCCGTGAGCATGACAGCGATGCTCAGCGTCGACTTAGCCAGGCCGTGGCGCGTCATTACTTCAAGTTGCTCGCTTACAAGGATGAGTACGAAGTCGCACGCCTGTATAGCGACAGCGCTTTCAGCGAGGCATTGCGGGCGCAGTTCGAGGGTGATTTCCGCTTGCAGTTTCATCTGGCGCCGTCCTGGCTCGGCCTTACCGACAAGGTGACCGGCGAGCCCCGCAAGCGCAGCTTCGGGCCCTGGATGCTGAAGGCATTCAAGGTGCTCTCGACACTGCGCTTTCTGCGTGGCACCTGGCTGGATCCTTTCGCCCGCAGCGAGGAGCGCCAGTTGGAGCGCCGCCTGATCGACGATTATGAGCGCAGTGTTGGAAAACTGCTGGAGGGGCTGACCACTGCCAACTACCAGACTGCGCTGGCCATCGCCGAGCTACCAGAGCAGATCCGCGGCTATGGCCACGTCAAGGAGAACGCGGTGCTTAGCGTGCGTGAGCAGGAGCGGCAGTTGCAGATACGCATGAAGGCGGGCGAGATTGCGGTGGTGAGGATGTTCGAGCCAGCGGCCTGATGAGCGATAGCGTGTCAACGGCATGACAAATCCCGTCGTGATGGTTAACATGCCGGCCGGCTGCTGTAATGGGCGGCGGATCGAACGGGTCTCCTTAGTTCAACGGATAGAATAAGCCCCTCCTAAGGGCTAGATGCTGGTTCGATTCCAGCAGGGGACGCCATGATCCGGCGCTGAGGGCGACGAGTCCCATCGCGGTTCAGCCCAATCTGTTTGCGTTAGCCTGATAAAAAACCAAAAAAAGACCCGGCAAAAAGCCGGGTCAATAACCGTGATTAGCCTGATGAGGAGATAAACTGGAGCGTCCGTCTGGATGCATTCAGATTATCAAGCCAGCTTCGCAGCTGACGAAGTAGATAATAATCATTCTCGAGTATTTGTCAATACAAATCCTTCTCATTTCGCTCTCTGTTTTTTCCTGATTGCTGTTTGCCCAGGAAAATCAGCGATTTGCGCGGCGCGAAATTACGCGTCCAGCGTGTCATCTTGTTGGCGCACCGGCTACGCTAGGGGCATTCCCCACAGCCAGGTAAGCGTCATGTCCGATCAGCTTAACGATGTAGGCGGCAGAGAGCCGTTGACTGCGGTCGACGTGCGCATTCTCGGCAGCTTGATCGAAAAACAGGCCACGACCCCGGAAGCCTATCCCCTGACGCTGAACGCGCTGGTGCTGGCCTGCAATCAGAAGACCAGTCGCGATCCGTTGATGAGCCTCACCCAGGGGGCCATCGGGCAGGCCCTGCGACGCCTTGAAGAACAAGGCCTGGTGAAGTTGGTCATGGGCAGCCGTGCCGACCGCTGGGAGCACCGCGTCGACAAGGTGCTGGAGCTGGTCTCGCCGCAAGTCGCGCTGCTAGGCTTGCTGTTCCTGCGTGGGGCGCAGACGATCAGCGAACTGCTCGCACGAGGCGGCCGCCTGCATGATTTCGATGATGCGGAGCAGGTACAACACCACCTAGAGCGTTTGCTCGGGCGACATCTGGTGAGCCTGGTCGAGCGGCTGCCGGGGCAGCGCGAGGATCGCTACATCCACCTGCTGGGTGATCCGACTGAGCTGCAATCGCAGTTGCAGCAACGTGCGGCTCAGGGAGAGCGCTCGGCAACCGGATCCTCTGCCGATCGTCTTGAAGCGCTCGAAGCCCGCATCATTGCACTCGAGACGCGCCTGGCCGCGCTGGAAGGCGATGCCGCCAATTGAACGAGCATCGTCGCGGCGGGGTTGCAGTAGGCCTAGGAATAATGAACTGTTGCGGGCCAGGCATCATCCATATGGCACGGCGATCATCGACCGTGCCTGACTGCCTGCCCAGCGGTTGTCGTTGATCGAGATTGAGCCTCCTTCGGGAGCGGGTTACAAGGAGTCGTTGCAGTCCAATGCGTTTGATCTGGCAATCCTTCAGTTCGTTATACATCGCCACTGTCCTGATGCTGCTGGGCTCAGGTCTGCTGAGTACCTACCTGGCGCTACGCCTCGCCGAGTCCGGGGAGGGCGTGTGGGCTGGTGCGCTGATGGCGGCCAACTATTTCGGGCTGGTGCTCGGTGGCAAGATCGGCCACCGATTGATCGCCCGGGTCGGGCACATTCGTGCTTATGTGGCTTGCGCCGGGGTAGTCACCGCCGCCGTGCTCGGGCATGGCCTGCTCGACTGGTTGCCAGCCTGGCTGGTGCTGCGCGTCCTGGTGGGGCTGGGCATGATGTGCCAGTACATGGTCATCGAGAGCTGGCTGAACGAGCAGGCCGAGAGCAAGCAGCGCGGGCTGGTATTCGCCGGCTACATGGCGGCGTCCTACCTGGGGCTGGTGCTGGGCCAACTGGTGTTGGTGGTACACCCGACGCTGGGGCTGGAACTGCTGATGCTGGTGGCTCTGGCGTTCGCGCTGTGTCTGGTGCCTGTGGCACTGACCCGGCGCCTGCACCCTGCGCCACTGCATCCTGCGCCGCTGGAGATCCGCTTCTTCTTCAAGCGTGTCCCGCTGTCGCTGACCACCATCGGCGTGGCTGGCCTGATGATCGGCTCCTTCTACGGCCTGGCGCCCCTCTATGCTGCCAATATGGGCCTGGCGACGGAGCAGGTGGGTATCTTCATGGGGTGCTGCATTCTCGCCGGCCTGATCGTTCAGGCCCCCCTGGGCTGGCTGTCGGACCGCTTCGACAGGGTCAAGCTGATACGTGGCATGGCCGGCCTCATGGTGGTGGTGGCTGCACCGTTGGCAATGCTGTCAGAGGCGCCGCTGCTGTTGCTGATTTCGGTCGGTTTCATCGTCAGCATGCTGCAATTCAGTCTCTATCCGCTGGCCGTGGCATTCGCCAATGACCATGTCGAGGCCGAGCGCCGAGTGTCGCTGACCGCGATGCTGCTGGTGACCTTCGGTGTTGGCGCCTGTATCGGCCCGCTGCTGGTTGGCGTGTTGATGCGCTTTTTCGGCGCCAACATGCTGTATGCCTTCTTTTGCTTATGTGGGTTATTTCTGGTCTGGCGAGTCCGTTCGGACATCGTCACCCGCCTCCACCAGGTCGATGATGCACCGTTGCAGCACGTGGCCATGCCCGTCAACATGACGGCGTCGCCACTGGTGGCGGCATTGGATCCCCGCGTCGACGAGCAGGTGGTTCAGGAGCAAATGCAGGAACCTGTGCTGGATGATGCTGGCGTGCCGGGTGACGACTCTGAAAACACGCCTGAGGCGGCGCCGCAAGCCTGATACTTATAGAAAAGTGTCGCTTTCGAAACGACGGGCTTCACGTTGCAACTGATAGACGAACCGCTCCACCAGCCGCTGCTGCAGCCCATCGAGGTTGGCGAAGTGCAGGCCGGCAAACGTCAGGTCGAGTTTGTCGTCATAACGGGTGTGGCGCAGCTCTACGGTGGTCTCCAGGCGGCCTACCGGCAGCAGCGCGTGAAAGTCTTCGTACAGTTGCCCTGGCTGCAGGCTTTCGCTGGCGTTTCCGGGTAGGCGAACCTTGCAGCCCGAGGCCGAGATATCGAGCATCAGGCCCTCCAGCGGTTTGCCCAACCTGGGCCCGCTGATTTCCACCCTGACTTGGTCGGATTGCTTGACCGCTGCCCGGAAAGCGTTGCGGCGCTGGTGATAGAGCACTTCTGCGGGGATGCCGCCGACATAGCAGCGTTCGCCCTGATATTCGCTTACCTGCATGCCCGTCGGGCAATCCCAGGCTATACGTACGCCCTCGTGATAGGACTCGACACGAAACGCTTCGCCATTCTGCATGTAGCGCTCGCCATCGCTGGGCATCATCTCGTCGAGGATCAGCAGGTTGCGGTCACGGTCGATCTCTATCACATAGCTCTGGAAACGCTGGTCGCGCTCATGGAACATGATGATCAAAGGGTCGTTGTGGTGCTGTAGAAGGCGTAGGTTGGCAACGATTTCCACGGGTGCCTTGAGCACTTTCGGGGGTTGCGGGCCACCGTCCTGAACGAAGGGGTTGGACACGGTCCAGAGATCTCCGGGGCAAGGTACTGCGGCGTCAATGATGTGCCACCTTGGGCTCATTGCGCATCTTGTCGTTATGTCAGGCCTGGCTGAGCGGGCGCTTGCCGCCGATTTTAGCGGTACTGCCGCTGCTGTCATAGAGCGATGGCGTCTCGTTTCCGCGCAGAATGCTGAGCATGTTTTCCGTGGATTTCTGGCTGGATCGAATGATTCGCCCATTGCGCAGGTTGGCGCTCTGACAGGTTTCGAGCAGGGCGCTCAGTCGCTCGCTGGCGTCGAGCAGTGCAGGGCCTTGATCGGAGCGCTCAGCGAGCACCTTCAGACCAGCGAGGTCAGCACTGAGGTTAAGGTCGAGGAGTACCCGGGAGCGGGCCTTACCATGTTGATCAAGGCTGGCCAGCAGAGGCTGCTTGTCTGCCAGGATCTGCTGCAGGCATGACAGGTCATTTTCGCTGAGGGCGCGGAATTCACACTCGATCAGCTCATGCAATCGTTGTGCATGGCCGATATCCTCGTTGAACAGGTCAAGCAGGGTGGTCGCGTTCATAAGCGGGCTCTCTGGGGTCGAACCTATCCGGGCTCTGCCTGCCTACGGGCTGGCAACAGTCAAAACGGTTTCTGGGCGTCCAACACCCCAAAGCGAGCCCGAAGACTAGCGTTGGGATTCGAAGTTGAGCAGCTTGCTGGCGACGCGCTGGCTGTCGACCTGATAGCTACCGTCGGCGACAGCCTGCTTCAGCTTGGCTACTCGATCAGTATCCACTACCGGTTGGTCGCGCAGTTTGTCGACGGTCTTTTGCAACTGTTGCGCTTCGCTGCTCAATTGCACGGATTCGCCGCTCTTGCTGCTGACAGCTGCTTTCTGTGCGGTGGCTTCGCTGCCAGTGGCCTTGTTCTCGATGGCTTCGCTCTTGCCGCCCTGAACGCTACCGGCACGTGTGGTGCTGGCTGGTGTGCTGCTGTTGAGTCGGTTGAAATCGATGACCATGATACAAAACCTCTGACGTAGTTTGGACGCTTGCCTAGTGTGTCGGCCATGCCCGAGAAAACTTTAAGCAAAAAAAACGCGTCGCTCGCATAGTCTAAAACAGTCGTCTTCGCCAGTCAGCCAATCGATTCTCCAAGTCGTGACATTGATGATCATCGCGGCTG
The DNA here is from genome assembly GCF_900100535.1 of Phytopseudomonas flavescens. Taxonomy (GTDB): domain Bacteria; phylum Pseudomonadota; class Gammaproteobacteria; order Pseudomonadales; family Pseudomonadaceae; genus Aquipseudomonas; species Aquipseudomonas flavescens. Next base: position 13,322 of record NZ_FNDG01000014.1, read on the forward strand.
CCTACATCGACACTTCAACCTGGCCCGGCCCGGTCACTCGAGCGCGAACCACACGTTGTGAGCGCAGATTACGCACACTGATCTGCTTACCCAGCGCGCCGTCGGAGAGTGCCTCGCCGGGCATGCGTACGTTAATGCCGCCGGTGCGCGCACTTATCACCACCTGATCGCCGCGGCGGATCAGTTCCGCCTGGCGGATATGCACGGGCGCGAGAACCTGATCCGGCTGCATGGCGCGCGTGGCCTTTCTGCCTATCGCCTGATCCATGTCGCTCAGGTAGCCCTGGTTGAGCAGGCCGACATCGCGCTCCGCCAACATCATATCGGCTTCACTGAGAACAGCCTCGCGCTTCACCGGCCGTACCAGTGTGACGACCTCACGGTACAGGCGCACCTGGCCGGGCACGAACACTGTCCAGGGCGCTGTCCCATCGCAGCGTACGCGCATGGTTACCCGGCCCACTGGCTCGGCGGGCGTCTCCAGGGTGGTTGTCAAGGGCTGGTCGCACAATGGAAGCCGCAGGCGAGGATCCAGGCGGTTGACCGTCACTTCGTGGCGGGCCTGGATACTGCTGCGTTGCAAATAGTCCTCGACTGCTTGCTCAAGAAAACGCTGGGTCTCGCCGATAAGCTGATCGGGCAGGGTGACGGAGGCAGTCGTCAGCGTGCTATAGCCGAGCGCCAGTAAAGCAGGTAAAACTGCCAGGCAACGAAGGCTCTTGGCCATCGCGCGTCGAATAATTGTCGTTTGTGCATTCATGTCTGGTTGGAAGCAAGGCGCGTGCCGCCTGCTACGCTGACCTCATCAGATGCGTCATTGGAATCATGGGAGCCCGTACATGGCCGGTGTGATGGATTCGGTCAACCAGCGTACTCAGCTGGTTGGGCAGAATCGCCTGGAACTGTTGCTGTTTCGTCTCGACGGCCCACAGCTGTACGGGATCAACGTCTTCAAGGTGAAGGAGGTGTTGCAATGCCCGAAACTCACCATAATGCCCAAGTCGAGCCCGGTGGTGCGCGGCGTGGCGAACATCCGCGGTGGCACCATCCCCATCCTTGACCTGTCCATGGCGACGGGCAAGCGGCCGCTCGGTGATCTGCAGGGGAGTTTCGTCATCATCACCGAGTACAACACCAAGGTGCAGGGCTTCCTGGTGCGTTCGGTGGAGCGCATCGTCAACATGAACTGGGAAGAGATCCACCCGCCACCCAAGGGTACCGGGCGCGATCACTACCTGACTGCGGTAACGCGGCTGGATGACAAGCTGGTCGAAATCATCGACGTGGAGAAGATCCTCGCCGAAGTGGCGCCTACCTCCGAGGTGATTTCCGTCGGCGTGGTGGATGCCGAGACGCAGACCAAGGCCGTCAGCCAGCATGTGCTGATCGTCGACGACTCCTCGGTGGCGCGTAAGCAGGTGATGCGCTGCTTGCAGACGGTCGGTGTCGAGGTCACGGCATTGAACGACGGGCGCCAGGCATTGAGCTTCCTGCGGGCGATGGCCGATGAGGGCAAGTCGCCCGAGCAGGAGTTGCTGATGCTCATCTCCGATATCGAGATGCCTGAAATGGATGGCTACACCCTGACCGCCGCGATTCGTTCCGACCCACGTATGCAGAAGCTGCACATTCTCCTGCATACTTCTCTGTCCGGAGTATTCAACCAAGCTATGGTGAAGAAAGTGGGGGCCAATGATTTTCTGGCGAAATTCCGCCCGGACGATCTGGCTTCTCGAGTGGTCGAACGCATCAAGTCGAGCGATCACTCGGCATAACGCATCAACTGCCCGGGTCTGCCCAATGGGCGGTGGCGGCAAAAACGGCAGGTGCGCTTCGGCTCGCCTGCCGCATTCGATTTTTACAGATGGGCGAGGCTCCGCGAGTGTCTTCAGGTAATTTGGATTTCGAGCAATTCCGGATATTTCTGGAAAAGGCCTGTGGCATCGTACTGGGTAGCAACAAGCAGTACCTGGTTTCCAGCCGCTTGAACAAGCTGATGGAGAGCCACGGTATCAAATCCCTGGGCGACCTGGTTCAGCGCATGCAGACCCAGCCGCGTAGCGGCCTGCGTGAACAGGTGGTCGATGCCATGACCACCAATGAAACGCTGTGGTTTCGCGATGCCTATCCGTTCGAGGTGCTGAAGAATCGCGTACTGCCGGAGCTCATCAAGGCCTACCCGGGGCAACGCCTGCGTATCTGGTCGGCAGCTTGCTCGTCGGGCCAGGAGCCGTATTCGCTGTCGATGAGCATCGATGAGTTCGAGCGGAGTAATCTGGGCCAATTGAAGGGCGGGGTGCAGATCGTCGCCACCGATCTTTCGCCGACCATGCTCAACAACTGCAAGTCCGGCGAATATGACAGCCTGGCCATGGGGCGTGGTCTCGCTGCGGAACGTCTGCAGCGCTATTTTGATCCCAAGGGGCCGGGGCGCTGGGTGGTCAAGCCAGCGATCAAGAGCCGCGTCGAATTTCGCCCCCTCAACCTGCTGGACAGCTATGCCAGCCTTGGCAAATTCGACATCGTGTTCTGTCGCAACGTGCTGATTTACTTCTCGGCCGATGTGAAGAAGGACATCCTCACGCGCATCCATACGATGCTCAAGCCGGGCGGCTATCTGTTCCTCGGCGCTTCCGAAGCGTTGAACGGCCTGCCTGAGCGCTATCAGATGGTGCAATGCAGCCCAGGCATCATATACAAAGCCAAATGATCCAATCAAAACGCAGAGCGGGAGGCCTAGGCCTCCCGTTCTGCGTTTTGGCGCGTCCGCGGCGCTGACAGTGTTCCGTCGCTCCCGCGTCAGAAAAGCGGCAAGCCCGTGCTCAATTGCCGCTCGAACCTGCCAATCGGCGGAAAAGCTTTGCCGCTTGTGCCCGCCTTTTCCTGTATTTTTTTCTTATCCGGCTGATTTAAAAAGAAAAAAATAAATTGGCATGTGCTTTGCTGTGAACTTTGCACACAAACAGGCTAGCCGCCACGGCAAAGGTTCCTGAGATGAGCATCAGCTTCGATAACGCACTTGGCATTCACGAAAAGGCATTGAGCTACCGTGCCCAGCGTGCCGAAGTGCTGGCGAACAACATGGCGAATGCCGATACGCCCAATTACAAGGCCCGTGATCTGGATTTCGCTTCCGTTCTGGCCCAGCAGGCGGCCAAAAGCAACGCAAGCGGCAACTCCGGGCTGAAAACCACCAACAGTCGCCATATCGCAGCAGAAGGCGTGCCAATGGGCGATGCGGTGCTGGCCTATCGAACGCCAACCGCCCCTTCGATCGATCAGAACACCGTGGACGCTCAGGTCGAGCAGGCCAACTACGCCGAAAACGCGGTGGCCTTCCAGACCAGCTTCACGCTGCTCAACAGCAAATTCAAAGGGCTCGTCAGCGCCCTGCGTGGTGAATAAAGGAGCCGCATATGTCACTTACCAGCGTGTTCAACATCGCCGGAACCGGCATGAGTGCCCAGAGCACTCGGCTGAATACCATTTCCAGCAATATCGCCAACGCCGAATCGGTCTCCTCGAGCATCGACCAGACCTACCGGGCGCGTCATCCAGTGTTCGCCACCGTGTTCCAGCAGGCGCAGGGTGGCGAGAACGGCTCACTGTTCGCTGATCAGGATCAATCCGGCGCCGGTGTCCAGGTGCTGGGCATCGTCGAGGACCAGAGCACGCTGGTGCCACGCTACGAGCCGAATCATCCGGCCGCCGATGAAAAGGGTTACGTGTATTACCCCAATGTCAACGTGGTCGAGGAAATGGCGGACATGATTTCAGCCAGTCGTGCGTTCCAGACCAACGTGGAAATGATGAATACCGCCAAGCAGATGATGCAGCGCGTGCTGACGCTCGGTCAGTGAAGGGAGTTGCCTAGATGAGCACCATCAACACCTCTGAATCGATCCTGTCGGGACTCTCGGGTTCAACGAGTACCAGTTCCAGCAGCTCCAGCAGTACGAGCAGCGCTGAAAGCTCGCTGGGCAAGACCGATTTCCTGCAACTGCTGGTTACCCAATTGAACAACCAGAACCCGCTTGATCCTCAGGACAACACCGAGTTCGTGGCGCAATTGGCACAGTTCAGCAGCGTGGAAAGTCTGCAGAACCTGAACTCGTCCATGGATACCATTCTCAGCGGGTTCCAGTCGTCCCGCGCGCTCCAGGCATCCGCACTGGTCGGTCGTTCGGTGTTGGTGGAAACCGGTCAGGCCCTGGTGGACACCAGTGAAACGGGGACCAGCCTGTACGGTTCGCTGGATCTGCCGTCCACCAGCTCCAACGTCTCGGTGGCGGTCTATGACTCGTCAGGCGAGAAGGTCAAGACAATAAGTCTGGGGCAAAAGGCCTCGGGCAGCGTCGACTTTTCCTGGGACGGTACCGGCGACGATGGCACCACCCTCGACTCTGGCACTTATACCTTCAAGGCCACGGCCACCATCGATGGGACCGAAACCGCACTGACCACCTATCTGCCGGCTGTCGTCAACAGTGTGACGCTTGGTCAGGACGGTGAAGAGATGACCCTCAACCTTGCAGGACTGGGCGGCGTTGCGCTGTCGAAAGTCAAAATGATCGGCCAGTAACCGGCTCGCCGGAAGGAGTGTTAGATGTCTTTCAATATCGGCCTGAGCGGTTTGAACGCCGCCAGCAAGAACCTCAACGTGACCGGTAATAACATCGCCAACGTGGGGTCGACGGGTTTCAAGGCGTCGAGGGCGGAGTTCGCCGACATTTACGCCACCTCAATGCTCGGTTCCGGAAGAAACACCACCGGCAGTGGTGTGCTGACGGCTGCCGTTTCCCAGCAGTTCACCCAGGGTAATATTTCCTCGACCGGCAACAGCCTCGACCTGGCGATCAATGGCAACGGTTTCTTCGTGATGAGCGACGGCGGGGCGCGTTCCTACACGCGTAACGGCACCTTCAATGCCGACCGCGAGGGCTATATCGTCGACAGCGCCGGCAGCAGGTTGCAAGGCTACGGCATCGACGCCAATGGTGCGATCGTGAATGGCGTGGTGTCCGACCTGATGGTCGATACCGCCAACCAGCTGCCGAATGCGACGACCTCGATCACCCAGAAGGTCGCTCTCAATTCGACCGTTTCGACGCCCACTACATCGCCGTTCGATGCATCCATCGCCACCAGCTACAACTGGTCGACGTCGGTGGATATCTATGATTCGCAGGGTAACTCCCACACGATGTCGCAATACTTCGTGAAGAGTGGTACCGACAGCAATACCTGGACCATGTACGTGACGATCGATGGGCGCAACCCCAACGATCCCACCAGTACCGTTCCCTACAATGCCACGGTGAGCTTCGACGCCTCGGGCAGCCTGGTGGGCACCACGTCGAATTCGACGGGCCTCACCAGCACCACCAGCGGGGTATTCTCCCTGAACAACTGGGTGCCGGCGGCGGTTACCAACAGCACCACCAACCCGGTCACCTGGGGCTCGAACGGTGCCGCGGCGAGTACGTCGGGGGTCAAGTTGGACATGCGCGGTTCGTCGCAGACCAATACCGCTTTCGCGGTCAACAGCCTCACCCAGGACGGCTATACCACCGGCCAACTCTCGGGCTTGTCGATCAGCGATGACGGCAGCATGTTCGCCACCTACACCAATGGCCAGTCCAAGGTGATCGGCCAGGTCATTCTGGCCTCGTTCGCCAACATGCAGGGCCTGACGCCGGTGGGCAACACAAACTGGGTCGAGTCCTATGCGTCGGGCGAGCCCGTCATCGGCACGCCGGGTTCCGGCACCCTGGGTTCGCTCACCTCAGGGTCGCTGGAAGATTCCAACGTCGACCTGACGGCCGAGTTGGTTAACCTGATCGTCGCCCAGCGCAATTATCAGGCGAACGCCAAGACCATCGAGACCGAAAGCACCATTTCGCAGACCATCATCAACCTTCGCTGAGCGAGCGGCAGATTTCTGCCGTTGCTGGTTTTTTTTACAGGCCTCTTTCGAGGCCTTTTTCTTTTATTTCAGTCACTTATATGTTTTTTTGGGTTGTGGCACAGCGTTTGCTTTATCAGCCTTGAAAGATGTTTGGGTCACCCAGGCCCGTCACCTTTGAGGTTTGCATATGGACAAGATGCTGTACGTATCCATGACTGGCGCCCACAACAATACGTTGGCCCAGCGGGCACACGCCAACAATCTGGCGAACATTTCCACCAGCGGTTTCCGGCGTGACTTCGAGCAGGCACGCGCCATGCCGATCTTCGGCGAGACCCAGCCTAGCCGTGTGTTCGCCATGAGCGAGCGACCAGGTACCGATTTCACTCCCGGCGCTATGCAAGAGACCGGGCGGGATCTTGACGTCGCGATCGGGGGGCAGGGCTGGTTGGCGGTACAGGCGCCCGACGGTAGCGAGGCCTATGTCCGCACCGCCAGCCTCAACGTCGATGCCATGGGCATGTTGCGCACCGGCAATGGCATGCCGGTGATGGGCAATGCCGGGCCGATCGCGGTGCCGCCGCAGCAGAAGATCGAGATCGGCCAGGATGGCACGATCAGCATTCGTGCCCTCGGCGAGGCGCCCAATGTGCTGGCCGAGGTGGATCGGCTGAAACTGGTGAATCCTGACCTCAAGCAGATGCAGAAAGGCACGGACGGGATGATTCGTTATACCGGGCAGCAGCCCCCCGAGGCGGACGCCACGGTCCAGGTGACTTCCGGTTTCCTCGAGGCCAGCAACGTCAATGCGGTCGAGGAGATGACCTCGATCCTGGCGCTGTCCCGGCAGTTCGAGCTGTCGGTGAAAATGATGCGTACCGCTGAAGACAATGACACGGCCATGGCGCGTGTCTTGCAGATGAGCTGATAACCAACACGTGGCGCCATGAATCCGGCGCCCGAGGAGAAACGCTATGCTTCCGGCACTGTGGGTCAGCAAGACCGGCTTGTCCGCTCAGGACATGAACCTGACGACCATTTCCAACAACCTGGCCAACGTTTCGACTACGGGCTTCAAGCGTGATCGCGCGGAGTTCGAGGATCTGCTCTATCAGATCCGTCGTCAGCCCGGTGGTCAGTCCAGCCAGGACAGCCAGTTGCCCTCCGGATTGCAACTCGGCACCGGGGTACGCATCACGGGCACCCAGAAGATTTTCACGGCCGGCAGCCTGCAGACCACCGAGCAGCCCCTGGATCTGGCGATCAACGGGCAAGGATTCTTCCAGATCCTGATGCCCGATGGCACGGTTTCCTATACCCGGGATGGCAGCTTTCACCTCAACTCGGACGGGCAGGTAGTAACGTCGCAGGGCTTTGCGCTCGAGCCTGCCATCGTGCTGCCCGCCGAGGTGCGTACGTTCACCGTGGGTGAGGACGGTACCGCTTCGGTCACCACCACGGGGAATGCCCAGCCGCAGATCGTCGGCAATCTGCAGACCGCCGACTTCATCAACCCGGCGGGCCTGGAAGCCATCGGCAACAACCTGTTCCTGGAAACCGCTTCCAGCGGTGCGCCCCAGGTGGGAACGCCCGGCCTCAACGGTTTGGGCACCACCTTGCAGAACACCCTGGAGAACTCCAACGTCAGCGTGGTCGAGGAGATGGTCAACATGATCACCACGCAGCGCGCCTACGAAATGAACTCCAAGGTCATTTCCACCGCTGACCAGATGCTGTCCTTCATCACGCAGAACCTTTAAGACCCGGGTAGGGCACCAGCCCGTCCCTCGATACGCCTGAACGCTGTGAGGTAGTGGTTATGAACCGCTTGGTGTGTGTGTTCTCGATTCTCGGCAGCCTGGTGCTGAGCGGCTGCGTGGCGCCTGCCGCCAAGCCCAACGATCCGTACTACGCCCCCGTGTTGCCGCGTACGCCGCTGCCGGCTGCGCAGAACAATGGCTCGATTTTCCAGTCGGGGTTCGAGAGCAACCTGTATGGTGATCGCAAGGCGTTCCGGGTCGGCGATGTCATCACCATCACGCTCAACGAGCGTACCCAGGCGAGCAAGAACGCCAGCTCGCAGATCAAGAAGGACAGCACCACCAGCCTGGGCCTGACTTCACTGTTCGGTGGCGGCGTGTCGGCGAACAATCCGTTGACCGGAAACCCGATGTCGCTTGGCGCCGAATACACCGGTTCGCGTGATACCGACGGTTCCGGCCAGGCCGGGCAGAGCAACAGCCTGACCGGTTCGATCACCGTGACGGTGGCCGAAGTGCTGCCCAACGGATTGCTGGTGGTTCGTGGCGAGAAGTGGATGACCCTCAATACCGGCGACGAGCTGGTACGCATCGCCGGCCTGGTTCGTTCCGATGACGTGGCCCGCGACAACAGTGTGGCCTCGACCCGTATCGCCGATGCGCGCATCACTTACTCCGGCACTGGCGCCTTTGCCGACGCCAGCCAGCCAGGGTGGCTGGACCGCTTCTTCATCAGTCCGCTGTGGCCGTTCTGAGGAACATGATCATGCGTAAATGGATCGTCACCGTCGCTGTCCTGTTGCTGGCTTCTGCCGCTCACGCCGAGCGCCTGAAGGACATCGCCAGCATCCAGGGCGTGCGCAGCAACCAGTTGATCGGTTACGGCCTGGTGGTGGGGCTCAGTGGCAGCGGTGACCAGACCACCCAGACACCGTTCACCGTGCAGACCTTCAACAACATGATGGCGCAGTTCGGCATCAAGGTGCCGGAAGGTGGCAACGTGCAGTTGAAGAACGTCGCCGCGGTATCGATCCACGCCGACCTGCCGCCATTCGCCAAGCCGGGGCAGACCATCGACATCACCATTTCCTCCATCGGCAACGCCAAGAGCCTGCGCGGTGGCAGCCTGCTGATGACGCCACTCAAGGGCATCGACGGAAACACCTACGCCATCGCCCAGGGCAACCTGGTGGTGGGCGGCTTCGATGCCAGTGGCGCCGATGGTTCGCGGATCACCGTCAACGTGCCGTCGGCCGGTCGCATTCCCGGTGGCGCCACGGTCGAGCGTCCGGTGCCGAGTGGTTTCGATCAGGGCAATACCCTGACGCTGAACCTCAACCGTCCGGATTTCACCACGGCCAAGAATATCGTCGACCACATCAACGAGCTGCTCGGCCCGGGCGTCGCCCAGGCCCTGGACGGTGGCTCGATTCGTGTCAGCGCGCCACTCGACCCAAGCCAGCGTGTCGACTACCTGTCGGTGCTGGAGAACCTCGAGGTCGACGCAGGCCAGGCGGTAGCCAAGGTCATCATCAATTCGCGTACCGGCACCATCGTGATCGGCCAGAACGTGCGTGTGCAGCCTGCCGCGGTTACCCATGGCAGCCTGACGGTGACCATTACCGAAGACCCGGTGGTCAGCCAGCCCGGTGCGTTGTCCGGCGGCCAGACCGCCGTGGTGCCCCGCTCGCGTGTCGGCGCCGACGAAGAAAAGAAACCGATGTTCAAGTTCGGCCCCGGCACCACCCTCGACGAGATCGTACGAGCGGTGAACCAGGTGGGCGCTGCGCCTTCCGATTTGATGGCCATCCTGGAGGCGCTCAAGCAAGCCGGCGCCCTGCAGGCCGACCTGATCGTGATCTAAAAGGAACGGGACATGGATACTCGACTCTCGGCCGCCGGCACCAGCACCGTCGACAGTGGCGCCTACACCGATCTCAACCGCCTGAACCAGTTCAAGGTCGGCGGTGACAACGAGCAGAACATTCGCAAGGTCGCGAAGGAGTTCGAGTCGCTGTTCCTCAATGAAATGCTCAAGACCATGCGCTCGGCCAACGAAGCGTTCGGCGAAGGCAATTTCATGAACAGCAACGAGGCCAAGACTTACCAGGACATGTATGACCAGCAGTTGTCCGTGACCATGTCCGGCAACAAGAACGGCATCGGCCTGGCCGATGTGCTGGCGCGGCAGATGGCGAAGATGAAACAGGTCAGCGACCGGCCAAACCCCTTCGCCCAGGTCGATGCACCTGTTCCGGCGGCGCCGAGCAAACCGCTGGCGCGCAGCGCTGAGGCGAGCGCGCCCATCGCCAGCGACGAGAAGGCCCAGGCCACGCTGGACAGCGAGCGCAGCGATGTGTCGTTGCTCAACCAGCGTCGCCTGTCATTGCCGGGCAAGCTGTCTGCCCGGGTGCAGGCCGGGATCGTTCCGGGCGTCGAGGCGAGCGCCGCCGCCAGCAACGGGCAAGCACTGGCCAAGGGCGACTGGCTACCGGCCAAGTCCTATGCTGCACCCACCGAGCGCAGCCTGAGCATCAATGGCAGTGCCGAGCAGGCGGCCGGCAGGACGGTATTCAGCTCTGCCCAGGAGTTCATGGAAACCATGCTCCCCATGGCCGAGAAGGCCGCGAGCAAGATCGGCGTGGACGCGCGCTACCTGGTGGCCCAGGCCGCTCTGGAGACCGGCTGGGGCAAGTCGATCATCAAGCAGCAGGACGGCAGCAGCAGCCACAACCTGTTCGGTATCAAGACCCACAATACCTGGGGTGGCGAATCATCCACGGTGATGACCACCGAATATCAGGACGGCAGGGCGGTCAAGGAGACGGCTTCCTTCCGTGCCTACGATTCGTTCGCTCACAGCTTCGACGATTACGTGAGTTTCCTGCAGAGCAACGGCCGTTACGAAAAGGCGCTGGGCTCCACGGCCAACCCCGAGCAGTTCGCCAAGGAACTCCAGAAGGCTGGCTATGCCACCGATCCGCAGTATGCCCGCAAGGTATCGCAGATCGCCCGCAAGGTCGGTGCCTACCAGGCGGTGCAGATGCTGGCATCGGCCGATACCGGCAGCAAACGCATATAAGGACTGAGCCATGAGCAACCTGATGTCGATTGGCCTTTCCGGGGTCAGAGCCAGCCAGACGTCGCTGAACGTGACGGGTAACAACATCACCAACGTCGACACTGCCGGCTACACCCGCCAGGCCACGGTGCAGGTGTCTGCGGCGGCGCAGAAGTCGGGCAATGTGTACATCGGCTCCGGTACGACGATCGAGGATGTCAGGCGTATCTACAGCAGCTACCTGACGACCCAGGTGCGCACCTCCACGGGGCTGGACAGCGCGGCCCAGTCGTTCAATACCCAGATTCAACAGACCAACTCGTTGCTGGCGGACAGCACCACCGGCATCAGCAGCGTGCTGCAGAGTTTTTTCGCGTCGATGCAGACTGCCTCGGCCAGCCCCACCGACACCGCATCACGGCAACTGCTGCTGACTCAGGCCAGCGGGCTGACCGAGCGTTTCAACTCGGTCTACAACCAGCTCGCCGACCAGAACAGCTACATCAATCAGCAGATGTCGACCATGGCTGGCCAGGTCAACAAACTGGCCAGCAGCGTGGCGAGCTACAACCTTGCCATTACCCAGGCAAGTGCCAGTGGCGCCAGCCCGAACGATCTGCTGGACGGACGTGACGAAGCCGTGCGCCAGCTTTCCGAGCTGGTCGGGGTGACCGTGCTCGAGCAGGATGGCAACTACAACCTGTTCATCGGTTCCGGCCAGCCGCTGGTCGTCGGTGCCACCGCCTCGACCTTGTCCGCCTCGGCGAGCGCTTCCGATCCTTCGCGCTTTTCCATCTACCTGGCCCAGGGCGGTTCCAACCAGGACATCAGCTCGGTGATCTCCACGGGTTCCATCGGCGGCCTGCTCACCTACCGCAGCCAGATACTCGAGCCGACCTTCAACGAGCTGGGCCGCGTGGCACTGGTCATGGCCGATCAGGTCAACAGTCAGCTTGGCCAGGGGCTGGATCTCAATGGTGAGTTCGGGGCGTCGCTGTTCACCAACATCAACAGTGCCACTGCCATTGCCCAGCGCAGCCTGGCCAACGCCGGCAACGCGGCGGCGTCGGGCAACCTGAATGTGACGATTGCCGACTCGGGGCAACTGAGCACCAGCAATTACGAAGTGACCATGGGCGACAATGGCGACTACAGCGTGCGCCGGCTGTCCGATGGCGTCGAGCTGGGGGCCGGCAATCTGAGCGACGATCCACCGACCGTGTTCGACGGGTTCTCGATTTCCCTGCCGAGTGGCACGGTCGCATCGGGTGACCGTTTCACCGTCATCCCGACCCGTACCGCGGCGAGTACCGTCGGTACGGTGATGAGCGACGCCAGTAAACTGGCTTTCGCCGCGCCCCTGGCGGCCAACCTCACCACCGGCAACCTGGGCACGGGCACCCTGACCCAGCCGACGCTCACCACCGAGCTGGACATCTACGACACCGCCGCCAGCGCTGCGACCCAGGCAGCCATCCGCAATGGAACCCCGCTCAAGGTCGTCTTCGGCACCAGCAGCAACGGTTCGCAGAGTTATTCGGTCTACAATTCCAGCGGCACGTCCGTGGCGACCGGCAGCATCGTTCCGGGTGCCAGCAACAGCCTGGAGATTTCCATTCCCGATGCGGCGGGCAACGAGGCGTTTTCGTTCAGCATGGACGTGTCCGGCAGCCCCGCGTCGGGAGACAGCTTCACGGTGTCCTTCAACAGCGATGGTGTCTCGGATAACCGTAACGCGAAGTCTTTGCTCGGCCTGCAGAGCAAATCCACGGTTGGCCTGCAGAGCGGCGGTGGGGCCAGCATCAGCGGGGCGTACGGTTCCCTGATCGAACAGGTCGGGGCCAGGACCAACCAGGCCGAACTGGATGCCAAGGCGACCGGCAGTATCCTCAGTGGTGCTACCGCCAGCCGGGATTCCCTGTCCGGCGTCAACCTCGACGAAGAGGCTGTCAATCTGGTCAAGTTCCAGCAGTATTACAGCGCCTCGGCTAAGGTTATCTCTGTTGCGTCCGAAATATTCGATACCTTGATCAATACCTTCTGAGAGCCACCTCCATGCGTATTTCCACATCGCAAATGTACGCTTCGAGTATTTCAGGTTACTCGAAGGGCTATTCGGACATCACCAAGACCTACGAGCAGATCTCCAGCGGCAAGCGGGTCAACACGCCGGCGGACGATCCGGTCGGCGCATCTCGTCTGCTGCAGCTGGAGCAACAGCAGGGCCAGCTCACCCAGTACAGCGACAACATGAAGAGCGCGACCAACTCGCTGTCTCAGCAGGAAAGCACCCTGCAGTCGATGACCAACGTCTTGCAGCGGGCACGGGAGCTGTCCGTGCGTGCCGGCAGCGGCAGCCTGTCGAACGAGGATCGTACGTCCATCGCTCAGGAACTGGATCAGATCCAGGAGCAATTGCTGACCATGATGAACGGCAAGGACGCCAACGGACAGTACCTGTTCGCTGGTGCCCAGAGCGCTACCCAGCCGTTCGTCAAGAATGCCGACGGCACCTACAGCTATCAGGGTGACCAGAACGCTCTGTCGCTGCAGGTCTCCAGCTCCATGAACCTGATCGTCAATGACAATGGCTGGAGTTCGTTCGAGAACGTTCCCAGCGTCAGCCGCACCACTTCCACGCTGACCGCCTCACCGGCCACCGGCCAGACGGCCTATGTGGGGCAGGGGCAGGTCAGCAGCGACAAGAACTACAAGGAATTCGTCTCGGGAGCACCCTACGCGCTGGAGCTCACCAGCGACAGCGAGTACATCATCTACAGCGCCGGCGATGCGACCAAGGCGGCGCTGAGCACGGGTACTTATGATTCCTCATCGTTGAGCTCCGACAAGGTGTCGTTCCGCGGCGTGGACTTCCAGCTCAATGTCTCGCTGGATGCCGAGAGTTCGGAAACGGCGGCGACGCAGTTGACCGGCCACGTCTTCGAATTGAACGTGGCACCCGACAATTTCTCGGTCGCCGGCAACAGCAGTTCCAGCGCGAAGCTTTCCGGAGGCAGCGTGGCCGATCTGTCGGCCACCGGGGCGTACAAGACCACCTTCCCGGCCAATGGCGTCGTCATCCAGTTCAGCGACGACACCAATTATTCCGTCTATGCGCAGCCGCGCAAGGACGGCGATTCGCCCCTGGCCAGCGGCGCCCTGGACGGCAGCGGCACGCTCACCTATGCCGGCGTGTCCTTCGATGTCACCGGCACACCGGCCACCGGCGACAGCTTCAGCATCCGGGGCCGCTCTTCCAATACCCAGGGGGTGCTCGAAACCATCTCCACCCTGTCGTCGGCCCTGAAGGCGAGCAGCGACGGCAACGTGGCCGGGCAATATGCGCTCAGTGAAGCGGTGGCCGCGGGTATCAGCAACATCGACAACGCCATGAAACAGGTCGATGCGCTGCGTACCAATGTCGGCGCCCGGCTCAACACCATCGACACCCTGAGCACCGAAAACGAAAGCCTGTCGATCGCCAATGCCTCGACCCAGTCGAGCATTCGCGATACCGACATGTCGGCGGCCATCTCCACCCTGATGCTCCAGCAGACCAAGCTGGAGGCCGCCCAGGCAGCGTTTGCGCGGATCGGGCAGTTGAGTCTGTTCGATAAGCTCTGACCTTGACCACCGGCGTAGCGAGGGGTATCGAAAGTACCCTTCGCTCGCGGGAGCGGCGCCGGTCCGGACGAACAGGCATCGCCGGTTTTATCGCTGGAGTCGCTGCAGTCGCAATGGCAGAATCCTCGGCCTGGCGCGGGGTTACGGACTTTCCAGCGCTACAGATTCCGTTAAAGGCGAGACAGCGATGAAAGTGGTTATCCTGGCAGGAGGGTTGGGTACTCGCATCAGTGAAGAGTCCCACCTGCGGCCCAAGCCGATGATCGAGATAGGCGGCAAGCCGATCATCTGGCACATCATGAAGATCTACTCGCACTTTGGCATCAACGACTTCGTGATCTGCCTGGGCTACAAGGGCTACGTGATCAAGGAGTATTTCGCCAACTATTTCCTGCACATGTCCGACGTGACCTTCGACATGGCGGAAAACCGCATGCACATCCACAACCGCCATGCCGAGCCCTGGCGCGTGACGTTGGTCGACACGGGCGAGAGCACGGCCACCGGCGGCCGGCTCAAGCGTGTTCGCGACTATATCGACGGGCAGACCTTCTGCCTGACCTATGGCGACGGCGTTGCCAACATCGACGTAGCCCAGTTGATCGCCTTTCATCGCCTGCACGGCAAGCTCGCCACGGTCACCGCCGTGCAACCCCCGGGCCGCTACGGCGCGCTGGACGTGCAGGGTGAGCGGGTGCGGGGCTTTCAGGAGAAACCCCAAGGCGACGGCGGTTGGATAAACGGCGGCTTCTTCGTGTTGGAACCGGGGGTTTTCGATCATATCGACGGCGACGAAACGACCTGGGAATACGAGCCGATGCGCCAGCTTGCCGAGCAGGGGCAACTCATGAGCCACCTGCACCGGGGCTTCTGGCAACCAATGGACACCCTGCGTGACCGCGTGCTGCTCGAGGAGCGCTGGAAGAGCGGTCAGGCGGAGTGGCGGCTATGGGCGTAGAACCGGCTTTCTGGAGTGGGCGCCGGGTTTTCCTGACCGGGCACACCGGCTTCAAGGGCGGCTGGCTGGCACTCTGGCTGCAGCAACTGGGCGCCGAGGTATATGGCTATGCGCTACCCGCGGCCTCGGAGCCTTCCCTGTGGCAGCTCGCCCGTTTACAGGAAATGCTCCCGGGTACCTTCGCCGACATCCGTGACGGGCAACGCCTGGCCGATGCCATGGCGGCCTCGCGCCCGGAAGTGATATTGCACCTGGCGGCTCAGCCGCTGGTGCGCGAGTCGTACCGGACACCGGCCGAGACCTACGCGACCAACGTCATGGGCACGCTCAACCTGCTCGAGGCCGTGCGTCGTTGTGATTCGGTGCGCGCCGTCGTGGTGGTAACCACCGACAAGTGCTACGAGAACCGCGAGTGGTTCTGGCCCTACCGCGAGCAGGACAGCCTCGGCGGGCATGATCCCTACAGCAGCAGCAAGGCATGCGTGGAGTTGCTGTGTGCCTCGTGGCGCGAGTCCTTCCTGCGCCAGTCCGGTATCGGGCTGGCCACCGCAAGGGCCGGTAACGTGCTCGGTGGTGGCGACTGGTCGGCCGATCGCCTGGTGCCCGATATCCTGCGTGCCTGGCAGGCGGGCGAGCCGCTGATCTTGCGCTACCCGCAGGCCGTACGTCCCTGGCAACATGTGCTCGAGCCCCTGCACGGCTATCTGTGCCTGGCGCAGGCCTTGCTGGAGCAGGGCGATGCAGTCGCATCGGCCTGGAACTTCGGTCCCGATGTCGACGGTCTCGTCAGCGTCGCCGAGCTGGTCGAACGGCTCGCCCGGTACTGGTCCGGCAAGGCGGACTGGAGCATCGACGCCGCTGCACAGCCGCACGAGGCCGGCTTGCTTTCGCTGGACTCCACCAAGGCGCGTGCCGGGCTGGGCTGGCGACCGCGCTGGACCCTGGAACAGGCACTGGAACGAACGCTTCAATGGCACCACGCCTGGCAAGCGGGTGACGACATGCAGACATTCAGCCGCGCACAGATCGCGGCCTATCAAGGCGATGCCCATGAGTGAACAGACGGCGCAGGAGTTACGCCAGCAGATCGTCGAGCTGGTGGAGCGCTACGCCAACCTGCAAATGGCTCCAGCGGCCTTCGAAGCCGGCCGCGATGCAGTTCCGCCGTCCGGTAAGGTGATCGGTGCGCCGGAGCTGCAATCGATGACCGAAGCCGTGCTCGACGGCTGGCTGACCACCGGACGTTTCAACCAGGCGTTCGAAAGGCGTCTGGCTCGCTACCTGGGGCGCCGCGGTGCGTTGACCATGAATTCGGGATCATCGGCCAACCTGGTGGCATTTTCCGCCCTGACTTCGCCGCGCCTGGGGGATCGGGCCATCCGCAAGGGTGACGAGGTGATCGGCGTGGCCGCGGGCTTCCCTACCACCGTGAACCCGATCTTGCAGTTCGGTGCGGTGCCAGTATTCGTCGACATCGAGCTGGGCACCTACAACATCGACCCGGCGCTGATCGAAGCGGCGATCGGTCCGCGAACCAAGGCCATCATGCTCGCGCACACGCTGGGCAATCCGTTCAACCTCGGGGTCGTCCGTGAACTCTGCGACCGCTACGGGCTGTGGCTGATCGAGGATTGCTGCGATGCCCTGGGATCCACCTACCAGGGCCGCCAGGTGGGAAGTTTCGGCGATCTCGGGACGCTGAGCTTCTATCCGGCGCACCACATCACCATGGGCGAGGGGGGAGCGGTATTCACCGATTCGCCTCTGCTCCGGCGCATCGTCGAGTCCTTCCGTGACTGGGGGCGTGACTGCTACTGCGCGCCCGGCGAGGACAACACCTGCAGCAAGCGCTTCTGCTGGCAGCTGGGTGACCTGCCGGAAGGCTACGATCACAAATACACTTACTCGCACCTGGGCTACAACCTGAAGATCACCGACATGCAGGCGGCCTGCGCCCTGGCGCAGATGGATCGGCTGGAAAGCTTCATTAGCGCACGCAAGCGCAACTTCGCCTGGCTCAGCGAGCGCCTGGCCGGCTGCGCCGACCAGCTGATCCTGCCGCATGCCACGCCGGGCAGCGATCCTTCCTGGTTTGGTTTTCCGCTCACCCTGCGCGATGGTTGCGGCGTCGAACGGCTCGAGCTGCTGCGCCACCTCGACGAACAGCGGGTCGGCACACGGTTGCTGTTCGCCGGTAACCTGACGCGCCAGCCGTACATGCAAGGGCTCGATTACCGGGTGTCCGGCCGCCTCGACGTGACCGACAAGATCATGCGCGATACCTTCTGGATCGGCCTCTGGCCAGGTCTTTCCGAGGATCATCTGGAGCACGCCGCGCACAGCCTGGAAACGTACCTGCGGAGGCCGCGCTGATGCGTGCCTACGTACTCTGCGGCGGGTTTGGCACGCGCCTGCGCAGCGTGACGGACTCGCAGAAGGCGTTGGTGACGGTGCACGGCGAGCCTTTCCTGGCGCGCGTTCTGCGCCAACTGGCGAACGCGGGTGTCACCGAGGCAGTGCTGTGTGCCCATTACCGAGCGGATCAGGTTGCCGAGCAGCTTGCGGCACTCTCTCGGCACGCAGGCATCGCCTTGACTCTGGTGGTGGAGTCGGCCCCGCTGGGCACGGGTGGCGCACTGCTCAACGCGCTGCACGAGCAGCCCGTGCGGCAGCGCTACCTGGTGTTGAATGCCGACACCTTCCTCGATGCGCAGGGCTATCGGCTGGCCATTCTCGGCCAGGCCAACACGCTGCTGGCCGTGCAGGTGGAAGACCGCAGCCGATATGGCAGCCTGCTGCGAAATGCCGAAGGCCATCTGCTCGCCTTGCAGGAGAAGGGGCTCGACGGCCAGGGCCTTGTCAACGCTGGCGTCTACGCTTTCACCCACGAGGCCTTCGCGGCCACTCCGGTTCACGCCTGTTCCATGGAGCAGGATCTGCTGCCCGCGTTGCTGGCGCGTCAGGTGGTGACCGTCGTCGAGTACAC
Organism: Phytopseudomonas flavescens; assembly: GCF_900100535.1. Lineage (GTDB taxonomy): Bacteria > Pseudomonadota > Gammaproteobacteria > Pseudomonadales > Pseudomonadaceae > Aquipseudomonas > Aquipseudomonas flavescens. The sequence continues at coordinate 31,619 of NZ_FNDG01000014.1, forward strand.
CGGCCGGTTCATCGACATAGGCACACCACAATCGCTCAGTCGATACGCCGACGACTACCAGATGGAGCCTGCACCATGAGCTTGCTTGTCCAGGCACTCAGTGTCGGCGAACGCCAGAGCATCCTCGATGCGGTTGAATGTATCGAAGCGGGCGACCTGCAGATCGCCTTCGTGGTGGACAGCGACCAGCGCCTGCTCGGCGTGGTAACCAACGGCGACGTGCGCCGCTATCTGCTGCAGGGCGGGCAGACCAACCTGCCGGTTACCGCCTGCATGAACCGCGATTTCCGTTCCGCGCGCAGCGGCGCCACGCGCGAGGAACTGCTGAAGATCTTCGACCTGGGCTACAACGCCATCCCCGGGGTGGACGATGACGGCCGCCTGGTGGAGGTCTATACCCGGCTGCTGGCGGCCAGTGCGGAAGTGCCGGTGCTGGCACGGGCCCGGGCACCGGTGCGGATGAGCTTCTGCGGTGGTGGCGCCGACCTGACCTACTTCTTCATCGATCATCCGGCGGTGGTGCTGAGCTGCACCGTCGGCCTCTACGCCCATGCCACCCTGGTGCCGCGCGACGATGGCTGCATCCGCGTCTTCTCCGAGGACCTGGGCCGCGAGGAGTACTTCGACTCGCTGTCGGGCCTGTTGGCGGCTGGAGAGAAAAGCCTGCTGGCGACCATCGTCTCGGTGATCAAGCCCCGCTATGGTTTCGATCTCTACCTGCGTTCGGACTTCCCGGTGGGCTCCGGGCTCGGTGGCTCCTCCGCGGCCGCCATCGCCACCATCGCCGCGTTCAACGAGTTGCGCCAGGATCGCTGGAGCACCTACGAGATCGCCGAGCTGGCCTTTCAGGCCGAGCGCCTGTGTTTCGGTATCGCCGGCGGCTGGCAGGACCAGTACGCCTCGGCGTTCGGCGGCTTCAACCTGATCGAGTTCGAGAACCAGCGCAACCTGGTGCACCCGATCCGCCTGGAGGAAGCCATCCACAGCGAACTGGAGTCGTGCCTGGTGCTCTGCGACACCGGTATCTCCCATGACTCCGGTCAGTTGCACGAGCTGCAGCGCCGGGAGATGGAGGCCGAGACGACGCAGATTGAGCTGCTCAGTGCCAGCGTCGCCCTTTGTCGACGCATGCACCGTCACCTGATTCGCGGCGAACTGCGTGACTTCGGCCTGTGCCTGGACGAAGCCTGGCAGCTCAAGAAGCAATTCTCCTCGGCGATCAGCCACGATCGCCTCGACACCCTCTACGAGGCGGCCATCGCCGCCGGCGCGCTTGGCGGCAAGCTGCTCGGCGCAGGCGCTGGTGGCTTCTTTCTGTTCTACGTGCAACCGCAGCACCGACAGAGCGTGGTGCGTGCGGTGCGCGCGCTGGGCTGTCAGACTCAGAACTTCCGCTTCGAATCCAGCGGCGTGACCTCATGGCGAACGAAAATCCAATGACTGCATTCTCTATCGATGGCTTCGCCCTGGGCGGCGAGCGCGTCTACGTGATCGCCGAAGTCGGCAACAACCACAATGGCTCACTGGCGCTGGCGAAACAGCTGGTGGACGCTGCGATTGCGGCCGGAGCCGATTGCGTCAAGTTTCAGTTGCGCAATCGCGATGCCCTGTACCGTCGCAAGGCCGATGGCTCGCGCGCGGAGGATCTGGGGGTGGAGTACATCCAGGATCTTCTCGACAAGGTCGAACTGGGCCTCGACGAGCACCGCGAGGTGCGCAGCTACTGTGCGCAGAAGGGCATCACCTACCTGTGTACGCCATGGGACGAACCCAGTGTCGATGCCCTGGGCGACTTCGACGTGGCGGCTTTGAAGATCGCCTCGGCCGACCTGTGCAACCCGTACCAGATCGCCAAGGCGGCCAGTCTCGGTAAACCGCTGATTCTGTCCACCGGCATGTCGTTCGAGCACGAGATCGTGCGCGCCATCGAGCAGCTGAATGGCCTCGGCGTGCCCTTCGCGCTGCTGCATTGCAACAGTGCCTACCCGGCGCCGGAGGCCGATATCCAGCTCGGTTACCTGCGCCGCCTGCAGGAGCTGCATGGCCTGGTCGGCTATTCCGGGCACGAGCGGGGCATCGCCATCACGTTCGCTGCGGTTGCCCTGGGGGCCAGCCTGGTGGAGCGGCACATCACGCTGGACCGTGGCATGGAGGGGCCGGATCACCTGGCCAGCCTGGAGCCGCAAGAGTTTCGCCAACTGGTCGAGGGCATTCGCCAACTGGAACAGGCGCTACCCTGGAAAGGCCCGGGGCGCCACGCCAGCCAGGGCGAGCTGCTCAACCGCGAAAACTTGGGCAAGAGCGTGATCGCCGCCCGTGACATTCCGCGCGGCACCCCCTTCGCGCCCTCCCTGCTGCGTGTCGCCAGCCCCGGCCAGGGCCTGCCGCCCTACCGCCTGGTGGAGTTGCTCGGCAAACCGGCCAGCCGCGATATCGCCCAGGGCGACTTCCTCTTCGACAGCGACCTCGACGAGCAGGCGGTCGAGGAAAAGCGGGCGTTCAGCCTGCCGATCCGCTGGGGGGTGCCGGTGCGCTATCACGATTTCCTCGACTACCGGCGGCGCATCGAGCCCGACCTGTTCGAGTTTCACCTGTCCTACCGGGACCTGGGTCTGCGCCCGCAGTCGTTCCTCGCCGAGGTCGGCTGCTCGCGCCTGGTGGTGCATGCCCCGGAGCTGTTCGAGAACAGCGAGTTGCTCGACCTGGCCGCGGACGATGCCAGCTACCGCCAGCGTTCCATCGACAACCTGCAGCGGGTGGTGGACGCCACCCTGCAGATCGGTGAGTTCTTCCCCAATGCCGACGCCCGGCTGATCGTCGCCAATATCGGCGGCTTCTCCGCCGACCAGCCACGTCCGCTGGCCCTGCGCCCGCAGTTGTACGAGCGCTTCCACGAAGCCTGCATGCGTGTCGACTTCGCCGCTACCGAGCTGATCCCGCAGAACATGGCGCCATTTCCCTGGCACTTCGGCGGCCAGCGCCACCAGAACATCTTCATGATGCCCGAGGAGCTGGTGGCCCAGGCCCGCGAACATGGCCTGCGCCTGTGCCTGGACCTGTCACACCTGCAGATGACCTGCTTACACTTCGGCCTCGACTTCCAGGCCGCGCTGGCGCTGCTGCTGCCGCATTCGGCGCACCTGCACGTGGCCGATGCCCTGGGTGCCAACGGCGAGGGTGTGCTGATGGGCACCGGCGACATCGACTGGCCGGCGACCTGGGCGCAGGTTAGGCGGCATCCCGCGGTCAGCTTCATCCCCGAGGTGTGGCAGGGCCACAAGGACCATGGCGCCGGATTCTGGTCCGCGCTGACCTATCTGCAATCATTATGAGGAGTCCGACTATGAGCGACCCGCACCTGAGCGAACGGCTGGACACTCTGCTGAGCGAGCCGCTGGCCTCCATTCGCGAGCGCCAGAGCACGACCCTGCAGCGGCTCATCGGTGGCCTGGAACAGCCCTTCGCGCTGTTCGGTGCCAGCCACCTGGGACGCAAGGCACTGGCAGTGCTCAAGGGCATGGGCCATTCGCCCTGTGCCTTCATCGACAACAATCCCGCGTCCTGGGGCACCACCATCGACTCGGTGCCGGTGATGAGCCCGGCGCAGCTGGCCGACCAGTATCGTGGTGCGCTGCCGTCGATCATCTGCACCATCTGGAGCGGGCACATCAGCGACCGCATGAGCGAGCGCCTGGCGCCTTTGCGGGCAATGGGGTTCGAGCGCATCGCGCTGTTCGGTCACCTGGCCTGGCGCTATCCGCAGCATTTCCTGCCTCACTACTCGCTGGATTTGCCGGAGCGGGCGGCCGCCGAGGCCGCTGACATCCGCCGGGCATTCGCGCTGATCACTGACCCGGTGTCGCGGCAGCTGTTCGTCGATCACGTCGAATGGCGCCTCACCCTCGACCATGACCTGCTGCCGCCGGCATCGACACGGGCCATCTACTTCGATGCGCAGTTCAGCACCGAGAAGGCCGACGAGGTGCTCTACGATATCGGTGCCTTCAACGGCGACTCGGTGGCCGACTACCTGCAGAGTGGCCGTGGTTATCGGCAGATCCACTCGTTCGAGCCGTCGCCGGCCAACTTCGCCGATTTGCAGGGCAACCTGGCCACGCTGCGCGAGGGCGCGGAGGGCGAGCTGTTCGCCTACCCGCTGGCAGTGGGTGACAGCACGGGCGAGGTGTTCATCGAGGACAGCAGCGGCGCGGCCAGTCGCGTCGGCCACGGCAGCGAGCGGGTGAGCATCACCACCCTCGACGCGCTCTGCGAGCGAATCGCCCCGGCAAGCTTCATCAAGATCGATATCGAAGGGTTCGAGCCCCAGTGCCTGGCCGGTGGCCAGCGCCTGATCGCCGAGCGGCACCCGGTGATCGCGGTATGCGTCTACCACCTGCAGAACCACCTGTGGTCCCTGCTGCTGCAACTGCACGGGTACTACCCGCATTACCACTACCGACTTTGTCCGCATCTGGCCGAAGGCTGGGATCTGGTGCTCTACGCCGTGCCCAAAGACCGTCTACCCCAGCCGTCCAGCCCCGAGTAATGCCCATGCGTGTCGCCGATTACATCTTCGAATTCATCGCCAACCAGGGCGTCGGGCACGTGTTTTTCCTGCCTGGCGGCGGAGCCATGCACCTGAACAACGCGCTGTTCCGCCAGCCACGCTTGAGTGCCGTGAGCATGCTCCACGAGCAGGGCGCCGCCATAGCCGCGGAGGGCTATGCGCGCACCTCGGGCAAGTTCGGCGCCTGCCTGGTGACGTCCGGCCCTGGCGCCAGCAATGCTATCACCGGCCTGGCCGGCGCCTGGTTCGAGTCGACTCCGGCGCTGTTCGTTTCCGGCCAGGTCAAGCGCGCCGACCTCAAGGGTGACAGTGGCTTGCGTCAGTTGGGCACCCAGGAGCTGGACATCGTCAGCGTCGTCACGCCGTTGAGCAAATATGCCGTGTGCCTGCTCGACCCCCAGCGTGTGCGCTATGAGCTGGAGAAGGCCCATCACCTGATGCTCGGTGGCCGCAAGGGGCCGGTCTGGATCGATGTACCGCTGGACGTGCAGGCCACCGAGATCGTTCCCGATCGACTCGAAGGCTACGTGCCGGAAGGCGAAGACTGGCCGGCCGCTCCCCTGGTCGACGACCTGCAGCGCCTGGTGTTGAGCCTGCGCCAGGCGCGCAGGCCGGTATTGCTGGTGGGCAACGGGGTGCACGCGGCGGGCGGTGAGGCGGCCATGCGAGCGCTGATCGAAACGCTGGGCATTCCCACCCTGACCACCTGGATCGGCGCCGACCTGCTGGAATACAGCCATCCGCTGTACGTGGGGCGCTGCGGTACCGTGGCGCAGCGCGGGGCCAACTTCAGTGTGCAGAACGCCGACCTGGTCGTGGCCGTCGGCTGCCGGCTGGACTTCTCGATCACCGGTTTCGACCGCAGTCAGTTCGCCCGCGAGGCGGAAATCGTGGTCGTGGACGTCGATCCGGCGGAGATCGCCAAGCTCGGCGAGATGCCCGACCAGCGTTTCGTCTGCGATGCCCGGGCGTTCATGGAGCAATTGCTCGCCGCCAGCGGCAGCGCGCTTCTGGATTGCCAGGCGTGGCGCGAGCGCTGCCAGGACTGGAAGAGCGCCTACCCGGTGGTATTGCCCGAATACCGTCGGCCCAGCCAGTACGTGAACACCTACGTGTTCAGCGAGACCTTGTCCGAGGCTATGGCCGAGGGCGACCAGATCATCCCTGGGAGCTCCGGCGCCGCCCTGGATACGTTCTGGCTGTCGGTACGCCTCAAGCGTGGCCAGCGCGCCGTGGCTACCGGTGGGCTGGGCTCCATGGGCTATGGCCTGCCGGCATCCATCGGCGGCTGCCTGGGCAGCGGCGGTCGACGCACTATCTCGGTGGACGGCGACGGCGGCTTCGTGATGAATATCCAGGAACTGGAGGTGGTGCGCCGCCTGGGCCTGCCGATCAAGTACTTCGTGCTGAACAACAATGGCTATGCCTCGATCCGTGCCTCCCAGGGTGGTTATTTCAAGCAGATCATCGGCTGCGATCCGAACTCCGGCCTGAGCCTGCCGAACCTGTCCGCCCTGGCGGCGGCCTTCGGCCTGCCGGTGCGGCGCATCGATGGCGGCAGTGAACTGCGCCAGGTCGTCGACGAGGTGCTGGCCCTGGAGGGGCCGGTGTTCTGTGAAGTGATGGTCGAGCCCGACCAGGCCATCGGCCCGCGTATCACCTCGAAGATCGGTGAGAATGGCGCCATGGTGTCCAGCCCGCTGGAAGACCTCTTTCCCTTCCTGGAGCGCGACGAGCTGCGTGCCAACATGCTGATTCCGCTGGTGGACGATTGACGATGAGCGATTACCTGAGCCGCTATGCCGAGGCGGGCCTGTACACCATGCAGGGGCGCCTGAGCGCGCCGCAAGACGGCCGTTTCCAGTCCTTCCCACGCCAGAGCTGGCAGCTGGAGATCGAACGCGCCGCCGAAATCGGCCTGCGCGGCATCGAGTGGATCTACGACCTGTTCGGCGAGGGTGCCAACCCGCTGGAGACGGCAGAAGGGCGCGAAGGGCTGCGTGACCTGCTCGCACGGCGCGGGCTCAGCGTCGTGTCGATCTGTGCCGACTACTTCATGGATCGTCCGCTGCTGCGCTGCAGCCAGGCCGAGAACGTCGAGCTGATCGAGCGCCTGCACTGGCTGCTGGGCATCTGCCCGGAGCTGGGCGTGGGGCGCGTGGTGCTGCCTTTCGTCGACGCCTCGCGCATCCGCGACCAGGCCGAGCGCGACCAGGTAGTGGCCAACCTGCGCCAGGTGCTGCCGCAGGCCGAACGCCATGGCGTGGAACTGCACCTGGAAACCGACCTGGCGCCGCAGGCCTTCCGCGAATTGCTCGACCTGCTCGACCACCCGCTGGTCAAGGTCAATTACGATGCCGGCAACAGCGCTTCACTGGGCTATCGGCCCGCAGACGAGTTCGCCGCCTATGGTAGGCGCGTCGGCAGCGTGCATATCAAGGATCGCCGCCTGGGGGCCGGAACCGTGCCGCTGGGCCAGGGCGACACCGACTTCCCCAGCCTGCGCGAGCAATTGATCGAGTACGGCTACCAGGGCGACTTCGTCCTGCAGGTCGCCCGTGGCGAGGCCGGCGACGAATCGCGCTGGCTGGCCGGCATGGCCGCCCTGGCCGCCGACTGGCTGCATGGCCGAGCCCTCAACGACGAGAGAAAACCTTCGTGAAGATCCTGTTCTGCGGCCTGGGCGGCATCGGCCAGCGCCACCTGCGCAACCTGCGGCAATTGCTCGGCGACGACCTCGAGGTGCATGCCTACCGGGTACGCGGCCAGCGCATCAAGTTGCGCGACAACCTCAGTGTCGACGAGGGCGCCGACATCGAGCGGGACTACCGGATAACGGTGCACCATGACCTGGCCGAGGCCCTGGCCCAGCGACCGGCGGCGGCGTTGGTGTGCAACCCCAACGCGCTGCACGTACCGGTGGCGTTGCAGTGCGTGCAGGCCGACGTGCCGGTGTTCATGGAAAAGCCGCTGGCCAGCGACCTGGCCGGTATCGACACCTTGCTGGCCGAGGTGCAGAGGCGCCAATTGCCCTTCCTGGTCGGCTACAACTTCCGCTACCACCCCGGCCTGCGGCGCCTCAAGGCCTTGCTTGAGGCGGGCTCCTTCGGGCGCCTGCTCAGCGTGCGTGCGGAGATCGGCGAATACCTGCCCAACTGGCACCGCTACGAAGACTACCGGCAGATGTACGCGGCCCGGGCCGACCAGGGCGGCGGGGTGATCCTCTCGCAGATCCACGAGATGGACCTGATCTACTGGTTCTTCGGCCTGCCGCGCAGCATCGTCACCCATGGCGGCCAACTCAGCGGCCTGGAGATCGACGTCGAGGACACCGCCTCGTCGCTGATGCGCTGCGACGGCGCGCATGGCAGCTTCCCCATCCTGCTGCACCAGGACTACCTGCAGCGCCCGCCGGTGCGCAGCTTGCGGATCGTCGGCGACGCCGGCTACGCCGAGCTCGACCTGCTGGCCAACCGCCTGCGCGTGTACGATGCCGAGGGCACGTTGTGCGAGTCGGACGACTTCCCCGGCTTCGTGCGTAACGACATGTTCCTGGCCCAGGCGCGCCATTTCCTCGCCTGCCTGGGCGGCGACACCCCGGCCGTGAGTCTGCACGATGGCGTGCAGAGCCTGCGCCTGGCCCTGGCGGCGCTGCGGTCGCTGAAAGAGGGCCGGGAAGTGGCGCTGAGCGAGGTGAACGTCGATGGCTGACGTGCAAAGCCTGTTCCGCCTGGACGGCCGGGTGGCCATCATCACCGGCGGCGGCGGCCTGCTCGGTTACCAGCATGCCGCCACCATCGCCGATCTCGGTGGCCGACCGGTACTGGTCGACATCGATGCCGCGGGTCTGTCGGCCAATCTTGCCCGGCTCGCCGGCGAGGCCGGCTGCCAGGCCCTCGGCCTGGAGGCCGACATCACCGACCTGGAAGCCCTGCAGGCGGCCGGCGAGCGTGTACTGGCGAGCCATGGCCAAGTGGATATCCTGATCAACAACGCGGCGCGCAATCCCAAGGTGGAGAGCGCCGGCGACAAGGATTTCTCGCGGCTCGAGCACTTTCCCTGGGAACAGTGGCAACTGGACCTCAACGTGGGCCTCGGAGGCGCCTTCAACTGCGCCAAGGTATTCGGCGCCCAGATGGCCCGGCAGGGCGGCGGCGTGATCGTCAATATCGCTTCGGACCTCGGGGTGATCGCGCCGGACCAGCGCCTGTACCGCATCGACGGTCGCGAGGCCGGGCAGCAGCCGGTCAAGCCGGTCACCTACTCGGTGGTCAAGCACGGCCTGATCGGCCTGACCAAGTACCTGGCCACTTACTGGTGCGAGCAGGGCGTGCGCTGCAACGCGCTGTCGCCCGGTGGCGTCTATGCCGGGCAGAACGACGTGTTCGTCAGCAAGCTCAGCCAATTGATCCCGCTGGGCCGCATGGCCGAGGCCGACGAGTACCGGGGCGCCATCGCGTTTCTCTGCTCCGATGCCTCGTCGTATATGAACGGCGCTAACCTGGTCGTCGATGGAGGCCGCAGTACATGGTGAACCGCGAACTGATCGCCGGTAGCTGTATCTGCTGCGCCGGTAGCCGCCTGCACCGTTCCTCGGCGGTGCTGATGCCATTCGTCGCCCACCGTGTGTTCGGCCATGAGCCGGTGGAAATCACCGCCGATTGGGGGCTGCGTGACCTGCGCCACGGCATGGCCTATACCCTGTGCAATTCTCTGCAGTGCCAGGACTGCGGTGCGTTGTTTCTCGACTACCGTTTCACCGATGCGCAGATGGCCGCGCTCTACCACGATTACCGGGGGGAGGCCTACAACGCCGAGCGGATCCGCTACGAGCCCGGCTACGCCAGGGTGGTGGAGCACTACGAGGAGCGCGCGCCCTACGTGAGCGAGGTGGAGGCCTGGCTCGCACCGCACCTGCCGGGGAAACCCGCGGTCCTCGACTGGGGTGGCGACAGTGGCATCAACAGCCCCTTCCGTGAATCCAATCGTCTGTTGCATATCCACGATATTTCCGGCGTCGAGCTGGTCGCTGGCGCGCAACGCGTGAAGCTGGAAAACATCGATTCGCACCGTTACGACCTGGTGGTGTGCAGCCAGGTGCTCGAGCATGTCGCCTGTCCCATGGCGTTCGTCGGCCAGTTGCTCGCGGCCATGGGGCCGCAAACCCTGCTGTACCTCGAGGTGCCCCATGAGGCGTTGATCCGGGAACATCCCGGCAGTCTCGAACTGGCGCCACTCAAGCGGCACTGGCACGAGCACGTCAATTTCTACAACGAGACCGCGCTGCGTCGCCTGCTCGAACGCCTCGGCCTGAGCCTGGTCGACACCCTGCACCTGCCAGTGGACTTGGGCTGGACCCGCAGCCAGATCCTTGGCGTACTGGCCAGGCGGAGTTGAGATGAGCGCGCCGATGAACGAGTCGACACCCGCTCGCCACGCGGTGATCGCCGAGGATCTGGCGTCGATCCGCCAGAGCCCCGAAGACTGGCAGCGTTTCGCTGGCACGCAGGTGCTGATCGCCGGCGCGACCGGCTCCCTGGCCGCCTACCTGGTGGAGTTCTTCGCCTCGCTGAGCGAGCAGTGGCCGCAGCGTCCGGTGGTCATCCACGCCCTGGCGCGCAGCCGGGAAAAGCTTGAGCGGCGCTTTCCCCATTTGCTGGGGCACGCCTGGTTCCGGCCCTTGATCCAGGATGTCTGCGACCCGGTGGTGGATATCGAGCGGCTCGACTACATCGTCCACGGCGCCAGCCCGGGCAGTCCCAAGTATTACCTGCGCGACCCGGTGGGTACCGCCCGTGGCAATGTGCTGGGTGCCATGAACCTGCTGGAGCTGGCCCGGCGTACGGGCGCGCGCCTGCTGTTCATGAGCAGCGGGGCCGTCTACGGTACCGGCGACAGCAAGGCGTCCATCGCCGAGACCGACTTCGGCGTCCTGGATCCACTGGATGGCACCGCCTGCTACAGCGAGAGCAAGCGCATGGCCGAAACCCTGTGCGCCGACTACTGGCGCCAGTACGGTGTGCCGGCGGTGATCGCGCGCATTTCCCATACCTATGGCCCGGGCGTCGCCCTGGACGACGGCCGCTCCTTCGCCGACTTCATCGCCGACGCCCTGGCCGGACGTGACATCGTGCTCAACAGCGACGGCTCTAGCAGCCGGCCGTTCTGCTACATCGCCGACGCCACCGCCGCGTTTCTGATCCTGCTGTTGCGCGGTGAGGCTGGCCAGGCCTACAACGTCGGCATGGACCGGGAAATGACCATCCTGCAGTTGGCGCGGCTGGTGGCGCGGCTGTCTGCACACCCTGGGCTGCAGGTCAGGCTGCCCCCGGAGCACGCTGAACGGCAGGCCGAGTTCCGTTCCAGCGGGCATTTCGACCTGGCCAGGATGGCCCGGCTGGGCTGGCGACCCACCACCGAGCCCGAACAGGGATTGCAGAGAACGCTGCGCTACTTCAGCCCATCGTGAAGAGGACCTTTCAGCGATGAATGACAGCACCCGAAACCCCCTGTTGGCTGCCCGCAGTCAGCTTGCCGATGGCGAACTCGACAAGCAGGGGTACTGCGCGGCGATCAACGGCCATCATGCCCAGTTGTTCGACTACCCGGCGTTTCTCGCGGGTACCGATGTGGCCGGCATCCAGATCAGCGCCGAGGGGGTGACGGTCAGTTCCGCTCGCCACGGCATTTCCATGTTCGTCGACGCCGTCGACCTGCATGCCACGCCTTACGCACTGCTGGGTTTCGGCAGCTACGAGAACGACGAGACCGCTTTCCTCAAATCGGTGTTTGGCGAGGGGGAGGTGTTCCTCGATGTCGGCGCCAACCTGGGCTGGTATTCCCTGGTGCTCGGCAGGCAGTGCCCGCAGGGCCGTATCTTCGCGTTCGAGCCGATCCCCAGTACGGTAGCGGTGCTCGAGCGCAATATCCGGCTGAACCGGCTGACTAACGTCGAGCCCGTCGCCATGGGTCTGTTCGACCGGCAGGACGAGCTGGGCTTCTTCTTCGCCGAGGACGTTTCCGGTGCCACCTCGCTGAAAATGGCCGGCCAGGATCGCGGGCGTGCGCCTGTGCGTGAGGTCCGCTGCCGAACCACCACCCTGGACGCCTTCTGCGCCAGTCGCGCGCTGCAGCCCAGCCTGATCAAGATCGATGTCGAAGGCGCCGAGCTGATGGTGGTGCAGGGCGGCGAACGGACGCTGCAGGCCACGCCGATCATTCTCGTGGAACTGCTGCGCAAATGGTCCCGGGTGTTCGGTTATCACCCCAACGATGTGTTCACCCACCTGGCGGGCCATGGCTACCAGGCCTGGGCGTTCGTCGGCGACGGATCCGGGAAGTTGCAGGCCTGCGCGGCGGTCACCGAGCAAACGGTGCAGACCAACTTCGTCTTCCTGCACCCGCACAAACATGCGCACGTCATCAGCCAGTGGCAAGCGAATTGAATTTCTGTTCCCGAGCGCGAGGCCCTGGCGCGTACCATTGCCGATGCGCCTATTTCCCTGGGGCCTGCCCGAGCGACCGCGAGGCAGGCACCCCGACTGGGTCTACTGACACGAGAGGTAGAGGCGATGCGTGAATTGCTCTCCAAGCGCCCGCAACCGTATTACATCTATGCGCCGGACTACCGACGCAGCTCTTCCGGCATCCGGGTGATGCACATGCTGTGCGATGCCCTGATCCGTTCCGGGCACGAAGCCTACGTCACCGCCAGTGTGCTCAGCCCCGAGTTCATGACGCCACGCCTGACCGAGGAAGTGGTAGCGGCGCACCGTTCCCAGGCACTCGAACCCATCGTGGTCTACCCCGAGGTGGTCGACGGCAACCCGCTGAATGGCGCGGTGGTGGTGCGTTACATCCTCAACCGCCCGGGCTTCATCGAAGGCAACGGTCAATTCGCCGAGAGTGACATCCTCTACGCCTACTCCCGCGACCTGCTGATGCCTGGGATCAACGAAGAACGGGTGATGATGCTGCCGCCGTTCGACCTCAACGTCTTCCGCCTGCCGGATGACCCTGCCAAGCGCGTACCCGGCAAGGTCTGCTATTACCGCGGGCGACGTCGCGAGTTGCGCATCGACCCGGCGCTGCTGCCCCCGGACGCGGTGGAGATCACCCCGCAGTGGCCGGCGTCCTGGGAGGAAATGGCCGACCTGTTCCAGCAGTGCGAGATCTTCTATTGCGGTGGTTCTTCTGCCCTCGGCACCGAGGCCTTGCTGTGCGGTTGCCTGTGCGTGGTCATCGTCGAAGAGGGGGCGCCGCGCATCGGCGTGGCCGAGACCCAGAGCCACGGTGCAGCCTGGGGTACTTCCGCGGCGGAGCTGCAGCGTGCGCGGCAGAGCGTACACCTGGTGCGTGACAACTGGCTGCGCCTGCAGCGTGAGTTCTGGCCCGCCCTGGATCGTTTCATCGAGGTTACCCAGACGGCTGCCGAGGAGCGTGCCAGCGAACGTAAGCTGGGGGTCGTCAGGTCCTGGCTGAGCCGCCGCGTGCTGACCCCGGTGCAGGCCGCACTGATCGACCAGCGCTTGCTGGAGCAGCCGCCAGCGATGCTGCACGTACTGGTCCGCACCCGCGGAGCAACGCTCGAGCAGGTGCGCACCACCCTGGATTCGCTGCACGCCGCCGGGCGTTCTGCCCGGATCCGCCCGCTGCTGCTGGTCGACGGGCAGGGCGATTTCGGCGAACTGCCTTGTGAGCGCATAGGTGTCGTTGCTGGCGACCTCGTCGCGGCCATCAACGGGCATATCCAGGGTGGCCAATTCGACTGGCTGCTGCTGGTGGATGCCGGTGCGCAATTCGTCAGCAGCGGTCTCGTCCAGGTCGAACTGAGCCTCGGCGACACAGGGAGCTGCAAAGCGTTCTACACCGATGAACTGCACGCTGGCGAGCCCGATCTGGGCGGCGTGTTCCGCCCGGGGTTCAACCTCGACCTGTTGCTCAGCCTGCCGAGTTGCATGGCGCGGCACTGGTTGTTCGAGCGGCAGGCCCTGGCCAGCCTGGGTGGCTTCGACGCCACGCTGCGGGAGGCCTACGAGTTCGACGTCATCCTGCGCATGCTTGAGGCAGAAGGCATCGCGGCGATCGGCCATCTGGACGAGCCGCTGGCGATCTTCGCTTCTCCGGCGCTGAACGACAATCCCGGCGAAATGCGCGCCATCGAGGCGCATCTGCGCCGACGGGGCTACCCTCATGCCCACCTTCTGCCCGCTCCGCCGGGTCGTTACCGCATCGACTATGGTCATGCAGAAAAGCCGCTGGTGTCGATCATCATCCCCATGCGTGACCAGCTTCCACTGGCCCTGCGTTGCGTGACCAGCATTCTCGAGCGCACGCGCTACCCGGCCTACGAACTGCTGATCGTCGATAACGGGAGCCAGTCCGCGGACACCCGAAACTGGCTGGAAGGCATCGCCTCACTGGATACGAACAAGGTGCGCGTGCTCTCTCAGGCCTACGATGCCAACCTTTCTCGTCTCCACAACCTCGCCGTCGAGGCCGCCCGTGGGCAATACCTGGTTTTCCTCGCCAGTTGCATGGCGGTGTTGCACGACGACTGGCTCGACGGGCTGCTCAACCATGCCATGAGGCCCGAGGTAGCGGCGGTCGGTGCCAAGCAGTTCGACTCCGCCGAACGCATCCGCAACGCCGGTCTCCTGCTCGGCCTGCGCGGCGCGGTCAACTCACCGTTCGTCAACGAGCCACGGGATGCCTCCGGCTTCATGCAGCGCCTGCAGGTCGACCAGAACTACTCCGCTGTAGACGGCGCCTGCCTGATGATTTCACGCGCCGTTTATACGGAACTGGGGGGCATGGATGCGCAGCAGTTCGCAGGCTGCTTCGGGGCGCTCGATCTCTGCCTGCGGGCCGGACAGGCTGGCCTGCTGATGGTGTGGACCCCTCACGTCGAGCTGCTTTATGGTGGCAGCGACGCCCCAGAGGCCGATTATTCGCCGGCGGATCCGGCATTCGTTCGCGAGCAGGACACCGTGTTCACCACCTGGCTGGCAGCGATCTCGCGCGACCCGGCCTACAATGCCAACCTGTCGCTCAATGGCAGTGGTTTCCAGCTCGAACTGGACAGTGACCTCAACTGGCGGCCTCTGAGCTGGCGGCCATTGCCGGTAGTCATGGCGCACATGGGCGACTACACCGGATGTGGCCACTACCGGGTGATCAAACCCTTCCAGGCCATGGAGCAGGAAGCGCTGCTGGACGGCAAGCTCTCGCCGATCATGCATGGCCTGGCCGACATGGGCCGCTACGCGCCCGACAGTATCGTCATGCAGCGCCAGCTTTCCGAGCACTTTCATGACTGGATCAGACGCATCGGTGCGTCGACCTCGATCTTCAAGGTCTACGAACTCGACGACTACCTGCCCAACCTGCCACTCAAGAGCGTACACCGCGGCTCGTTCTCCAAGGACACCCTGCGCTCGCTGCGCAAGAGCCTCGGCCTGGTCGATCGATTCGTGGTTTCCACCGAACCGCTGGCCGAGGCGCTGGCCGGCATGCACGCGGATATCCGCGTGGTGAAGAACCGCCTGCCCCTCGACTGGTGGGGCGCGCTGAGCAGCGTGCGGCGCCAGGGAGGCAAGCCGCGGGTCGGCTGGGCCGGTGGCTCGGGGCACACGGGGGATCTCGAATTGATCGTCGATGTCGTCAAGGATCTGGCGAGCGAGGTCGACTGGATCTTCTTCGGCATGTGCCCTGACGCGCTACGCCCCTTCATCCACGAATTTCACGCCGGAGTGAGCATCGACCAGTACCCGGCCAAGCTCGCCTCCCTGGATCTCGACCTGGCCCTTGCGCCACTCGAGGACAACCTGTTCAACCGCTGCAAGAGCAACCTGCGCCTGCTCGAGTACGGGATCTGTGGCTACCCGGTGGTCTGTACCGACATCGAACCCTATCGCGACGGTTTCGCCGTGACTCGGGTGCGCAATCGCTACAAGGAGTGGGTCGATGCGATCCGCGCCCACGTGGGTGACCTCGATGCCGCCGCCGCCATGGGCGACAGGTTGCGCGGCCAGGTGCTGGCCGACTGGATGTTGAGCGGGGAAAACCTGAAAGGCTGGCGTGCTGCATGGCTGCCTGATTGATGACGCCTGTCGGCGGAGAGCCCGTGCTCGCCGGGACTAAACAACCAGGGCTCGTTGCCGTTTCGTCGCCAAGCGCGTTGCTGTGAGAGATGGGAGCAGAGCCTAATGAATCAGACCAGGATGCCGATACGCTTCACGTATGGCCCCGGAGCTGCCCCTGTCCTTGTAATCCTTCAAGTCAAGGGCAGGCGCAAAAAAAGTCCGAAATTCCGCTAAAGCTTTTTCCGGGCAGGACGATAAAGACTACGAAAGCTCTCTAGGCCAACCCCGGCGCGGTTGCCAAGGCCGGGAGTCGTACAAGCCCACACCACGAGGTTCTCGTCATGGCTCTTACCGTAAATACCAACATTGCGTCGATCAGCACCCAGAAAAATCTGAACAAGGCGGCCGACTCCCTCTCCACTACCATGCAGCGTCTGTCCAGCGGCCTGAAAATCAACAGCGCCAAGGACGACGCAGCCGGCCTGCAGATCTCCAACCGCCTGACCAGCCAGATCAATGGCCTGAGCGTCGCGACCAAGAACGCCAACGATGGCATCTCCATCGCGCAGACCGCTGAAGGCGCCATGCAGGAATCCACCAACATCCTGCAGCGCATGCGGGAACTGGCCCTGCAGTCGGCGAACGGTTCCAACAGCGGTGAAGACCGTGCCTCGCTGCAGTCCGAGTACTCGGCGCTGACCTCCGAACTGACCCGTATCTCCAACACCACCACCTTCGGTGGCCGTAACCTGCTGGACGGCTCGTTCGGTACCACCAGCTTCCAGGTCGGTGCGAACTCCAACGAAACCATCAACGTCACCCTGGGCAACATCTCCGCCACCCGCATCGGTTCGCAGCAGGTCGCCGGCAGCGGTGCGGTCATCGCCAGCGGTTCGACCACCGCCTCGGGTACCATCACCGTGACCGGCGGCGGCAAGACTGCAGATGTCAACATCGCCGCGGGCGCCTCGGCCAAAGATATCGCTGATGGTCTGAACAACGCCGTGACCGGCCTCAGCGCCACCGCCAGCACCAGCGCCAAGCTAGGCATCACCGCCGGCACGGATGCGGCCACCAGCGGTGCCTCGTTCACCGTCACCGTCGGTACCGCCAGCGCGACCATCGTTGGCGCCAACTCTACCAAGGACCTTGCCGACCAGCTGAGTTCCAATGCCTCGTCGCTGGGCATTTCGGTGAATTACAACGAGAAAACCGAAGAGCTGTCGATCACCTCGAGCACCGGTGAGAACATCAGCTTCAGCGCCGGCACCAACCTGACCGGCGTGACCGTGGCGACGCTGAACACTGAAGGCGAGTTCGCGACTTCGGCTCAGCTCGCCCAAGGCGATACCGTCCGCGGCAACGTGCAGCTCGACTCGGCGAAGGCCTACAGCCTGAACGACTCCGCCGGTAGCGTTGGAGCCAGTGTATTCGGCACCACCACCACCAAGTCGACCCTGACCAGCATCTCGGAAACCGACATCACCTCCGCTTTCGGCTCGCAGAGCGCCATCGCGGTGATCGACAAGGCGATTTCCAACATCGATGCCCAACGTGCCGACCTGGGTGCGGTGCAGAACCGCTTCGACAGCACAGTGTCGAACCTGCAAAGCATCTCCGAGAACTCCACCGCTGCGCGCAGCCGGGTTCAGGATGCTGACTTCGCTTCGGAAACGGCCGAGCTGACCAAGCAACAAACGCTGCAACAGGCTTCGACAGCGATCCTGGCCCAGGCCAACCAGCTGCCGAGTTCGGTTCTCAGCCTGCTGCAGTAATCATCTGCAGCACCGTCGGGAGAACAGGGGGAGGGCCGTGAGGCTTTCCCCTTTTGCCCTTGAGAGGTGATCGTCCATGAGCATCACGACAGTAAACCAGGTATCGGCTCCCCTCGCCCCGGCGGTCACAGGGCTTCAGGGAAGCGTCCAGGGAAGTGGAGCGAAAAGTTCGGGAGTTGCAACCGGGAATACTGCGGGCGCATCCAATGCTGCAGGTTCGGTTGGGATGTCGCAGACCGGGATGGGCGAGGCCATTGCCAAGATGCAGGACTACGCCCAGTCCGTCCGGCGTAATCTGGACTTTCAGCTGGATGATTCGACGGGCCGTGTGGTCGTCCAGGTGATCAACAGCGATTCGGGTGAGGTCATTCGGCAGATTCCTTCCGAGGAAGTCCTGGAGCTGGCCTCTCGGCTGGAAGATGCGCGCAGCCTTCTTTTGCAGGAGAAAGCCTGACTGGCTCGCTTTTTGCTCTCTGTTCGCAGAGCGCTATAACGTCAAGATAAAGTCATTGGAGGAAATCGATCATGGCAGGTATCACCAGTGTCGGCCTCGGTTCCGGTGTGGACATCAAGAGCATCGTCGAGGCCAGCATCTCGGCGGAAAAGGCACCCAAGCAGGCGCAGATTGATCGGCAAACCTCCAAGACGACCACCAGCCTGACCGCTATCGGCACCTTGAAGGCCGCTCTCGAAGCCTACGAGGCGTCGATGACGGCGCTCAAATCCAACTCCACCAGCTTCGCGGGCCTGACTGCCAAGTCTTCCGCGGAGGCGGTGGCGACGGTCAAGACGTCCAGCGGCGTGGTGGCCGGCAGCTATGCGCTGGACGTCGAAAGCCTCGCCACATCCTCCAAGGTCGCGACGCAATCGTTGTCTGGCGGCGCCTCCACCAAGTTCGCCTCGGGCGGCACGTTGAAGATCGAGGTCGGCAGTACGGCCTACAGCCTGACGGTGAAGGCAGGCGCATCGCTCACCGATATCCGTGACTCGATCAACTCCCAGCTCACCTCGACCTCTGGGGTCAGTGCCAACATCGTCACTGACTCAAGCGGCTCGCGCCTGGTGCTGTCTTCCGAGACCACCGGTGCCGATACCGATATCTACGTGACCGGCAGCGGCGATCTCTCGGCGTTGAACGTCAACATTGCTTCCGATGGCTCCAAGTCCCTCACCAAGCAGAGCGGTACCGCCGCGGGCTACATCACCCAAGCCGCGGATGCCAAGTTCACCCTGGATGGGCTGGCGATGACCAGCAAGTCCAATACCACCTCGGCGCTCAGCGGCCTGTCCATTACCTTGACGGGTGCTGGCAAGAGCACCCTGTCGGTGTCCGCCAATACCGATGGCATCAAAGAGTCCGTGCAAAGCTTCGTCACGGCGTATAACACGCTGATGACGGTTTCCAACGCCCTGACCTCGGTTTCCACCACCACCGACGAGGATGGCAACGCCACCACCGAGGCTGGCGCGCTGTTGGGCGATGCGTCGATGCGTTCGTTGATGTCGTCCATACGCAGCGCAATGGTCCAGCCGGCAAGCGGCGATGGTAGCCTGAGCATCCTCGCGCAGATGGGGGTGACCACCAACAGGGACGGCACTCTGGCGGTGGACGAGACCACGCTGTCGACGGCCGTCGAGACCTATGGCGATCAGATCAACGATTTTTTCACCGGCAGCGATGGGTTGTTCGCGCGGATATCCGAGGTCAACAATACCTACATTTCTTCGGGCGGCATCCTAGACACCCGCACCGAAGCGCTGACCTCAACCCAGAAGCAGCTCAAGGAGCAGCAGGCCGCATTGGATACGCGCATTTCCAAGCTCGAGACCAATCTCTACTCCAAGTACAACACCATGGACGCCCTGGTTGCACAGCTGAGCGCCACCAGCGACAGCGTGCTGCAGACGCTGGACGCGCTGAACAACAAGGACAGCTGAGGTGCGACGCTAGTGGAAAAATCTGCTTGAGCCGCTAAAGATTCCAGCCGTTGCTCCGATATATAAATCAGTAGTTGTTGATTCTTCTGAATGTGGAGCAAATGGCATGAATGCGTATTCGGCGATGAGAAAGTACCAGCAGGTTGGCGTTCAGGCGCAGCTCGTCGAGGCCAGCCCGCATCGCTTGATTCAAATGCTGTTCGAAGGTGCTCTGGATCGTATCTCCCAGGCGACAGGTGCCATGCGCCGCGGTCAAGTAGCCGAAAAGGCTCAGTTGATCGGCAAGTCGATCAATATCGTGTCCGGCCTGCAGCAGGCGCTGGACAAGGAAAAAGGCGGCGAGTACGCCGAGCGCCTCGACAGCTTGTATGTCTACATAAACGCTCAGCTCATGCAGGCCAATCTCAATAACGACGTGAATAAATTGAGTGAAGTATCCGGCCTGTTGCGCCAGGTCAAGGAAGGCTGGGACGGCATTGCCCCGCAGAGCTGATAACTGGATTTAAGAGGTTGAGCGCCATGATATCGGCTGCCAGAAAGTTGAGAGTTACTGCCGACGCGTTACGCGAAGCGTTGGTCAATCAGGACTGGGTCGCGGTGAGTGACCTCGACCTGCGTTGCCGGGCCGAGGTCGACGAGGCCATGGCGGCAGTGGACAGCGAAGCAGAGCTCAAGCGCGATCTGGAGTCGCTGCTGTGTGTCTACCGTGAGCTGGTTTCCGCCTGCGAGGTCGAGAAAGAAAACACCGGTGCGCAGATACTGCAGATGAAGAAAGGCCAGCAGGGCGCCAAACTCTATCAGCTGTTCGGCTGACGCTTACCCACCCTGCATAATGGATTTCTTCTAGCGCTGCTGTTGAAAAGCGCCTGAGGAGTTCTTTCTTGTCCTGGCTTTGCAGCCTGCATTCAAAAAAATACGTCATAAAATTGACTAACCGCCAATAATTGTCTTAACTGGTGGCCAAATGCCGGTGCCCCAAGGTGTTGGCGGTGTTCTTCTTCCAGGGCCAGATTTACGACTATGTGGCGTGAAACCAAGCTTCTGCTCATTGACGATAACCCCGAGCGGCGCCGTGACTTGTCGGTGATTCTCAATTTTCTGGGCGAGGATCATCTGGCCTGTGGCAGTGCCAACTGGCGTGAGGCGGTCGAGGGTATCGAATCGAGTCGGGGAATTCTCAGCGTGCTGCTGGGCGAAGTGCGGCTCAAGGGCGGAGCGCTGGAATTGCTCAAGGAGTTTGCCGCGTGGGACGAATTCCTCCCTGTGCTGATGATCGACGAGCATGCCACCAGTGACTGGCCAGAGGAATTCCGTCGCCGGGTACTCGCGACGCTGGAGATGCCACCCAGCTACAACAAACTGCTCGACTCCCTGCACCGGGCCCAGGTGTATCGCGAAATGTACGACCAGGCTCGCGAGCGCGGCCGGCAGCGCGAGCCCAACCTGTTTCGCAGCCTGGTCGGTACCAGCCGGGCGATCCAGCAGGTGCGGCAGATGATGCAGCAGGTCGCCGACACCGAGGCCAGCGTGCTGATTCTCGGTGAGTCAGGTACCGGCAAGGAGGTGGTCGCACGCAATCTGCATTATCACTCCAAGCGTCGCGAGGCCCCGTTCGTGCCGGTCAACTGCGGCGCGATTCCTGCGGAGCTGCTGGAAAGCGAACTGTTCGGCCACGAGAAAGGCGCTTTCACCGGTGCGATCACCACCCGCGCAGGGCGTTTCGAGCTGGCCAATGGTGGCACGCTGTTTCTCGACGAGATCGGCGACATGCCGCTGCCGATGCAAGTCAAATTGTTGCGTGTACTGCAGGAGCGGACGTTCGAACGGGTGGGTAGTAACAAGACCCAGAATGCCGATGTACGGATCATCGCGGCCACCCACAAGAACCTCGAGAACATGATCGAGGGCGGCAGCTTCCGCGAGGACTTGTACTACCGCCTCAACGTCTTCCCGATTGAAATGGCGCCTCTTCGCGAGCGTATCGAAGATATTCCGCTGCTGATGAACGAATTGATTTCGCGCATGGAGCATGAGAAGCGTGGCTCCATCCGCTTCAACTCGGCGGCGATCATGTCGCTGTGCCGGCATGACTGGGCGGGCAACGTACGTGAGCTGGCCAACCTGGTCGAGCGAATGGCGATCATGCATCCCTATGGCGTCATTGGTGTCGGTGAACTGCCGAAGAAATTTCGCCATGTCGATGACGAAGACGAGCAACTGGCCGCCAGCCTGCGCGAAGAGCTCGATGAGCGCGCAGTATTGACCTCCGCCTCGCCAGGCCAGGGATCGCCAGCCATGCTGCCTGCCGAGGGGCTGGATCTGAAGGATTATCTCGGCAATCTGGAGCAGGGGCTTATCCAGCAGGCCCTGGACGACGCGGGCGGTATCGTTGCACGTGCAGCCGAGCGGTTGCGCATTCGTCGCACCACCCTGGTCGAGAAGATGCGCAAGTACGGCATGAGCCGGCGCGAGGATGAGGCCGGCGACGAGTAGATCGTCGGCCAATAGGCGATGGCATGCCGAGCTGCTTCAGCTCGGCGGTGACAGCGATGCCGATTCGTGGAGTTGCACTGCCCACCAGTCATTCGATTGACGGCACTCCGCTCGAATAAAACCTATCTTTCTGAAAATAAAGAGTTTTATTTTCAGGCATGAGTATTGCTATCTCCTTGGCAAATGACTGTCCGATGACGGCTCGCCACGCGAGAGAGCGCAATGAAACCAAGCCCGCACCTACACGCCCAGACACAACCCACGGCACCCGCACAGACGGAGCGTGAGGATCTGGAGCAGTCGCTGGCCCTGTTCGAGCAGATATCGAGCCGGCTGGGCAGCTCCTACAGCCTGCTGGAAAGCCGCGTCAATGAACTGACTGGGCAACTGGCCCAGGCCAGCGAGCAGCGTGTGCAGGAGTTGAATGAAAAGGAGCGTCTCGCTCATCGTCTGCAAAGCCTGTTGGACTTGCTGCCCGGCGGGGTAGTGGTGATCGATGGCCATGGCGTGGTGCACGAGGCCAATCCCGTGGCCCGTGACATGCTCGGTGAGCCGCTGCTCGGCAGGCTGTGGCGCGAAGTGATTGCGCAGCGTTTTTCGCCACGCAGGGACGATGGTCACGAGATTTCACTGACCGATGGCCGGCGCCTGTCGATCTCCACGCGATCACTGCAGGGCGAGCCAGGCCAGCTTGTGTTGCTGACCGACCTCACGGAAACCCGACGCCTGCAGGATCAGCTATCCCGCCATGAACGCCTCAGTGCTCTCGGGCGCATGGTCGCTTCCCTGGCGCACCAGGTGCGCACACCCTTGTCCGCCGCGCTCCTGTATGCCAGTCACCTGAGCGAGCAGGTCTTGCCGGTGGAGCAGCAGCAGCGTTTCGCCGGTCGCCTCAAAGAGCGATTGCACGAGTTGGAACACCAGGTGCGCGACATGCTGGTATTCGCCCGTGGTGATCTGCCTCTCTGCGATCGTCTCTCCCCGAGTCAGCTGTTCGAGGCGTTGCGTCGTTCCGGGGAATCGCTGGTGCAAGGCGTCGAGGTGCGCTGGCAGTGCGACGCCTGGCGAGGCGAGTTGCTGTGCAACCGCGATACGCTGGTCGGTACGCTGCTGAACCTGGTCGAGAACGCCATTCAAGCCGCTGGCCACGGTGCGCGCCTGAAGATTCACGCCTATGTGCGTGGCGACGCTTTGCGTTTATGCATCAGTGACAACGGTCCCGGCATCGACGCCGCGACGCTGGCGCGGCTGGGGGAACCGTTCTTCACCACCAGAACCACTGGCACCGGGCTTGGCTTGGCAGTGGTCAAGGCCGTTGCCCGAGCTCACCAGGGGGAGTTGCAACTGCGTTCACGGCCAGGGCGCGGCACCTGTGCCTCATTGATTGTGCCGCTGATCGATCCAGCGTATTCCACGATTCAGGAGTGACCCATGGCTGCCAAAGTCCTGCTGGTTGAAGACGACCGCGCGTTGCGTGAAGCCCTGGCCGATACCCTGGAGCTGGGAGGGCATGCCTATCGGGCGGTCGATTGTGCCGAGGCGGCGCTGGACGCCATCGTCGAGGAGCCATTCGGGTTGGTGATCAGTGATGTGAACATGCCGGGCATGGATGGCCATCAACTGCTGTCTAGGATCCGCGAACGCCAGCCGCAATTGCCGGTGCTGTTGATGACGGCTTTCGGCGCGGTGGAGCGTGCAGTCGAGGCGATGCGCCGTGGCGCAGCCGACTACCTGGTCAAGCCGTTCGAACCCAAGGTATTGCTGGCACTGGTCGCACGGCACGCGCTGGGGCGCGCCGGCGGGCTTGAGCAGGACGGGCCGGTGGCGTGCGAGCCGGCCAGCCAGCAGTTGCTGGAGTTGGCCGCTCGGGTGGCGCGCAGCGATTCCACCGTGCTGATCACGGGGGAGTCCGGTACCGGCAAGGAAGTGCTGGCCCGTTATCTCCATCAGCAGTCGCCACGCGCGGCTGGGCCGTTCGTGGCCATCAACTGTGCGGCGATTCCCGACAACATGCTGGAGGCCACCCTGTTCGGCCATGAAAAGGGCGCGTTCACAGGCGCCGTTGCCAGTGCGCCAGGCAAGTTCGAGCTGGCAGAAGGGGGCACCATCCTGCTCGATGAAATCTCCGAGATGCCGCTCGCCTTGCAGGCCAAGCTGTTGCGAGTCCTGCAGGAGCGTGAAGTTGAGCGGGTCGGAGCGCGCAAGCCGATCAGCCTGGATATTCGAGTGCTTGCTACCAGTAACCGTGACTTGGCGGCTGAGGTCGCGGCAGGGCGGTTCCGTGAGGATCTGTTCTACCGCCTCTCCGTATTTCCACTGGCCTGGCGACCACTGCGTGAGCGGCCGGCGGATATCCTGCCCCTGGCTGAGCGACTGCTGGCCAAGTACGTCGGCAAGATGAATCTGGCGCCGCTGCGCTTCTCCGCTCAGGCGGTCGCCTGCCTGACCAGCCATGCCTGGCCGGGTAATGTGCGTGAGCTGGACAACGCCATCCAGCGTGCGGTCATTCTTCAGCAAAATGGCGTCATCGAGCCTCACGACCTGTGCCTGACCGCGCCGATCGGTTTCGCGCCGCTGCCGCCGTTCACTCAGGCACCAGTGGCAGTGGTGCCGGGGCCGGCGACACCGGTGTTGGCAGAATCAGCCGTGGTGGAAGGGGCTCTGGGCGATGACCTACGGCGCAGGGAGTATCAGGTGATCATCGACATCCTGCGTGCCGAGCGAGGTCGTCGCAAGGAGGCTGCGGAGCGCCTGGGCATCAGTCCGCGTACCTTGCGCTACAAGTTGGCGCAGATGCGTGATGCCGGGATGGACGTCGAAGCCTACCTCTACGCAAGCTGAACACGAGTGCAGTGCCACGGGTTGGGCGCCTGAGCGGGCGTGTCCGGCCTGGTGACCGGGTTCCTGAATCTGGCTCCGCGACCTGGACTCGACAGCGAAGCTGAACGCGCTTCAGCGCGGCCCCGCAGGGGTGAGCGAAGCGAATAGCCTGGGACGTAGTCCCTGGGAGAGTCCGCAGGC
Organism: Phytopseudomonas flavescens; assembly: GCF_900100535.1. Classification (GTDB taxonomy): domain Bacteria; phylum Pseudomonadota; class Gammaproteobacteria; order Pseudomonadales; family Pseudomonadaceae; genus Aquipseudomonas; species Aquipseudomonas flavescens. Next base: position 56,497 of record NZ_FNDG01000014.1, read on the forward strand.
AATAAAAAACCCGGCCTAGCGACCGGGTTTCTTTAATTTGGCTCCGCGACCTGGACTCGAACCAGGGACCCAATGATTAACAGTCATTTGCTCTACCGACTGAGCTATCGCGGAACGACGACGCGTATCCTACTGATTACGAAGGGGAAGTCAAGCACCTACCGACTTCCCCGCATCCACTCAAAGCACTTCGGCGATGGCCTTGGTGACTACCGGTAGATTGCGTGTGTTCAATGCAGCCACACAGATCCGTCCGGTACCTACGGCGTAGATGCCGAACTCGGTTCTAAGGCGCTCGACCTGCTCGGTGGTCAGCCCCGAATAGGAGAACATGCCGCGCTGTTCGGCAACGAAACCGAAGTCGCGCTTGGCGTTCAGGTCTGCCAGTTGCTCGACCATGGCCAGGCGCATGGTGCGAATACGATCACGCATTTCGCCCAGTTCGGTTTCCCACATCACCCGCAACTCGGGGTTGTTGAGGACGGCAGCGACGACGCTGGCGCCATGGGTCGGCGGGTTGGAGTAGTTGGTGCGGATCACCCGTTTGACCTGCGACAGCACCCGCTCCGTTTCTTCCTGGTCACCCGTGACGATGGTCAGGGCGCCAACGCGCTCGCCATACAGCGAAAAGGATTTGGAGAACGAGCTGGAGACGAAGAAGGTCAGGCCAGATTGGGCGAACAAACGCACGGCAGCGGCGTCTTCTTCAATACCGTCGCCGAAACCCTGGTAGGCGATATCGAGGAAGGGCACATGTTCGCGTTCGCGTACGATTTCCAGCACCGCCTGCCAGTCCTCGGGCGCCAGGTCGACTCCGGTGGGGTTGTGGCAGCAGGCATGCAGGACGACGATCGAACGAGCGGGCAGATTCTTCAGGTCTTCGAGCAGACCGCCACGGTTGACGCCATTGCTGAAGGCATCGTAGTAGCGATAGCTACGCACCGGGAAACCGGCGGCTTCGAACAGCGCGCGGTGGTTTTCCCAGCTCGGGTCGCTGATGGCCACGGTGGCGTCAGGCAGCAGGCGTTTGAGAAAATCGGCGCCGGTCTTCAGTGCGCCGGTGCCGCCGATGGCCTGGGTGGTGATCGCACGGCCTTGCTGGATCAGCGGCGAGTCGTTGCCGAGCAGCAGGGTCTGCACAGCCTTGTCGTAAGCGGCGATGCCCTCGATCGGCAGGTAGCCGCGCGGGGCGTGCGAAGCGGTGAGTGCGGTCTCCGCCTCGACCACGGCACGCAGCAGGGGAATGCGGCCTTCTTCGTTGGTGTAGACACCCACGCCAAGGTTGACCTTGTCAGGACGTGTATCGGCGTTGAACGCTTCGTTGAGGCCCAGGATAGGATCGCGCGGAGCCATTTCGACGGCGGAGAACAGACTCATGGGGGCGGCAGCTCTGTAGTGAGGGTGGGTTTAGAGACCGATTTACGTTCCTGGAGCAACCCCGGCAACTGAGACTAGGGGTTGCGCAAGCGGGCCGCTAGTATAGCGGCCCATATTCTGTGTCGCGACAGCGTACACCAGGTATGACGCCCGCTCTTGCGAGGCGTCACAGCCTTTTGAGGTATTTATGTCCGAGTTCCAACTGGTCACCCGTTTCCAGCCCGCCGGCGACCAACCCGAGGCGATCCGGCAGATGATCGAGGGCCTGGAGGCGGGCCTGTCGCACCAGACGCTGCTCGGCGTGACAGGCTCCGGCAAGACCTTCAGCATTGCCAACGTGATTGCCAAGGTGCAGCGGCCGACCCTGGTGCTGGCACCGAACAAGACCCTGGCCGCGCAGCTGTATGGCGAGTTCAAGTCGTTCTTCCCGAACAACGCGGTGGAGTACTTCGTCTCCTACTACGACTACTACCAGCCCGAGGCCTACGTGCCGTCATCGGACACCTTCATCGAGAAGGATGCGTCGATCAACGACCACATCGAGCAGATGCGCCTGTCGGCGACCAAGGCGCTGATCGAGCGCAAGGACGTCATCGTGGTCTGCACCGTTTCCTCGATCTACGGCCTGGGCAGCCCCGAGGAGTACCTGAAAATGGTGCTGCACCTCGACCGTGGCGACAAGATGGACCAGCGCGCGTTGCTGCGCCGCCTGGCCGAACTGCAGTACACCCGTAACGACATGGATTTCGCCCGCGCGACTTTCCGGGTACGGGGCGATGTCATCGACATCTTTCCGGCCGAGTCCGACCTGGAAGCGATCCGTGTCGAGCTGTTCGATGACGAAGTCGAGAACATCAGTGCCTTCGATCCACTCACCGGCGAGGTGATCAGCCGCCTGCCGCGTTTCACCTTCTATCCCAAGAGCCACTACGTGACGCCGCGCGACACGCTGCTCGAGGCGATGGAGAAGATCAAGGTCGAGCTCAAGGATCGCCTGGACTACCTGCGTGGCGCCAACAAGCTGGTCGAAGCGCAGCGCCTGGAGCAGCGCACCCGCTTCGACCTGGAGATGATCCTCGAGCTGGGCTACTGCAACGGCATCGAAAACTACTCGCGCTACCTCTCGGGCCGTGATTCGGGGGCACCGCCACCGACGCTCTACGATTACTTGCCGGGCGAGGCCCTGCTGGTGATCGACGAGTCCCACGTCAGCGTGCCGCAAGTCGGTGCCATGTACAAAGGCGACCGCTCGCGCAAGGAAACCCTGGTCGAGTACGGCTTTCGCCTGCCCTCGGCGCTGGACAACCGGCCAATGCGTTTCGAGGAGTGGGAAGCGGCCAGCCCGCAGACCATCTTCGTCTCCGCCACGCCAGGCCCATACGAGGCCGACCACGCCGGCCGTGTGATCGAGCAGGTGGTGCGGCCGACCGGTCTGGTCGACCCCGAAGTCGAGGTACGCCCGGCGCGCACTCAGGTCGATGACCTGCTTTCGGAGATTCACAAGCGTGTCGCCCTCGAACAGCGCGTGCTGGTCACCACGCTGACCAAGCGCATGGCCGAGGACCTGACCGATTACCTGGGCGATCACGGCGTCAAGGTGCGCTACCTGCACTCGGACATCGACACCGTGGAGCGAGTGGAAATCATCCGTGATCTGCGCATCGGCACCTTCGACGTGCTGGTCGGCATCAACCTGCTTCGCGAGGGCCTGGATATGCCCGAGGTGGCGCTGGTGGCGATTCTCGATGCCGACAAGGAAGGTTTCCTGCGCAGCGAGCGTTCGCTGATCCAGACCATTGGCCGTGCGGCGCGTAATCTCAATGGTCACGCCATCCTCTACGCCGATCGCATGACCGGCTCCATGGAGCGCGCCATCGGCGAAACCGAGCGGCGCCGCGAGAAGCAGGTGGCCTTCAACGAGGCCAACGGCATCGTGCCCAAGGGCGTCTTCAAGGACGTCAAGGACATCCTCGAGGGGGCCGTGGTGCCCGGCGCGCGTAGCAACAAACGCAAGGGGATGGCCAAGGCGGCGGAGGAGAGTGCCCGCTACGAAGCCGAGCTGCGCTCGCCGTCGGAAATCACCAAACGCATTCGCCAGCTGGAAGAGAAAATGTACCAGTTGGCACGCGACCTGGAGTTCGAAGCCGCTGCGCAGATGCGCGACGAGATCCAGAAACTCCGTGAGCGGCTGCTGGCGGTATGAAGCAGGCCGACAATGCCAGGATCTACCTGGCCGGGTTCGATGTATTTCGTGGCGACGCCGTCGAGCATGGCGCGTATCTCAAGCGGCTGTGCCACGAGCAGGGCATGCAGGGGCTCTACCCCTTCGACAACGAGGTCACTGCCGGGCTGTCGCCGGGCGAGCGTGCCGCGCTGATCTGTCGCCTGAACATGGCGATGATCCGTGAGGCGGACGCGGTGTTGGCCAACCTGAATCTATTCCGGGGGCATGAGCCGGATTCCGGTACTGCTTTCGAGATTGGCGCCGCGGTGGCGCTCGGCAAGCCGGTCTGGGTGTATTTCCAGGCCTGTGGGGCCATGCGCGACTGGTTGGACGGGGATGTCGACGGACGTGATGCCCAAGGGTTTCTGATCGAGGACTTCGGCTTGCCGCGCAATCTGATGCTGGCCTGTTCCTGGGCTGGCTGCAGTGCCAGTGTCGAGGAAGCGGTGCCCGCATTGCGCCGCTACCTGGAGCGCTTGTCGCCCGGACGCTAGACGGCGCAGTTCAGGTCATGCCGCCCTCTGGGCTACGTGGTCGGCCAATCCCGACCACGGCTCATTGGCACTCCGTGGTCGCTGGAGCCGTGGGGCCTGGCCCTGCTACTATTGGCCCCTTTCGCGAAAGCCTCTCCGGTTCGGCCTGATGGTGGTTTTCGCCCCATCGTATCGGGACTTTCCATGACCACCGTTCGTACTCGCATCGCACCGTCGCCAACCGGCGATCCCCATGTCGGCACTGCCTACATCGCCCTGTTCAACCTGTGCTTCGCCCGCCAGCACGGTGGTGAGTTCATCCTGCGTATCGAAGATACCGATCAGCTGCGTTCGACCCGCGAGTCGGAACAGCAGATCTATGACGCTTTGCGCTGGTTAGGCATCGAGTGGAACGAAGGCCCCGACGTTGGCGGTCCTTATGGTCCATATCGGCAGAGCGAGCGTGGCGAGATCTACCGCAAGTACGCGCTGGAGCTGGTCGAGAAAGGCCATGCCTTCTACTGCTTCTGCACCCCGGACGAGCTCGACCAGATGCGTGCCGAGCAGACCGCCCGTGGCGAGACGCCACGCTACGACGGTCGTGGCCTGCTGCTTGCCGAAGAGGAAGTGCAGCGTCGCCTGGCCGCAGGTGAGCCCCATGTGATCCGCATGAAGGTGCCGAGCGAAGGCGTCTGCGTGGTGCCGGACATGCTGCGCGGCGATGTCGAGATCCCGTGGGACCGCATGGACATGCAGGTGCTGATGAAGACCGATGGCCTGCCGACCTACTTCCTCGCCAACGTGGTCGACGACCACCTGATGAAGATCACCCATGTGTTGCGCGGCGAAGAGTGGCTGCCGTCGGCGCCCAAGCTGATCCTGCTGTACGAGTACTTCGGCTGGGAAAAGCCGCAGCTGTGCTACATGCCGCTGCTGCGCAATCCGGACAAGAGCAAACTGTCCAAGCGCAAGAATCCGACCTCGATCACCTTCTACGAGCGCATGGGTTTCCTCCCCCAGGCGATGCTCAACTATCTGGGCCGCATGGGCTGGTCCATGCCGGACGAGCGCGAGAAGTTCACCCTGGACGAGATGGTCGCCAACTTCGATGTGCAGCGTGTTTCCCTGGGTGGGCCGATCTTCGACCTGGAGAAGCTGTCCTGGCTCAACGGCCAGTGGATGCGTGATCTGAGCGTCGAAGAATTCGCCGCCGGTGTGCAGAAATGGGCGTTCAACAGCGACTACTTGATGCGGATCGCTCCGCATGTACAGGGCAGGGTGGAAACCTTCAGCCAGATCGCTCCCCTGGCCAGTTTCTTCTTTGCCGGCGCAGTGCAGCCGGACAAAGCGCTGTTCGCTCACAAGAAGCTCTCCGACGATCAGGTGCGCCAGCTCATGCAACTGATCCTGTGGAAGCTCGAGGCCCTGCGGCAGTGGGAGAAAGATCGCATCACCGGCTGCATCCAGTCGGTGGTCGAGCATCTGGAACTGAAACTGCGCGATGCCATGCCGCTGATGTTCGCGGCCGTTACCGGTCAGGCCAGCTCGGTGTCGGTGCTCGACGCCATGGAAATCCTCGGCCCGGATCTCACCCGTTTCCGTCTGCGCCAGGCAATCGAGTTGCTCGGTGGGGTGTCGAAGAAAGAGAACAAGGAATGGGAAAAACGCCTGGCCAGCATCGCCTGATACCTGGCCACCGGTCGTTTTCCTTGCCGATACACCGGATTGGATAGGTAAGTGTTTGTTATGTCAGCGAAAAAAAACGCATCACCGGCTAAAATTTTGTTGACAGGGTGCGGGGCCGCACTTAACATGCGCCCCGTCCTCGAGATGGGGCTATAGCTCAGCTGGGAGAGCGCTTGCATGGCATGCAAGAGGTCGACGGTTCGATCCCGTCTAGCTCCACCAATCTCGATAGCCACAACCGGTTCCTCGGAACAGGTTGAGTTGTAAAGAAGGGCTTTGCGTCCCCTTCGTCTAGTGGCCTAGGACACCGCCCTTTCACGGCGGTAACAGGGGTTCGAGTCCCCTAGGGGACGCCATTATTTCCAGCTGCAGTGCTTCGGCGTTGCAGCCAGACCGAAAGGTTCTGGGGCTATAGCTCAGCTGGGAGAGCGCTTGCATGGCATGCAAGAGGTCGACGGTTCGATCCCGTCTAGCTCCACCAATCCACGACAGGCCAGCCTAGTGCTGGCCTTGTTCTTCGAAGGTTTCGTCCCCTTCGTCTAGTGGCCTAGGACACCGCCCTTTCACGGCGGTAACAGGGGTTCGAGTCCCCTAGGGGACGCCATTTTTGCCCGCTCTGCGGGATTTTTAAGGGTCACTTCTCACGAAGTGGCCCTTTTGTTTTTGTGCGTTCGAAAAAGTGTGCTGGCCAGGCGCATGGTCTCAGATGCGGCTTGCGTGGCGGCAGCCAAAGCCCCTAATGTCTGGCTCTGAACAGGGGCTGGTCGATAGAGGAAGGTTGTATGAGGCTGACAATGGATGCTGCGCGACGGTATGCACGAGAGCTGGCCGTCAATCCGGGGCTTCACTCGTGAAGTGGGATCGTCCCAATCCCTTCACCCTCGAGCTGCTGGTCGGCAGTGAGGACATCGACGGCCTCGGGCATGCCAACAATGCTGTCTACGTCACCTGGCTGGAGCGTTGCGCCTGGCGCCACTCGCAATCGCTCGGCCTGGATCTGGTCGAGTACCGGCGCCTCGATCGCGCCATGGCGGTGGTGCGTCACGAGATCGACTACCTGAGCAGCGCCTACGAAGGTCAGGAGTTGTTGATCGGCACCTGGATCGTCGAGTCCGATCAGCGCTTGAAGATGGATCGCTGCTTCCAGCTGGTTCGCCCGCAGGACGGCGCTACGCTGCTTCGCGCAAGAACCACCTTCGTTTGCATCGAGCTATCCACCGGTAAGCCGAAACGCATGCCCGCCGAGTTCATCGAAGGCTACGGCAAGGCGCTGCTGAGTTCCTAGGTACTGCTACTGTGGCGCCAGAAACAGCTTCTGCTCTTGGTAGATCGCCTGGTAGCGCCGCACTTCGCCGGGCTGCAGCAGGATCGACTGACTGCTGACCAAGTCTATCTTCGCGCAGAAGCCTTCCCGGGACGGCGTGAGCACGACGCTGCGCTCTCCGCTGGGTACGTCCAGCGTCACGCTTTCGCCGGCGGGTATCGGCACCACTAACTGCTCGTCGACACGCAACTGCAAGTCGCAGGCATTCGGCGCGTTGCGGTCGCGACTGACGATGAGCTTGGCGCTGGCTGCCGGATCGATCGGTACGCCCTCGGAGATGGGCGTTGCAGCGAAGGTGGCAGGCGCGGGCAGCAGCAGTGCAAGCAGGCTGCCGGTCAGCAGAAGTCGACTCATGGTGGCTCCAGGCGATGCATCGATACTGCAATGGACTGCGTGTGACAGGCCTGCGTTCAGCTCGCCGGCAGCTGTCCTGGCTGGTCGGGCACCGTTACACTACGCGCCGTTTTCGTGGGCTGTCACCGGCTCCAGCCGCCTCCCGTGCTTGTCGGGCTTCAGTCATTTTTCGAGAGAGTCGCTATGCAGATCGCCCTGGCACCCATGGAAGGATTGGTCGATGACATTCTTCGCGATGTGCTGACCCGGGTCGGCGGTATCGACTGGTGCGTGACCGAATTCATTCGGGTTACCGACCGCGTGCTGCCGAGATCCACCTACCGCAAGCTGGCTCCAGAGCTGTTCAACGGTGCCAGAACCGCTGCCGGTACGCCGTTGCGCGTGCAACTGCTCGGCTCCGACCCCAAGTGCCTGGGCGACAATGCCGCCTATGCCTGCGTCCTCGGTGCACCGGTGATCGACCTCAACTTCGGCTGCCCGGCCAAGACCGTGAACAAGTCCCGGGGTGGGGCGGTACTGCTCAAGGAGCCGGAACTGTTGCACGCGATCGTCCGCGAGGTGCGCCGCAGTGTGCCGGCCGCCATTCCCGTCACGGCCAAGATGCGCCTGGGCTTCGATCACAAGGACTGGGCCATCGATTGTGCCCAGGCACTTGCCGAAGGTGGCGCGTCGCAGATCGTCGTACATGCCCGTACCAAGGTCGAGGGTTACAAACCGCCGGCCCATTGGGAGTGGGTGGCGCGGGTTCAGGAGGCGGTCGCGGTTCCGGTCTACGCCAACGGCGATATCTGGTCGCTGGAAGACTGGCGGCGCTGCCGCGAGGTGAGCGGCGTCGAAAACATCATGCTCGGTCGCGGCGTGGTGGCGCGACCCGACCTGGCGCGGCAGATCGCCCTGGCGCGGGCAGGGCAGGATGCCGGGGTGATGACCTGGGAGGAGCTGCAGCCGCTGCTGGCTGAGTTCTGGCTGCAGGCCCGGCGCAAGATTTCCCCACGCTATGCACCGGGGCGGCTGAAGCAGTGGTTGGCCATGCTTACGCGCAGCTACCCGCAAGCCGTTGAGCTGTTCGCCCAGGTGCGCCGGGAAACCCGTTGCGAGTACATCGACGGGTTGCTCGGCGTCGTCTTCGTGCCTCGCGAGCAGGGTGAGTGCCAGGCGGTCTAGCCAGGCTGCTCAACGGCCGCCGCTGACGTCGAACAGCACGCCGGTGGTGTAGGAAGCCTGCTCACTGGCTAGCCACAGAATGGCCTCGGCCACTTCTTCTGCGCGCCCGCCACGCGCCAGGGGAATGTTCCCGGCAACGCGGGCGACACGCTCCGGCTCGCCGCCACTGGCGTGGATCTCGGTGTCGATCACCCCAGGGCGCACCGCATTGACACGGATGCCATCGGCGGCCAGTTCCTTGGCCAGGCCAATCGTCATGCTGTCGACGGCACCTTTGGCAGCCGCGTAATCGACGTATTCGTCCGGTGCGCCCAGGCGGGCGGCGATCGATGAAACGTTGACGATGGCGCCGCCGCGACCGCCCTGGCGGGTGGACATACGCTTCACCGCTTCACGGTTGCACAGGAAGCTGCCGAATACGTTGGTGGCGAAGACCCGCTGCCAGCGCTCGAGGCTCATCGCCTCCAGGCGCATTTGCTGCTCCAGGATGCCGGCATTGTTGACCAGCGCGTCGAGACGCCCCAGGTGTTCGTCGATCTCGGCGAAAAGCCGTTTCACCTGCGCTTCGTATGCTACGTCTGCCTGTAATGCCAAGGCTCTGCCGCCAGCACCGACAATGTCACTGGCCAGTGCTTCGGCTACGCCGGCCTGCTGGCGATAGTTGATCGCAACCGCATAGCCATGCTGCGCAGCCAGGCGAGCGGTGGCTGCACCAATGCCTCGGCTGGCGCCGGTAATCAGGATCACTTTGCTCATCGAAGACTCCGTTTTTCAGCCCTTGAAATTTTTTTGGTCATCCACATTTTCAGTACTGCGGGATGCCGAAGTCGGGTCTCGCACCTTATCACTCGCTGAAAAATCAGGAGATTCAACATGAGCAACGCATTTTCCATGACCCCGCTGTTTCGCCAGTCCATTGGCTTCGACCGCTTCAACGACCTGTTCGAATCCGCCATGCGCAACGAGACGAGCAGCAGCTACCCCCCCTACAACGTCGAGAAGCATGCCGATGACAGGTACCGTATCGTCATCGCCGCCGCCGGTTTTCAGGATGAAGATCTGGATCTGCAGGTCGAGCGCGGTGTGCTGACCGTGACCGGGGGCAAGCGCGCGGGCAATGGCGACAACGTCACCTACCTGTATCAGGGCATCGCCCAACGTTCCTTCAAACTGTCGTTCCGTTTGGCTGACCATATCGAAGTCAAAGGTGCCAGTCTGGTCAACGGCCTGCTCAATATCGAGCTGGAACGCCTGGTGCCGGAAGAGGCCAAGGCCAAGCGCATCCCGATCGGCGGCGCGCATCCAGTGCTGGAAAGCTGATCCCTCGGCCAGCAGAACAGGCCCGCACACCAATGCCGGTCAGTCGAACTGACTGGCATTGCCATCTTCCGTGCCTGGCACGCCATGCCTGCGGGATGCCACGCCAAGTGGCAGCGATGGCCGTGTCAGGGAGGAGTAAACAACCGATGCCCGGTGTGGGCATCGGATCTCGTGAATGACCTGCCGATCAGCGGTGCCTGCGTTTTACCGACAAGCGCCCGGCGATTGACGGGCCTGGCTGGCGATCGCGGTCTGGGTGGGTGCCCCTTCAGGAGGATTCCAGTTCTGCCTGGTAGGCGACCGCCTCTTCTTCAGAGGGGAAAATGCCGACCAGTTGGTCATTCTGGTGGACGTCCCAGACACGTTTGCCTTCAGCCTGGGCCTCATGGGACATGTGGTGTTCGTCACGCTCGGTCACTACGACTACGCTCATTCTTATCTCTCCAGGGTCGTCGGATAAATGCGGCGCAAGGTGCTTGCGTTCGTGCTTGGCGTGCCAAGCAACGACTTTTTTACGACTGTAGCAATTGGTTACAAGTTCACTGTGTCTCGTTGGGTGTGCCGGCAGACCTACACCGCTGACGGCAGGCGTAAAAAAACCGGGACATGCCCGGTTTTTTGGCGCTGTCGTTAGTGTCAGTCGCGACGACCCTCTACCGCCTTGCCGTCGACGGTGCCCGACTTGAGCATGATCTGGTATTCCTTGCCGTCCTTTTCCACCTGATGCAGGCGGACCAGCAGGTAGTCCCAGTCCTTGGCGAACCAGAGGATGGTCTTGCGGCTGCTCTGTGTCGGATCGCGCACGCGTTCGACCTTGATGGCGTCGATCAGGCCGGCGCTGGTGCGCACCACTTCTTCGCCGAGCACGCGGAAGTCGTAGGTTTCGATTTCGTCGCCGTCGACCACTTGGTAGCTCATGCTTTTCTCCCCCGTCGCAACGTCATGCTGCAGGGCGAGCTGATAGGTGGATTTGTCCTGCATGCCGCGGTTGAGCGGAAAGCGCACAGGATCGCCGCGGTCGCTGCCGATCACCTGTTTCTGCGACCAGTCGAAATCGAATTCGACATCCTTGCTCTTGCCGAGGCCACTGCGTTCGAACTTGTAGCTCTGCGGCAGGAAGGCGTCGCCGTCGACCGTGAAGGTGCTCTGTTCGGTCAGGCCGGCAACCAGCATGGAGGCCTTGAAGGCCAGTTGCCAGCGGCCGTCATCGAGCTTCTGCAGGCTGCGTTCGGCCGAGCCACTGACCGGCACCTGTTTCCAGTCGGCGGTATAGCTGGCGGAGAAGGGTTTGGGCTCTTCGGCGAGGGCAGGCAGGCTGAACAACGCCAGGGCTAACATTAGGGCGCGGCGCATGGAGTCTCCTTGCTGTGGATGAGGTAGCCGGTGGCCGGCAATGCATGACCGTCGAGCAGCGGGCCGGAATCGCCGAGGCGCAAACGGCCTTCGGCGAACCAGCGTACGGCGAGCGGATAGATCTGGTGCTCCTGCACGTGAACCCGCTGCGCCAGGCTGGCGGCCGTGTCTTGCGACTGTACCGGGATTACTGCCTGTACGACCAGAGGGCCACCATCGAGTTCCTCCGTCACGAAGTGCACGCTACAGCCATGCTCGGCGTCTCCGGCTTGCAGAGCGCGCTGATGGGTGTGCAGGCCCTTGTGGCGAGGCAGCAGCGATGGGTGGATGTTCAGCAGGCGTCCGTGGTAGTGGCGCACGAACCCGGACGTGAGGATGCGCATGAAACCGGCCAGCACCACCAGCTGTGGCGAGAAGGCATCGATGACTCGGATCAGTGCCTGGTCGAAGGCATCGCGACCGTCGTATTCGCCATGCTCGAGAACACGGGTCGCGATGCCCGCGTCCCGCGCCCGCTGCAAGCCAAAGGCATCGCTGCGGTTGGCGATCACCGCGACGACTCGCGCCGGGTTCTCGCCCTGGTCGACGCTGTCGATCAGGGCTTGAAGGTTGCTGCCGCTGCCGGACAGCAATACAACCACGTTGCAGGGTTGTGGCATCAGTGGCTTTTCAGGTTGTTCAACACGACGCGCTCGGCGCCTTCGGCAGCGGCAGCGATCTGGCCGATGACCCACGGCTGTTCACCCGCAGCGCGCAGGGTCTGCAGGGCAACGTCGACCCGTTCCTGGGCGACGCAGATGACCATGCCTACACCGCAGTTCAGTACGCGGTGCATTTCGTGCTCGTCGACGTTGCCTTTTTCCTGCAGGAAGTCGAATACCGCCGGACGCTGCCAACTGGCCACGTCGATCACTGCCTGGGCGTTGTCCGGCAGCACGCGCGGGATGTTGTCGAGCAGGCCGCCGCCAGTGATGTGCGCCATGGCCTTGACCGCGCCAGTGTCCTTGATCAGCGTGAGCAGGGGTTTGACGTAGATGCGCGTGGGCGCCATCAGCAGGTCGGCTAGCGGTTTGCCAGCGAGCTCGGTCTTCTCGATGTCGGTGCCGGATACGTCGAGGATCTTGCGGATCAGCGAGTAGCCATTGGAATGCGGACCGGAGGAGGGCAGCGCGATCAGTGCGTCGCCCGTGGCGACCTTGGAGCCGTCGATGATTTCGGCTTTTTCCACGACGCCAACGCAGAAGCCGGCCAGGTCGTAGTCTTCACCTTCGTACATGCCGGGCATTTCAGCAGTTTCGCCGCCGACCAGGGAGCAGCCGGCGAGTTCGCAGCCGGCGCCGATGCCGGTGACCACGGTGGCCGCCACGTCGACGTTCAGTTTGCCGGTGGCGTAGTAGTCGAGGAAGAACAGCGGCTCGGCACCGCAGACCACCAGATCGTTCACGCACATGGCGACCAGATCCTGGCCGATGCTGTCGTGCTTGTTCAGGTTCAGGGCCAGGCGCAGCTTGGTACCCACGCCATCGGTGCCGGAAACCAGTACGGGTTGCTTGTAGCCGGCCGGAATCTCGCACAGGGCGCCGAAGCCACCCAGGCCACCCATGACTTCAGGACGGGCGGTGCGCTTGGCTACGCCCTTGATGCGTTCGACCAGGGCTTCCCCCGCGTCGATATCTACACCTGCGTCCTTGTAGCTGATGGAGGGTTGCTTGCTCATAGATCCAGGCCTTTGGAAGGGGAGAGTCGGAATAGCACCGGCCCCTTGGGGCCGTTCTGCGAAGGCGCGCGATTTTATCAGGCTTGCCCGGCAGCGGCCAGCCGCAGCGCCGGCTCGGTACAAGGGCCGGCGGGCAATGAAACCCATCCCGGGGGCAGCCGGTCACACGCGAACACCGGTGCTGTCGCTGTCGTGCGGCGACGCGGCTTGCGATGCCATGGCAACAGCCCCTAAGGTATAGCGCTCCGGCTGCTGCCGTGCGCCGTCTTCATCACGTCGAGAGTTTTCCTTCATGCGCCTGACCTTCTGCCCGCTGCTTCTCTGTCTGTCGCTCTTCAGCCTGCCGGCCCTGGCGGCTACGGTGAGTGATCTTTACCAGGTGCGTGAGACGGTCGCCAGCCAGCAGCCCGAGGAGCGTGATGCCGCCCTGCAGCGCGCGGTGGACACCTTGGTGTTGCGCCTCACCGGCAAGCCAGAGGCGGCCAAGAGCGGTGCCCTTGCAGAGTTGCGCAAGGATCCTCAACAGATCATCAGTCAGTACGGTTACGAGGGCGACCACCTGGTGGTGGATTTCGACGCGGTGTCCACGGACCGCTCGCTGCGCCAGGCGGGCCTGCCGCTCTGGGGCGTCAATCGCCCGGCCATCCTGGCCTGGTGGCTGAACGACACCGAGAGTGGTTCGAGCATGGTCGGTGATGGCCAGGCCAGCGCCGAGCCTCTGCGCCTCGCCGCCCAGCACCGCGGTCTGCCAGTGCGCCTGCCGCTGGCTGATCTCGGCGAGCAGTTGCTGGCGACCGATGAAAACCTGAGCGCGAAGGATCCGGGCGCCCTGCGCTCGGCCTCCGAGCGCTATGGCGCCGACGCGTTGTTGGCGGTTCGTGCTCGCGAGGCCGATGGCAAATGGCAGGCCGGTTGGCAGCTGTGGCTGGGCGACGAACGCGAACGGGGCGAGGCCGAGGGCGCCGATCAGGCCGCTCTGGCCGACGCGGTGCTGATGGCGGTGAGCGAGCGCCTGGCGCCGCGCTTCGTGGTCGCGGCAGGCGCGAGTGCCACCCGGAGTGTGGAAATCATCGGCGCGGATCTGTCGCGCTACGCTGAGCTGCAACGTGTGCTCGAACCCTTCGGAGCACAGTTGCAAGCGGTGCAGGCCGACCGTCTGGTCTACAAGGTCAGTGCCAGCGTCGAGCAATTGCGTAGCCAGCTGGGATTGCTGCAGTTGCATGAGGTGTCGGCCGCTGAACTGGCTGCCGAGTCACCGCAGGAGGCCGGAGCGCCAGCGCCGATGGATGGCACGCAGACGCCCGTCGATCCTCAGGCGACGCCTGCTGCATCCGGTACGGCAGATGACGATGTTCTGCGTTTTCGCTGGTAGACTGGCCGGCAATCTGCACCGAAGCGCTTGACTGCCGGCTGCTGCGTACAGGCGGCTGCCTGCCCCGGGGCGCAGTCTCCTGTGCCGTGACCCATCACTTCCCCCGTTGAGGATCGAGCATGCCCCTTTCGTCTCGCTGGCTATGGATAGCTGTATTGCTGGTGCTGGGCGGCTTCCTGTATGTACTGCATCCGATTCTTTCGCCGTTTCTGATCGGCATCCTGATCGCCTATCTCGGCGATCCCCTGGTGGATCGCCTGGAGCGCCTGAAGCTCTCCCGTACATGGGGCGTGATCGTGGTCTTCACGCTGTTCGCGTTGCTGATCGCCCTGGCGATGCTGGTGCTCATTCCGATGCTCGGCAAGCAGTTGACGCGCCTCTATGAACTGCTCCCGCAGATGCTCGACTGGGTTCAGAACCAGGCACTGCCATGGGTTCAGGTCAAGTTCGGGCTGAACGAGGGGTTCTGGCGCTTCGACCAGTTGAAGGCGGCCATGTCCGGGCACCTGGGGCAAACCGGCGATATCGCCGGGCTGATTCTTTCCCAGGTGACGGCGTCGAGTCTGGCGCTGATGGCCTGGGTCGCCAACCTGCTGTTGATCCCAGTGGTCAGCTTCTACCTGATGCGTGACTGGGATCTGCTGGTCGCCAAGCTGCGCAGCCTGGTGCCGCGCGACAATGAAGGCGTCGTGGTGACGTTGTTCGCGGAGTGCCATGAAGTGCTGGGCGCGTTCCTGCGTGGGCAACTGCTGGTGATGCTCGCGCTGGGAGTGATGTATTCGGTCGGTCTGATGGCCATCGGCCTGGAGCTGGGCCTGTTGATCGGCCTGCTGGCGGGCCTCGCCAGCATCGTGCCTTATCTAGGTGTAGTGGTCGGTATCGGTTCGGCGTTGATTGCCGGAGTGTTCCAGTTCGGCGGCGATCCCTATCCGCTGCTGGCGATTGCCGGTGTGTTCGTGGTGGGGCAGATGCTCGAGGGCATGCTGCTGACGCCACTGCTGGTCGGTGACCGTATCGGCCTGCACCCGGTCGCGGTGATCTTCGCCATCATGGCGGGGGGGCAGTTGTTCGGCTTCACGGGCATTCTGCTGGCGTTGCCGGTGGCGGCGGTGATCATGGTGTTGCTGCGCCATGTGCACGACCTGTACAAGCAGTCCGAGGCCTACACCGGAGAGAATCCCGGCGTCTGAAATATCCGCTAGGGTCATGGGCCGCTTGCCCTGTGCCTGGCGAGCGACCTGGTACGGCACTAGATTTGGCAGCCTAAACCCTTGTATTGCCTTGGAAAGTACGTCAATGACAGGGCGCCTCCAAGGGTATAGACTTGGTCGTCTTCATCCACCGTCCCGATCTGGCTGCGACGAGCCTTCCCCCAGCATGAAGCCGATTCAGTTGCCCTTGAGTGTGCGTCTGCGTGACGACGCCACCTTCGCCAATTATTACCCGGGCGCCAATGCCGCTGCCCTGGGGTATGTCGAGCGCCTGTGCGAGGCAGATGCCGGCTGGACGGAGAGCCTGATCTATCTGTGGGGCGGAGAGGGCGTCGGTCGCAGCCATCTGCTGCAGGCCGCCTGCCTGCGCTTCGAGCAGATCGGGGAGCGTGCCGTTTACCTGCCGCTGGCGGAGGTGGTGCAGTACGGCCCGGAGATTCTCGACAATCTCGAGCAGTTCGAGCTGGTCTGCCTGGACGACCTCGAAGCGGCTTCCGGGCAGCGCACCTGGGAAGAAGCCCTGTTCCACCTGTTCAACCGCCTGCGTGACAGCGGTCGCCGCCTGCTGCTGTCGGCCAACGCCTCGCCCCGCGAGTTGCCGATCAAGCTCCCCGATTTGAAATCGCGCCTGACCCTGGCACTGGTGTTCCAACTGCAGTCGCTGT
This sequence comes from Phytopseudomonas flavescens, assembly GCF_900100535.1. Classification (GTDB taxonomy): domain Bacteria; phylum Pseudomonadota; class Gammaproteobacteria; order Pseudomonadales; family Pseudomonadaceae; genus Aquipseudomonas; species Aquipseudomonas flavescens. The sequence goes on from NZ_FNDG01000014.1 coordinate 72,737, forward strand.
CCGACGAAGACAAACTGCGTGCCCTGCAACTGCGCGCCTCGCGTCGTGGGCTGCACATGAGCGATGACGTTGGGCGCTTTATCCTGACCCGCGGCGAGCGCAGCATGAGCGCCTTGTTCGACTTGCTCGAGCGCCTCGATCAGGCGTCGCTGCAGGCCCAGCGCAAGTTGACCATTCCCTTCCTGAAGGAAACGCTGGGCTGGTAGCCCGCTTGCGGTCGGAGGCCAGCGTTATTGCTGCATGTCCTCACTGCTCGCGCCGATGCGCTGGTACTGCGCGCACCAGCGGGTGTAGAACAGCGCGCTGGTGAACAGGCTGAAGCTGAGGAGGATTTCCAACCAGCCGAATAGCTGCTTCGACGGGTCGAAGGCAGCCAGCACGCCCTGGATGAAGTACAGGTTGACTACAAAGCAGGCCCAGGAATGAGTGCGTGGGTGGCCGCCGAGGATGCCTGGGGCAAGCAACAGCAGGGGCAGCATCTGGAAAGCCAGTACTGCCCAGAGCAGCGAGCTGGGCACCGCTGCATAGCCCAGGTTCCAGATCAGCAGCAGCGCTGCCAGGCCCAGAAAACTGGCCAGGCTCAGGTACCGGCAGACGCGCAGGCGCGGCAGCAGCCAGGCGATGCTGGGAAGCGGCTTAGTGGTTCTGCCCACGGTCATTTCCCAGGTTGAGGGCGAGAGTCGCCAGGCGTTGACCGAGGGCGCGGCACAGGATGATCTCATGCTCGTCCAGGCTGCGCTTGCCGTCTGCGCCGGCATGGTGGCTGGCGCCATAGGGCGTACCGCCGCCACGGGTCTCGACCAGAGCGGATTCGCTGTAGGGCAGCCCGGTGATCAGCATGCCGTGGTGCAACAGGGGCAGCAACATCGACAGCAGCGTGCTTTCCTGGCCGCCGTGCAGGCTGGCCGTGGAGGTGAAGACACCGGCGGGCTTGCCGACCAGGCTGCCGGTCAGCCACAGGTTGCTGGTGCCGTCGAGGAAGTACTTCAGCGGCGCGGCCATGTTGCCGAAACGGGTCGGGCTACCCAGGGCCAGGCCGGCACAATTCTTCAGGTCGTCGAGGCTGGCATAAGCGGCGCCGTCGGCCGGAACCGTATCGCTGACCGCCTCGCACTCGGCAGATACCGCTGGTACGCTGCGCAGGCGTGCTTCCAGGCCCTGCATTTCCACGCCACGAGCGATATGGCGGGCCATCTCCGCCGTGGCGCCATGCCGGCTGTAATACAGCACGAGAATGTAGTCATTGCTCATGGCAGTAGCCTCAGGACGTTCTCGGCAGGGCGGCCGATCACCGCGCGGTCACCGGCGACCAGAATCGGCCGTTCGATCAGCCGCGGGTGAGCGCTCATGGCCTCGATAAGTTGCGTTTCGCTGAGCGCCTCGTCCGCCAGGTTCAGTTCGCGGTACTCGTCTTCGCCACTGCGCAGCAGTTGCCGCGCGGGGATGCCCAGCTTGGCCAGCACATCGCGCAATTGCGCGACGCTGGGTGGCGTTTCCAGATAAAGCAGTACTCTTGGCTGCAAGCCGCGCTCTTCGAGCAGTTGCAGTGCACCGCGAGATTTGGAGCAGCGTGGGTTGTGATAGAGCGTCAGGTCGGTCATGAGGTAGTCGCTTCTGGCGGCAGGTGCCGGCTATTCTAACCGCGTAGATGCCCTGCGCTGAACTGGGTGCGGCAATCCAAGCACAGCGGAGTAACTGCTCGATGACTGTAACCTGTATTCACAGGCGCCTGGCGCGCATCCTCGCCTTTTTTGGGCCCAGGTGCGCGACGTGTGCCGCCTGCATGGCGCGAGTTCGGCAGATAGGGATCGGCTCTAAGAGGTAGGTATGCAACAACGTTTGCGCGACTGGTTGGAGTTCTGGCGATTTCTCTGGCATCGTTTTTTCGCCAACCGCGGTACCGACAATGCGGCCGCGCTGACCTACACCACGCTGTTCGCCGTGGTGCCGATGATGACCGTCACCTTTGCCATGCTTTCCGCGGTTCCGGCCTTCCAGGGTACCGGTGAGCAGATTCAGGCATTCATCTTCCATAATTTCGTGCCTTCTGCGGGTGAAGCGCTGCAGGAGTACCTGCGCGAATTCACCACCCAGGCCCGTCAGTTGACCTGGATCGGTGTCGCGGTGCTGGCCGTGACAGCCTTCTGGATGCTGGTGACCATCGAGCGTACCTTCAATACCATCTGGCGGGTGCGTCAGCCGCGCCGGGGGATTTCCACCTTCCTGTTGTACTGGGCGATCCTCAGCCTCGGGCCGATGCTGTTGGGGGCCGGTTTCGCGATCAGCACCTACATCGCCTCGCTGTCGCTGCTCAGCGGCCTGGATGCGGTGGTTGGTGCCGAGACATTGCTACGCTTCACCCCGTTGCTGTTCAGCGTGGCGGCCTTCACGCTGCTCTATGCGGCGGTTCCCAATGCCCGCGTGCCACTGAGGCATGCCCTGTGGGGCGGCCTGTTCACGGCGGTGCTGCTTGAACTGGCCAAGGCCCTGTTCGGCGTCTACGTGCGTCTGTTCCCGGGTTACCAGCTTATCTACGGCGCCTTCGCTACGGTGCCGCTGTTCCTGCTGTGGATCTTCATGTCCTGGCTGATCGTGCTGGTCGGCGCCGAGTTGGTATGCAACCTCGGTGTTTCTCACCCTTGGCGCAGGCGCGCCATGCCGCGTGTGCTGGTATTGCTTGGGATTCTGCGGGTTTTCCAGTCACGCCAGCGTTCGGGGCTGAAGGTGCGCCATCGCGATGTGCAGCGACAGGGCTGGCTGCTGCCCGAGCATGAGTGGGAAGAAGTGCTGAGCTTTCTCGAGAGCCAGCGGCTGGTCGCCTGCACCGGAGGGGACAGTTGGATGCTCAGTCGTGATCTGGGGCATTACTCGCTGCAACAGCTGCTGGAGCGCAGTCCATGGCCGCTGCCCCGTCTCGACCAGCTACCGGCCGAGCTCGAGGAACCTTGGTACCCCCCATTCCGTCAGGCTTTGCAGCGTCTTCATGAACAGCATACGCTGCTGTTCGGCGATAACCTGGCGGGTTGGCTGGAAGGGCGTGGGAGTGACAAGGTATGAACAATCACGCGTCAGGCCCTTGCCTTGGTTCACGGCAAGTCGAGAGGGTGGCGGCTCACGCTGGTACCGAGCAGATTGCTGGGCGGTAACTGCAGCCGATTCTGGCTGATCGCGTTGGGCAACTGCAGCCAGAGGCTTTCGTCGCAGGCGAATTGCTCAAGGGGTAGCCACAGGCCGTGGTACCAGCCATTGCGTGGCTTCGGCGTGCTTTGCAGAATGCCGAGATGGGGTTGGCTGCTGGGCGTGCGCCTGATCCAGGTCGGCTGCGCCAGGCCCTTGAGGTAGCGCAGGCCGAGATGAAGGCCCTCGCCATTCAGGTGCCGCCAGCAGACCAGGGCCAGCACATCGCTGTCGGCCACCAGCAGCACCAGTTGGCCGATGGGCAACGTGTTCTGCGCCTGGGCGCTGCACAGCAGGCGTGCGCCGCCAGGTCCGATATCGAGAATCCGCACCAGCGTGCAGGGCGGGCGTTGCTCGAGCAACTGGGCATGAATGGCAGGTATGCCAATCGCCAGCAGGCACTCGCTGCATTGCGGTGTGCGTGAGTGACGGCGTTGCTCGTTGCCCTGCCAGTGCTGCTGCACCCGTTCCAGCAACGTGCGCTCTGCCACGCTCTGCAACGGTGCGGGTTCGCTTAGCGCCACCAGCAGCGCGCCCAATTCCAGGCGACGCAGCGTCGCGGAGCCAGCCTGGGGTCGCTGCACAGAGGTCAGGCTGGGTTGCGCCCGTGCCAGGTCGATCAACGCGCCTTCGGATTTGTCTTCCGCATCCCACGGCAGCAGTCTTGCGGTAGCTGCCAGGGGCGCCAGGGCGGCGAACAAACGTTCGCTTTCCTGCGCATGCAGGTGGGCTGGATTGCTGAGGGCCAGCAACAGCGTTTGCTGATAAAGACCGCGCAAGGTATCGGCGGGCGTTGGCAGCAACGCAGACGCCACGGGGTCGTCGAGGCAATCCTGTTGTTCGCCCAGCCAGTACAGCAGATGGCTGTCGCGCCACAACTGCGCAATGGGCTCGCGGTGCTGCTGGTAATGGCGCAGCAGCGCCTGGGCGATGAAGTACTGGGCCATGTACAGGCACCAGGCCTTATGTGGCTGCGAGGGCTTGTGCCCGTGCAATACCTGCAGCAACAGGCGTTTGAAACCGATTGCCAGTTCACTGCACAGGCTTAGCAGCGGCGCTGAGGCTGCCATGCCAGCGGCTACTCGGTAGTGGCGATACTCGTCCGCGAAATTTTGCAGCGTGCGCTGCCTTTCGAGTAAGGTCATGGTGCTACGGTTGAGGCTCGCGAGCAGTGCAAGTACCTCCTGCAATCCTTCTTCAGCGGGCCGTTGCCTGGCCACACCGAGCCGCCCGGCCAGTTCGGCTTGATTGATCGAGTTGCCGTTCGGCGTGTCGGGCACGCTGAGCTGCGAGACATCCAGGGTCATAGCGACGCTACCGGTATGAGGACCGTATTCATGGTAAAGCGATTCCAGGCAGTCATTCGCACCGTCGTGATGCTCGTCGCCGGCTTGGCGCTGGTGGGGTGTGGGGATGACTTCGGTGTCGATCAGCATGCTCGAAAGGTAGCGGCTGAGCGCCTCGAAGGCCAGTGGCTGATCATCAATTATTGGGCGGAGTGGTGCGGTCCCTGCCGTTCCGAGATTCCTGAACTCAATGCCCTGGCTCCGCAGCTCGAGAAGCAGTCGGCCGGGGTGTTCGGCGTGAACTTCGACGGCTTGCAGGGCGATGAGCTGGCCCGTGCTGCCGAGGCGCTGGGCATCGAGTTCACCGTGCTGGCCAAGGATCCCGCCGAGCACTACGGGTTGCCACCCAGCGATGCGTTGCCGGTGACCTATATCGTCGACGACAAGGGTAGGGTGAGGGAGCGGCTGCTCGGTGAGCAGAACGCCGAAGGTCTCAAAGCGCGCCTCAGTGCGTTGCGTCAGGAGGGATAACGCAGTGGCCCGTCTGAGCCTGCACGGTCATGTGACTGGTCGTGTTCAAGGTGTTGGTTTTCGCCACAGTACCGCTACCGAGGCCGTCCGCCAGGGGCTGTCTGGCTGGGTGCGTAACCTGGGCGATGGCCTAGTCGAATTGTTTTTCGAAGGCACTGCGGCTGCGGTAGGCGCATTGGCGAGTTGGCTGGAAAGCGGGCCGCCGCAGGCCGAGGTGACTGAGCTCGAGCTGCAGGAGCAGCCCTGGCAAGGACACACAGGGTTCGTCGTACAGCGGTGAGGCCCTAGTCTTCGCCCGGATCGGCGACCAACCGTCCTGCGTTATCGGTCAGGGACTTGAGAAACGCCGCCTGCAGCTCCGGATCGTTGCGGGTCAGCTCGATGAGGCTCTGTTCGAGTTCGCTGGCTTCCTCTTCAAGGCCCAGCTCGGACAGGCGCTTGACACGATGCACCCATTGCTCGACTTCCGCGCCTTCCAGGTCGTCATAGATCAGGTCATGGGCCTCGCGCAGCTTGCCGCGCAGGGTTCGGCTGACCAGCAGAGTGGCCTCGGCACTGGTCGAGTCCTGATCGTCGCTCACCGTCAGCAGCAGCGTGCCGATACGGGCGATGTCCTGATCGGCGAAGGGGCCGTCGAGCAGGTTCAGGCGCAGCACGCCATTGCGGTCGGTCAGCAGTTCGTGGGTTTGCCCGCCGGCCTTGATCAGCACCGGTCGCTCGGCCCACGGCAAACTGGAGTATTCGGTGCGGGTGTCCTGGCGTTTTTCGTCAATGCCGGCGAGGTTCTGTTGCGAGCGGCCGTTGGACTCGACGTTCATGAACGGGTTGATACCCGCCACGCCGTAGCTGATCCAGTCCTTGGTCGCCGTATCCGGCAGGCGCCCAAGGGCGACCACGTTGAGCACATTGGCACCGACGCCGCCGACGATGGCCACGGCACCCAGCGGCACTTCGTAGATTTCGCGCCAGGGCTGATACGGCGTGTAGCGATCGTAATGGCGCGTGACCTCGAAAGGCGTCACTTCGAAGACCTTCTGCTCGTGCACCCGCACACGGCGCTGTGGTAGTTCCAGCACCGTAGGCTGCCCGATGTCGATCTGCAGGCTGTGGCTCAACAGTTTGCGCTCGATGCGCTCCTCGTGCTCGCTGCGTTGTGGCAAATGATTGGCACAGCCAGTGAGGAACAGGACGCCACAGGTGGTGGCGCCGACGAGGCGTAAGGTGCTTCGCTTGAACATGACGGCTCTTTGTCGGGTCAGCGGCGGATACGGTTCTGGATGAACGACAGGGCATCGGCAATGGCGATCGGCTGAGTCTCGGTCTCCACGCGGCTCTTGTATTCCAGATTGCCCTCGGCGAGGCCGCGGTCGCTGACCACGATACGATGCGGAATGCCGATCAATTCCATATCCGCGAACTTGATGCCCGGACTGGTCTTTTTGTCACGGTCGTCGAGCAGCACTTCGAAACCGGCAGCGGTCAATTGCGCATACAAGGTGTCGGTCGCTTCACGCACTGCCTCGGTCTCGTAGCGCAATGGCACCAAGGCGATCTGGAAGGGCGCCAGGGTATCGTTCCAGATGATGCCGCGCTCGTCGGAACTCTGCTCGATGGCGGCTGCCACCACGCGGGACACGCCGATGCCGTAGCAACCCATGCTCAGGATGACCGGCTTGCCGTTCTCACCCAGTACCTGGCAGTTCATCGATTCGCTGTATTTGCTGCCCAGCTGGAAGATGTGCCCGACTTCGATGCCGCGCTTGATTTCCAGGGTGCCCTGTCCGTCGGGGCTCGGATCGCCAGCCACGACGTTGCGCAGATCGGCAACGGTCGGCACGGGCAGGTCGCGCTCCCAGTTGACGCCGAAATAGTGCTTGTCGTCGATGTTGGCGCCGATGGCGAAATCACTCATCAGCTCCACCGAGCGGTCGATGATGATCGGCAGCGGCAGGTTCAGCGGGCCCAGGGAACCGGCGCCTGCACCGATGGCGTCGCGCAGTTCGGCATCCGATGCCATCACCAGAGGGCTGGCAACGCCTGGCTGATTGCCGGCCTTGATCTCGTTCAGTTCGTGATCGCCACGGATGACCAGCGCGATCAGCTTGCCTTCTTCTTCAGCGTGCACGATCAGCGTCTTGATGGTGCGCTCGATGGGCAGATCGAAGCCGTCCACCAGTTGCTGGATGGTTTTCGCATTCGGCGTATCGACCAGGCGCAGTTCTTCGGTGGCTACGGGGCGAGCGGCTTCGCGGGGAATCGCTTCGGCCTTCTCGATATTGGCGGCGTAGTCGGAGGCGTTGCTGAACACGATATCGTCTTCGCCAGACTCGGCCAGTACGTGGAACTCATGCGAACCGGCGCCACCGATCGAGCCGTTGTCGGCCACCACTGGGCGGAAGTTGAGGCCCAGGCGGGTGAAGACATTGCAGTAGGCCTGGTGCATGCGGTCATAGGTCTGCTGCAGGGACGCCTGATCGGCATGGAAGGAATAGGCATCCTTCATGATGAATTCGCGACCTCGCATCAAGCCGAAACGAGGACGAATTTCATCGCGGAATTTGGTCTGGATCTGGTACAGGTTCAGCGGCAGTTGCTTGTAGCTGTTCAGCTCATTGCGTGCCAGGTCGGTAATGACCTCTTCGTGGGTCGGGCCAACGCAGAACTCCCGATCGTGGCGATCCTTCACGCGCAGCAGTTCCGGGCCATACTCCACCCAGCGACCTGATTCCTGCCAGAGTTCGGCAGGCTGGATGGCGGGCATCAACACTTCCAGAGCGCCGGCGGCATCCATCTCTTCACGTACGATCTTCTCCACCTTGCGCAAGGTGCGCAGGCCCATCGGCAGCCAGGTGTACAAGCCTGACGCGAGCTTGCGGATCATCCCGGCACGGAGCATCAACTGGTGGCTGATGACGACAGCGTCGGAAGGCGTTTCTTTGAGGGTCGAAAGCAGGAACTGACTGGTACGCATGATGGGCCGTTCTGTCGGTTGCAAAGGGGATTTTTATGGCTCGGCATTGTACGGCGACAGCTCTGTGGCGTACAGGACGCAGAATGTTGTAGGGGGATGGGATAAAGGGTTGCGCACCAAGGTGGCGCATCGCTTTTGAGCTGATAGTCCTTAGTGGTGCGTCTGTGATTCCCTGGAATTGATCCCCAGGCGTACTTGTTCTCGGCAGATTTACCTGGTGGGTTTCTTGCCGTCCATAAAAAACCCGGCCGAAGCCGGGTTTTCTGAACTGTTATCAGCCTTGCACTAGATTACAGAACGCTCAGCGGGTAGTTCACGTAGAAGCGGACTTCGTTGGTGTCGGTAATGTACTGATTGTTGACGTCCGAGTTGGCACGCAGCACCGAGCCACGCAGGCGGAAGGAGAGGTCCTTGGCCGGGCCGTCCTGAACAGTGTATTTAACCTGGTTGAAGAACTCGTGTTCTTTACCGTTGCCGCTTTCAGCAGTCTTGATGTTGTCAGCCCAGATGTAAGCAGTTTTGAAGCTCAGGCCTGGAACACCAAAGGTAGCGAAGTCAAGCTCGTAGCTAGCCTGCCAGGAACGCTCGCCTTCCTGGTTGAAGTCGGACAGGAAGCTGTTGGCCAGGAAGATCGAACCGCCGCCATCGCCGAAGCCATAATCGAAGCCGCGGCTGCCAGTGTTGCGCTGGTGGGCCAGGATGAACGCATGGGCGCCAACGCTGTAAGTGGCCGCCAAGCTCCAGATGGTGTTGTCACCGCCACCGAACTGGCTGTCGTAATCGCTATCGTAAACGTTGAAGTCAAAGCCGAGAGATTGCTCTTCGGACAGTGGCAGTTTGAGGTTGACGTTGCCGTAGTGGCGTTTGTAGAAGTCTTCCAGGTCAGCGTAGTAGTACGCTGCGCTGAGGTCATCGGTAAACGCGTAGGAACCACCAGCCACGTCGATGGACTTCAGGCCAAAGCTGTCGCGGCCCGACTGATTCATCGCATTTTGCGCGGTGAAGTGACCAGCGTTCAGTTCGAGACCTTTGATCTCGGTGCTGGTGATCATGGTGCCTTCGAAGGTTTCCGGCAACAGACGGCCGTCATCGTAGGCCAGTACCGGCAAGGCAGGCATTTGCGAGCCATAGGTCAGTACGGTGTTGGAGAAGCGAGCCTTGACCGCAGCGTTGGCGATGGTCAGGTCCTTACCGTCATTTTCCGGGAACATGCCAACGCCGCGACGACCGCCGCCAGTGTCCAGTTGGAACAGGGTACCGGCATAAGCATTCACGCCGAAGCCTACAGTACCTTGAGTGAAGCCGGATTCGAACAGGGCACGGGCACTGGCGCCCCACTCTTCGGAGTAGCCCTTGCCTTCTGTGCCACGGGAGGCGCCGTTACGGGCGTCACGGTTGTAGTACATGCTGCGCGCAAGGAGCGACAGGCTGCTGTCTTCGACGAAACCCTTGGATTCGGACTGATCCGAAGCCACTGCCATTTGAGAGGTACCCGCGGCTACTGCCAGGGCCATTACGCTCCACTTCATCACTCGCATCGTGATTTGCTCCTTTGGTTTAGTAGTTCCACTGCTCATTGGTTGTTATGGAGAGCAGCTCTATTTCTTTTTGTGTCGGATGGAACTTATAGCACGGCGCTTTGTATGGCGATAGTTTCAATCTATCCACTGGTCGTGCGCTACAGCGCAGTCACCAGGCTGTCGGCACACCCCGCCATTTCAAGACCCCGCCGTGCATTGCCCGACAACCATGCTTCAGCCCCTGACCGCCGCGCAGCGGTGTTACCACTGTGCCTGGCAGGGGAGCATTGCAGCGTTCCAAGCAAGACTCATGCTCAAACTGCCGGTGCGTCTGAATAAATCGTTTCCCAGCGTCTATATCCTCTTTTGCGAGGGCAGGAAGTCCAGATTTCCGCTGCGATCTGCCCCATTTTCCGTCGATATTGTTAGGCAGCTCATTAATAGGCTGGAAGCTTTTTTGTTTGGTTATTGATAATGAGTTTGAATTGAGTGTTTAAGTGCGGCGTAACTGTTTACTTAGGGGAACAACATGGTGCGCACCGTAAAGAGCCTGCGACGTTTGTGCGATGTTTTGGTGCGTCGTCGGGAGGGTTAAATTTCCGGAGCGTGGCGGGTATGCTGTCGATCCTTTTCAGGTCGCCGTCATATCATCGGTGACCATCCAAACACCGAGTGGTGAGTCGATGTTCGTACTGGATTCACGCCTGCAGCAGGATACTTTCGTGTTGGGGGAGTTTCCCCTGAGCCGTCTGCTGCTCAGCAACGATGCACGCTATCCGTGGTTCATTCTGGTTCCGCGTCGCGCGGATGTCAGTGAGGTGTTCCAGCTGGATGCCGAGGATCAGCGTGCGCTGTGGTCGGAAGCCGCGCAGCTCGCCGAAGTGCTGAAGGATGCGTTCAAGGCCGACAAGATCAACATCGCCACCCTGGGCAATGTGGTCAGCCAACTGCACGTGCATGTGATCGTGCGCTATCGCGGCGATGATGCCTGGCCCGCTCCCGTCTGGGGGCGCCATCCGGCGAAACCTTATGAGCAGGAGCAAGTGGTTGCTCTGCGTGAAAGACTGCGTTCGGTGATGCCTCGGCATTTTCGTGCCGAGGATGCATGAATGAAGGCATTCGAAGACCGTATTGTCGAGCTGGAAAGCCGCCAGGCTTTTCAGGACGATACCATTCAGGCACTCAACGATGCCCTCGTGGAGCAGCAAAAGCTCATCGAGCGTCTGCAGTTGCACATGCAGGCGCTGGCCAAGCGGCAGGAAGAGGTCAGCCCCTTCGGTGGCTCCCAGTATGAGGCTCCGCCGCCGCATTATTGAATGCATGCCTCGAAAACGAAAAAGCCCGCATCGCTGCGGGCTTTTCTTTGTGCGGTGAATCAGCGCCGGGTCGGCAGCGCCGCGATCACGTCTTCGGCCTGCAGGCCCTTGTCGCGCTGCATGACCGAGAACTCCACGCGCTGGCCTTCTACCAGAACCCGATGGCCTTCGCCGCGGATGGCACGGAAGTGTACGAAGATATCCTCGCCTGCATCACGAGAAATGAAGCCAAAGCCCTTGGATGTGTTGAACCACTTGACCGTACCGGTCTCGCGGTCACCCAGATCCTGTGGCACGGACGCTTTTTGCCTGTCGAAACGCAGGTTGGTCGCCAGGTGCAGCGCGACCGCCATGGCGGTGATCAGCAGGCTGAACAGCAGAGCAGGCTGCTCGGCGATAAAGGGCAGCGGTGCAAGCAGAATCAATGCCTGCAGCAGGGTACCGAGGATCAGCAGGGCGCACACCAGGTTTTGCAGTTGTTGACGCAGGTTGTTGTGCCAGATCGGGAACTGGGTGGCCAGCAGCAGATTGAGAAAGCCGAAGAGAGCCAGGCACAGGGCGTCCGGATGTTGCAGGAACGGCTGAGAATGGTTGCTCAGGCTGGGGGTCGTGGATAACAGCAGGGCGGACAGCCCCACAAGCAGATGGACGATTTTCAACATGTTAGCGCACTCACTTGATAAAGGATCACCAGGAAGAGCTGGCTCCACGCGATTTGCCGTGACGTAAGGGCGATGGAATAAACGAGAGGGCCAGCCTATGCGTCTTCCGAAGGCTCGGCATGACGGCACGGGGCGTATTTAACAGCAAAGGAGGGGGCTTCTCAAATCAGCGCTGCGATGGTGTGCGGTTGTGGCTGCGCGAATATGGAGTCGGGAATGAACGATGGCCGCCAGAGCGGCGGCCATCGAGGGGAGGATCAGGAGGCCAGCAGGCTGCGCAGCATCCATGCGGTTTTCTCGTGGACCTGCATGCGCTGGGTCAGCAGGTCGGCGGTCGGCTCGTCGCTGACCTTGTCCAGCAGCGGGAAGATACCGCGGGCGGTACGCACCACGGCTTCCTGGCCCTGAACCAGCAGTTTGATCATCTCGTCGGCGCTCGGCACATTTTCCTCTTCCTTGATCGAGGACAGGCGGGCGTAGGCGGCGTAGGTGCCCGGAGCCGGGAAACCCAGGGCGCGGATACGCTCGGCGATGGCGTCGACAGCCAGCGCCAATTCGGTGTACTGCCCCTCGAACATCAGGTGCAGGGTGTTGAACATCGGGCCGGTGACGTTCCAGTGGAAGTTGTGGGTTTTCAGGTACAGGGTATAGGTGTCGGCCAACAGGCGCGACAGGCCTTCGGCGATGGAGGCGCGATCCTGTTCAGCGATTCCGATGTTGATTTCCATGGATTTTTCTCCTGGTGTTGAAAGTGGGGCGCTTCGGCCTTGCGGATGGGCAAAGCCTATCATGATGAATGCACCGGGCTATGTGCTTTGTATCAATGGGGACGATGGCTGAAAACTATCCGGTGCGGCGGTGGGGCGCATGCTCGGCTGCGCGGTGCCGCTTAACCATATATAATCGGCTGCTTTGCTGCGGCGGCAGACCGTCTGGCTTGTCCGTACCGATACCCGCGATCGATATTGCTGGATCGGACGAAAGACGCCGGCTCGCGGTTCAATGAATTTCAGACTCAAGAGAAGCGATTATCACCATGATGCGCAGCCACTATTGCGGCCAGTTGAACGAAAGCCTGGACGGCCAGGAAATCACCCTCTGCGGATGGGTTCACCGTCGCCGTGACCACGGTGGCGTGATCTTCCTCGACATTCGTGACCGTGAAGGCCTGGCCCAGGTGGTGTTCGACCCGGATCGAGCCGACACCTTCGCCAAGGCTGACCGCGTGCGTAGCGAATACGTGGTCAAGATCACCGGCAAGGTACGTCTGCGTCCGGCCGGAGCGGTCAACGCCAACATGGCCTCTGGCGCTATCGAAGTGCTCGGCTACGAGTTGGAGGTGCTGAACGAAGCGGAAACCCCGCCGTTCCCGCTCAACGAATACTCCGATGTCGGTGAAGAAACCCGCCTGCGCTATCGCTTCATCGACCTGCGCCGCCCGGAAATGGCCGAGAAGCTCAAGCTGCGTTCGCGCATCACCAGCAGCATCCGGCGCTACCTGGATGAGAACGGCTTCCTCGACGTGGAAACGCCGATCCTCACCCGTGCTACCCCGGAAGGCGCCCGTGACTACCTGGTTCCGAGCCGCACCCACGCCGGCAGCTTCTTCGCCCTGCCGCAGTCGCCCCAGCTGTTCAAGCAGTTGCTGATGGTTGCCGGCTTCGACCGCTACTACCAGATCGCCAAGTGCTTCCGCGATGAAGACCTGCGTGCCGACCGTCAGCCGGAATTCACCCAGATCGACATCGAGACCAGCTTCCTCGACGAAGCCGACATCATGCACCTCACCGAGACCATGATCCGCAACCTGTTCAAGGAAGTGCTGGGCGTCGAGTTCGCCGAGCTGCCGCACATGACCCTGGCCGAAGCCATGCGGCGTTTCGGTTCCGACAAGCCGGACCTGCGCATTCCGATGGAGCTGGTCGACGTTGCCGATCAGCTCAAGGATGTCGACTTCAAGGTGTTCTCCGGCCCGGCCAACGATCCGAAAGGCCGCGTAGCCGCACTGCGGGTACCCGGTGGGGCGAGCATGCCGCGCAAGCAGATCGACGACTACACCAAGTTCGTCGGTAACTACGGTGCCAAGGGCCTGGCCTACATCAAGGTCAACGAGCGCGCCAATGGCGTCGACGGTCTGCAGTCGCCGATCGTCAAGAACATCGCCGAACCGAACCTCAACGTGATCCTCGATCGCGTTGGTGCCGTCGACGGTGACATCGTGTTCTTCGGTGCCGACAAGGCCAGGGTGGTCTGCGATGCGCTGGGCGCACTGCGCATCAAGCTCGGCCATGACCTGAACCTGCTGACTGCCGAGTGGGCGCCGCTGTGGGTCGTCGACTTCCCGATGTTCGAAGAGAACGACGACGGTAGCCTGACCGCCATGCACCATCCGTTCACCTCACCGAAGTGCTCGGCCGAAGAACTGGAAGCCAATCCGGCCGCTGCATTGTCCCGGGCCTATGACCTGGTGCTCAACGGCACCGAGCTGGGCGGCGGTTCGATCCGTATCCATGACAAGGCCATGCAGCAGACGGTGTTCCGCGTGCTGGGCATCAGCGAAGACGAGCAGCAGGAGAAGTTCGGCTTCCTGCTCGACGCTCTCAAGTACGGTGCACCGCCCCACGGTGGTCTGGCCTTCGGCCTCGACCGTCTGGTCATGCTGATGACCGGTGCCAGCTCGATTCGCGAAGTCATCGCCTTCCCGAAAACCCAGAGCGCTGCCTGTGTCATGACCCAGGCGCCGGGTGTGGTGGATGGCAAGTCGCTGCGCGAGCTGCACATTCGCCTTCGCGAGCAGCCCAAGGCGGAGTAAGCGCCAAGCGGTATACCGGGCCCAGGGAAACCTGGGCTCGTTCATTGTGCAATCTGAAAAATCTGGAGTGGAATATGGCCGGTCATTCCAAATGGGCCAACATCAAGCACCGCAAGGGGCGCCAGGACGCCAAGCGCGGCAAGATCTTCACCAAGTTGATCCGCGAGCTGACCGTCGCTGCCAAGCACGGCGGGCCTATCCCGGCGGACAATCCGCGCCTGCGCCTGGCTGTGGACAAGGCACTGACCAACAACATGTCCCGCGACGTGATCGACCGTGCCATCGCCCGCGGTGCCGGGAACAACGAAGCCGACAACGTCGTCGAGTTCAGTTACGAAGGCTACGCACCGAGCGGCGTGGCGATCATCGTCGAAGTGATGACCGACAACCGCAACCGCACCGCTGCCGAAGTGCGCCACGCATTCACAAAATGTGGTGGCAACCTGGGCACCGATGGCTCGGTGGCCTACATGTTCGAGCGCAGGGGGCAGATCGGCTTCGCCTCCGGTGTCGACGAAGATGCGCTGATGGAGGCCGCGTTGGAGGCGGGTGCCGATGACGTGGAGATGGGCGATGACGGCGCTGCACTGGTCTCGACCAGTTTCACCGAGTTCCATGCGGTGAATGAAGCGTTGAACGCCGCCGGCTTCAAGGGTGAAGAGGCGGATATCGCCATGATTCCGTCGATCAGCGCGCCAATCACCGACCTGGAAACCGCGCAGAAGGTCTTCAAGCTGATCGATATGCTCGAAGACCTGGATGATGTGCAGAACGTCTATCACAACGCTGAAATCTCCGACGAGATCATGGAACAGCTCGGCTGATTCCAGTGGTTGCCTGGAAGCCGGAAGTTGCCATTGGCACTTCCGGCTCTTGTTCATGGCCGGCCATCTCCGGTGGCCATTTCCCGAGCCGTCGACGTGTTGCGAGAGCCGGCTTTCAAGGTGAATGGATCCAGATCCCCGCATTCATGTCCGACGGGCTGTGTATCCTGTGGATGACGGCAGCCCGTCGACGCCCCTATACTCACGCCTGGATAAATAGACAGTGTGGCAGCCAACGCCACTGGTGGATGACAGGCATGACGCTGATTCTGGGGATCGACCCTGGTTCCCGCATTACCGGTTACGGTGTGCTACGTGATACCGGGCGTACGTGTGAATATGTGGCGTCAGGTTGTATCCGGACGGGAAACGGGTCTCTGCCGGAGCGTTTGCAGATCGTCTATCGCGGCATCAGCGAAGTGATTCGTACCTTCGGGCCGGTGACCATGGGTATCGAGCAGGTGTTCATGGCGCGCAATGCGGATTCGGCACTGAAGCTCGGGCAGGCCCGCGGTGCTGCGATCGTCGCAGCCATGGAGGCCGGCCTGGATGTCAGCGAATACACGGCGACCCAGGTCAAGCAGGCCGTGGTCGGGAGCGGTGCGGCCGACAAGCAGCAGGTGCAGATGATGGTCATGCACCTGCTCAAGCTGGTGCAGAAACCGCAGATCGATGCCTCGGACGCCTTGGGCATCGCCCTGTGTCATGCTCATCACCGGCAGAGTCTTATTCCCCATGGTCTGGCCAGTGCGAAGCGGCGCGGCGGCAGGCTCCGTTTGTAATCGAATTGAAGGAATGCATTGGTGATCGGACGTTTACGCGGCACCCTGGCGGAAAAGCAGCCACCCCATTTGATTCTGGATGTGAACGGCCTGGGCTACGAGCTGGAAGTGCCCATGACCACGTTGTACCGTTTGCCCGCAGTGGGTGAGCCGCTGACGTTGCATACTCATCTGGTGGTGCGCGAAGACGCGCACCTGCTGTACGGCTTTTTCGAGAAGCGTGAACGCGAGCTGTTCCGTGAGCTGATCCGCCTCAATGGCGTCGGTCCGAAACTGGCGCTGGCCTTGATGTCCGGCCTCGAAGTGGATGAGCTGGTGCGCTGCGTGCAGGCTCAGGACACGGCTGCGCTGGTGAAGATTCCCGGCGTGGGCAAGAAAACCGCCGAGCGCCTGCTGGTCGAGCTCAAGGATCGCTTCAAGGCCTGGGAGACCGTGCCCGGCATGGCCAATCCGATGGTTGAACCTCGTACGGGTAGCGCAGTCTCAAGCGCGGAGAACGATGCGGTCAGTGCGCTTATCTCCCTGGGCTACAAACCGCAGGAAGCCAGTCGCGCCGTTTCGGCGGTCAAAGAAGATGGGTTGAGTAGTGAAGACATGATTCGTCGCGCGCTGAAGGGAATGCTCTAGATGCTCGAAGCTGACAGGCTGGTCACGGCCAGCGGGCGCGACCGCGACGAACAGGTCGACCGCGCCATTCGTCCGCTGAGGCTGGCCGAGTACATCGGCCAGCCGGTAGTCCGCGAGCAGATGGAGTTGTTCATCCAGGCCGCTCGCGGGCGAAAGGAATCACTCGATCACACGCTGATCTTCGGCCCGCCGGGCCTGGGCAAGACCACCCTGGCGAACATCATCGCCCAGGAAATGAACGTCTCCTTGAAAAGCACCTCCGGTCCGGTACTCGAGCGACCCGGTGATCTGGCTGCGTTGCTGACCAACCTCGAGCCCGGCGACGTACTGTTCATCGACGAGATTCACCGCTTGGCGCCGATCGTCGAAGAAGTGTTGTACCCGGCGATGGAGGATTTCCAGCTCGACATCATGATCGGCGAAGGGCCTGCCGCTCGTTCGATCAAACTCGATTTGCCGCCCTTCACCCTGGTCGGTGCCACCACTCGCGCCGGCATGTTGACCAATCCGCTGCGTGACCGCTTCGGCATCGTGCAGCGTCTCGAGTTCTACAGCACCGAAGACCTGGCGACCATCATCATGCGCGCGGCCGGCATTCTCGGATTGCCGATCGAGCCCGAGGGGGCGTTCGAGATCGCCCGCCGGGCTCGGGGTACGCCGCGTATCGCCAATCGCCTGCTACGTCGCGTGCGCGACTTCGCGGAAGTCCGCGGGCAGGGCGAGATTACCCGGCAGATCGCCGACCTGGCGTTGAACCTGTTGGATGTGGACGAGCGCGGTTTCGACCATCAGGATCGACGCCTGCTGTTGACCATGATCGAGAAGTTCGACGGGGGGCCGGTGGGCGTCGACAGCCTGGCCGCTGCGATCAGCGAGGAGCGCCACACCATCGAGGATGTGCTCGAGCCGTATCTGATCCAGCAGGGCTACATCATGCGTACGCCGAGAGGGCGAGTGGTGACCCGCCATGCCTACTTGCACTTCGGTCTGAATACGCCGAAACGCATGGATGAACGGCCAGTGCTTGACCTGTTCGGCGATGGAGAAGGGCAATGAAAAAAATACTTGTCGAGCCGATTGGCAAGACTCGGGGCTGGCACTAGAGTATGCGCGCGCAGTACGCCGGTCAGCCGTTCGCCCATCGCTGTCGTGTTTACTACGAAGACACCGATGCCGGTGGTGTCGTCTATTACGTCAACTACCTCAAATTCATGGAGCGGGCTCGAACCGAGCGGCTGCGCGAACTGGGTTTCCTCCAGTCGACCCTGGCCCAGGAGGGCTTGCTGTTCGTGGTGCACAGCAGCGAGGCCCGCTATCACGCGCCAGCGCGGCTCGATGACGAGTTGTTGGTGAGCGCGGAAGTAACTGAGTTGAACCGTGCCAGTCTGCGCTTTCGTCAGCAGGTGACGCGGGCGACGGATAATCTGCTGCTCTGCGAGGGGCAGTTCCTGGTGGCCTGTGTGCGCGCCGATAATTTCAAACCCCGGGCCATGCCTCCCTCTCTGCGAATTGCCTTCGCCGAACAGGATGGTGCCGGTACATCTACTGCAGGAGAGTAAGCGTGGAAGCCAACGCCGTTGACCACATGTCGATGTGGAGTCTAATCAGCAACGCCAGCCTGGTGGTGCAGTTGGTGATGCTGACCCTGGTGGCCGCATCGATCACCTCGTGGGTCATGATTTTCCAGCGCAGCAACCTGCTGCGCAGTGCCAAGCGTGCCCTCGACAGCTTCGAGGAGCGTTTCTGGTCCGGCATCGACCTGTCCAAACTGTATCGTCAGGCAGGCAGCAACCCGGATCCGGATTCGGGGCTCGAACAGATTTTTCGTGCCGGTTTCAAGGAATTCTCCCGTCTGCGCCAGCAGCCCGGTATGGATCCGGACGCGGTCATGGACGGTGTCGCCCGTTCCATGCGCGTTGCCATCTCCCGCGAGGAAGAGAAACTCGAGCAGAGCCTGCCGTTCCTCGCCACCGTCGGCTCCACCAGCCCCTATATCGGCTTGTTCGGTACCGTCTGGGGGATCATGAACTCCTTCCGCGGCCTGGCTCAGGTGCAGCAGGCGACCCTGGCGACCGTAGCCCCCGGCATCGCAGAGGCGTTGATCGCTACGGCCATCGGCCTGTTCGCCGCAATCCCCGCCGTTATCGCCTACAACCGCTTCGCTGCCCGCGGTGAGATGCTGATCGCGCGTTACTACATGTTCGCCGACGAGTTCCAGGCGATCCTGCACCGTAAAGTGCACAGCAGTGAAGACTAAGCCTCAGGCGATCAACAGATAGGTTTCAGAGCCATGGCCAGAATTCGCAACAGACGCAAGCCCGTCGCCGAGATGAACGTGGTGCCCTACATCGATGTGATGTTGGTACTGCTGGTCATCTTCATGGTTACGGCGCCGATGCTCAATCAGGGGGTCAAGGTCGACCTCCCGCAGGTCAGCAGTGAAGTGCTGCCACAGGACAACGATTCTCAGGTGCTGACCATTTCCATCAAGTCCGACAAGTCCTACTACTGGAACATGGGCGCCGAAGTGGACACCGATACCGTCCAGGATCGCGCCCTGACGTTGGAGGAAATGACCCGCGCCGTCACCGCCATCATCAACCAGACCCGCAGCCAGGGTAAGCAGGTGCAGGTGTTCGTGCGGGGCGACAAGGCCGTCGATTATGGCACCGTGATGTCCGCCATGGGCGGCTTGCAGCAGGCAGGCGTGGGTAACGTCGGCCTGATTACCGAGGCACCCTGATGCAACAGCGTGAACGCTCACCTTCGGAAAGCCTGTTCTGGCCGGTGGTCTGGGCCGTAGGGCTGCACGTGCTGATGTTCGGCATGCTGTTCGTCAGTTTTGCCTTCGCGCCCGATCTTCCCCCGGCGAAACCGATCGTGCAGGCTACCCTGTATCAGTTGAAGTCGCAGAGCCAGGCCACCACCCAGACCAACCAGAAGATCGCGGGCGAAGCCAAGAAGACCGCGGCGCCACAATTCGAGACCGAACAGCTCGAACAGAAAAAGGCCGAACAGGAAAAACAGGCTCAAGCTGAGGCGCAGAAGCAACAGGCAGCGAAAGCAGCGGAGCAAAAGAAAGTCGAGGAACAAAAGAAAGTCGAGGAAACTCGAAAGGCCGATGCGGCGAAAAAAGCAGACGCAGATGCTGCCGCGGCGAAAGCCGCCGAGCAGAAAAAGCTGGCCGACATCGCCAAGGCCAAGGCCGCGCTGGAAGCCGACAAGAAGAAGGCCGCCGAGGCGGAAGCGAAGAAAAAAGCCGCTGAGGACGCCAAGAAAAAGGCGGCCGAAGATGCCAAGAAAAAAGCGGCAGCCGATGCAGCGAAGAAAAAAGCCGCCGAGGATGCCAAGAAAAAGGCCAATGCCCAGGCGGCCGAGCGCAAGGCGGTCGAGGACAAGAAAGCGGCGGCCCTGGCTGAACTGCTGTCTGAAGACACCGAGCGGCAGCAGGCACTGGCAGAGACACAGGGCGATCAGGTCGCAGGTAGTCTCGATGATCTGATCGTCAAACTGGTGAGCGAACAGTGGCGGCGTCCGCCGTCGGCGCGCAACGGCATGAGTGTGGAAGTGCTCATCGAGATGCTGCCCGATGGCACCATCACCAATGCCAGCGTCAGCCGTTCTAGCGGCGACTCGCCATTCGACAGTTCAGCAGTACAGGCGGTGCGCAACGTGGGCCGCATTGCAGAAATGCAGCAACTCGATCGTGCCACGTTCGATCGGCTTTACCGGCAGCGACGTGCCGTCTTCAAACCGGAGGATTTAGGTCTGTGAATACCCTGATGCGAATAGTTGTACTGGGGCTGGCCATGCTGGTCGGTAGCGTGCAGGCGGCTGATCCGCTGGTGATCAGTACCGGCACCGATCGGGCCACGCCAATTGCCGTGGTGCCGTTCGGCTGGCAGGGCGGCAACGTGCTGCCCGAAGACATCGCCACCATCGTCGGCAATGATCTGCGCAACTCCGGCGTGTTCGAGCCGATCCCACGGCAGAACATGATCAGCTTGCCGACCCAGGGCAGTGAAGTCATCTACCGTGACTGGAAAGCGCTGGGCGCCCAATACGTGCTGGTTGGCAACATCGTGCCCAACGGTGCACGTCTGCAGATTCAATTCGCCCTGTTCAACGTGGCCACCGAGCAGCAAGTGCTGACCGGCAACGTGGGTGGTAGCGCCGATCAACTGCGCGACATGGCTCACCATATCGCCGATCAGTCGTTCGAGAAGCTCACCGGCGTCAAAGGTGCATTCTCCACCCGCATGCTGTATGTCACTGCAGAGCGCTTCGGTGTCAACAACACCCGCTACACCTTGCAGCGTTCGGACTACGACGGTGCTCGTGCGGTTACCCTGTTGCAATCCCGTGAGCCGATCCTGTCGCCATCGTTCGCGTCCGATGGCAAGCGTATCGCCTACGTTTCCTTCGAGCAGAAGCGTCCGCGCATCTTCGTGCAGCATATCGATACCGGTCGTCGTGAGCAGGTCACCAACTTCGAAGGCCTCAACGGCGCGCCTGCCTGGTCGCCGGATGGCAGCAAGCTGGCGTTCACCCTGTCGAAAGACGGCAACCCTGAAATCTATGTCATGGACATCGGTTCGAAGAACCTGCGCCGTGTCACCAATCATTATGCCATCGATACCGAGCCCTTCTGGGGCAAGGACGGCCAGACCCTCTATTTCACCTCTGATCGCTCTGGCAAGCCGCAAATTTACAAGACCAACATCAGTTCTGGTGCGGTCGAACGAGTGACCTTCGTCGGCAACTACAATGCCAACCCTAAATTGTCCGCCGACGAAAAAACCCTGGTAATGATCCATCGCCAGGACGGTTACACCGTGTTCAAGGTAGCGGCACAGGACCTCGAGCGTGGCAATTTGCGCATCCTTTCCGATACAAGTTTGGATGAGTCGCCTACTGTTGCGCCCAATGGCACCATGCTAATCTACGCTACCCGCCAGCAGGGGCGGGGAGTCCTGATGTTAGCGTCCACCAATGGTCGCGTTAGGCTCCCTCTACCTACCGCTCAAGGCGAAGTTCGAGAGCCATCCTGGTCCCCCTTCCTGAACTGATGCGCGGTGCTTCACCTGTTTGTAGGCTTAACACACTGGGGTTCATTAGGAGTTACACATGGAAATGCTGAAATTTGGCAAATTTGCTGCACTGAGCCTGGCTCTCGCCGTGGCTGTTGGTTGTTCCTCGAAAGGCGGTGACGCTTCCGGCGAAGGCCAGGGCGCTGTTGATCCGAATGCTGGCTACGGCGCCAACACCGGTGCAGTCGACGGCAGCCTGAGTGAAGAGGCCGCTCTGCGCGCTATCACCACCTTCTACTTCGAATACGACAGCTCTGACCTGAAGCCGGAAGCCATGCGCGCTCTGGACGTTCATGCCAAGGATCTGAAAGGCAACGGCGCTCGCGTCGTCCTGGAAGGCCACGCTGACGAGCGCGGTACCCGCGAATACAACATGGCTCTGGGCGAGCGTCGTGCCAAGGCCGTTCAGCGTTATCTGGTACTGCAAGGCGTTTCCCCAGCTCAGCTGGAACTGGTTTCCTACGGTGAAGAGCGTCCTGTTGCCACTGGCAACGACGAGCAATCCTGGGCTCAGAACCGTCGCGTCGAACTGCGTAAGTAATTCTATATGCGAATGTGCCGACGTGTAGTAACCGTAATGGCGCTGAGCCTGCCGCTTGCAGGCTGGGCTCAGATTCCCGTACAGGATGGCAGTACCGCTAACGGTGCTGGCAATTCGAGTGCCGGTTACGGTACGTCTGGCGCCTACGCCGGAGGTGGGGTGCAAACCCCGTCTTCGGCGCAGGGCATGCTGTTCACTCAGCTTCAGCAGATGCAGCAGGAAATCGCGCAGCTGCGTGGCATGCTCGAAGAGCAACAGAACGATATTCAGCGTTTGAAGAAAGAGGGCCTGGAGCGATATCAGGATCTCGACAAACGGCTGACCGGTGGTGCCGCAGCAGGTGCTGCAACTACCCAGAATTCTCCAGCTGCAGGCGCCAGCAATGGTGCCGGTGGTTCCTCCGCTGCTGATGCAGGGCAGGGGCAAGCGTCCGGCGAACCGGCCGATCCTGCCAAGGAAAAGCTGTTCTACGATGCAGCATTCGACCTGATCAAGGCCAAGGATTTCGACAAGGCCAGCCAGGCCTTCGCAGCGTTCCTGCGGCGTTATCCGAACAGTCAGTACGCGGGCAATGCTCAGTATTGGTTGGGTGAGGTGAACCTTGCCAAAGGCGATCTGCAGGGTGCCGGTGAGGCCTTCGCCAAGGTCAGCCAGGCTTATCCGCAGCACGCCAAGGTGCCGGATTCGCTGTTCAAGTTGGCCGATGTGGAAATCCGCATGGGCAACAAGGATAAGGCCAAGGGCATCCTCCAGCAGGTCGTTGCCCAGTATCCGGGGACCTCGGCTGCACAACTGGCACAGCGTGATCTGCAGCGCATCCAGTGAGTTTCAGCGCTTGAAGAAAACCCGCGCCTGTCGCGGGTTTTTTCTGGCCTATTTTCCCGGTGATCGAGCTGCAGGCCGTCGCGATCGATGTCAAAAATGGCTCCCGGCCATTTTTTTCGTTTAGAATCGCCGTCCTTTTTCGCAACGGAGGCGGATGGCCTGTTTCGCCGTCACGCCCGTGGCCCTTATGAAAGATACCCTGCGCATTACCGAGATATTCTTCTCGCTGCAGGGGGAGACGCGTACTGCCGGCTTGCCGACGGTATTCGTGCGCCTGACCGGCTGTCCCCTGCGCTGTCAATACTGCGATACTGCCTATGCCTTCAGTGGCGGTGATGTCATGACGCTGGACGCCATTCTCGAGCAGGTGGCGGGCTATCGCCCACGCTATGTGTGCGTCACTGGTGGCGAGCCGCTCGCGCAACCCAACTGCATGCCCTTGCTCGAACGCCTGTGTGACGCCGGTTTTGAGGTTTCTCTGGAAACCAGTGGCGCACTGGACGTCTCTCGTGTCGATGCGCGCGTGAGCAAGGTCGTCGACTTGAAAACGCCGGGCTCGGCCGAGGTCGGGCGTAATCGTTACGAGAACATCGAATACCTGCAACCTCGCGACCAGGTGAAGTTCGTCATCTGCTCGCGTGAGGATTACGACTGGTCGGTCAGCAAGATCATTCAGTACGGGCTGGCTGATCGGGTCGACGAGCTGCTGTTCTCGCCCAGCCACCAGGAGGTGAGTGGTCGGCAACTGGCCGAGTGGGTAATCGCTGACAATCTGCCTGTGCGCATGCAGTTGCAATTGCACAAGATTCTTTGGAACGACGAACCGGGGCATTGAAGATGACGGACAAGAAAGCGGTCATTCTGCTATCCGGCGGCCTGGATTCCGCCACCGTGGTAGCCATGGCTCGGGAGCAGGGCTATGCCTGCTACAGCATGAGCTTCGACTACGGTCAGCGGCATCGTTCCGAACTGCAGGCCGCCGAGCGCGTTGCCCGACAGTTGGGGGTGGTCGAGCACAAGGTGATCGGCATGGAGCTCGGTGGTATCGGCGGATCGGCGTTGACCGACCCGAGCATCGATGTACCGCAGAGCCCGACCACGGGTATTCCGGTCACCTATGTGCCTGCACGCAATACCGTGTTTCTGGCCCTGGCGCTGGGCTGGGCCGAGGTGCTGGAAGCCCAGGACATCTTCATCGGTGTCAATGCGGTGGACTACTCCGGTTATCCGGATTGCCGGCCTGAGTTCGTCGAGGCCTTCGAGCGGTTGGCCAACCTGGCGACCAAGATGGGCGTGGAAGGTCGGGGCATCCGTATCCAGGCACCGCTGCAGATGCTGAGCAAGGCTGAAATCGTCCAGGCGGGTTCGCGTCTTGGCGTGGATTACGGTCTGACCGTTTCCTGTTACCTGGCCGATGACGACGGCCGTGCCTGTGGGAAATGCGACAGTTGTCGTTTGCGCTCGGCCGGCTTTGCCGCCGCGGGTGTGCTCGATCCCACCCGTTATCAGTAAATTATTTTTCAGCGGGTGTTGAATTCCTGAATTAAATCAGTATCATACCGCTCGCACCACGGGTCGTTAGCTCAGTTGGTAGAGCAGTTGGCTTTTAACCAATTGGTCGTAGGTTCGAATCCTACACGACCCACCATCTCCAAGCTTTCCAAGTGAAGGCGCACGAAAAAGCCCGGATATCTTCGCGATATCCGGGCTTTTTCGTTTCCGTGGCCGGTATGCGCCGGGGTCAGCTTGCGCTGGCGAGCGGCACGTGCCCGCCAGCGCGTAGCATCAGACTTTGACGATCCAGCCTTGCGGTGCTTCAACATCACCGGACTGCACGCCGGTCAGCTCGCTGTATAGGCGGCTGATGGTCGGGCCGACTTCGGTCTCGCTGTGGAACACGTGCAGCTTGCCCTGGTACTCGATACCGCCGATCGGCGTGATCACGGCAGCGGTGCCGCAAGCACCCGCTTCCTTGAAGTCGCCCAGACGGTCGATGAACACGTCGCCCTCGATGACTTTCAGGCCGAGACGGCTCTGGGCCAGTTCGATCAGCGACAAGCGGGTGATACCTGGCAGGACCGATGGCGATTTCGGGGTGACGAATTCATCGTTGTGGGTGATCGCGAAGAAGTTCGCCGAGCCCACTTCCTCGATCTTGGTGTGGGTCTGCGGATCCAGGTAGATGCAGTCGGCGAAGTTGTTTTTCTTGGCCTGCGAGCCGGGCATCAGGCTGGCGGCGTAGTTGCCACCAACCTTGGCGGCGCCGGTACCCTGTGGGGCGGCGCGGTCATAGCCGGAGATCACGAAGTTGTTCGGCTTCATGCCGCCCTTGAAGTAGGGGCCGACCGGTATGCAGAACACCGAGAAGATGAACTCCGGAGCGGTACGTACGCCGATATTGTCGCCAACGCCGATCACGAACGGGCGCAGGTACAGCGCACCGCCGGAACCGTACGGCGGGATGAAGCGCTCGTTGGCGCGTACGACCTGTTTGCAGGCCTCGATGAACTGCTCGCTGGACGGCGCCGGCATCAGCAGGCGCGCGCAGCTGCGCTGCATGCGCAGGGCGTTCTGGTCAGGGCGGAACAGGTTGATCGAGCCGTCCTTGCAGCGGTAGGCCTTGAGGCCTTCGAAACACTGCTGGCCGTAGTGCAGCGCGGTGGAGCCTTCGCTGATGTGCAGCACGTTGTCTTCGGTCAGGTTGCCCTGATCCCACTCACCGTCGCGCCAGTGCGACAGGTAGCGCTGGTCGGTCTTGATGTAGTCGAAACCCAGCTTGTCCCATTCGATGCTTTCGTAAGCCATGACATCCTCAATCGCTGAACGACCACGGCAGGGTGCGCGCATGGCCGGTATTTTTCAGAATAGTGGTAACGGTGATCCTGGCAGGGGTCGCGTTCGGCCTCTGCGTTACTGAACCTGGTCGGCCGTGTGGAGCCGTCATGCCTGACGGTTGTCGCTCCAGCGGCGGTGGTGCCGTGATGCTGATGATGCGGCGGATTATCGTGGCGATCAACCTGTGGATCGATGCGAGGGGATCCGCGCGATTGAAAAGCGCCTGGCAATTTACTTAACATGCGCGCGCCCAGGGCCGTGTGCGACGCCCTCTGCGTGTCCCGCCCAGTCTGGCGGTATACTCCACGTTCCGTGCTGATAGCCCTCGATAGGCCCTGACGACATGACGCAGATTGCCGAACGACTTCTTGTCCAAGCTCATCTCGATGCCAAACAGCCAGAGACGCTGACGGCGGAGCAGGAAGCGTTCTACCGTGATGAAATTGGCAAAGAACTGAAGCGCCAGAATGCCGTTCTGGTTGCCCACTACTACTGTGACCCGGTCCTGCAGGCGCTTGCCGAAGAAACCGGCGGCTGCGTGTCCGACTCACTGGAGATGGCTCGCTTTGGCAATCAGCATTCGGCGCAGACCGTGCTGGTCGCCGGCGTCAAGTTCATGGGCGAGACGGCGAAAATCCTCAATCCTGAAAAGCGCGTGCTGATGCCGACGCTGGAAGCGACCTGTTCTCTGGACCTGGGGTGCCCGGCCGACGAATTCGCCGCGTTCTGCGATCAGCATCCGCAGCGCACCGTGGTGGTTTACGCCAATACTTCGGCGGCGGTGAAAGCGCGGGCCGACTGGGTGGTGACGTCCAGCTGCGCCGTGGAGATCGTCGAACACCTGATGGACAACGGCGAGCGCATCATCTGGGCGCCGGATCAGCATCTGGGGCGTTTCATCCAGAACAAGACCGGTGCCGACATGCTGCTCTGGGACGGTGCCTGCATCGTCCACGAAGAGTTCAAGGCTCGTCAGCTGGAGGAAATGAAGGCGCTGTACCCGGACGCGGCCGTGCTGGTGCACCCGGAGTCGCCCACGGCGGTGATCGACCTGGCCGATGCGGTGGGCTCGACCAGCCAGTTGATCGCCGCTGCCCAGCGCATGCCGAACAAGACCTTTATCGTCGCCACCGACCGCGGCATCTTCTACAAGATGCAGCAGCTGTGCCCGGACAAGGAATTCGTCGCCGCACCGACGGCGGGCAATGGTGCTGCCTGCCGTAGTTGCGCCAACTGTCCCTGGATGGCGATGAATACCCTGCAACGCACCCTGCAGTGCCTGCGTGAGGGCAGCAACGAAGTGTTCGTCGATCCGGCGCTGATTCCGCGGGCGATCAAGCCGCTCCAGCGCATGCTGGACTTTACTCAGGCCGCACGCATGAGGCTCGCAGGCAACGCCTGACCGCCGCGTCGAACGGCAAGCCCAGGTTGCAGAGCCTGGGGCTTGCCCCTGATGGGCAAGCCTTTGCCTCTGGGAACCGCTTTATCCGCGCAGCATTTCTTCCGTCATGCGTTTCTCCTCGACCAGTTCCTTCTGTCGCGCATCGATGCGCGAGGCCAGTTGGAAGTTGTTGCTGGCCCGGCGCTTGGCGAAGTCGAGCTGCTCGATGGCCTGGTTGAAATCACCGACCAACGCGAAGAATTCGGCACGGGCCTGATGCAGGCCAATGGTGTTGCCGCTGAGGCCACGCACTTCCGCGACCTGATACCAGACGTCCGGATCCTTCATGCGGCGCTTGAGCAACTCGTTCAGGGCTTGCTCGGCTTCGGGGATTTTGCGTTGTTTGAGCAGCAGGTCGATGCGCGCCTGATTCAGTGGGTAGTTGCCGGGGTACAGATCGAGCAGGCGCTTGATGCGCTGCTCGGCTGCCGGAAGACGGTTGGCTGCGCTGTCCAGGCTGATCTGCGCCAGGTTGTAGGTGACGTCGTCCGGCGCCTTCTGCAGCAGGGGGGCCAGGGTGTCGCGCGCTTCGTCGAACTGGCTGCCCTTGATCAGGGCGATGGTCAGGCCGTAGCGGGCGGCGTCCATGTTCGGGTTTTCATCGAGCTGGGCTCGGAAGCGCTTGGCGGCGATGCCCGGGGTTTCCTCATAGGTCAGCTGCACCCGGGCACGCATCAACTGGTAGCGCAGGCTGTCTTCGGTGCCGCCAGCCTGGTACTGCTCGGCGCGGTTGCGGGTATCGGCGATACGCGATTCGGAGACCGGGTGAGTCAGCAGGAATTCTGGCGGCATGCGGTCATAGCGGTACTGGCGCATCAGGCGCTCGAACATGCTCGGCATCGAGCGTGGGTCGTAGCCGGCTTTTTCCAGATTGACCAGGCCGATACGGTCGGCCTCTTGCTCGTTCTGACGGGAGAAGCGCCGCTGCTCCTGAATCGCCGCGGCCTGGGTCGACGCGATGGCGGCGATACCGGCATCGCCGGCCCCTGCTGCGGCGGCGACGATACCGGCGAGCATGGCTGCCATGACCGGTAATTGCATGCGCTGCTGGGCTTCCAGGCCGCGGGCGAAGTGGCGCTGCGACAAGTGAGCCAGTTCGTGAGCCAGTACCGAAGCGTATTCGCCTTCGGTCTGAGCGTAGAGAAACAGCCCGCCGTTGACCCCGATGATCCCGCCCGGTGCCGCGAAGGCGTTGATCTGCGGGCTATTGAGCAGCACGAACTCGAGGCGCCGATCCTGTACCTGACTGGTTTCGGCCAGGCGGTAGACGCTGCTTTCGACGAAGTCCTTGAGCTGAGGATCCGACAGTTGGCTGACCTGGCCGCGGACTATGCTCAGCCAGGCGCGGCCCAACTGGTATTCCTGTTGTGGAGAAACCAGCGCAGAGCTGGCGTCGCCGAGTGACGGCAGGTCGTTGGCCGTCGCCGGTTGTGCCAGCAGGCAGGCGAGCGTCAGCAGGGTAAGGGGGCGCAAGACATTCATGCATGGGGCTCTTGTCGAATCAGTGCCGTACTGTAGCCGGGAGGCACTTGCCTGACCAGCGTCGACGGGCCTTGGGTTATGCTGCACGACTGGAACGATGGAGGGTGTCATGGGGGATGTAGCGATTTGGCAGGGCGAGCACCAGGCCGAACTGGACGCATGTGGCTTGAACTGCCCATTGCCTTTGCTCAAGGCCAAGATGGCCCTCAACGGCCTGAACAGCGGTGACGTGCTCAAGGTACTGGCCACGGATGCCGGCTCACAGCGCGATTTCCGCGCATTCGCTCGTCTGGCCGGCCATGAGCTGCTGCGTGAGGACACCGAGGGTGAGGTGTTCCGCTACTGGCTGCGCAAGGCGTGACGCCAGGCCGAATATCCAGTAATGAAAAAATGGCCGGGAGCCATTTTTAACGTCGTCGGCGACGGCCCGCAGGGTGGCTGCCAGGGGCGGGCCATGAAAATGCCGCTCGAGAGCGGCATTTTCATGGGTATCAGGCTTTGTTGAGGGCCTGGGCTGCGGCCAGTACCTCATCGACATGGCCGGGTACCTTGACCCCTCGCCATTCCCGGCGCAGTACACCGTTCTTGTCGATCAGGAAGGTGCTGCGGTCGACGCCCAGGTACTCCTTGCCGTAGAGCTTCTTCAGCTTGATCACGTCGAACAGCTGGCAGACGCTTTCGTCCTTGTCCGAAATCAGCTCGAAGGGAAAGCCCTGCTTGGCCTTGAAGTTCTCATGAGTCTTCAGGCTGTCGCGCGATACGCCGATGACGACCGTGTTGGCCGCAGCGAAGGCCGCGTGGCCATCCCGAAAGCCCTGGCCCTGGGTGGTGCAGCCCGGGGTATTGTCCTTCGGGTAGAAGTAGATCACCAGCTGCTTGCCCTTGCAGGCCGCCAGATTGAA
Source organism: Phytopseudomonas flavescens (assembly GCF_900100535.1). Classification (GTDB taxonomy): domain Bacteria; phylum Pseudomonadota; class Gammaproteobacteria; order Pseudomonadales; family Pseudomonadaceae; genus Aquipseudomonas; species Aquipseudomonas flavescens. Next base: position 102,361 of record NZ_FNDG01000014.1, read on the forward strand.
CTCGCCGCCCGTCGCGGGGGCGCTGAAATCGGCGATGGGGGAGTCGATAGCGATGGCCATGAAACGCTCCTTATGGGTTCTGGGGACGCCAGGGTTCGATCAGTGCATCCAGGTTCAGTGCATCGGCGAAATCCAGGAACTGGTCGCGCAGCCAACTGATCTGCGTACCTGCAGGCAGGGTGACGGTCAACGTGGCGTTGAGCATGGTGCCGCCGGTCTGCGGCGCCTGGTAGGTGTCGCAGGTCAGCGCTTCCAGTTCGACACGGTGATCGATGAAGAACTGGCACAGTTCGTTGAGGATGTCCGGGCGGTACACCGAGCTGACGTAGGCCACGTAAGGCAGCGCCTGGGGGCGAACCTCCGAGGCGGCGCTACGAATCACGTTGGCGGTGAATTCATGCTTCTTGGACAGTGCCGGCAGGCCTGCTTCCAGGCGCGCCAGGGCATCCCAGCTGCCAGACACCTGCAGCACCAGCGCGCTGAACTCGCCATGACGGCTGAGGCGTGTGCTGATGACCGCGCAGCGGTTTTCGTGGCTGGCTCTGCACAGTACGTTGGTCAGCTCCATGGCGTTGGTGCCGAGCGCACTGATGACGAGGAATTGTTCGCGAACTGGGGGGGTGGACATGCAGCCTTCCTAAACGATGAACGCTCGGCGCTATAGACAGTGCCAAACAAACTCGCAGGGTAGCGAAAAGCGCCCGCCAGGGGAATGACCAGATGCCGCCATCGGCACGCGGAGCGTGGTGCCTGGGGTGCGTCGCGACCCACGCTCACGCCACCTGCTACTTCGCTTGTGCAAGGCTGGTGGCGCCAGTACCATTACGGCTCTCTTTTTCGGCAGGAGCGGTTGCATGATTGCGGGCAGTATGGTGGCACTGGCCACGCCCATGGATGCACAGGGTAATCTTGACTGGGATGCCCTGAGCAAGCTGGTGGATTTCCACCTGCAAGAGGGCACCAATGCCATCGTCGCGGTCGGCACCACTGGGGAGTCGGCGACCCTCGATGTCAACGAGCACATCGAAGTCATCCGCCGCGTGGTCGATCAGGTGGCCGGGCGCATCCCGGTGATCGCCGGCACGGGCGCCAACTCGACCCGAGAAGCGGTCGAACTGACCCAGAACGCCAAGACCGCTGGCGCCGATGCCTGCCTGCTGGTCACGCCGTACTACAACAAGCCGACCCAGGAAGGGCTGTACCTGCACTTCCGCCATATCGCCGAAGCCGTGGCCATTCCGCAGATTCTCTATAACGTGCCGGGGCGTACCGCCTGCGACATGCTGCCGGAAACCGTCGAGCGCCTGTCCACCGTCGACAACATCATCGGCATCAAGGAAGCCACCGGCGACCTGCAGCGTGCCCGTGACATCCTCGAGCGTGTCAGCGCGAATTTCCTGCTCTACTCCGGCGACGACGCCACGGCGGTCGAGCTGATGCTACTGGGCGGCAAGGGCAACATCTCGGTGACCGCCAACGTGGCGCCGCGGGCGATGAGCGACATGTGCTCGGCGGCCATGCGCGGCGAAGCGGCCATCGCACGGGCGATCAACGACCGCCTGATGCCGCTGCACAAGAACCTGTTCATCGAGGCCAACCCGATTCCGGTGAAATGGGCCCTGAACGAAATGGGCATGATGGCCGATGGCATTCGCTTGCCATTGACCTGGCTGAGCCCCCGTTGTCACGAACCGCTGCGTCAGGCCCTGCGCCAGTCCGGTGTATTGGTCTAATCGAGGAACTACGACGCATGAAGCGACTGGCCGGACTTTCCGCACTTGCTCTGATCATCACCAGCACCAGTGGCTGCGGCTGGATCTGGGGCGAAAATGGCTACTTCCGTGATCGCGGCAGCGATTACCTAAGCGCACGGCAGACCGCGCCCATGCAGTTGCCTGCCGATGTCGAGGCCAAACGCCTTGATCCGTTGCTGCCCGTTCCGCAGCATATCCGCGACAGCGATGTGCAGGGCGAGTACGAAGTACCGCGTCCGCAGGCACTCGCCGTCAGCGAGAACGTCAGCGAGTTCAGCCTGCAGAACAGCGGCGACTCCAGCTGGCTGGTCGCCCAGCGGGTTCCGGCAGAAGTCTGGCCGGGTGCCCGACAGTACTTCGAGGATGGCGGCTTCCGCATCGTCGACGAGCGGCCGCAGACCGGCGAGTTCAGCACCGACTGGCAGCGTTTCGATGCGTTATCCAGCAGCATGCAGAGCCGTCTGGGCGGTCGTGTCGCCGGCTTCGACAGCAACACTGAAACCCGCGTGCACGTGCGTCTCGAGCCAGGCGTACAGCGCAACACCAGCGAAATTTTCGTGGTCACTGCCCAGCGGCCTGCCGGCAGCACCACCGAGGTGCCGTTCACCGAGCGCAGCGTCAACAAGGCGCTGGACGCCGCGCTGCTCGATGAGCTGCAAGCCAACCTCGCGCGCAGTGTGGAGCAGGGCGGTTCGGTATCGTTGCTGGCCGGTCGTGATTACGACGCCCCGAACCGTGTGAGCCTTTCCGCCGATGGCAACGGCAACCCGGTGCTGAACCTGAGCACCGACTTCGACCGGGCCTGGTCCGGTGTTGGCCGCTCGCTGCGCATGGCTGAACTGCGCGTCGACGACATCAACCGTACCCTGGGCGTCTACTACGTCAACCTGGCCGAAGGCCCGCAGCGTGCCAACGAGAAGCCAGGCTTCTTCAGCCGGTTGTTCGGTGGCTCGGAGAGCAAGGACGATATCGAGGCCCGCGCCGAGCGCTATCAGGTTCGCCTGACTGCCGTGGGTGACAGTGTGCAGGTGACGGTCGAGAAAGACCTCAACACCGTTGCCCCGGCCGATGTCGCACGCCGCGTGCTGGGCATGATTCAGGAAAACCTCGGTTAAGCGCTCCTCCCGACAGGTGATTGGCGACAGGCGAAACCTCCAGGGGTTTCGCCTTTTGTTTTCACTGGCAGGACCTTTCGACGCTGTTGGCACCTATTCGGCCGTCGGTCGTCAGCTGTGACGAAGAACGGCGAGACTTTCACGCGACAAGGCGGAACCCGATATGACCACACCTTCCCTGAGCCTGAAAAAGATCTATTCGGGCAAAGTCCGCGATCTCTATGAGATCGATGCCAAGCGCATGCTGATGGTCGCGACCGATCGCCTGTCGGCATTCGACGTGATTCTCGAACAACCGATCCCGGAGAAAGGCAAGATCCTCACCGCCATCTCCAACTTCTGGTTCGAAAAGCTGGCCGACGTGGTGCCCAACCACTTCACCGGTGATCGCGTCGAAGACGTGGTGCCGGCTGCCGAGCTGCCGCTGGTCGAGGGCCGTGCAGTGGTCGCCAAGCGCCTCAAGCCGGTCGCCGTGGAAGCCATCGTGCGCGGTTACATCGTCGGTTCCGGCTGGAAGGAATACCAGCACAGCGGCACCGTATGCGGTATCCAGCTACCAGCCGGTTTGAAGGAGGCCGCCAAGCTGCCACAGCCGATCTTCACCCCGTCGACCAAGGCCGCCGTGGGCGACCATGACGAGAACATCAGCTTCGAGCAGTGCGAAGCGATCATCGGCGCCGAGCTGGCTGCCAAGGTGCGCGACACCGCCATCGCACTGTACGTCGCAGCAGTGGAATACGCAGCCACCCGCGGCATTATCATCGCCGACACCAAGTTCGAATTCGGCCTCGACGAAAACGGCACCCTGACCCTGATGGACGAAGTGCTGACCCCCGACTCCAGCCGCTTCTGGCCAGCCGACAGTTACGCCGAAGGCACCAACCCGCCGAGCTTCGACAAGCAGTTCGTGCGCAACTGGCTGGAATCCACCGGTTGGAACAAGGAGCCACCAGCACCGGCAGTACCGGCCGACGTCGCGCAGAAGACCGCCGACAAGTACCGTGAGGCGCTGACTCGCCTGACGGCCTGATTGCGCCATGCAGATCAGGCGCCGCCGTTACCCTAAGGGAACGGCGGCGTTCTCGTTCAGGGCACAAGGATTGTGCCTGGCAGCGCCCAGGTGATTATCGGCTTCGCCAGTGGCGGTTGGTACGGGCCTGATCCGTTCGCTGCCAGGCGCTGCCCGCCAGGGTTTCCAGGCTGCGGAGCTTGGTGTAGGTTATGGTTCGGGTGCCACCGCAATCGCGGCAAGGCAGGTTCAGTTCCGCGCAGGTCGGGCCGCCAGCGCCGAGTAAATGCAGCATGATTCCAGCCTTCTCTTGCCAATCCTTCCCTCGACAGACTCTGTCATCGCATCTCCACAACCCCTTAAGCGTCACCGGCTCAGCCGCCATGTGGCGCGCAGGGGCGTTGCCCGGAGTTACCCGCCGATGAGCGTGTCGCAATCAGAGTCGCTCCAGGGGACGGGGCCCCGTTACCTGGGCTATGCGAGGGCCAGTGAAACGCCTAACCTGCTTAGCCAGTTGTTCGGGCTGGAACTGGCGGGTTGCACCCGGCTGGTTTCCGAGCAGACCAAGAACAACTGGCGCAACCGCCCCGAGCTGACCCGCTTGCTCGCTGAATTGGGCCCCGGTGATGTGCTCACCGTCACCAAGCTCGACCGCCTGGCTCGCAGCACGCGAGAGCTGTTGGAGATTGCCGAGCGGATTCACGTGAGTGGCGCGGGTCTTCGCAGCCTGTCCGAGCCCTGGGCAGACACCACCACGGAGAACGGCCTGGCGGTCCTGGCGGTTTTCGCCGGTATCGTCGAGTTCGAGCGCTCCCTGATTCTCGAGCGAACCAAGGACGGGCGCGACGCTGCCAAAGCCCGCGGCGTGAAATTCGGCGCAAAGCCCACCCTGACCAGCGAGCAGATCGACCAGGCGCGCCGCTTGATCAACGAGGATGGCCAGTCCGTCGATCAGGCCGCCAAAGTGCTCAAGGTTCACCGCTCCACGCTCTATAGGGCGCTGCGGCGGGTGGGGAAGTAGCACCTAGTTCTCGATACGCTGTCGGCACCAGACGCACCGGTAGTGTTTTTTGTTGAAAGCAGAAAGCTTCGCTGCGCGACAGCCTGCATCCAGACGATTACGCGTAGCCAGGATCGATCTCCAGGCTCTTCTTATGGCACAGCGAGGATTGCTGAATATGCGCCTTCCTCAGGGACCTAGGAGACAGCCCCCCCTGACTGGCTTCATTTGCACCCAAAGTCGTCCACAGCTCTGGCACCCCATAGACAGTCGACATCCGCTGAGTGAAGAGGCTGGATATCCTGCCTTCGAGTTCATCCGTAGCGCTTATGCAAGGTGCGAACTCGTCATACTCCTCATTGATCGCAGCCTTGTCCCACGGCCATGCGGTCGATTAGCCGTACGAGCCTTCATCCTCACCCAGCTATTCGGAGTTTTCTGCAAAAACTCCAGAGTTTTCCGCAAGAAGCCGCTCCCCATCTGCCACTACATTCCGCCATCGGCTTCTGCGTCATGCGATCGCCAGATCCTCGTATCTGAGCCAGACCCAAGGCAGGGGTACCCCACAGATAATCTCCCTAACAAGAGGATGGGCGTGATGTTCAAAGCCAGTCACGTCTTGCATCAGGAGTTCCTTGACCGGATCTCCGCTGCCAAGGCCGCCGATTTTTTCCCTGTCATCAGCGCCAACTACAACGTTGACGAGGCGGCCTATCTCGGCGAATTGCTGCAGTTGGCCGATCCCGGTGCCGCCGGCATCGAGGCCGTTCGCCAGCAGGCGCGCAGTCTGATTCAGGACGTGCGCGGTCGCGACAACGCGGTCGACACCCTCGATGCGCTGTTGCGTCAGTACAGCCTGGATACCCAGGAAGGACTGATGCTGATGTGCCTGGCCGAAGCGCTGCTACGGGTGCCGGATGCGGCCACCGCCGATGCCTTGATCCGTGACAAGCTCAGCGCCGCCGAGTGGGAACGCCATCTGGGCAAGAGCGACAGCGTGTTGGTCAACTTCGCGGCCTGGGGCCTGGTGATGACCGGCAAGGTGGTCGATCCGCAGACCCGCGATGGCCGTCCGAAGAAGGTGCTCGGTCGTCTGATCCAGCGTTCCGGCGAGCCGGTGATCCGTGCGGCGATGAACCAGGCCATGAAACTGATGGGCAAGCAGTTCGTGCTTGGTCGTACCATCAGCGAAGCGCTGAAGAACGGCCGCCCGGAGCGTGAGAAGGGCTACACCTATTCCTTCGACATGCTCGGTGAAGCGGCGCTGACCGCCGAGGACGCCGAGAAGTACATGGCCGACTACCGCAAGGCCATCGATACGGTCGGCGCCGAGCCGCAGGTCGGCCCAGGCCCCAAGCCATCGATCTCGATCAAACTCTCGGCACTGCACCCCCGTTACGAAGTGGCCCAGCGCGAGCGTGTGCTCACCGAACTGTTCGCCAACGTGCGCGAGCTGGTGATCCGCGCACGCAAGCTGAATGTCGGCATCTCGGTGGATGCGGAGGAGGCGGATCGCCTCGAGCTGTCCCTGGAGCTTTACGAGAAGCTGCTGCGTGATCCGGCCGTGGCCGGCTGGGGCGAGTTCGGTCTGGTGATCCAGGCCTATTCCAAGCGTTGTCTGCCGGTGCTGGTCTGGCTGACCCTGCTGGGCAGGGAACTCGGCGAGAAGATGCCGCTGCGCCTGGTCAAGGGCGCCTACTGGGACAGCGAGATCAAGCAGTGCCAGGTGTGGGGCCTCGACGGCTACCCGGTGTTCACCCGCAAGGAGGGCACCGATACCTCCTACCTGGCTTGCGCCCGTTACCTGCTCAGCGAGTTCACCCGCGGCGTCATCTACCCGCAGTTCGCCAGCCACAACGCGCACACCGTCAGTTGCATCCTGGCCATGGCCGCCGAGCAGGCGTCACCGCGCGATTTCGAGTTCCAGCGTCTGCACGGCATGGGCGATGCGCTGTACGACACGGTGCTGGAGAAGCACCGCAAGACCGTGCGTATCTACGCGCCGGTGGGGGCCCACAAGGACCTGCTGCCGTACCTGGTTCGCCGCCTGCTGGAGAACGGTGCCAACTCGTCGTTCGTTCACCAACTGGTCGACCCGAGCGTGCCGGTCGAATCACTGATCGATCACCCTGTCACCCAGCTGCGCCAGTTCGCCAGCCTCGCCAATAACAAAATCCCGCTGCCACCTGCGCTGTACGGGGCCACACGGAAAAACTCCCAGGGCATCAACATGAACATCCAGAATTCTTTGACCGAGCTCGAAAACGCCTACCAGCCGCACCTCGACCGTCAATGGCAGGCTGCCCCTGTGATAAACGGCCAGACCCTCAGCGGCACCGCCCAGGACGTTCGCTGCCCCTTCGACCTGAACAAGGTGGTCGGCAGCGCCCAGTTCGCCACCGCCGCCCAGGCCGCCCAGGCGCTGGATGGCCTGAGTGCCGCCTGGCCACGCTGGAATGCTGTCGCCATCGATGAGCGCGCAAGCATTCTCGAGCGCCTCGCTGACCTGCTGGAACGCAACCGTGCCGAGCTGATGGCGCTGTGCACCGTGGAAGCTGGCAAGTCCCTGCAGGACGGCATCGACGAAGTCCGCGAAGCGGTGGATTTCTGCCGATACTACGCGCAGCAGGCGCGCCTCAAGCTGGGCCGCGAAGAACTCAAGGGCCCAACCGGCGAGCGCAACGAGCTGTTCCATGAAGGCCGCGGTATTTTCGTCTGCGTCAGCCCGTGGAACTTCCCGCTGGCCATTTACCTCGGCCAGATCAGCGCCGCGCTGGTGGCAGGCAACGTGGTGCTGGCCAAACCGGCCGAGCAGACCAGCCTGATCGCCGCCCGCGCCCTGGAACTGATGTTCGAAGCCGGCCTGCCAGAGGAGGTGATCGCCTTCCTTCCCGGCGACGGTGCCACCCTGGGTGGCGTGTTCTGCCGCGACCCGCGGGTCGCTGGGGTGTGCTTCACCGGGTCCACCGACACGGCGCGCATCATCAACCGCCAGCTGGCCGAGAAGGATGGCATGATCGCCACTCTGATCGCCGAGACCGGCGGCCAGAACGCCATGATCGTCGACTCCACCGCGCTGCCCGAGCAGGTGGTCAAGGATGCCGTCGGCTCGGCCTTCACCAGTGCTGGCCAGCGCTGCTCGGCACTGCGCGTGCTGTATGTGCAGCGTGATATCGCCGACCGGGTGATCGACCTGCTCAAGGGCGCCATGGCCGAACTGAAGATCGGCCCGACCCACCTGCGCGAGAACGATATCGGCCCGGTGATCGATGCCGAAGCCCGTGAAGGCTTGCTGGCGCACATCAACCAGCTCAAGGGCGAAGGCAAGCTGATTGCCGAGGCCTCGCTGCGTGCCGACCTGAACGGCCACTTCATCGCACCGGTGGCGTTCGAGATCGCAGGCATCCACGAGCTCAAGAAGGAGCAGTTCGGCCCGGTGCTGCACGTGGTGCGCTACGACGCCGCCGATCTCGACAAGGTGGTGGCGGCCATCAATGCCACCGGCTACGGATTGACCCTTGGCATTCACAGCCGAAACGAGGAAACTGCCGCCCGCATCGAAGCCCTGGCGCGGGTCGGCAACCTGTACGTGAACCGCAACCAGATCGGCGCGGTGGTCGGCGTACAGCCGTTCGGCGGCTGCGGCCTGTCCGGTACCGGCCCGAAAGCCGGTGGCCCCAGCTACCTGTTGCGCTTCGTCAACGAGCGCACCACCTCGGTGAACACCACCGCGGTGGGCGGCAACGCCTCACTGCTGTCGCTGGGCGACGAGTGATACCAACGGGCAGAAATCATCAGGTTTCTGCCCGTTTTGCTATTGGGGGCGTATGCCCCAAATCGGTAACGCCATCTGCGGTTAGAAGAATGGCTTATCTGGAGCACGACCGTGACCGATGGTCGTGATGTGCCAACTGAACCGGGTAATCCCCGGTTCGAATAAAAACAAACGAGAGGGGCATTCCCAAATGACTGCAAGTACTCCCATGCTGGTCACCTTCGTGGTCTATATCCTGGCCATGGTGTTGATCGGCTTCGTTGCCTATCGTGCGACCAAGAACTTCTCCGACTACATCCTCGGTGGTCGCAGCCTCGGCAGCTTCGTCACCGCACTGTCGGCCGGCGCCTCGGACATGAGCGGCTGGCTGCTGATGGGCCTGCCTGGCGCGATCTTCGTCGCCGGCCTGTCCGAAAGCTGGATCGCCATCGGCCTGATCATCGGCGCCTGGCTTAACTGGCTGTTCGTCGCCGGTCGCCTGCGTGTGCACACCGAGCACAACAACAACGCGCTGACCCTGCCGGACTACTTCACCCACCGCTTCGAAGACAACAGCAAGATCCTGCGGATCTTCTCGGCGCTGGTCATCCTGGTGTTCTTCACCATCTACTGCGCCTCTGGCGTGGTAGCCGGTGCCCGCCTGTTCGAGTCCACCTTCGGCATGAGCTACGAGTCGGCACTGTGGGTCGGCGCTGCGGCGACCATCCTCTACGTGTTCGTGGGCGGCTTCCTGGCCGTGAGCTGGACCGACACCGTGCAGGCCACCATGATGATCTTCGCGCTGTTGATCACCCCGGTGTTCGTGATCCTCGCCCTGGGTGACTTCGACGCCGCCGTGGCCACCATCGAACAGGCCAACCCGGCCAACTTCGACATGCTGCGCGGGCTTTCCTTCGTCGCCATCGTATCCCTGCTGGGCTGGGGCCTGGGCTATTTCGGCCAGCCGCACATCCTGGTGCGCTTCATGGCGGCCGATTCGGTCAAGTCGATTCCGGCCGCGCGCCGTATCGGCATGATCTGGATGATCCTCTGCCTGGCCGGTGCCGTGGCTGCCGGTTTCTTCGGTATCGCCTATTTCGCCAACAACCCTGAACTGGCCGGCCCGGTCAGCGAGAACGGCGAACGCGTGTTCATCGAACTGACCAAGATCCTCTTCAACCCCTGGGTCGCCGGCATCGTCCTGTCGGGCATCCTGGCGGCGGTGATGAGCACCCTGAGCTGCCAGTTGCTGGTTTGCTCCAGCGCCCTGACCGAAGACTTCTACAAGGCCTTCCTGCGCAAGGGCGCCAGCCAGACCGAGCTGGTCTGGGTCGGTCGCCTGATGGTGTTGCTGATCGCCATCGTCGCCATCGCCATCGCCTATAACCCCGACAGCAAGGTGCTGGGCCTGGTGTCCTACGCCTGGGCGGGCTTCGGTGCTGCGTTCGGCCCGGTCGTCATCCTCTCGCTGGTGTGGAAGGGCATGACCCGTAACGGTGCGCTGGCCGGCATGGTCGTCGGTGCCTTCACCGTGGTGCTGTGGAAGGAGTTCGTCGGCCTGGGGCTGTACGAGATCATCCCGGGCTTCATCCTCGCCACCCTGGCCATCGTCATCTTCAGCACGATCGGTCGCCCGGCCTCGCCGGCGATGATCAAGCGCTTCGACGAAGCCGAGAAGGAGTACCAGGACGCGCATCTCTGATCGCACCTGCGTAGTGTGTTCAGCGAAGGCCCGGACAGTGTCCGGGCCTTTTCATTGGTGCCTGCTGGTAAGCTGGCGGCCCAGCCATCAGGAGCCCGCCATGACCCCATCCAAAGACCCGCTGCACGGCATCACCCTGCAGGCCATCCTGACCGAACTGGTCGAGCAGCTCGGCTGGGATGGCCTGGCCCAGCGCATCGACATCCGCTGCTTCAAGAGCGACCCGAGCATCAAGTCGAGCCTGACCTTCCTGCGCAAGACGCCCTGGGCGCGGGAGAAGGTCGAGGCGTTGTATTTGAAGCAGAAGCGCTAGGTTTCGCTGGCGATGGCGAAAGACGCGAACAAGGCAAAAGTGGCCGTTGGTAGGGGGGACGACGCTTCACCCGTCCACCATCATGGGATCGCAATGGTGGATGAAAAGAGCGTCATCCACCCTACGACTGGCCAGGCGTAGAGCTCGCGGTTAAAGCCCCTCCCACGGAGTAGGCGGCCTTCCTCCAGCATGCGCCGTCTGCTGCTGTGGTGGCGGGGCGCAGAGGGTGCGGGCGGCGGTTTGCAGGTAGGGCGCGAGCATCGGCTGCATGCCCTTGAGCACCTGCACGGGCAATGCGGAGGTGAAGCGGAAGTTCTCCGCCGCGCGGCCGGGGACGAAGGCGGTGAGGGTGCCGAAGTGATCCGGGCCGAGAAAGAACACGAAGGTGGCGGTGCGGTTCTGCACCCGTGAGCTGATCACCTGGCCGCCGCGGCCCACGCTGGTCAGGCGATTGTCGCCGGTGCCCGTCTTGCCGCCGAGGATCAGCGGGCTGCCATCGGCCAGGGTGAAGGCGCCTTGCAGGCGCCGCGCCGTACCGCCGTCGACCACCTGAGACAGCGCACCGCGCAGCGCGGCGGCGACCTCCGGCGCCATGACCCGGCGGCCGGGTTCCTGCACATGGCCCAGGCGCGTTTCGTAGGGCGTGTTGGCGGCGAAGTGCAGGCTGTCGATACGCACCGTGGGCAGGCGCACGCCGTCGTTCTGGATGATGCCGATCAGCTCGGCCAGGGCCGCCGGCCGGTCGCCCGAGCTGCCGATGGCGGTGGCCAGCGACGGCACCAGGTACTCGAAGGGGTAGCCCAGCTTCTGCCAGCGCTGATGGATATCCAGAAAGGCTTCGACCTCCAGCATGATGCGGATGCGGCTGTCCCGTGCGCTCTTGTGGCGGCTCTTGAACAGCCAGCCATAGACCTCCTGGCGCTCGCCGCGGCTGGCGGCCACGGCATCGTCGAACGCCGCCTGGGGATGATCGATCAGATAGGCGAGCAGCCACAGCTCCAGCGGGTGTACCCGGGCGATGTAGCCCTGATCCGGCAGGCTGAAGGCACCCGGCCCATAGCGGGTATACAGCTCGGCGATGCGCTTTGCGCTTGGCTGGCTGCCTGGCAGGTGGGCCTTGATGAAGCTACCGAAGGTGGCCTGATCGACACCCGGCATCAGGTAGCGATGCACGGCAGCCAGGCGCGTGTCGGTGAGGCGCAGGCCACCGATGAAGGTGTCCAGCCGTTGCTGTGCGGACTGGCCCTGGTACTTGCGCCAGAAACGCAGCAGAAAGGTGGTGCCCTCGCGGTCGGCGAAGCGGCTCAGGTACTCCTGGCGCCTTGGATCCCGGTCGTCCTTGAGCAGTTCGGCGCTGTTACCCGGTGCCTGGTAGGTGCTGTAGCGCACCAGATCGCGCATCAGGCGGATGAACGGCAGGTTGATCGATTCGCGCAATGACTCGCGCAGGGTCGGCAGCCGGCCGTTGTCCTCGCGGCGGAAGTTGCCGAAGCTGTGCAGGCCACCACCGGTGAAGAAGCGCTCCGCCGGGCTGGCCGAATAGCGCCGCTCCAGTGCCGCGTCGAGCATGCTGCTGAGGTCGGCCCCGGGGTAGCGCAGCAGGTAGTCGATGGCCCAGCGGCTGAGCAGGTCCTGGTCGGCGACGTCCTGAGCGCGCAGTTGCGCGGTGCTCATGCCGGCATGCCGTGCGTGCAGTTCGGCGATCACTTCCAGGTAGGTGGCCATCACCCGCAGTTTGGCGGTGGAGCCCAGTTCCAGCTTGCTGCCCTCGTTGATGTCGAAGGGCTGGTGGGTGTTGTCGGTCTGCACCCGCACCTGATTGCCATTGGGCGTGCGTTCGAACAGGGTGAAGCTGTAGCGCACGTCGGCGGTCTTGCTGGGCGACAGCAGGCGGTCGCCGAACAGCCCTACGGTCTCGGCGAATGCCGGGTCGGCGAGTTGCTCGAGGTAGAGGGTGACCTGCTGCTGCAGGTCCGAGTTGAGGCTGGAACGTGCCTGCAGGTCGAGGCGATCGAGCTGGTAGTAAGAGAGGTCGAGCAGGCTGGCCAGCCGCGCGCGGGCCATGCTGATGCCCTTGTCACCGTCGATTCGCTGCAGGTTCGGGTCGGTCTGCCAGTCGCGGTAAGTCAGCTGTTGTGCCAGGGCCGCATCGCGCAATGGGTCATCCAGCACGCCGCCGCTGGCCAGCAGACGCAGGTGGCTGTCGGTCAGCGCGGCCAGCTCGTCGCGTCCCTGGGACAGGTAATATGAGGGCCGACGCTGGGCGATCATCAGCGACAGCACCTGGCGCAGCGCCAGGCCGCGTTCAGCCGGGCTGGCTCCGGCCGAGCGCCGCGGATCGAGCAGGCGGTTGGTGGTGGCGAAGTCGGCGCCGTACCAGATGCGCAGGCCGTCGGCCAGGCCGTGCACCTCGCCGTGCCCCGGCGCTGCCGACAGCGGTACGCTGTTGAGGTAGTCGCGCACGACGTTCTGCCGGGCTTCGAGGGTTTGTGGGCCGCCCTGATAGGCGCGCACGCTGGCCGATACCATCTGCCGCAGTTTCTCCGCCGGCGCATGGGTGATGCCGTCCGGCGAGTGCCGGTATTTCTCCAGTTGCGTGGCCAGGGTACTGCCGCCTGCGGACTGATCCTGCAGGCCGACGTATTTACCGAGCTGGGAGAACGCTGCTTTGAAAAAACGTGGCCAGTCCACGGCCGGGTTGGCTTCGGCGGGATCGCTGACCAACAACTGGCGATCCTCGATGAACAACAGGCTGCTCACCACCAGTGGGGCGATTTCGGCGAAGTCGCTGTAGCGTTGCCGGGGATTGCGAACCGTGTAGAAGGGCGTGCCGCGGCAGTCCTCGATGTTGATGCCGGTTTGCGCCTTCTCCGTGAAGGGCGGGAAGAAACCCCGTTCGGCGTAGGCCATCAGTGCCGGCGAGAAGCGGCTCTGCTGCAGCACCTCGAAGCCTCTGTGCTGCAGGCGCTCAATGAACGTGGGCAGATGGCTGTAGCCCATGCGTCGATCGAAAGGGCCGGCCCCGGGATAGAGAATGGCGTCGCTGGGGCCGTCTTCGATCTGATAGGTCAGTTGCGCGGCGTAGCGGCTCAGCTCGCTGGACTGGAAGTAGGCCGTGCGCAGTTCATGGATCAACAGGGCAACGGCGATCACCAGCAGGAGCAACAGGATCACGACGACCGCCCAGCGTACAGGGTGTGAAGGTCGCCGGGGGGCGAGCTGCACCGCGGTGGCGGCTTCACGCTCGCTGACAGGCGGTGCTGGGTCGGATCGCCATAGTGCGCCCATCGTGAAGTGGCCCTGGCTTGTCCTTTATCCCCAGCGTAGTCGCTGAGTGACGTTGTGCTCTGTCCGCCGAGCAGAAAATTCATCACGGTAGCTGCGCGAGTTTTTTCGCCGACCCTCTATGCGGGGCGTGAGCCGCAGGCGCACAACCTGAACCGAGCGAGTGGCGTATGGGTCAGGATGCAATTAGCAGGAGGAACCATGATGCGAACACTCGAATTGGCCGGCACCCGGGTACCGGTGATAGGCCAGGGCACCTGGCGGATGGGCGAGGATCCGGGGCACCGGCAGGCCGAGGTCGCGGCGTTGCGTGAAGGTATCGAACGCGGTCTGCGCCTTATCGACAGCGCCGAGATGTATGGCGAGGGTGGTGCGGAGGAGGTGGTTGGCGAGGCAATCGCTGGTCGGCGGGACCAGGTGTTTCTGGTCAGCAAGGTCTATCCGCACAACGCCAGCCGTGCCGGTCTGGTAGCGGCCTGTGAACGCAGCCTGAAGCGCCTGGGCACCGATCATCTCGACCTCTACCTGTTGCACTGGCGTGGGCAATACTCATGGGCAGAGACGGTCGAGGCCTTCGAACGGCTGCGCGAGCAGGGCAAGATCGGCCGCTGGGGCGTGTCCAACTTCGATCTCGATGACCTCGAAGAACTCGGTGATCCAGCCTGTGCCACCAACCAGGTGCTCTACAACCCGCAACAGCGTGGGGTGGAGTTCGACCTGTTGCCGTGGCAGCAACGCCAGGGCATGCCCTTGATGGCGTATTGTCCGCTGGGGCAGGGCGGTGCCTTGCTGGCCAACCGGGCCATGCGTCAGGTCGCGCAACGGCACGGGGCGAGTGCCGCGCAGGTGGCGCTGGCCTGGGCGCTGCGCCAGCCGGGTGTGCTGGTGATTCCCAAGGCCGGTGACCCGCTGCATCTGGCCGAGAATGCCGCCGCTGCCGACCTGCAGCTCAGCGAAGCCGATTTGCAGGAGATCGACAGCGCCTACCCCGCGCCGGGGCGCAAGCAGCGGTTGCAGATGGTGTAGAGAGGATCGGGGCAAGGCGGCCATGGGATGGCCTCGAGCGAAGCGATACCCATCGACGCCATGCGCGAAGTCCGACGGGTTATCGTCGCTTCGCGCCTCGGCCTACGCGGCCCGCGCGAGTTCGCCCGCCGCGCACGGAAGGCGAACTCGCGAGGCTCAACCGGCGACCAGCACCCTGATGGCTTCCAGGCGCAGGGCGGCCTTGTCGAGCATCGCCAGGCCCTGTTCGCGTTGCTCGCGCAGGGCTGCCAGTTCGCTGTCGCGCACGCTCGGGTTGACCGCTTGCAGGGCGGTCAGGCGCGCCAGTTCTTCGTCCAGCTCGGCAGCCAGGCGACGCTTGGCCTCGCTGACGCGCTCGACATGGCGGGGCTGGATCTTCGCTTCGCCGGCCGCGATCTGCGGGTTGAGCGCATCACGCTGCGCCTGCACGAACTTGTTGGCACTGGCCCGAGGCACGCTTTCCAACTGGTCGTTGAGGGTTTCGAAGGAAACCTTGCCGGCCAGGTCGTTGCCATTGCCATCGAGCAGGCAGCGCAGCGCCGCCGGCGGCAGATAGCGACCCAGTTGCAGGCTGCGCGGCGCCACCACCTCGCTGACGTAGAGCAGCTCCAGCAGCACCGTGCCAGGCTTGAGCGCCTTGTTCTTGATCAGCGCCACCGAGGTGTTGCCCATCGAGCCGGAGCGCACCAGATCCATGCCGCCCTGCACCATGGGGTGTTCCCAGGTGAGGAACTGCATGTCCTCGCGCGACAGCGCCAGGTCACGGTCATAGGTGATGGTCACGCCTTCGTCGTCGCCGAGGGGGAAGCTGGCATCGAGCATCTTCTCGCTGGGGCGCAGGATCAGGGCGTTGTCCGAGTGATCCTCGCTGTCGATGCCGAAGGCGTCGAACAACTGCTCCATGTACATCGGCAGGGCGAACTGGTCGTCCTGTTCGAGGATCGCTTCGACCAGTGATTCGCCTTCACCGGCACCGCCCGAGTTGAGCTCCAGCAGCCGGTCGCGACCGGCGTGCAGCTCGCTTTCCAGGCGCTGGCGCTCGGCGGTGGCTTCGTCGATCAGCGTCTGCCACTGACCATCGTCGGCGTTTTCCAGCATCGGCAGCAGGCGGCTGCCGAACTGATGCTGCAGGGCGTTGCCCGTCGGGCAGGTGGCCAGGAAGGCGTTCAGCGCCAGGTGATACCACTGGAACAGACG
The DNA here is from genome assembly GCF_900100535.1 of Phytopseudomonas flavescens. GTDB lineage: Bacteria > Pseudomonadota > Gammaproteobacteria > Pseudomonadales > Pseudomonadaceae > Aquipseudomonas > Aquipseudomonas flavescens. Next base: position 118,516 of record NZ_FNDG01000014.1, read on the forward strand.
CTCCTGCGGGCTGTTTTCCATGTACGGCACGTGCAACTGGATCTTGTGCTTCTGGCCGATACGGTCGAGGCGGCCGATACGCTGCTCGAGCAGATCCGGGTGCGCCGGCAGATCGAACAGCACCAGGTGGTGGGCGAACTGGAAGTTGCGGCCTTCACTGCCGATTTCCGAACAGATCAGTACCTGGGCGCCGAATTCTTCGTCGGCGAAGTAGGCGGCGGCGCGGTCACGCTCGAGGATGCTCATGCCCTCGTGAAACACCGTGGCGGGAATGCCGGAGCGCACGCGCAGGGCGTCTTCCAGATCCATGGCGGTCTCGGCGTGGGCGCAGATGACCAGTACCTTGAATTTCTTGAGCATCTTCAGGGTGTCGATCAGCCACTCGACGCGCGGGTCGAAGCGCCACCAGCGCTGGTCTTGCTCGATGTCCGCCTGGCCTTGGTAGCTGACTTCCGGGTACAGCTCGGCATGCTCGCCCAGCGGCAGCTCCATGTATTCGTCGGGGCTCGGCAGCGGGTAGGCGTGCAGTTCGCGCTCGGGGAAGCCCTGCACGGCGGCGCGGGTGTTGCGGAACAGCAGGCGGCCGGTGCCATGGCGGTCGAGCAGCTCACGGGTCAGGCGGGCGCTGGCGTCGACATCGCCGTCGGCGACCGCGGCGAGCAGGGCTTCACCCTCGGCCCCCAGAAAACCCTGGATGGTCTTGTGGGCCTCGTCGGACAGGCGACCCTGGTCGAGCAGCTCCTGTACGGCTTCGGCGACCGGCTGGTAGTTGGCGCTTTCGGCGCGGAACGCGGCCAGGTCATGGAAGCGGTTCGGGTCGAGCAGGCGCAGACGCGCGAAGTGGCTGTCCTGGCCAAGCTGTTCCGGGGTGGCGGTGAGCAGCAGCACGCCAGGGATCACTTCGGCCAGCTGTTCGACCAGGCTGTATTCGCGGCTGGCCTTTTCCGGGTGCCAGACCAGGTGGTGCGCTTCGTCGACCACCATCAGGTCCCAGCCGGCGGCGAACAGCGCGTCCTGGGCCTTTTCGTCCTCACACAGCCACTCCAGGGCGACCAGGGCCAGTTGCGCGTCTTCGAACGGGTTGCTGGCATCGCTCTCGATGAAGCGTTCGGCGTCGAACAGTGCCACTTCCAGGTTGAAGCGCCGGCGCATTTCCACCAGCCACTGGTGCTGCAGGTTTTCCGGTACCAGGATCAGCACGCGGTTGGCGCGCCCCGAGAGCAGTTGGCGGTGGATCACCAGGCCGGCTTCGATGGTCTTGCCCAGGCCCACTTCGTCGGCCAGCAGTACCCGTGGGGCGATACGGTCGGCCACTTCGCGGGCGATGTGCAACTGGTGGGCGATGGGTTGTGCACGCACGCCGCCCAGGCCCCACAGCGAAGATTGCACCTGCTTGCTGGTGAACTCCAGCGTGCGGTAGCGCAGCGAGAACCAGGGCATGGGGTCGATCTGCCCGGCGAACAGGCGGTCGCTGGCGAGGCGGAACTGGATGAAGTTGGAGAGTTGGGTTTCCGGCAGGGTGACGTTGTTGTTCTGCGCGTCGAGGCCGTGGTAGACCAGCAGGCCGTCGACATCGTCGACTTCGCGCACGGTCAGCTTCCAGCCTTCGAAGTGGGTGATCTCGTCGCCCGGAGAGAAACGCACGCGGGTCAGCGGCGCATTGCGGGTGGCGTACTGGCGGGTTTCTCCCGTGGCAGGGTAGAGCACGGTGAGCATGCGGCCGTCCTGCATGAGGATGGTTCCCAAGCCCAGTTCCGCTTCGCTGTCGCTGATCCAGCGTTGCCCCGGTTGATACTCCGCCATGCTGCCTGTCTCCACCTGTTAAAAAAGCCGCCTATGGTACCGGAAACGCCGGGCCCCGGCCAAAGGTGCATGGTGTGGGTTTGGCACTTATTGCCCGATGTCGGGTCGGAAAGTGTAGTTAGCACCCATTAAAGCTGCCTGCTCGATGGCCGACATACCCCAAAAGGGGATTTATCCATGCTGCCACCCATCCCTAGTAGCCTGATTCCGGTCACTGCCCAGCAGGACGTTGTCAAGCCGCGCCCGGAAATCGCCCCGGTCACGCCGACTGCCGAGGCGGCCCAGGAAGATGCGGTCGGCCTGGACAAGCGCCACCCCCAGGAAGTGGAGGAGCGGCTGCGTGAAGAGCAGCGCCGTCGCCAACGGCGTGGTTATAGCGCGGCCGAGCTCGCCGAGGGCGATGTCGATGAAGCCGACGAGCCGGCCATCGAGCAATTGCCCCGCCAGGGGCTGTGGGTGGATGTCGAGGTTTGAGCAGCACCGATCCCACCCCGGCTGATCTGTTCGACAGCCCCGATCCGAATCTGCCGGATGCCGACTTCCGCTATCTGCCCGACTGGCTCGACCGCGCTACGGCGGATCACTGGCTCGAGCGACTGGTCAGCGAGACGCCCTGGCAGCAGCCCGAGGTCGTGCTCTACGGCCGCCGCCATCCGGTGCCTCGGCTGACCGCCTGGTACGGGGATGCTCAAGCACGCTATCGCTACTCCGGCATGACCCATCAGCCGCTGCCCTGGACACCGCTGCTCGCCGAGATTCGCCAGCGTTTGCTGGATGCGCTGGGGTACCCGCTCAACGGCGCACTGCTCAACTATTATCGCGACGGCCAGGACTCCATGGGCTGGCACAGCGACGACGAGCGCGAGCTGGGTGATGAGCCGCTGGTGGTCTCCCTGAGCCTGGGAGGCGCGCGGCGCTTCGACCTGCGTCGCAAGGGCCACAACCGCATCGAACAGTCACTTACGCTGGTGCATGGCTCGCTACTGGTCATGGGCGGCCAGACCCAGCATCATTGGCAGCATCAGGTGGCGAAAACGCGCAAGCCGTGCGCGCCACGCCTGAACCTTACGTTTCGTCTGATCCGAGCGCCGCTATGAGCAACGATGTGAAACTGATCGACTTCACTGCCGAGCGCGACAAGCGCATCCATGACCTGCGCGACAAAAAGCTCGAAGACATGCGCAATGCCTTCGAGCAGGCGCTGCCGATGCCCAAGGGCAAGAAGAAGTCCAAGGGCAAGCCGAAGAAGCGCTGACGGCTCGCCGCGCTGCACGCTGCGGTCGCCTGCCTTGCCACCCTGATTCCCCGCCACGCATCCCGCCCGTGGGGGGGCGTGCATCGCGTTCCATTCCCTTTCCGTTGACCCAGATCAGGTGCTGCCGGCCCTTTGCAGCCGGCGCCGCGCTGCCCTTGATCTGGATCAATGGCGTCAGGCGCTGCGCTGTTAACGTAGCCCCATACCCGAGCAACGGATGCAGGAGGCAGCATGTTCGTCGATGTGGTGGTTCTCGCCGGTATCGGCACCGTGGGGCTGATGGTTCTGTTCTGCGCCGGGTTCACGTATTTCATCTGGAGAGACGCGAGCAAGAAAAAGCCGCGCTGAATCCGGATTCACGAGCACGCAAGGCATTGGGGCGACTTCGGTCGCCCTTTTTTTCGTGTGCATTTTTTCAGGGGCGCGGATGTGAAAGCGCGACAGCCCTCTGGACAGCATATAGTTAGCTAGCTAATAATTTGCCTTTCTGCACGGAGGCGGAACCGTTTCGCTACGGCTATGTTCAGACAACTGCCGCTTTTCAGGTAACCAGCGTGTCAGGTAACCATCGTGCGTGATTCCCTGCTGGCGTTCATCGCGCCAAGCTCGCAAGCCATTCAGTTCGCGATCAAGACCCTGCTCGGCGGTGGTCTGGCGCTCTGGCTCGCGTTGCGTTTGGGGCTGGAGCAGCCGCAGTGGGCATTGATGACCGCCTTCATCGTCGCTCAGCCGTTGTCTGGCATGGTGGTGCAGAAGGGTCTGGCGCGGCTGCTCGGCACGCTGGTCGGGACCTTCATGGCGGTGGTGATGATGGCGCTGTTCGCCCAGACGCCGCTGCTGTTCCTGCTCGCCTTCGCGCTGTGGCTGGCGATGTGTACGGCAGCTTCGACCATGCTGCGCAGCGCCTGGTCCTATGCCTTCGTGCTCGCTGGCTACACGGTGGCGATCATCGGCCTGCCGGCCATCGGCAAGCCTCATGTGATCTTCGACGAAGCCATCGCCCGTTCCACGGAGATCTGCCTGGGCATCGTCTGCGCCACGCTCAGCAGCGCCTTGTTGTGGCCGCAGCGGGTGGAACGCCAGCTGGCGCAGCAGGCACGGGACGCCTGGCAGACCGGCGTCAAGGCCGCGCGCCAGGCGCTGACCGGCGAGGCCGAAGCCCGCCAGGGGCTGCTGCAAGCGCTGGCCCGTATCGTCGCCGTGGATGCCCAACGTGAGCACGCCTGGTTCGAAGGTGAACGCGGCCGCCAGCGCGCCATTGCCCTGCGCGTGCTCAGTCGCGATCTGCTTGGCGTGCTGCGTCTGGCTCGTGGTGTGGCACGGCAATGGCGGCAGTTGAGCAGCAGCGAAGCCGAAGCTGTCGCCCCCTGGTTGCAGGAGGTGGACGAGCGACTGCAGGACGCTCATGGCGATCTGCCGGAATTGATCGAGCGTCTGCGCCGGGCCGCGCAGGACGATGAGCTGAATAGCGGCCAGCAGCTGTGCCTGGAGCGCATGGCGGTATTGCTGCTGCGCATCGAGGATGCCAGCCGGGCCCTGCTCGCCGTCGAACAGGGCAGGGCGCCTGCCGATGCACCGCGAGCGCTGTCCTGGCATTACGACTGGCAGAGCGCCTTGGTGTATGGCTCGCGCAGCGCCCTGGCGTTCCTGACCCTGGCGGCCTTCTGGCTGGCCACCGCCTGGACCCATGCAACCGGTGCCATGCTGCTGGCCTGTGTGGTCTGCAGCCTGTTCGCACGGCTCGAGGCCGCACCACAGATCGGCATGATGTTCCTGCGCGGGATTTTCTATGCACTGCCGGTGGCGTTCTTCGTCGGCCAGATTCTGATGCCGCAGATCGATGGTTTCGTCATGCTCTGCCTGGTGCTCGGCGTGCCGCTGTTCTTTGGTGTGCTGGGCATGGCCAGGCCGCCGTTGGCCGCCACCTCGACTTCTTTCTGCCTGCATTTCATCGTGCTCTGTCTGCCCGCCCCAGGCGTTGGCTACAACGTCGAATTCTTTCTCAACGAAGCGCCGGGCATGCTCATGGGGGTTGGTTTCGCCGTGCTGGCGTTTCGCCTGGTGGTGCTGCGTAACCCGGTGTGGCACGGCCGTCGTCTGATGCATGCGATTCTGGTGGATCTCGGCCGTCTGACCCGGCGTGAACTGGGCCGTGCGGAAAACTGGTTCGGTGGGCGCATGGCGGATCGTCTGCTGCAGCTCGCCCGGCATTATCCGGCGCGACCGGATCAGGCGCGCAGCCGCTGGGACGACGGCGTGGCCGGTCTCGATCTGGGTGACGAACTGTTGCACCTGCGCGCCTGCCTGGCCAATGCCGATCCCGAACTGGCCCGGTCGCAGCGCCGTTTTCTGCGACGTCTCGATGATGTACTGGAGCGTGGTCCTGCAGCGGGTCGCGAGGACGATCTGAGCGGCGCCGTGGCGGATCTGCAGGATGCCCTGCGCGCCTGTGCGCCCAGTGTCGACCGGCGTCTGGCCGAGGCCGCGCTGCTGCAGTTGCAAACCGGCTGGCGCCACTGGTGCCACCTGAGAGGAGAAGCCCATGGGCTTGCATGAGTGGTCGCTGGGCGGCGTATTGCTGAGTCCCATGGCGGCCTATGCGGTATTGGCGTTGCTGCTCACCGGCGTATTGCGCATGGGGCTGCAGCGCGTGGGATTGGCGCAATGGATCTGGCACGAAGCCCTGTTCGATTGTGCCCTGTTCGTCTGTGTCCTGGCGGCAATCATCGCCGTTCTGGGAACTTGAGGAGAAACGACATGCGTTCGACGATTCGCGTCGGCATTACCCTGGCCATGGTGGTTGCGGCAGTTCTCGCCGGCTCCTGGATCTGGCAGCACTACCTGTATTCGCCGTGGACTCGCGATGCCCGGGTACGTGCCGACGTGGTGACCATCGCGCCGGACGTATCGGGCTGGGTGGTCGAGCTCGAGGTACGCGACAACCAGCAGGTGAAGGCGGGCGATCTGCTGATGAGCATCGACCGTGATCGTTATCAGGCCGCGGTGGAAAAGGCTCAGGCCGTGGTGGATATCCGCAGGCAGCAGCTCAGTCTGCGCGAGCACGAAGCCTCCCGGCGCGCACGCCTGGGCTCCCAGGCCATCAGTGCGGAACTGCGCGAGAACGCGCAGATCAACGCCGAGATGGCGCGCAGCGAATTCCGCGAGGCCCAGGCCGATCTGCGTATCGCCCAGCTCAACCTGGCGCGCAGTGAAGTGCGCGCGCCCCGTGACGGTCAGGTCACCAACCTGGTGCTGGCGCAGGGCAACTACGTGACGGCGGGCCAGTCGGTGATGGCGCTGGTGGATACCAACTCGTTCTACGTGCAGGCGTATTTCGAGGAAACCAAGTTGCCGCGCATTCAGGTCGGTGCGCCTGTGGAAGTCTGGCTGATGGGCGGCGAGCAGGAGATCCGCGGCGAGGTGCAGAGCATCAGCCGCGGCATCACCGACCGCAACGCCAGCCCGGACGGCCAGTTGCTGGCCAATGTCGAACCGACCTTCAACTGGGTGCGCCTGGCCCAGCGCATTCCGGTACGCATCAAGCTCGAGGCGCTGCCCGAGCATCTCCAGCTGAGTGCCGGCATGACCGCCAGCGTGCAGGTGCAATAGCAGGCTGTTGAAAAACTACCGGCGTTGCCGCTGCCTCGCCTACGTTTTTTCAACGGGCAGATAGGGGGCGCAGCCGGCTTGCCGGCCACTGGTTGCCTGCCGTGTTTTTCCGCGCTGGCTGCAATCGCCTCGAGGTTGCCGTGCTTACCGGGTGCGCAGGGCTTCCAGGCGCTGCCGCTGCTGGCCCTGCCCATCGAAATTGTCGGGCGACAGCCAACGCTGCAGGGCGTCGCGGCATCCTGGCCATTCGCTGTCGATGATCGAGAACCAGGCGGTATCGCGGTTCTGTCCCTTGATCACCGCGTGCTGGCGAAACAACCCCTCGTGAACGAAACCCAGGCGTTCGGCGGCGCGCAGCGAGCGGGCGTTGCGTGCATTGCATTTCCACTCCAGGCGCCGATTGCCGAGCCCGTCCATCGCCAGGCTCATCAGTAGCCAGATCGCTTCCGTGGACGCCGGAGAACGCTGCATGGCGTGGCCAAAGGCGATATGGCCGATTTCGATACAGCCGTCGGCTGGCGCGATACGCAGCAAGGACAGCAGCCCGACGGCGCGTCCGCTGGCCTTGTCGATCACGGTGAAGAACAGCGGGTCGCTAGTGGGCTGTCTGCTCCGCAGCCAGGCATCGAACCCGGTGCGCTCGACGAACGGACCATAGGGCAGGTAATCCCACAAGGCAGGGTCGCTGTCCACACCTTGCAAGGCCTGCCAGAGATCATCGCCATGCGCTGCTGCATCCAGCGGTTCCAGGCACACGTAGCGGCCGTCGATGGCGCTGCGAGGTGGCGGCGAAACGGGTGTCCAGTCGAGCAGGGTGTCGTCGGTCATGGTCTGGTTTCCTGATTACAACTGCTTGCGGTATTGCACGAAGCCGGAGCGCTCGGCGATGTGATCGTAGAGCTGCATGGCGGTGCTGTTGCTTTCATGGGTCAGCCAGTGCACCCGCGAGGCGCCAGCCAGCTTGGCATGAGCGTAAACATGTTCGATCAGCCCGCGCCCGGCGCCGCTGCCGCGAACGCTTTCGTCGACGAACAGGTCCTGCAGGTAGCAGTAGTCGCCGGTCGTCCAGCAGGAGCGGTGGAAGATCCAGTGCACCAGACCTATGGCACGCCCGTCGTGCCAGGCGAGGGCCGCATGCATCGGCTCGTCGTCAGCGAGAAAGCGTTGCCAGGTCAGGGCTGTGGTGGCCTCGGGCATCTGCTGCCTGTAGAAGCGCAGATAGCCTTGCCAGAGTGGCGACCAGGCAGCCTGATCGTCAGCGGTGATTGCGCGTATTTCCATGATCCAGGTCTCTTCGATGATTAGTCATTCATGCGCTGTGCCAGGGCGCGGTCGCGGGGATCAGCGCTGGCACTGAGGCCGTCATGCACGCCCTGGCGATCCGCTTCGCTGCGGTTCTGGCCGAGCTTCCATTTGCCTTCCAGGCGCTCGATGGGCAGGGCGAAGCCGACGATGGCGCGCAGCATGCCGGCGATGTAATCCTGGGGGGCATCGTTCAGTGCCCAGGGTTGCGGGCGTGGGTTCTCGTGACGGGCGGTGAGTTCGTCGAGCAGGCTCAACAGGCGCTCGCTGTCATCGAAAATCGCAGCCTGGCCGTAGGCATGCACTGCGGTGTAATTCCAGGTTGGCACCACCTTGCCGTGCTCGGCCTTGGCCGGGTACCAGGACGGGCTGATATAGGCATCGGCGCTGTTGAAAATCACCAGCGCTTCACCACCTCCCAGCACCCGCCAGTGCGGATTGGCCCGTGCCAGGTGGCCGTACAGCGTACCGTGTGGGCCTTCTTCGGGGCGCAGCAGCAAGGGCAGATGGCTGGCTTGCAGGCCGTTCTCGCCATGGCTGATCAGGGTAGCTAGGCGGCAGTCGGCAATCTCCCGGTGCAGGGCGGCGAGGTCGTTCTGGCGGAAAGCGGAGGGTACGTACATGGGGCATTCCCGTAGATGGACGGACTAATGCTAGAACCGCTATTGGTCTGTTGTAAGATCCATTTTCAGTGACTTTCGTGGGGCCAATCCATGGCGTATTCAGCACCTTTGCCGGTGGATCTGTCCGGCCTGCATCTGCAGCCTGGCAAGGGCTTGTCTCGCCAGCTCTACCAAGCCCTGCGCGAACGCGTGCTCGATGGCCGCCTGCCTGGCGGCACGCGGCTGCCTGCCAGCCGGCAGTTGGCCGAGCGCCTGGGCGTATCCCGCAATACGGTGAACCGCGCGCTGGATCAGCTCTATGCCGAAGGCTACGTGCAGGGTCGGGTAGGCGATGGCACCTATGTAGCCGCCATTGCCGCAGTGGCGGAGCCGCCAGTTTGTGAAACGCCGGGGACGACCAGCAGCGCCATGCTGCAACGGCTCGAGGAGTACCACCTGCCGGCGCCATTGCCCGGCGCACCGCGGGCTTTTCGGGTTGGCGTGCCGGCTTTCGATCTGTTTCCGTTCGAGACCTGGGCGCGGCTGTCGGCGCGTTTCTGGCGCAGGCCGTCACCGGCACGGCTGGGCTATGGTGATCCGGCGGGTGACCCGCAACTGCGCGAACTGATCGCCGCCTACCTGCGCAGCAGTCGGGGCCTGCAGTGCGATCCGGCGCAGATCATCGTCACCTGCGGGGCACAGCAGGCGATCAGCCTGTGCGCGCAATTACTGGTCGAGCCGGGTGACCCGGTGGCCGTGGAAGATCCGGGGTACCGTGCCGCCGGCCATGCCTTCAGCGTTGCCGGTGCGCGCCTGCTGGGCATCGGCGTCGATGGCGACGGCCTGGATGTCGCAGCGCTGGAGCGGGCAGGGGCGTGCCGGCTGGCCTATGTCACGCCTTCGCACCAGTATCCGACCGGGGTGACGCTGTCGCTGCCCAGGCGCCTGGCGCTGCTCGACTGGGCCGAGCGCAACGATGCCTGGATCATCGAGGACGACTACGACGGCGAGTACCGTTACAGCGGCACGCCCCTGGCGCCGTTGGCCGCACTGGATCGTGGGCAGCGTGTGCTCTATGTCGGCACCTTCTGCAAGATCGCCTTTCCGGCGCTGCGGCTTGGCTATCTGGTGCTGCCACCGCGCCTGGCCACTGCCTTCGCCCGGCGTCGCGCGGTGGATATGCGTCATTCCGAAATCGGCACCCAGGCGGTGATGGCCGAGTTCATCGCTGCCGGGCATTTTCAGCGGCATATCCGCCGCATGCGCAACGCAGCCCGCGCTCGCCGTGACGCGTTGCTTGCAGGCTGGCCGCAACGTCTGCCGGGTTGCGCGCCATTGCCCGAGGTGCACGCTGGTCTGCACGTGAGCGTGCGCTGCGAGAGCCTCGCGCGGGAGCGGGAACTGGTCACCGGAGCGGCCGCCGTCGGCGTCGAGATCGCTTCGCTCAGCGGCTATTGGCTGCCCGGCGGTAATACGCCGCTGGATCAGCGTGCCGGCCTGGTGCTCGGTTTCGCGGCAGTGCCGGAGAAGGACATCGACGAGGCGTTGCAGGCCTTGCAGGGTGTGTGGAGCCTTTCCACGCGTGGCACAGCCCACGATCTTCACATCGACCCGCCCATTCACGCCGAGACTGACTGGCGAACGACCGCTACGCCGTCCACGCGCACGTTGGCCGGACACCGCGACGAGGGATGACGGAGCGGCCGCAACCGATGAAATTGCCGGCGTAAGCGGACATTCGATTTGCTGGGTTTAACGATGGCTCCTATTGGCCAGCCAAGCAAAGACCGCGAGCAGGTTTTAAGATGGGCGCCCACCCAGCATGAGGACATGCCCGATGCGGATAGTGCAGCTTGCCGAATTCCAGCCCCGCCTGCGTGGCGGCTTGCTCGAGTTTCCGGTGCACCATGTGCGTGGTGGGACGTCCACCGGGCTGGTGATCTGGGAGCCGTTCGCGCCTGCCGATCCGGCGCTGCGCGAAGAGCTGCTGCGCCACCTGATGGGCGTGCCGCTGAGTGGTTCGCAGCCTGGCAACCGGCAGATCACCGGCCTTGGGCGCGGCACCCCGACCAGCAACAAGGTGTTTTTCGTCGACTGGGAAGCGGCCGGCGATGGCCAGCGACTGGTCAGTACCCTGGCGCAACTCGCCGGTGATCACGCGGCCATCGACTGGAGCGTGAATTGCGGCAACCTGTCCAGCGCCTTGCCACTCTGGGCGCTGGATGTCGGCCTGGTCACGGTCGCGCCGGGCGAAAGCCGCGACATCGGCATTCGCAACAGCAATACCGGGGTGATCAGCACCGGGCGTATCGGGCGTACTGCCGTAGGCGCGCTGGTCTGCGCGTCGATCCCCGGTGTCAGCGGCGAGTTTCCGTCTGTCGATCTGTTTCTGCATGACCCCGTGGGCGCCAAGACCGGGCAGTTGCTGCCGACCGGTCATGCGGTCGAACGGATCGACGGGCGTGCGGTGTCCTGTGTCGATGTGGCGGTGCCGATGGTCATCGCCCTGGCCAGCGATTTCGGCAAGACCGCCCATGAGCCCCTCGCCGACTTGCACGACGACCAGGCCTTCATGGCCGACTTGCGCCGCCTGTGGGTGGCGGCCGGTCTGCGCATGGGGCTGCGCCGCCGCGATGGTGAGCTGATGACGGCAGACGAGCTGGCGCGCAGCGAAACCCAGCCCAAGGTCTGCATCGTCGGCCCACCCGGGGGGGAGGGTAATCTTTCGGTGCGCTATTTCACCCCCCAGACGCTGCATGCTTCGATGGCGGTGTCCGGTGGCTGCTGCCTGGCTGCCGCCGCATTGATTCCGGGCTCGGTGGCCTGGCAGGTGGCCGCGGGCCTTGCCGCGCCTTCGGGCGAGTTCGCCGATATCGAGGTGGCCATCGAGAACCCGGCGGGCGTTCTCGCCACCACGGTGGTGGCGCGTGAACACGACGGCAGGCTGCAGGTGCGCAGCGCGGCGTATCGACGCAACGCACAGGTATTGCTGCGCGGGCATGTTCCGCTGTATCGGGCATCGCCAGCGCTGGTTGCGGCGCTGTTACCTCTAACGCAGCGTTAGACCTCGCGCTGCTTTCATTTCTGCTGCGCGTTGGGCGGCTCGATACCCCAGTCGCCATGGAGGTACCAGTCGTCACCGAGCATCTCGATGGGATGCTGGGTGCGGCCTGCACCGTTGCCACACTCCAGGTCGTCGGCACCACAATAGCGGTCGCACCCCCAGCAGACGCGCTCGGGGTTCTTCGGATGCAGGGGGAACTTCTTGGCCATGTCGCGCACTCCTGTGAGTCTCGAACTCAAGCTAGCGCGTCTGGCTTCGCGGCCCTTGACCTGGGTCAGCAGGGCCGCTGTCGATGCTGACCCTCAGGCCGGGTCGGTCGCTTCGCTGGACGCTTCCTGATTGCTGTTCTGGCGCAGCTTCTTGGCGCGTTTTTCCAGCACCAGATACACCACGCAGGCGACGGCCAGCGGCAACAGGAAGTAGATCGCCCGGTAGCCGATCAGCGCGGCGACGATGCTGCCCTTGGACATTTCGTGCTGCAGCAGGGCGATGAACACCGCCTCGATGACGCCCAGCCCGGCCGGGATATGGGTGATCACCCCGGCGATACTGCTGATCATCAGAATGCCGAGAATCATCGGGTAGAAGGCTTCTTGCGGCAGCAGCAGGTAGATGATCAGCGCCATCAGCGACCAGTTCAGTGCACCCAGGCCCGCCTGCAGCAGCGCCATCGGCAGCGCAGGGAGTGTCAGTTCATGGCCACGCACCTTCCAGGTCCGGCGTTTGGAGAACTGGCAGGCGAGCAGGTAGCCGATGCCCACCGCCAGCAACGCCAGGCCGATGATGCGCAGGCCCGTGGCGCCGATGGCCCAGCCTTCCGGCAGCTTGAGCAGGCCGAAGGTGAAGATCACGCCTGCCAGCAGGATGTAACCCAGCCAGTTGGTGATCAGGCTCATGCTCAATACGCGGGTGATGGTCGAGACCTTGAGGCCGAGGCGCGAATACAGGCGATAGCGCAAGGCCACGCCGCCCACCCAGGAGCTCAGGTTGAGGGTGAAGGCGTAGCAGACGAAGGTCAGCGGCAGGATCTGCCGCGCCGGCAACTTGTGGCCGGTGTAGGCGCGGCCGATCAGGTCGAAGCTCGAGTACACGGCGTAGCTCAGCGCCGAGACGCCGATAGCAGCCAGCAGAATGCCGCTGCTGTAACCGCGCAAGGCCTGGCTGACTTCCTGCCAGTCGAGGTTCTTGACGAGCATGAACAGCAGCACCGGCACCAGGATGAAAAAGCACAGGGTCAGCAGGCGCTTGGCCCAGCGCCATACCGGTTTGCCTTGCTTGTCGTCGGGCTCGCTCACGAGACGTTCTCCTGGTCGATCTGCAGGGTGCTGCACTGTGGCGCCTCGACTTTCGGTTGCAACAGCTTGAGCCGCGGCGAGTGGGCCGGGAACCAGCCGGCGATGGCCGGAAAGTGGCGCAGGAAGTGGAAGCACATGAAGATCAGCGGCGCGCGCCACCAGTAGCCGCGCATCACCCGCTTGAGCGGCACCGATTTGCAGCTCGAGGTGGCCAGTTCCATCAGGTGCTCGTACAGCCGGCGGTTGAGGGCCGGGTCACGAACGATCACGTTGGCTTCCAGGTTCAGCGACAGGCTCAGGGGGTCCAGATTGCTGGAGCCCACGGTCGACCATTCGTGGTCGGCCAGCGCCACCTTGCCGTGCAGCGGGCGCTGGCAGTATTCGTAGATGGTCACGCCGTCGCGCAGCAGGTAGTTGTAGGTCAGCCGCGAACACAACCGCACCAGCGGCATGTCCGGTTGGCCCTGAAGGATCAGGGTGACCTTGACCCCACGCCGCGCCGCGTTGCGCAATTCGCGCAGCAGGCGGTAGCCCGGGAAGAAATAGGCGTTGGCCACCACCAGGCGCTGCTGGGCCTTGCGGATGGCGTCCAGGTAGTGCTGTTCGATGGTCGTGGTGTCGTCGCCGTTGTCCCGTATGGTCATCAGCACCCGGCTGTTGCCGGCGTGGCGATGCTGGGTCGGCTGGTTGCTGCGGCGCAGGGCCACCTCACGCTTGTCCCGCGCCTCGAGCAGGCGCTCGCTGGCGGCGTGCAGGTCGGCGACGATGGGGCCGCGCACGCGTACCGCGTAGTCCTGCTTGGCCATCGGCCCGTAGTCATCGAGGTGATCGGCGCCGAAGTTGATGCCGCCGATGTAGGCGATTTCGCTGTCGATCACCACGATCTTGCGGTGCAGGCGGCGGAACAGGTTGGTGCGCATGCCCATCAGGCGCTTGCCCGGGTCGAACATGTGCACGCGCACGCCGGCGGCGACCAGGGCCGCGACGTATTCTTTCGACAGGTCGGCGGTACCGTAGCCGTCCACGGTTATCTCCACACGAGCACCGTTGGTGGCGGCGGCGATCAACGCTTCCTGCAGCTCCATGCCGACCTTGTCTTCGAAAATGATGAAGGTTTCCAGCAGCACCTCGCGCTGGGCGTTGCGGATGCTGTCGAACACGGCAGGGAAGAAATCCTCGCCGTTGATCAGCAAATCGACCTGGTTGCCATCACGCCAGTCGTACTTCATAGCCGTATCTCCACAGCCAAGGGTGCATGATCCGACAGGTGCGACCAGGGCCGGGTCGACAGCACCTGCGGGTTGTGAGTCGTCGCGTTACGCACATAGATGCGATCCAGGCACAGCAGTGGCCAGCGTGCCGGGAAGCTCCTCGCCGGCGCGCCATGCTCGCTGACGAAGGCTTCCTTCAGGCCGCTGGCGGCCAGCAGCCCATCGGCGCGTTTGCGCCAGTCGTTGAAATCCCCCGCGACGATCACCGGTGCGTCGGCAGGCAGCCGGTCGAGCACCTTGCAGAGCAGGCCGAGCTGCTGCTTGCGGTGAGTCTCCCGCAGCCCGAGGTGTACGCAGATGGCATGCACCTCGGCGTGGCCCGGCACGTCGAGCACCGAGTGCAGCAGGCCGCGCTGTTCCTGGGTGCCGATGGAAATATCCAGGTTCTCGTGGCGCAGGATGGGGAATTTCGAGAGCAGCGCGTTGCCGTGGTCGCCATGTGGGTACACGGCGTTCCGCCCATAGGCGAACTGTGGCCACATGCTGTCGGCCAGGAACTCGTACTGCGGCGTCGGTGGCCAGTCCTGATAGCGCTTGGCGTGGTGCTCGTGGGTGCCGTGAACTTCCTGCAGGAACACCATGTCCGCCGACAACGTGCGCACCGCGTCGCGCAGCTCCGGCAGGATGAAACGCCGGTTCAGGGCGGTGAACCCCTTGTGGGTGTTGACCGTGAGAATCTTCAGCGTGTGTACCGCAGTGGCCAGTTCGGTGGGCGCCGGCTGGTGGGTGCTCATGGGGTAACTCCTGGCGACCGGCCAGGGGCATTGGGCAGCTCCTCGGCCAGGTCGAACTTCTGTAAGAGCGAGTAGGCATCGTAGGGCGCGCGGACCTTAAGGTCGTTGTCGAAGTAGCAGTAGACCTCGCGCGAGGCCCTGGCCCGCAGCTTGTGGGCATCGATCAACTGCGCATCGCCGGGCTGGTTGCCGCGACTCCAGGTGGCGATGCGCCGATGCCAGCGGGCCAGCGCCGGTTCGTCGTAGCCGCTGGCATAGAGCCTCTTGTTGCCGTGCAGGCGCAGGTAGACGAAGTCGCTGGTCAGGTCTTCGGCATAGGGCCATTTGCCGCCGCTGTCGGCGAACACCAGGGCCACCTCGTGCTTGCGCAGCAGAGTGATGAAGGCCGGGTCGCGAAAACTGTCATGGCGGACTTCCACGGCATGTCGCAGACGCTGGTGGTGGGGCACGTCGAGGCTACCTTCGCTGTGGCGATCCGCCTTACGGGCACAACGCAGCGCCTGTTCGGTGTCACTGGGCAGCAAGGCGAGAAAATCGGCAAAGCGCTGCCCATCGAAGGCCATGCTCGGCGGGAATTGCCAGAGGAACGCGCCGAGCCTGTCGCCCAGGTGCAGCGGGCCTGAGGCGAAGAAATTGGCGATGGGTACGGCCACTTCGTTCAGGCGGCGCACATGGGTGATATAGCGCGGCGCCTTGACCGAAAAACGAAAGCCCCTGGGTGTTTCGCTGGCCCAGCCGGCGTAGCGTTGCGGCGTCTGCAAGGCGTAGAACGAACCGTTGATTTCGATGCTGTTGACAGCGCGGGAGGCGAACTCCAGCTCCCTCTTCTGACGCAGGCCAGGGGGATAGAACTCACCCCGCCACGGTGCGTAGCGCCAGCCGGAAATACCGATATGGATACGCTTCACGGCGATTCACCGCAGCACGATGCGCCGGGCACAATGCCGTGCACGCAGGCCGCTGCCCACGCAACCGGGCGCCTTCGCGTGGCTGTAGCCGGCACGATTCAGTGCGCCCCGGTGACACTGCGCAGCAATGCTGCATTGCTTTCATCGTCATCCTCCTGGGCGATATTGCCCAGGGAGACCACCCCGACCAGGCGCTTGTCGCGGCTCAGTACCGGCAGGCGACGCACCTGGTTCTCGGCCATGCTGCGCGCCACCTGGCGGACGTCCTCGTCCTCGAAGCAGGTGTGGATGTCACCGCTCATGATTTCGCTGACCGGGGTCTCGCCGGGCAGGCCGGTGGCGACGGCGCGAATGGTGATGTCGCGGTCGGTGATCATGCCGACCAGCCGATCATCCTGATTGACCAGCAGGGCGCCGCAGTCGATGCGCGCCATCATCGCCGCCGCTTCGTGAATGGTCTGGCCCGGCGTGATGGTCTGTACGCCGCGGGTCATGATATCGCTGGCTTTCATGGGGTTCTCCGCTCGCTGGTCGAGGTGTTCCGGCAGGCGCCAAGGCCGCTCCAGGCAGCCTGCTGCTTGCCGGTACCGATTGAAATGCGACTGAAGCAGCACGAGCGCGGTTCAAGGTTTTCGCCCAGTGGCATGGGTTGGCGCTGGCTGTCGAGCCGCGCCCGTGCAGTGTCCCCCTGTGTCTATCCCGCCGCATATGCGCATGCATGATGGTGGAGAGCACGCCCGAAGGGCGGGTTGTTCAGCGCGCAGCGCATCGCCGCTTCCAGTCGGAAAAACCGGGAATCAGTCGTAGGCGCCGGGCAGGTCGAGGAAGTCCTCGAGGGTGGCGTGGTCCTGTGCGTCGTTGAACTGGTTGAGTACGTCGAACGGGTTGTCCAGCAGGATCAGCCGCGGCGCGGCGGGCGCCGGCCTGGCGAGCCGCGCGGGGCAGGGGGCATCCGCAGCAAATGTCGATCCCGGCGTCTCGGTTTTTCAACGGCCTGCTAACCGAGACGCCGCCCTCGACGGTGACAAGCCCGGCATGGGTGCGCATCATCCATGGCCCCGCCGGTGAGAGGCCTGACCATGCACACCCCCGAAATCGCCCACGACACCGACCTGCCACGCTTGCTGGCGGTCTGGGAGGACGCCGTGCGCGCCACCCACGACTTTCTCGACGAAAGCGATATCCAGGTGCTCAAGCCATTGCTGCGCGACCACTACCTGCGCCCCCTGGAGCTGCACGTGGTGCGCGACGCCCAGGGCACGGCGAGTGGCTTCTGCGGCTGCCGCGAAGACCGGGTGGAGATGCTCTTCGTCGCGCCCGAAGCCCACGGCCAAGGCATCGGCAGCACCCTGCTGCGCCATGCCGTCGTGCGCGGCGCCAGGGCCGTCGATGTCAACGAGCAGAACCCCAGGGCGTTGGGGTTCTACCTGGGACAGGGCTTCGAAGTGGTCGGCCGCTCGCCCCGCGACGGCGGCGGACGGCCCTTCCCGATCCTTCACCTGCGCCTGCGCGAGGGCGGTTGAGGCGGATGCTCAGGCGGCGACGTCGATGAGGATCTTCAGGTGCATGCCAGCCTTGTCCAGCAGCGCCTCGAAGCCCTCGGCGACCACGTCCTGGAGCTTGATCCGCTTGGTGATCACCTTCTCCGCCGGCAGGATGCCGCTGGCGATCAGGTTGGCGACCTTCGGCCACATCAGCGTCGAGTAGCACCAGGAGCCCCGGATGTCGATGTCCTTGTAGGTCACGGTGAACCCGTCGATGGCCGGGTGGGCACCCTGCATGCCCACCTGCACCACCACGCCCTGCCGGCGCACGGCGGCGATGCATTGGCCCAGCGTGGCCTCGACCCCGACGCACTCCAGGGCCACATCGACGCCGACATGCCCCTCGGTCTGCTCGCGGATCGCCTCGATCACGTCGACGTCGCGCGGGTTGAGGGTGATGACGTCGCCGAGCATGGCTCGGGCCATGCGCAGGCGGTTGTCGTTGAGGTCGCTGAGGAAGATCTGCGTGGCGCCGGCGGCGCGGGCAGCGAGCACCTGCAACTGGCCGATGGGCCCGGCGCCGGCCACCAGCACGCTGTCGCCGGGCTTGATGCCGCCGCGCTGTGCGGCGTAGACGGCCACCGCGGTGGGTTCGATCAGCGCCGCCTGTTCCAGGCTCAGCTCATCGGGGATGGGGATCGCGTTGTAGTCCTCGACCACCGAGTACTCGGCCATCCCGCCCCAGGGGTGGGACAGGCCGACGATGCCCAGTTGTTCGCTGAGCTGGAACTGGCCGCGTCGGCCGTAATAGTCGTCGCGGGGCGAAACCATGGGCTGGATGGAAACCCGGTCGCCCGGTTTCACCGACGTGACCTGCTTGCCGACCGCCTGCACCACGCCGCCGTACTCGTGGCCGAGTATCTGCGGCACCCGCCCGCCGGTGTAGGTGTGCGCCTCGGTGGGGATGAAGATCGGCCCGGACACGTACTCATGGAGGTCGGTGCCGCAGATGCCGCACAAGCCGTTCTTTACCAGCACCTGGCCGGGGGCCAGGTCATCGGAGGGCTCGGCGACCTGTTCGACGCGAATGTCCCGGGCTGCATGGAAACGGGCGACGTGCATGGGGGTTCTCCTGCTTGACTGAAACGTGAAAAAGAGCCCGCCGCGAGCGGCGGGGCGTCCTGCCTGGAAGGATAGACCGCCTGGCAGGCAGGCTCCTTGGCTAGAGGGTCGCGAGGAACTCGTCGATCAGCCGGTTGACCCGGTCGGCGGCCTCCATCTGCACCATGTGGCCCTGGCCGTCGAGGAGTTCGACCCGTACCCGTTCGGGCAAGCCATGGGCGTGCTGCGCCGGGATGATGGCGTCGTCGCGCCCCCAGATCACCAGGGCCGGCACCGCGCCTTCCAGCACCCCGCGCAGTTGCTCGCGCTGCCGGCCTTCGCCGAACAGCGTGGCGCAGAGGCGCCGCAGCGCTTCGTCGACCCCCTCCAGGCGCTTGTACTTGAGCAGATCCTCCAGCAGTTGCCGGGTCACCAGGGCGGGGTCGGAAAACAGCTGGCTGACCGGCCCCTTGAGCTGGTTGCGGCTGGTGGCGGCGACGAAACCTTCGAGGTAGTCACCGTTGATCGCCTCGCCGAGTCCGGCGCTGCCGATCAGGGTCAACGAAGCCGCGCGCTGCGGCGCCCGCCGGGCCAGGGCCAGGGCCACCGCGCCGCCCATTGAATGGCCGGCCAGGTGTGCGGTGTCGATGTCGAGGTGGTCGAGCAGGGCCAGCACCGCACCGCTCAGTTCGTCCAGGTCGGCGCTGACCAGCGCCTTGCTCGACTCGCCGTGGCCCGGCAGGTCAAGGGCGATCACCCGGCGTTGCCCGGCCAGGGCCTCGTGGTTGAACAACCAGTTGTTGAGGTCGCCGGAAAACCCATGGATCAGCACCAGGGGCGTGCCCCCCTCGCCGCGCTCCAGGTAACGGATGGCGTGTTCGCCCAGCGCCACCTTGCGGGTCTGCGGGCCGGCCTCCTGGTCGTCAGCGTCGCCGGGGACGAACTCGGCCTGGAATTTCTCCACCAGCGCGTCGATCTCGGCCTCGCTGGCCTCGCCGTCCACCACCACGGCGAGCAGCGCGCCGACGGCCAGGGTCTCGTCCTCCCGGGCGATCCGCCGGCGCAGGGTGCCGGAGAACGGCGACTCGACGCTGCTGCTGATCTTGTCGGTCTCCACGTCGAGCACGTCGTCGCCCTTGGCGATGCTGTCGCCATCCTCCTTCAGCCAGGCGTTGACCCGGCCCTCGGTCATGGACAGGCCCCATTTGGGCATGGTCAGCATATGGATAGGGTTCATGCGGCCTTCCTCCCCTGGGCGATCTTCAGTACGGCCCTCTCGATCTTCGCCGCATCCGGGATATAGAGATCCTCCAGAGCGTCGGAGAACGGTACCGGCGTGTGCGGCGCGGTGACGCGCTGCACCGGCGCCTTGAGGTGCTCGAAGGCTTTCTCGACGATCAGCGCAGCGATGTCGGTGGCCAGGGAGCAACGCGGGTTGGCTTCGTCGATGACCACCGCGCGGCCGGTCTTCTCCACGGTTTCCAGGATGCTGTCCTCGTCCATGGGGCTGGTGGTGCGCAGGTCGAGCACCTCGCAATCGATGCCCTGCTTGTGCAGCCGCGCGGCGGCTTCCATGGCCACGTGCACCATGCGTCCGTAGGTGATCAGGCTGACATCGTCGCCGTCGCGCAGGAAATTGGCCTCGCCGAAGGGAATGCCGTAGGACTCCTCCGGTACATCGCCCTGCATGGAGTAGAGCAGCTTGTGCTCGCAGAAGATCACCGGGTCGTTGTCGCGGATCGCCTGGATCAGCAAGCCCTTGGCGTCGTAGGGCGAGGACGGGCAGACCACCTTGAGGCCGGGAATGTGCGTCCACAGCGCCGTGAGCATCTGCGAATGCTGGGCGGCCGCGCGCAGGCCGGCGCCGACCATGGTGCGCAAGGTCAGCGGCGTGACCGCCTTGCCACCGAACATGTAGCGGAATTTCGCCGCCTGGTTGAGGACCTGATCCAGGCAGCAACCGGCGAAGTCGACGAACATCAGTTCGCACACCGGGCGCATGCCGCTGGCCGCCGCGCCCACGGCGGCGCCGACGTAGCCGAGCTCCGACAGCGGCGTGTCCAGCACGCGGCCGGGGAACTTGCCGTGCAACCCTTTGGTGACGCCGAGCACACCGCCCCAGGCGTCTTCCTCGCCGGGCGCGCCGGCGCCGCCGGCATTGTCCTCGCCCATGACGAACACGGTCGGGTCGCGGCGCATTTCCTGTTCCAGGGCTTCGTTGATGGCTTGCTGGTAGCTGATCTTGCGGGCCATTATCGGGCTTCCTCGTGTTGTTCTTGTTGTCGGGTGGGGGCGTTCAGGCGTAGCTCACGTAGACATCGGTGAGCAGGTCCGCCTCGGTGGGTTTCGGATCGCTCTTGGCCTTGCGCACGGCATCCTCGATCAGGTGCTCGACCTCCTGGTCGATGCTGTCCAGCGCCGTGGCGTCCAGTTGACCGGACTGGATGACGCGCTGGCGGAACTGCATCAGGCAGTCGCTCTTCTCGCGGAAATTCTTCACCTCGTCCGCGCCCCGGTAGGTCTGCGCATCGCCCTCGAAGTGGCCGAAGTAGCGCGTCAGCTTGGTTTCGATCAACGACGGGCCTTCGCCGGCCCGGGCACGGGCCACGGCCTCGGCGGCGGCCTCGTAGACGGCGAAGAAATCGAAGCCGTCCACCGTCACCCCGGGCATGCCGAACCCCACCGCGCGGTCGGCGATGTGGTCGCAGGCCACCGACCAGTTGGAGGCGGTGGCCTCGGCGTAGCCGTTGTTCTCGGCGACGAAAATGCACGGCAGGTTCCACACCGAGGCCAGGTTCATGGCCTCGAACACCGCCCCCTCGTTGGAGCCGCCGTCGCCGAAGAAGGCCACCGCCACCGCGTCGCCGCCCTTCATCTTGGCCGCCAGCGCCGCCCCGGCGGCCAAGGGCGCCCCGGCGCCGACGATGCCGTTGGCGCCGAGCATGCCCTTCTCCAGGTCGGCGATGTGCATCGAGCCGCCCTTGCCGCCACACACGCCGGTCTTCTTGCCGTAGATCTCGGCCATCATGCCGTACACGTCCACGCCCTTGGCGATGCAGTGACCGTGGCCACGGTGGGTGGAGGCGATGCTGTCCTCGTGGCCGAGGTGGGCCATGACCCCGGCCGCCGAGGCTTCCTCCCCGGCATACAGGTGGACGAAACCGGGGATCTCGCCGGTGGCGAATTCGACGTGCAGGCGCTCCTCGAAACTGCGGATGGTGCGCATCACGCGGTAGGCGTGGGTCAATTGCTCGACACTGGGTGCATGGGACATTGTTGTTCTCCTGTCAGTGGGTCGAATCGTGCGGGCACGTGGCGCAGCAGCAGGCGCTGGCGCGCGGCATGAGCCAGCACGCGCTCCACATCGATACTCAAGGGGCCCTGGCCGTCGACCCGGATGGTCGGCGTGTCCTCGGGGCCGAATTCGATTTCCCGCTCTCCGTCGAGGGCGAAGGTGCCGGCGTCGGAGGTCGGCCGGCGCGGGCAGCCAGGCTGCAGCGGGCCGCCGGCGACGATGCCGGCCTCCTGCAGCACGCCGGGCGCGAGGGGGACGATCAGGCGCTCGCGGGCCTGTGGGTGCAGGCGCAGCCAGGCGCCGCGCGGATCCTGCCGGGAGACCGGCTGCCACAACCCGCACAGGGCGGAAATACCGATGGCCCCGGGCTCGGCGAAGGCGACGAAGACTTCCTCGATGTCCTCGATCCGGGTCACCGCCCGGGCGCCGTTGTAGGCCTGGGCGCACACGGCGATGTCCACCAGCGCCCACTCGCACAGGTTGCGCTCGGGAATTTCCAGCAGCAGCCGCTTGTTGCGCCGCAGGGCGATCGCCGCCGGGACCCGCCCGCAGGCCAGCAGCCCGGCGGCGAGCCCGGCGCTGGTGGCTTCGCGCTGGTCGGGAAAGGCGTTGTTGGTACCGGTGGTCAGGGTCAGCAGGGGCACATCGCCGACCTGCGCGGCCACCGCCTTGTGGGTGCCGTCGCCACCGAGCACGGCGATCAGCGAGACGCCGGCCTCGACCATCATGCGCGCCGCCAGGCGAGTGTCGTCCACGCTCTGCGACAAGGGCATGTCCAGGTAGTCGATCCGCGGCCAGCGATTGGCCAGGGCCTGGCGACCAGCGCTGGCCTTGAGCACGGCCGCGGCGATACCGGTCATGTCCGGCGGCAGCAGCACGCGTTCGACGCCGGTGCTGCCCAGGGCGCCGAGCAGGCGCATCACTGCCCCGGCCTTCTCGGTGCTGGACACCAGCCCGGCATGGCCGGTCAGCCGCCGCAGGTCGCGGCCCGAAGCGGGGTTGGGGATGATCCCGACGCACACCGTCACAGCGAGAAACCGCCATCCACGGCGATGGCCTGGCCGGTGACGTGCGCGGCCTGGGCCAGGTACACCACCAGTTGGCCCATGTCCGCCTCGGTCTGCGCCTCGCCCTGGGGCAGCAGGGTGGCCTGGTGCCGCGCCCAGGACTCTGCCTCGCTCTCGCCGGGTTGCTTCCAGCGCCCGGACAGGCCCCGCTCGCCCCGCCACATACCGGTGCCGACGATACCGGGGCACAGGGCGTTGACCGTGATGCCGTCGCGGGCGACCTCCTTGGCCACGGCATTGGTGAAGCCGATCACCGCGAACTTGGAGGCACTGTAGTGGGACAGGTCGGGAAAGCCGACCTTGCCGGCGATGGACGCGGTGTTGACGATCCGGCCGTAGCGGCGCGCGCGCATCGCCGCGAGCTGGGCCTTGCAACAGAGGAAGACGCCACGGGCGTTGATGTCCATCACCCGATCCCAGTCCTCGACGTCCAGCTCGGCGATGCCGTCGATGCTGATCACCCCGGCGTTGTTCACCGCGATGTCCAGGCGCCCGAAGGCCGACAGCGTGGCGGCGACCATCGCCTCGACGCTGGCCGGCTCCCTGACGTCGACCGCCAGGGCCTTGGCGCGCCGCCCCAGGGCGGCGACCCGCTCGGCGGTCTGTTCGGCGATGTCCGCGTGGATGTCGGCTGCGACGATGTCCGCACCGGCGGCGGCCAGCGACAGGGCGATGCCCTGGCCGATGCCGCGGCCGGCACCGGTGATCAGGGCGACCTGTCCTTGCAGGGGAAGGTTCATGGCGTGCACCTCGGATTGTTCTTGTTGGTGAGGGTCGACATCCTTATCGCAAACAGGATGCCAACATCGGGCGTAGCGGAAAAAAGCCCGTCGTAGAGCGTCCGCGGCTTGCCCGCGCGCCACGCCGGCAGGCCCGCGACGAGACGTCGAGGCTCACCGTGGCGGATCCTCGCGAGACGCTGAGACATTGCGTCTCAGGCACGATCGACCTGTACAGGCCCGCCGATCTGCGTTAAATGGAAGGACACAACAAGAACAGGGCGACCGTTCCAGGCCATGCGCGGATGCGCCGGGGCCCGTTAAGCGAAGCCCACCGACAGCGAGTGCCGTTGCCATGTTGCCCGCCCAGGCGAAAAGCCACCTCAGTCTCGTTGACCGCGCCTTGCGCATCCCCTCCAGCCCCGTCCTGCCGGCGCGCATCCTCGACTCCTGGCGCCGCTCCTACGAAGAGCACCACCTCGACCCCGGCTGCCTGCAGGGGCCGCGCGTGCTCACCCAGGCGCAATTGCGCGAACACCGGCAGCGGGCCGAAGACCTGCTGCACGTCGCCGCCGGCGAGCTGGATCGCCTGCACGCCCGGGTACGCGATGCCGGCTATTGCCTGATGCTCGCCGATGCCGCCGGACGCACCATCGACTACCGCGTCGACACCCGCCTGCGCGAAGATTGCCGCGTGGCCGGCCTGCACCTGGGTACCTGCTGGTCGGAGCACGAAGAAGGCACCTGTGGAGTGGCCGCGGTGCTCACCGAGCAGGTGGCGGTGACCGTGCACAAGCACGATCACTTCCGCGCCGCCTTTACCACCCTGACCTGTTCCGCGGCACCGATCTTCGACCTACGGGGGCGGCTGCTGGGCGTGCTGGACATCTCGGCGCCGCGCTCGCCGGACGGTCGCCACAGCCAGTTGCTGATCCAGCAACTGGTCTGCGACAGCGCCCGGGCCATCGAGGATGCCTTCTTCAGCCACAGCGTGCGCGGCCACTGGGTGATGCGCGCCCACGCCCAGGCCGACTACGTGGACAACCGCCCCGACTACCTGCTGGCCTGGGACACCGACGGCCAGTTGCTCGGCGCCAATCGCCTGGCCCGCGAACACTGGCTGCGGCACTGCGCGGCGGCCTCCATCGGCGACCTGTTCGACGAGCGCGAACTGCACCGGCTGGCGCGTGGCGCCCAGGGCCTGGTGGCGCCCCTGCAACGGCGTCAGGATGGCCGCGAACTCTATGCGCGCCTCAGTGCACCGCCCATGCCCCGCCGCCTGGACGCGGGCGCCGGGGCTCCCGGGCCTGAGCGCGCACTCGATGCCCGGGTCGCCGCCGACCTGGCCCTGGCGATTCGCGTGCAACAGCGCAACCTGCCGATCCTGGTCAGCGGCGAGACCGGCAGCGGCAAGGAAGTGTTCGCCCGCGCCGTGCACACCGGCGGCGACCGTCGGCACAAGCCGTTCGTCGCTCTCAACTGCGCGGCGCTGCCCGAATCGCTGATCGAAAGCGAGCTGTTCGGCTACGCCCCGGGGGCTTTCACCGGTGCTCGCGCCAAGGGCCAGCGCGGGTTGCTGCTGGAGGCCGACGGCGGCACCCTGTTCCTCGACGAGATCGGCGACATGCCGCTTAACCTGCAGACCCGCCTGTTGCGGGTACTGGCCGAAGGCGAGGTGCGGGCGGTGGGCGCGACCCGCGGCGAACGCGTCGACCTGCGCCTGATCTGCGCGACCCACCGCGACCTGGAACAGCGGATCGCCCAAGGCGAATTCCGCGAAGACCTGTACTACCGCCTGGCCGGCGCGCGTTTCCACCTGCCGCCGTTGCGCGAACGCGGCGACCGGGTGGCGCTGATCAAGCGGGTGCTGGAAGAAGAAGCGCGCAGCGCCGGGCTGGACGCCCCGGAACTGGCGCCCGCTGCCCTGGAGGCGCTGCTGGCCTGCCCCTGGCCGGGCAACGTGCGGCAGTTGCGCAACGTGCTGCGCTACGCCTGCGCGGTGTGCCCGTGCGCATTGGTCGACATCGACCACTTGCCCGTCGATATCGCCGGTTCCCCCGAACGGGACGCCGGTGGCACGGTGGACAGCCCGCAACGCCGGCAACTGCTCGAAGCCCTGGTGCGCGGCCGCTGGAAGCCGGTCGCGACGGCGCGCTTGCTGGGCATCTCCCGTGCCACCTTGTACCGGCGCCTGCGCCAGTACGGCATCCCCACGCCGGGACGCGGCATCGACCCGCAATGAGCGACGCCGCTCGGCGCAACGGCGGCTCGTCGAAGCTGTGCAGCTTGCGCGAGGGCAGGGTGTCGAATTTTCCAGGGACAGACCACGATGAGTTTCCCCAGTTGAATCGGAACGAACCCGTTACGCTACTGTTCCGATTCTTGTTTCAACGGCCCAGAGAAGAGCAATGGTACGTATCAGTGTTGTGGGGTTGGCCCTGTCGCTCCTGGCGGGGTGTGGCGATCCTGATTTCGACTGCACCCGCACCAAAGCCTACGACGCCGCGGTCAAGATCGCCGAGAAACGCGGCGAGGTCGCCAAGTCTGCGCGGTTTCCGGGAGCGGCTGATGATGGCGTGCGCATCACTCTGCTGGAGGGATGCCTGTACGAGGTCTCGTCCTACCTGGAAACCCAGGATGCGTCCGGAGCCAGTATTCGCCGGCCCTTTTACGTGAAGGTGCTCGGAGTGCGCGCCGATCGCGAATGGCTCCTGCAAGCATTCGTACTGGATTGAGCCATTGAACCTGTTGCTCAACCGGCGAGCGCCAGTGCCGGTGCTGGTCGTTCGGCCTCGATGGACGCTCTGCGTTGCCCGTCACGGTGCTGCGGCGACCTGCATGATGGGGGGGCGAAGGGAGGCGTGAGCATGAGCGATAGGGCATCCGACGAGTCGCAGGCCGCGGTGATCATGCCATTGCGACCGCACAACCTGGCGCAGGCTCAGCGGCTGCCTTTCTGGCCGCATGTTCGCCGTCGGGGGGCGGTTCCGGCTGCTGGCATTGAGCGTGAGGCAGCCTGCCTGGTGCTTGATCGGGGCTACAGCCTATCGAGGCAGCCCGTTCGCCTGGTGTGGTTGAATCGGCCCTGCCGATGCTGCCGGTTCGATGCAGGGCGTGGAGCCCTGCCGACATGCGACGGCAGCCTATCAGCACCTGCTGCCTGGGGCTGCGTTCAAAGCAGGGCCTTGAGGTAGTCGCCGAAACCACCCTTTGCGCGGCAATCCAGTCGCGCGCTGGTATACACCTGCGGCAAGCAGCTCCAGGCGATACGCGCGCCGATACGTTCGAAGGCTGCCACCAGTTGCACGTCTTCGTCGACCGGGATGGCTTTGAACCCGCCTGCGCGGCGGTAGCAGGCGGCGCTGAAGGCCAGGTTGGCGCCATGGATGTGCCGGTGTCCCTCGCGGTCCTGATAGGCACTCGCGTAACGCTCCTTCACCGCTTCACCGAGGTCGCCCCAGTCGGCCACCTGCACGGTGCCGCATACCATGTCGGCATTCAGGGCCAGCTGGCGCACCAGCCAGTCGGGGGCCACACGGCTGTCGGCATCCGAGCAGGCGATCCAGGTTGCACCGTGGGACAGCACCCATTCGATGCCTGCGGCCCTTGCCATGCCGACGTTGTGTGCCTGAAGGGTGAGGGTATCGACGGGGTAATTGGCCAGAATGCTGGCGGAACCGTCGCTGCAGCTGTCCATGACGACCAAGATGCGAACCGGCAGCTCGAGTTCTGGATGGCTGGCCGCAGTCAGCAGCGCATCAAGGCACTGGTCGAGTGACAGCTCTTCGTTGTGGGCAGGAATGACGACACCGATCATGCCGGCCACTCGTCACCGCTCACGGGAGCCAGCCCCTCACGTTGCGCCACGGAGGTCGCCTCGGTGCCCCATACCTCGAGCACCAGGTCGGCATCTTCGTGGCGTAGCAGGCGCGGCATGCCGAGCCCCTGGTGGAGGCGTGCATGTACCTGGTCGCCGGTCAATGGGCATTCGTCGATCGGCCAGCGCCAGTGGCAGGCGAGCAGGTTGCCACCTTGGTTCAGCGCAGCACGGGCCTGCGCGATCAGGCGATCGAGGTCGTTATTGTCGAGGTAATAGCAGAGTTCGCTGAGTACGATCAGGTCGAAGCTGCCCGGCGGCCACTGCTCGGGTAGGCGGGTCTGCAACAGGCGCACGTTGCTTCGATGTGCGAGGCGGTTGCGAGCCAACTCCAGGGCGATGGCGGAGGTGTCGCTGCACAGCAACTGGCTGCAGCGTTCCGCCAGGCGTGCACTGAGTTCGCCATTGGCGCAGCCAGGTTCGAAGATGCTGCCGTAGTGGCTGCGCGGCAGGGCCGCGAGGGTAAGGTTGCGCTTGCGCTGTTCGTACCAGCGTTCGCGAAATGACCAGGGGTCTTCGCTGCCCTTGAAGAGCTTGTCGAAATAGTTGTCGGCGACGCTCATAGGAACACCACTTCGAATGATTGCTGCAAGCGCTCCAGGGTGGTGGCCGACAGAACCGGTTCATGGTTGGTATCCGGGTCCCGATAGAGCTGGCTGGCGAAGGCCTGGATGGCGTGGCGCTTGCGTGCCTGCGCCCATTTATCGAGCTGAATCTTGCGAGCACGGTGCCAGGGGATACCGGGGTCTTCCGGGTTTGCCCAGTGCCAGGCCCAGACCGGAATTTCATGCACGCGCGCACCACATTCGCGAGCTGCGGCCAGGGCCGCGCGCCCCACGGCCTCGTGATCGGCATGCCCGTCTTCGCTCCAGGTGGTGAACACCACGTCGCTGGCTTGCAGGTAGGTTTCCAGGAACAGGCGCAGCTGATTTTCCTGAGCGGCCACGCCGGTGTCGGCGAAGCCGCCATGCACCCATTGCATCTGGTTGAGGGGCAGGCCCAGACGCTTCAGGGCGTCGGCGCTCTCCAGCGGGCGCACGATGCTCAGCCGCTGCGCTGTCCAGTACCCTGAGCCTGGGTGGCTGGCGTTGCCGTCGGTGACCGAGATCAACAGAATCTGGCGTTGTTCGCGGGCAAGCAGTTGCAGCAGGCCACCGCTACCGAGAATCTCATCGTCCGGGTGGGGCGATACGATCACTGCACGCGAGCCCGTCGGTACCAATTGGCTGCAGGTGATGTCAGGCACGGCGGCCAGGCGACGCGACGTTCTCCAGGCCTCTGGCGAGGTTCCTTGTCCTTGAATCGGGTCGGCTTTCATAGCGTCCAGCTCCCTGGTGGTTGTCGTGCTGCAAGACTGCCGAGGCCGGCAAGGTCGCGTTCGGCGTGGCTCTGGCGCAGGAATACCGGCAGGTCGACCAGATGCCGGGCGAGCGTGCCGTCACGGCAGTACGGGGCGGCGCCGAGTGCGCGGCCCAGGCGACGAATGACGCGCTCGGCCGCTCCTTCGCAACTGGCACGCACACGACGTACCGGCAGTTCGGCATCGGCATGCGGGTTGCTGTCGATCCAGCCGGCGCAGTCGCGCAGGGTGCTGGCTGCCGCCTGAAGCGTGTTGTCCACTTCGCCCAGGTGGGCGAGGGCATGGGGCTCATCGTGCTGGGCGCAATGGGCACGCAACGCTTCAGCCATGCCTTGCGCGGAGCCATACCAGCAGGCGGCGATGCCGGCCCCGCCCTGCCAGAAGCCGGGCCGCCCGAGGTAGCCACCGGCAGGGCCCACGGGCAAACCCCGCGCGCTATCGAAGAATACATCCACGCTCTGGGTGGCCTGCATGCCGATGGCCTGCCAGCCTTCATCGTTCACCTTCACGCCTGGCTGGGCCAACGCGACGGCCACCAGTTGCTGCTCGCCACGCGCGTTCCAGGCGGTGAGCAGCCCATGGCTGAGTCCCTTGGCCCCCGAGCACCAGGCCTTGCGCCCGTGCAGCCGGACGCTGCCATCGGCTTGCTCGGCATCCAGCACGACGCGCGCCTGCGGCGGTTCGGCGGCCCACATGCCCCAGGTGCTGTCGAGGGGCGGCGTTGGCGCAGCGAAGTGGCGCATGATCGCCAGCGCGTCGGTGTGCCCTTCGTAGAGCTTGCACAGGCTCAAGTCATGTGCGGCGACGGTGGCCAGTGCCTGCCAACGTTGCAGGGTATGGCCACCGCCGGGCTGCGGTAATTGGTCGAGACCCGCGCGGCAGAGCGTTTGCAACGCGTGGGCGAGGGTCTCGGGGCAGATCGGTGAAGCGAGCGGCAACTCGTCCAGTAGAATGCCGAGGCGATCCATCGGAGAGCCGCCGCCGGGAGTCATGCCTGCTTGTCCTTGTGCAGCTCGAAGAGCACCAGCGAGCGGTGGGTCACGGTGAACTCGTCGCCGAACTGGAAGCTTTCGTCTTCCGGCTCATCGCTGCGGTTGGTGTCGAGCATGCAGGTCCAGTGACTGCCCTGGGCGACCTCCGGCAGGCGGAAATTGACCACGTCGTGGTGGGCGTTGACCACCAGCAGCAGGGTCGCATCGGCGCCGCTGCGGCGAATACCGGTCGGCTGCGCGCGGCCATCGAGCAGCATGCCCAGGCAACGGGCGTGCGGATCGTGCCAGTTCTCCTCGCTCATCTCTCCGCCGTGTGGCGCCAGCCAGGTGACGTCCTTGACCCCCAGCTCCTCATTGTAGGCACCGACGAAGAAGCGCCCGCGCCGCAGGATCGGGTAGCTCATGCGCAGCTTGATCAGGCGGCTGACGAAGGCTTGCAGTTGCTTGCCCTGTTCACCGAGGTTCCAGTCGATCCAGCCGATCTCGCTGTCCTGGCAGTAGGCGTTGTTGTTGCCGTGCTGGGTGCGGGCGAACTCGTCACCGGCCACCAGCATCGGCGTGCCCTGGGCGAGCAGCAGGGTGGCCATGAAGTTGCGCATCTGCCGGAAACGCAGATCGTTGATCGCCTCGTCGTCGGTGGGCCCTTCGACGCCGTGGTTCCAGGACAGGTTGTTGTTGCTGCCGTCCTGGTTGTTCTCGTCGTTGTCCTCGTTGTGCTTGTCGTTGTACGACACCAGATCGTTGAGGGTGAAGCCGTCGTGGGCGGTGATGAAGTTCACCGAGGTGAACGGCCGTCGACCGCGCTGGTTGTACAGGTCGCCCGAGGCGGTGAGGCGGCTGGCCAGTTCGGCCAACTGGCCCTCGTCGCCTTTCCAGAAGCCACGTACGTTGTCGCGGAACTTGTCGTTCCACTCCGCCCAGCCCGGTGGGAAACCGCCGACCTGATAGCCGCCAGGGCCGCAGTCCCAGGGCTCGGCGATCAGCTTGACCTTGCTCAGCACCGGATCCTGGCGACAGGCGACCAGGAAGCTGTGGCGCTCGTCGTAGCCGTCGTGGGCACGGGCCAGGATGGTCGCCAGGTCGAAGCGGAAACCGTCCACGCCCATTTCCTCGACCCAGTAGCGCAGCGAGTCGGTAACCATCTGCAGTACGCAGGGGTGGCTCAGGTCCAGGGTGTTGCCGGTGCCCGAGTCGTTGATGTAGTAACGCTTGTCGTCGGGCATCAGCCGGTAGTAGCTGGCATTGTCGATACCACGCATGGACAGGGTCGGGCCCAGCTCGTTGCCTTCGGCGGTGTGGTTGTAGACCACGTCGAGAATCAGCTCGAGGCCGGCGTCGTGCAGGTGCGCGGCCATCTCCTTGAACTCGTTGATGTGCCCACTGGCCAGGTAACGCGGGTGAGGCGCGAAGAAGCCGATGCTGTTGTAGCCCCAGTAGTTGTTCATGCCCTTTTCCAGCAGGTGCTGGTCATTGACGAAGGCATGCACGGGCAGCAGTTCCACCGAGGAGACACCCAGTTTGCGGATGTGCTTGATCACGTCGGCGTTCATCAACCCGGCGAAGGTGCCGCGCTTGTCGTCGGCCACCGACGGATGACGCATGGTCAGGCCGCGCAGGTGGGCCTCGTAGAACACCGTCTTGTCCCAGTCGACGCGATGGTGGCGGTGCTTGCCCCAGGTGTAGGCCGGGTCGACGACCTTGCACTTGGGCACGAAGGGCGCACTGTCGCGCTCGTCGAAGCTGAGGTCGCCATCGGGGTGGCCGATCTCGTAGCCGAACAGCGCCTCCGACCACTTCAGTTCGCCAACCAACTGCTTGGCGTAGGGGTCGATCAGCAGCTTGTTGGGGTTGAATCGGTGCCCGGCTTCCGGCTCGTAAGGGCCGTACACCCGATAGCCGTAGATCAGGCCTGGATGGGCATCGGGCAGGTAGCCGTGCCAGATTTCGTCACTGTACTCCGGCAGTTCGATGCGTTCGATCTCCTCCAGGCCGTCGGGATCGAAGATGCACAGCTCGACCTTGGTGGCGTGGGCCGAGAAGAGCGCGAAGTTGACGCCCAAACCATCCCAGGTCGACCCCAGTGGGAAGGGGTGACCTTCGGTAATACGCGAGCGTGATTGACTCATTCTGGGTGGCTCCTGGTGTCAGGCCTTAGGTTTCTTGGGGGTGGGCTTGGTGGCGCTCGGCTTGGCTTTGGCCGGTGCCTTGGCGGGTTTCAGCAAAGCTGGCTTCTCGGCGTCGGCTGGCGCTGTCTTGCGCGCACGGGGCTTGATCGCCGCGGCCGGGGTTGACTCGCTGGCGGCCGCTTTGGGCTTGCCCTCACGCTTGATGGTGCCCTTGGCTGGGGTCTGCTCGGCGTCGACGAGCTTGCTGGCCATTTCCCAATGGCGTTTGGCCTGGCCACTGGGTTTCCCTTCGGATTCCCAGATCTGGTAGGCGAATTCACGGATGCGTTCTTCTTTTGCGCTCATGGGTGTGACTCCTGAGAATGGGTCGGGATGATCAGCAGATTGACGGGGACATCGCGCAGTACGTCGCGTACCGCGATATGGCCGTCGCTCGGTAACAGGTCGGCAGAGGAGAAGGCGCTGTGCAAAGCCTTGTCGGACAGAGCCGCAGGCAGGGCGATACGGGTGTCGCCCCATTGGTCATGGGCAATCAGCGGGATTTGGCTGTCGCCCAGTAGCGAGGCGGCCAGGCGCGGCACGATCACCAGTGCGTGGGTGTCGCCATGGCTGCGCAGGAACGCCAACACCTTGCTGGCATGGCGGCCCGTTGTCGTGAGCGGCTGATAATCGCCTGTGGCGAACAGCGGCTGGTGGTGTCTGCGCGCCGTCAGGGTCGCGGCTATCAATGCCTGCTTGACCTGGCCGTCGTGCCAGTGGAGCAACGTCTCGCTGATCGATGCATTGGCATCCAGCGCCTGCTGGCGAGCGGCGAAATCCACCGGGCGGCGGTTGTCCGGATCGACCAGGGAGAAGTCCCAGAACTCGCAGCCCTGATACAGATCGGGCACGCCCGGCACGCTCATGCGCAGCAGGCTCTGGGCCAGGCTGTTGAGCGCGCCGGCCGGCGCGATACACAGGGCGGCAGCGCGGATCTCTTCACGCAGCTGGCTGCCTTGCTGGCTGCCCAGCAGCTTCTGCAGATACTCCCGGCAGGCACTTTCGTAGTCGCCGTTGGGGTTGCTCCAGGTGCTGCGCAGCTTGGCCTCGCGCACCGCCTTTTCCTGCCAGGCGATCATCCGCTCGGCGAGGGTCTGCAGGCCCTGGGCGTCATCCGCCTGCAGGTCCAGGGGCCAGCAGGCCAGGAGGATCTGCAGCAGCATCAGCTCATCGCCTGGCGACGGTGCCGTGCCATCATCGAGCGGCTTGCGCAGTGGGGCAGCCAGCTCGCGCCAGTGACCGCAGCGTTCGGCGAACCATTCGGCACGCTCGCTGAGCACCGCCAGCCGGGCGCGAGTGTCTTCGCCGCGCTTGTGGTCATGGGTCGCCGTGGTCAGCAGGTTGGCGGGAAAGTGCCGAGCACGTTCCAGGCAACCCTGGTGGAAAGCCTCGCTGGGGGCGCTGAACTGCTGCGGGTCGAAGCCCACGTCATTGCGCGACAACAGCACCGCGCTGCGATAGCAGGCGGTATCTTCCACCGCCTTGGCGGCGGCCGGGGAGGTGAGCTGCTGGAAGCGCTCGATCATTTTCGTCCAGAGCTTGCGCTGCGGGCTCGGTGGCAGCTCGGAAAGCACCTGGCCGCCCAGCCAGTTGTCCAGGTGTTCGAGCAGCGGCCAGTCGGCTTCGGCCAGGGTGCTGCGCGCGCCTTCCAGGGCCTGGTCGAACACCGCCTGGTCGCTGGCACTGCGCCCGGCGGCGGAAACGTAGGTGCGATACACCGGGAAATGCACGATCAGTTCCAGCAGGGCCCGGCGAATGGCGCCCAGGGTCAGGTCGCGGGTGGCGATATCGTCGCGGGCGATCAGCAGCAGACCTTGTGCCAGTGCCTCGAGATCGCCGGCCAGGGAGGTGGTCAGCACCAGGTGGCGGGCCTGACGCACCTCCTCCATGAAGTCGGCGCCGCGGCCGCTGGTCTCGCTCCACAGCTGTGCCAGCACGGCCTCGCCCTGAGGATCGTGCTGCAGCAGGGACACCTGGTTCATGAATTCGTAGCCCGTGGTGCCATCGACACCCCAGTCGCGAGGCAGTTGCTCGCCCTCGCCGAGAATCTTCTCGACGTAGATCGGGAAGCGGCCGCCACGCAGTTCGGCGGGGCGCTGCGGCAGCAGGCGTTCGACGCGACGGCGCAGCTTGCGGCAGTACGCGCGAGGGTTGGCGAGGCCGTCGACGTGGTCGATACGCAGGCCGTCGACCAGGCCCTGTTCGATCAACTCGAAGATCTTCGCGTGGGTCGCTTCGAACACCTCGTGGCGTTCGACCTTGAGGCCGCCCAGCTCGTTGATGTCGAAGAAGCGCCGCCAGTTGATGTCGTCCGCCGCGGTGCGCCAACTGGCCAGGCGATAGTGCTGGCGCTCGAGCAGTTGATGCAGGGGCTCGAAACCCTGTTCTTCGCTTGGGCGCAGGCTGGCGATGGCGCGATCGATTGCGCCACCGGCCTTGCTGGCCAGGGCGACCAGCTCGCGGAACAGGGGGCGTGCCTGGCGTTGACCGTCCTGGCTGTCGTCCAGTGCCGCGAAGCGCTTGCCCAGGGCCTGCAGTTCGGGATGCCCGCTGCGCTGCAGCACGTCGCCATAGGTCGGCGGGTTGAGCGGGAAGCGGTGGTCGTAGTGCTTGGCGTAGAGCAGGCCCCGTTCGGCATCGAAGTGCAGTTCGATCTCGCCGGCCGCCAGCACCTCGCCATAGTCGCTGCGCAGGAAAGGCACCAGCAACTGACCGCGCAGCAGCGGGTCGTGGGACTGCCAGTGGATATCGAAGAACTTCGCGTGGGCACTGCTGATGCCCCATTCCAGTACGTCCAGCCACCAGGGGTTGGCGTCGCCGCCCACCGCCATATGGTTGGACACGATGTCGAGGATCAGCCCCATGCCCTTGGCGCGCAATGCCGCGACCAGGCGTTGCAGCGCCGCTTCGCCGCCGAGCTCCGGGTTGATGCGGGTCGGGTCGACCACGTCATAGCCGTGCATCGAACCGGGTCGTGCGGTCAGCAGGGGTGAGGCGTAGATATGACTGATGCCCAGGCGAGCGAAGTAATCGACCAGGGGCACTGCGTCTTCCAGGGTAAAACCCTTGTGGAACTGCAGACGAACGCTGGCGCGCAAATCAGTCATGGCGGGTGCCCTCGACCAGGTTGCGCGCCCACTGCAAGCGCTGCAGGCGGTGGCTGACAGCCGGGTCGTCGAGCATCCCGTCGGCGTCTTCCGACCAGCGCCGCCGCCAGTTGGGGTGCTCGTCGCCGGGGCCGGGAAGGTTGGGCTGCTCGGTAGCGGCCATGGCATCTTCCAGCGGAAGCAGTACCAGCGGCGCCGGTGTGCTGCCGATGAAGGCGATGCTGGCGTCCAGTTGCTGGCCGTCGTCCATGTGTTCTGCGGTGGCGTGTCCGTGCTCGTGCAAGGCCTGGTGCAGTGCCTGGGTTTCGTGAGCGCGCAATTGGTAATCCTGTCTGGTGTAGTCGTCGCTGCGGTGCCCCACAGCCTGGCGCCAATGGATATCGCGGGAGGCGAGCCAGCCGCGAATGCTCGGTAGATCGTGTGTGGTGGTGGTGGCCAGGGCGTCCCGTGGCCAGTGCGCCGGCGGGTTGAAGCGCCCGTCGCTTTGCTCGAACAGCAGCACGCGCATGCCGAGGATGTTGCGCCGGGCCAGTTCCTCACGCAGGCCGTCCGGCACGGTGCCGAGGTCTTCGCCGATGATCAGTGCGCCGTGGCGCTCGGCTTCCAGGCAGAGCAGGCGCAACAGGTCCCGGGACGGATAATTGAGGTAGGCACCGGCGCCGGAGTCCGCACCCTCGGGAATCACCCACAGGCGGCGCATGCTCATCACATGGTCGATACGCATGCCACCGGCATGGGCCAGGTTGGCGCGCAGCATTTCGATGTAGGCGCGAAAGCCGTTGCGCTGCAGGCCGCTGGGCGAGAACGCGGAAACGCCCCAGTTCTGCCCTGAACGATTGAGGATATCGGGCGGTGCGCCAACGCTCACCGCTTGCAGCAGCTCCGCCTGGCGAGCCCAGGCCTGGCTGCCGGCGGCATCGGCGCCCACCGCCAGGTCGGCGATCAGGCCGATGCTCATGCCAGCCTCGCGGGCACTGCCCTGGGCACGGTCGAGGCAGCGGGCGATCAGCCACTGGGCGAAGGCGTGGAAGTCGATTTCCTGCTGGTGGCCGGCACAGAACTGCTCGACGGCTTCATTGCCAGGGTCACGGTACTGCTCGGGCCAGGCGCGCCAGTCAACCGGCAGGCCGTTGAGGTCCATGAAACCGCGTAGCGCTTCGAAACGGCAGTGCTGGCGCAGTGCATCGCCGGCCTCGCGGCGAAAGGCCTCGAAATCGGCGCGCAGCGCATGAGTACCGGCGCTGAAGTCGGCATGCAATTGACGCAGGATGCGCATACGGCTGCCGGTCACGCCCGGCCAGTCGATCAGTTCGAGGCTTTCCAGGCGCGCCAGCTCTTCACCGAGACCGCAACTGCGAATCGCCTGCTGCAGGGCGTCTTCGCCGAGCACGCTGCCCGGCGCCGCGTGCAGCACGTTGAAGAACAGGCGGCTGGAAGGCGAGTAAGGGCTGTAGGTATGCAGATTGGCACTGAACATGGCATGCATCGGGCTGATCGCCACGGCATCGGCACCCCGGCGCGCTGCACTGCGAACCAGTTCCTCGAGTGCCTGGGTATCGCCCAGGCCGCCGTCGCCATGGCGACGCAGCGAGTACAACTGGGCGCTCAGGCCCCATATCTTGGCGTTGTCGCGGCCGCTCAGTCGCGCCACGCTCGGGCAGGCATGCGGCGCGACCGCCAGCGTCACCGAGCCGTCGGCGATTCGCAACTGGTGATAGCCGGTGACGCCGATAACCGGTAGGCGGCCGCTGTCATCCAGGCGCCCTGCGAGGCGCTCGCCCCGTTCCAGCTCGATTTCGTAGGGCGTGCCAGGTGGAAAGTAGCGGGTCAGGTCCAGCGTCTCGTGCTGGTCAAGGGTGACCAGCGGGCCGAGTGCCAGGCTGTCCTGGCGGTGCTGCAACTGCGCCAGGCTGGTTTCGACCTGTTCGCTGTCCTGCACCGCATAGCCCAGCGCGGCGAGCAGGCGCCGCTGGTTCTCCGGGGTGACCGATTGCTGGCGGCCGTCGGCATCTATCCAGTCGATGCTCAGGCCAGCGGCCAGGCTCAGTTCGGCAAGGCGTGCGTCGCTCATGCTGCGCCCTCCAACAGAACCCGAATGGAGCGGGGCGGCAACTGGCCGGCATCCTTGTCCGTGCGGTAGGCGAACAGGGTACTGGCTTGTGCATGGGCTGCGCTCGCGACGTCGACGTCGCTCAGGTTGAGCTCGATACGCAGGATCTGCCCGTCACCCAACTGCCAGCTCGCAGCCACGGCAGCGTCGCCCAGTACCCGGCTTTCCAGAGCCTGACTGCCCGGCAGGCGTGGCACGATATGTTCATGGCGCAGGCTCAGCAATTCACGGTAAAACGCCAGCCAGGCCTGCCCCGAGGACGTCTCGCGGGTGCCGTGATCAGGGGTAGAGGCCTGGAATGTGCTGGCTTCGTTAGGGGCGGGGATCGCCTGTCCGGAGAACCTGGAAAATTCGCGAAACTCGTTCTGCCGGCCTTTACGTACCGCTTCGCCCAATTCGTCGTTGTGCGAGGTGAAGAACTGGAACGGCTGTTCGCTGCCCCATTCTTCGCCCATGAACAGCAGGGGGATCATCGGGCTGAGCAGCAGCAGGGCGGTGGCTGTTTTCAGGGCATCGGCATCGGCCAGGGAGAGCAGGCGTTCGCCGAGGGCGCGATTGCCCACCTGGTCGTGGTTCTGCAGGAACAGCACGAAGGCGCTGGGCGGCAGGTGCCCGCTGCTGCTGCCACGGGCAGCACCGTTGCGGCTGGTCTCTCCCTGATAGATGAAACCCTCGCGCAGGCAGCGCGCGAGCTTGTGCGTGGCATCCTCGGCGAAGTCGGCGTAGTAGCCTTCGTGCTCGCCGGTGAGCAGGTGGTGCAGCACGTTGTGGCCATCGTCGTTCCATTGGGCGACGAAGCCTCGCTGCAACAGGTCGGCATCGTTGTGCTCGTTTTCCAGCACCAGGTGCAGGTGGCGTTCTTCGCTGATGGACGCGTGCAGACGCTCGGCCAATTCAATCAGGAAATCCCGTTCGCCGATGGCATGCACCGCATCCAGACGCAGGCCGTCCACGCGGTAGTCCTGCACCCACATCAGCGCATTGTCGATGAAATAGTCACGCACCTCGCGGCGGCGGAAATCGATGGCCGGGCCCCACGGGGTGTGCACATCCTCGCGAAAGAAGCCACTGGCGTACTGCCCCAGGTAGTTGCCATCGGGGCCGAAGTGGTTGTAGACCACATCGACGAAAACCATCAGCCCAAGTGCATGGGCTTGATCGATCAACGCACGCAATTCGTCGGGTGTGCCATAAGAAGAGTCCGGTGCGAAGGGCAGTACGCCGTCGTAGCCCCAGTTGCGGCCACCGGGGAACTCGCCCAGTGGCATCAGTTCGATGGCGGTGATGCCAAGATCGCGCAGCTCGGTGAGTTTGCCTTGGACTCCCTTGTAGCCGCCGAGGGTGCCGACATGCAGTTCGTAGAGTACCGTCTCCTGCCAGGGACGCCCCCGCCAGGCAGAAGTGCGCCACTCATAGCGACCCGGTGCCTCTACCCGGCTCGGCCCGTGGACGTCATGGGCCTGCCAGCGCGAAGCGGGGTCAGGCACGAGCAGGTGGTCATCGATCAGGTAGCGGTAATCGCTGCCGGGCTCGACCGCCAGTACGGCGCTGAACCAGCCATCCCCGCTGCTGGCCATGGCGTGCCGACGATCATCTTGCAGATGCAGCGCCACGCTCCTGGCGTCCGGTGCCCACAGGCTGAAATGGGCCTGCCCCTGATCGTCCAGCCAGGCACCGTGTCGTCGTGTTGTTTCTACCATCACACCAGATTCCCACCCGACTTCTTGGCTGCCAGCAATTTGCGGTAGAGCGCCGCATAGGGCTCTACCGACTGTTTCCAGTACAGCGGCGAAGCCATCGCCCGGGCGCGCATGGCATTGAGCAATTGAGGATGGCGATACACCGAGATGGCGCGGCGCACCGCCCCGAGGTAGCTATCGGCGCTGGTTTCGTTGAACAGGAAACCGCTCACACCGTCTTCGATGGTGTCGGCCAGGCCACCGGTAGCGCGGGCGATCGGCAGTGAGCCAAAGCGCTGGGCGTACATCTGGCTGAGGCCGCAGGGTTCGAAGCGCGACGGCATGAGCAGGAAGTCGCTGCCCGCGAACATGCAGCGGGCATCCGCTTCGTTGAAGCCGACGTTGGCGCCGACCTTGCCAGGATGGCGGCGGGCGAGTTCGCGCACCGCTTCTTCCAGGTGCTCTTCGCCACGACCGATGATGGCTATGCGGCCGCCCTCGGCAACGATGGCATCGGCGATTTCCAGAGTCAGGTCGATACCTTTTTGCTGCACCAGGCGCGACACCACGGCAAACAGCGGGCCATCGCCCGGCTCCAGGCCGAACATCTGCTCGACGTGGCGGGTGTTGATGCGCTTGCTTTCCCAGTCGTGGGTGTCGAAACCCTGTACCAGATGCGGGTCGTTGAGGGAGTCCCAGCTGTCGTCGATGCCGTTGGGGATGCCGCTCAACTGGTTGAGCTGCACCTTGAAGCGCAGCATGCCCTCCAGGCCGCAGCCGAATTCCTGGGTGGTGATCTCGCGGGCGTAGTTCTCGCTCACGGTCGTGACGTGATCCGAGTACACCAGGCCGGCCTTGAGGAACGACAGGTTGCCATAGAATTCCATGCCCTGATGCCCGCACGCGGAGGAGGGCAGCCCCAGTTCCGGGCTGCATTCCAGGCTGCACAGGCCCTGGTAGGCGAGGTTGTGGATGGTGAACACGGTAGGGGTTTCCTGGCCGCGCCAACTCATGTAGGCCGGGGCCAGGGCGGCCGGCCAGTCATTGGCATGCACCACTTCCGGGCACCAGCTCAGGCAGGCGGTGCCAGCGGCGATCTCGGCGGCGGCCAGGCCCAGGCGGGCGAAGCGGATATGGTTGTCCTGCCAATCACGGCCATGGCTGTCCGCGTAGGGGGTGCCGTCTCGGTCGTAGAGTTCGGGGCATATGAGTACGTAGACGATCAGCCCGTCGGGCAATGTCATGCAGCCGATGCGCGCGCGGGGCAGGGCGGCATGGCCGGGTACGCTGCCGACGTCGCGGATGGCGTGGCCACTGTTGAGTACCTGGCGATAGCCGGGAATCAGCACGCGGACGTCATGATCCACGTTCATCGCCCGCGGCAAGGATGCCGACACATCGCCCAGGCCACCGACCTTGATCAGGTCGGCGAGCTCGGAGCTGACGAACAGCACTTTCTTCTTCGCTGCGTGCAGGTTGGTGATCGTGCTCTGCGGTTTGAGCACCGTTTCCACCGATACCGTCTGATCAAACCGTGTTGTTGCAACAGCGTTTCCCATACCCACCTCCGATCGATTCTGTCCTTGATCC
Organism: Phytopseudomonas flavescens; assembly: GCF_900100535.1. Classification (GTDB taxonomy): domain Bacteria; phylum Pseudomonadota; class Gammaproteobacteria; order Pseudomonadales; family Pseudomonadaceae; genus Aquipseudomonas; species Aquipseudomonas flavescens. The sequence continues at coordinate 158,905 of NZ_FNDG01000014.1, forward strand.
GGACTGCTTCTATTGCACGCACGCTAACGGGAACATCGCGCATTTCTTTTCAGTTGAATCCCGTATCGGGGTCGGAGGAAAAGCTGCTTTCTGTTGTTAATTCCCACGTAATGGATGACACAGCCGGCAAACAAGAAGTTTCGACTATTTTTGCCAGCTTTCCAGGTGGCAGGGAACTAATGGAAAGCAGCAAGTTTTCGCTGCGTTTGCCGAGCAGATACTGAGTTTTCGGCTGCGTTAGCGGTTCTTTTTCGTGACTTTCATCTGTCTGCAGGGCGCTATGGGAGGCACTTTTCGGGTTTTCCAACCTGTTGTGGCGACAGGCGGTCATGCCCGTGCTGTTCCGCAGGCATGCGTGAAGCCTTTGCTTGGCTTGATGACTATTGGCTATTAAGAGAGACAGGCGATTAAAGGGCCCATTGCTGGCACTTTAGTTTGATCGTTTGAATAATTAACCTTGCCGAGGTGTATATAACCTTCAAGGTGTTCAATATTCCCTATCATAAAAACACCCGATTTATTACCGGTTAACCATGAGCCGGCTCCAATGGCCGCAAGTTCTGCCCGTTGCGGTGATTCGCCGGCTTGGTGTGGTGGCGTTTCGAACGCCCTCCACATTCGGCTTGCCAGCCCTGTTGAAAATCGCGAACGCTCGTCCAGGCATCGCCCGCACGATGCATTCTGGTACTGTTGCCGCGACCTCGCACGGCGTCTCACGGCCATGAACCTCGATAACCGCATCAAATTCCGCCACCTGACCTGTTTCCTCGAAATCGCCCGCCAGCGCAGTATCGCCAAGGCCGCCGATGCCTTGGCGATCAGCCAGCCAGCCGTGTCCAAGACGCTCAAGGAGTTGGAAGACGTGCTCGCAGCGGTGCTGTTCGAGCGCGGCAGGGCGGGTGTCAGCCTGACGGCGGCCGGGTTGGCCTTCATGCGCTATGCCGGGCCTTGTGTACAGGCGCTGCGCGAGGGTGTGGCCAGCCTGCGCAGCGGTGAACACGACGCCGGCCATGTTCGCGTGGGCGTGCTGTCGACCGTGGAAAGTCTGCTGATCCCCGAGGTGGTACGTCGCCTGCACGAGCGTCATGCAGCACTGGTGGTCAGTATCGCCACCGGGCCGAGTGCCTACCTGCTCGGTCAACTGCGGGTCGGCGAACTCGATTTGGTGGTCGGGCGCATGACCGACAGCCCGGAGATTCAGGGCCTGACCTTCGAGCACCTGTACAGCGAGTCGATGAGCCTGGTGGTGCGCCCCGAGCATCCTCTGCTCGCCCTGGGAGACGAAGGCCTGGGCCAATTGGGCGGCTACCCACTGGTGCTGCCGCTGGCCGGCACCACCATTCGCCGGTATGCCGACAGCCTGTTCGTGCAGTGTGGCGTGCCGCAGCCCGGGCAACGCCTGGAAACCCTGTCGCCGGCGCTCAGCCGGCGTTACGTGCAATGCAGCGACGCGGTCTGGGTGGCGCCGCTGGACGCCGTGCGCCTGGATCTGCAAAGCGGTGAGCTGGCGGAGTTGTCCTTGGGGATTCGCGAGCCCGGTGGCTCGGTGGGTATCTGCAGCAATGCCGCGGTGCCGTTATCACTGGCTGCGCAGTGGTGCTGCGAGACCCTGCGTGAGCTGGCAGCGGAATACCGCACTCACCGCGCCTAGCTGTGATCTCTCAGTAGGTTGTTCATCCGGGGCATTCCCGGAATTCTGGAAGTGCGACCAACCAAGCACTCCAGGAGCCCCGGATGAACCTACATAAACATGCCCGTCTTACACCTCGAGGTCGAGCCCTTCTTATCCAACGTATCGAGCAAGGCTTGCGTGTCGAAGATGCTGCGCAGGCGGCGGGCGTAAGCGTTCGAACCGCCTACAAATGGCTCAGACGTTTTCGGGAGGAAGGTGAGGCGGGTCTGCAAGATCGTTCATCGCGACCCAGACACTGCCCACACGCCACTTCAGACGCTTTGCGTGAGCGTCTTGTCGAACAGCGCCGGGCACGCAAGACCTA
>NZ_FNDG01000050.1 GCF_900100535.1 Phytopseudomonas flavescens
CCTGGGTGTAACGCGCTGGGAAGCCGCGCCACGTCTGGGCCTGGACGCCTGGACAACGAAATTCGCGTCGGGTGATACAGTTGGGGCAAAAGGAAATGGTAGTGCGACAGATAATGTTGCGCCTTCGGGAAGCTCTGCCAGGCCTACCCCAAAACAGTCCGAGATTGATGTAGGAACTGAGCTTGGCGCAGGTGCCCGCCCTCAAATCAGCTACAAGAATGGTCAGGAGGTACCCTACGGTACGGCAGGTAGTGTGCGCCCAGATTGGTGTATTGGCAGCGTGTGTAGTGTTGAGGTTAAAAACTATAAAGTCGCAACTAACCAACAGGGGTTGATTAACAATGTGTCAAAACAAGCGCTGCAGCGTGCAGAGAATCTACCTCAAGGCATGCAGCAGCAGATAGTTATTGATGTCCGCGGCCAAGTTGTCACCGATGCACAGAAAAATGCCGTGATCAAGGGTATTGTGCAGAAGTCAAAAGGTACAGTTAGTCCTACTGATATAAGGTTCAAATCTGAATGAGGAAAATAGGACTTGATGGCGGTCATACGGTATACGAATTAGGCCCGGTTTCGGATGTCGTATTGTTCTTTGGGTGCCTCAATGCTTTTGTTGTAAGCCAGTATCCAGAAAATGATTGGAGCTTGCTAACGGATCGGCTCTATAAACGTTATTTGCGGCAAGATGATCTAGAACAGGCTTTCGCACTAATGGAGAGGGCGAAAGGCATATTTCTCATGCTGCCAAGGACTACTGTTGAGTGGGATGAAAGTTTGCAGGGTAATCGTGAAATCACATGGTTGGATTCGAAGCAGGATACCCTGGGGACTATTTTCTCTAGATACTTCGATTTATTCTCAAAGGCACAGGGCTCAGCTATTTCATTTTTTGGCGAATTTGGGATTTATCAGCCAGTTAGAATTCTTATTTCTGATATGCCTTCTTTCATCTTCGAGAGGAAGAGGCCTTTAAGTGAATATGATGAACTCAGCCTGAATGATCTACCATTTTGGCTTCGTTGAAAGACCACGCTGTCTGTGCAGATACAGGATTCATCTGACACCGGCCCTGCGCCGGTGTTGTTTTATCTGCGCAAACCGATAGAAATATTGCTAATTCGTTTATTTCAAGAGGTGTAATATAAAATAGCCCCGGCGCTGCCGGGGCTATTTATTTCACTCCGCCGTAATCACCAAACAGCCCTGCATGACCCGAATCCGTATTTTCTCGTTGACCTGGAAGCCGGCCTGTTGCAGCCAGAGGCCGCG
>NZ_FNDG01000042.1 GCF_900100535.1 Phytopseudomonas flavescens
TTTCACTCCGCCGTAATCACCAAACAGCCCTGCATGACCCGAATCCGTATTTTCTCGTTGACCTGGAAGCCGGCCTGTTGCAGCCAGAGGCCGCGCAGCTTGATGCCGGGGACGATGCGGTCGTGGGTGTAGGCGGGTTCGCCGAGCGGCGGATAGTAATCGGCGGCGATGGTGGCGAAACGTTCAGTTCTGGGCGTGACTGCCCTATGATCGGCCTTAGCCATGGTCAGCTCCTTCTTAGCTGCTTGTGGTCAGCGAGCCGGGTGGGTTGCCGCCCACTCGGTTCGCGTCTTCTCCTTTCTCTGCGGTGTCAGCGGGTCTTGGATGACCAGCGTTCCGCTTCGTACTTGATGATCATCCCTTCCAGCAGTTGCTTGACGATGCGTTGTTCCTCGGCCGGCATGTTGCTGACTGCCTGAAATTGCAGGCGCAGATCCTCGTCGGGTTCCAGTTCCTCCGGCTCGAAAATCAATGAGTCGGTGGTGACGCGCAGGGTTTGCGCCATTTTCTTCAGGGCATCGAGCGACGGTTGCGAGGTGCCGGCCTCGTAGCGCTTCACCTGGGTGAGGTGCAGGCCGAGCGCGTCGGCCAGCGCCTGCTGGGTCAAGCCTTTCTGTTTGCGCAGGGATACCAGTCGTTGGGCGATGCTCATCGTGGTTAGCCGGGTGATGAAGGTGGCCATGATGTTATCCCTGGGTATCTGGTGTGCTTGACAGTGGTAGCATAAGAGAGCCTAGAATTGCGCACAAGAGAATCTTGACGCAATTCTGGAGAAACCCCGCATGGCCCGCATCCCCGTCGCCGAACTGGAACGCCTGAAGCGCGAGGTGTCGCTGGTACGGCTGATCCAGTCGCAGGGCCATGAGTTGAAGAAACGGGGCAAGGACTGGGTGATGCACTGCGTGTTCCACGAGGAGAAGACGCCGAGCCTGTCGATCTCGCCGGAGAAGAACCTGTATCACTGCTTTGGCTGCGGGGCGGCGGGTTCGGTGATCGACTGGGTGATGAAGACCCAGGGCGTTTCGCTGCCGCACGCGGTGCAACTGCTGCGCAACGACGCGCCGCTGGACAGTACCGAGAAGGTCGGCGTGACGCGCAGCCATGCCCGCCACCTGCCGCCTTTAGCCGCTGGCTCTGCCGCTGCCGAGCTGGAGGCCGCCGCGCTGTTGCAGTCGGTGGCCGAGTTCTACCACGCCAACCTCAAGCAGTCGCCCGAGGCGCTGGCCTACCTGGAATCCCGTGGGTTGACGCATCCGGAGCTGGTCGAGCACTTCCAGCTTGGCTATGCCAACAAGACCCTGACCTACCGCCTGCCGGCCGGGCATACCCAGGCCGGCAAGCAGGTACGCCAGCAGTTGCAGGCCGTGGGCGTGTTGCGCGCGAGCGGCCACGAACACCTCAACGGCTGCCTGGTGGTGCCGGTGATCGGCCTGGAGGGCGGGGCCAATGCCGAGCAGGGCCGGCGGGTGGTGCAACTGTACGGCCGGCGCTTGCAGCCGAACCACAAGATCCCGGCCGGGCAGTCGCGGCACCTGTACCTGGCCGCGCCATTGCGCGGGGTGTGGAACGAGGCGGCGCTGGTGGGCGGTGGCGAGGTGATCCTGTGCGAATCCTTGATCGACGCCATGACCTTCTGGTGTGCCGGTTTGCGCAATGTGATCGCGGCCTATGGGGTGAACGGCTTTGGCCAGGATCACTGGCAGGCGCTGAAACACCACGGCACGCGGCGGGTGGTGATCGCCTTCGACCGCGACGCGGCGGGGGATGCGGCGGCGGCCACGCTGGGGGAGGAACTGCGCGGTGCCGGCCTCGAAGTGTTCCGGCTGCTGTTCCCGCAGGGGCTGGATGCCAATGCCTTCGCGCGGCAGGTGGAGAGCCCGGCGCAGGCGCTGGGCGAGTTGTTGCAGCGGGCGCTGTGGCAGGGCAAGGGCGTGGCGAGTGAGGCGGATGACGCTTCTTCTTCAGCCGCTGCGCCGCAGGCCGTTGCGCTGTGCGAGCCGGAAAGTGTAGTCGTATCGGTTCCTGTACAGCCCTCTGTTTCTGCCGCTTTGGCCACGGAGCCGGAATCTGTAGTCGTATCGACCGAGCCGCTGACCCCGATGCCGGGGGCAGCGGTGGGACAGCCGCAATCCGTAGTCGAATCCTTTTCGGAAAACGCCCAGGGCGATCTTTTACTCACGGTGGCGGATCGGCACTGGCGGGTGCGGGGCTGGAAGAAGAACCTGGGCCCGGAGCAGATGCGGGTCAATGTGCAGGTACGCCGCGAGGCCAGCGAGCAGATGGAGGCGGCGTATTACGTGGACAGCTTCGACCTGTACGCGGCCAAGGCGCGTAGCAGCTATGTGAAGCAGGCCAGCCTCGAACTGGGCGTGTCGGAGGACGTCCTCAAGCGCGACCTGGGCCAGGTGCTGCTCAAGCTGGAAGGCTTGCAGGAGGCGGCGATCCGGGCGGCACTGGCACCGAAAAATCCCACGCCGACGCTCAGCGCCGAGGACGAGCAAAGCGCCCTGGAACTGCTGCGCGCGCCGAAGCTGATCGAGCGCCTCGAGGCCGACCTGGCGCGCTGCGGCGTGGTCGGCGAATCCAGCAACCTGCTGGCCGGCTACCTGGCGGCGGTGTCCAGGAAACTCGACCAGCCGCTGGCGGTGCTGATCCAATCCAGCAGCGCGGCGGGCAAGTCCAGCCTGATGGACGCGGTGCTGAACCTGATGCCGGAAGAGGAACGCATCCAGTACAGCGCCATGACCGGGCAAAGCCTGTTCTACCTCGGCGAAACCGACCTGCAACACCGGATTTTGGCCATCGCCGAAGAGGAGGGCGTGCGCCAGGCGGCCTACGCCCTGAAGCTGCTGCAATCGGATGGCGAACTGACCATCGCCAGCACCGGCAAGGACGAAACCACCGGCAACCTGGTGACCAAGCAATACCGGGTGCAGGGGCCGGTGATGCTGATGCTCACCACCACGGCGATCGACATCGACGAAGAACTGCTCAACCGCTGCCTGGTGCTGACCATCAACGAAAGCCGCGAGCAGACCGAGGCGATCCACGCCGCGCAGCGCCACAAGCAAACCCTCGACGGCCTGCTGGCCGATGCCGAGAAACAGGCCATTGTCCGCCTGCACCAGAACGCCCAGCGCCTGCTCAAGCCCTTGGCGGTGGTCAACCCGTACGCCGACCGGCTGACCTTCCTCAGCGACAAGACCCGCACCCGCCGCGACCACATGAAATACCTGACGCTGATCCGCGCCATTGCCCTGCTGCACCAGCACCAGCGGCCGATCCAGCGGATCGAGCACCGCGGCCAGCCGCTGGCCTATATCGAAGCGACGAAAGCCGATATCGCCCTGGCCAACCGCCTGGCCCACGACATCCTCGGCCGTACCCTGGACGAACTGCCGCCGCAGACCCGCCGGCTGCTGGGCCTGCTGCAAGGGTGGATCGGCGGGCTGGGGGTCAAGGTTCACGACTTCCGCTTCAGCCGCAAGGACGTGCGCGCGGCCACTGGCTGGGGCGACACGCAACTGAAGATCCACCTGGGCCGCTTGCTGGAACTGGAATACCTGAGCCTCTACCGGCGTGGCCTGGCCCATGAATACAGCCTCGCCTACGACGGCGACGGCAGTGCCCAGCCGCACCTGATGGGGCTGATCGAGGCCGAGCGGCTGGACAACGAATCGGCCCGGTCGGGGTTGGAGGCAAAGCGGTCGGCTCCAGGTCGGGGGCTGGTCGGTGCTCGGTCGGATGCTGAAAACACCGTACCAGGCCAGGCACTGCCTGAGCCCGAGGCCGATCCGGTCGGGGTGAACGGCCAGGCACCTATCCAGCCCGGGCACAACGCCGAGGCGCTGTTGTCCAGTGCCGCCGTAGTGGAGGGCTGAATGATGGCCTTGCAGAAGACCCGCAAGCCCAAGTCGGTGAAAATCGCCGACCAGGTGATCGGCCCGCTGGGCGATCCGGGTAGCCTGTACTTCCAGATGAAAGCCTTCCTGCAACACCAGCGCGAGCGCGGCTACTCCGAGCGCACGGTGGGCAACCGGGAAAGCCTGCTGATCGCCTTTATCCGCTGGTGTGACGAACGCGGCCTGACCCGTCCCCAGGAGATTACCCGGCCGATCCTGGAGCGCTACCAGCGTCATCTGTTCCTGTACCGCAAGGCCGATGGCCAACCCTTGTCCGCGCGCAGCCAGACGGTGCGCATCACGCCGATCCGGGTGTGGTTCAAGTGGCTGACCAAGAGCAACCGTATCCTCTACAACCCGGCCGCCGACCTCGAGCTGCCACGCATGGAACAGCGCCTGCCCAAGCACATCCTCACGGCGGACGAGGCCGAGCGCATCCTCAACGTACCGGACATCGCCACGGCCACCGGCATCCGCGACCGGGCGATGCTGGAAACCCTCTACAGCACCGGCATGCGGCGCATGGAACTGATCAACCTGGACTGGATGGCCATCGACTACGAGCGCGGGACGGTGATGATCCGCCAGGGCAAGGGCCGGAAGGATCGGATGATCCCCATCGGCGAGCGGGCGCTGGCCTGGATCAGGACATACCGTGACCAGGTGCGCCCGCAGTTCGTGCTGGGCGAAGACGGCGGGCAGTTGTTCCTGACCCAGCAGGGTGAAGCCTTCAGCCCCAACCGGCTGACGCAACTGGTGCGCGAACACATCGACGCGGCGGACATCGGCAAGCGCGGCAGTTGCCACCTGTTCCGCCACACCATGGCCACGCTGATGCTGGAGAACGGCGCGGACGTGCGCTTCATCCAGGCGATGCTGGGCCATGTGAGTTTGGAGACCACGCAGATCTACACCCAGGTGAGCATCCGCGCGCTGAAGGCGATCCACACGGCGACCCACCCGGCGCGGCTGAGCCGGCAGGGCCAAGCCGATCAAGAGCCAGATCAAGATCAAAAGCAATAAGGGCTGACAGATGCTGCGCACCTGTCAGGCGTTTATGCCGGGGGTAAATGGCCGGCGGAGCCGTCCATTCAACATAACGCTGCATTACGCAAAGTGCGGCAAGCCGCACCGCTGCGCGCCCTACGGGTTCGCGTAATAAGCGTTATGTCTTCGCCCCCGGAAGATCAAAAGCCAACGCATCGGCTGGACGCCCGGCTTCGCCCGGCTGCTGGTAGAGCGTTTATTACCCCCGCCCACCCGCCGGTCAACCGTTGCGGGCTCGCACTGCGTTGCTCGTTCCCCGCAACGGCTGCCCAGCTCCCGTCCGCCCCCAAGGGGGCTCCCCAAAAGCCAAGGCCAGAGCAGAGCCAGAGCGAAAAGCCGCGCCTGGGAGACCGAGTAAAGCTCCCTCCGTGTGCCCGGTCAGGATAGCTCCGTGCTCGGCCCGTCAAGGGTGAAGGCTTCGCCCGGCTGCGCCGCCCTTGACCGGCCTGCGCGCGGGGCTGCGCGGACGGGGCAAACGGCGCTCGCGGCGAGTGTCGAGCACGAAGAGGAACACGCGATGAACACGGCAATCCCCCTGGAGCTCAACAGCAACCTGGCCTGGGCCCTGGCGCAGTTGGTCAAGCGCATCAGCTACAGCGACTGCCGCAGCCTGGCGGTGGACGATCGGGAAACGCAGCAGATGATCGAGGCGATCAACCAGCTCCAGCGAGCGCTGGCCGAGGCGGGCTACGCGCCGCGCTGAGGGTAAGGGGCGGGTCACCGCCCCTTCACCAACCCGCGCCAAAGGCTAACGCGCTGCGCTTGTTGGCCCCCGGCCGGCCCGGCGGCTGCGCCACCGCCCCGGCCGGGAGCTTGAGTTTTTAGCTGCGCAACGGCGGGCGGGCCGCTAAGCTCGTGTCCATGAATCGAATCCACTCTGGAAATCCGCTGCTCTGGCTGGGCCTGTTGTTGCTGGCCTGGGCGGTTCTGGGCGTGCAGCTTGCAACGCCGAAAGTCGCGTCGGGGCCATTTTACGCGGCAACGGAGCATCACCTGGGTGTAACGCGCTGGGAAGCCGCGCCACGTCTGGGCCTGGACGCCTGGACAACGAAATTCGCGTCGGGTGATACAGTTGGGGCAAAAGGAA
>NZ_FNDG01000034.1 GCF_900100535.1 Phytopseudomonas flavescens
TGCCCGGCGCTGTTCGACAAGACGCTCACGCAAAGCGTCTGAAGTGGCGTGTGGGCAGTGTCTGGGTCGCGATGAACGATCTTGCAGACCCGCCTCACCTTCCTCCCGAAAACGTCTGAGCCATTTGTAGGCGGTTCGAACGCTTACGCCCGCCGCCTGCGCAGCATCTTCGACACGCAAGCCTTGCTCGATACGTTGGATAAGAAGGGCTCGACCTCGAGGTGTAAGACGGGCATGTTTATGTAGGTTCATCCGGGGCTCCTGGAGTGCTTGGTTGGTCGCACTTCCAGAATTCCGGGAATGCCCCGGATGAACAACCTACTGAGAGATCACATCTAGACCTTGCTGGCGAAGCAGAACGCCGCGCTCCTGCGCGGCGTTTTTCATTGCCGCCCAGGCTCGTCAGCGCCCTGCCCGTGCATGGCGTCGCAGCTCAGCCCAGCGGGAAGCACGATATCTGCACCTGCAGTGGGCTAAGCAGTTGAAAGTGCATAAATTTATTGAAAACGATGCTTGACAGAAAAGCGCTGCACGCGAATAATGCGCGCCACTCGGCTACGTAGCTCAGCTGGTTAGAGCATAGCATTCATAATGCTGGGGTCCGGGGTTCAAGTCCCTGCGTAGCCACCAAACAAAACAAGGGTTTAGCGAAAGCTAAGCCCTTTTTTGTTTCTGGGGTGTCCCCAAACTGTCCCTTTCTTGTCCCACCCACATCAGGCGATGAGTTCACCGATGCAGCGCTCGAAAATGGCGGTCATTGCGCGATAGTCGCAAACCACAGCATCGATATTTGCCTGAATCCACTCAGCCTCACCTACGCCCCACCAGTCGACCTGATAGCCCGCGTTGATGATCAGGTGCTCGAACAGAATCCGCTGAGCCCGGCCATTGCCCTCGCGAAACGGGTGGATGATGTTCAGATCGCCGTACAGTTCTGCAGCCGCAACGACCAGATCCGGGCGAGCCATCTCCTCGAACCAGCCAGTTGAAGCTACTCGCTTGAACAGCTTGGTGGATTCAGCCTCGATGCGGGTCACGTTGCAGAAATGCGTTCCACCCTTCGAGATATCGACCGTGCGCAATTCACCCGCCCAATCGTAAACGTCGCCGAACAGATGCCGGTGTATACGCTGCAGGTAGGCAAGATCGTAGGGAGGAAGGTCGAAGTCCAGCTGGCTGGCTGCGATTTCAGAGAGGCTGCGCTCAGCCTCATGGAGAGCGCTATCGTCAGTCAGGCCTAGACGATTACGTAAAACATCGGTGCCTGGGTAGCAGTAAGGATCCTGCCCGACGCCGTAGTTGTCGAGCATCAGGCCTGACTAGACCGCGCAGCGTTCAAAGCAGCCTCACGAGTCGGGAGCTGACGCTCCGCATCGGCCTGGGTCGTGTTGAACCCTTCAAGGCGCAGGCTGGCCGCGTAGTTCGACCGGCGGGCCTTAGCGCAGTAGGCCTTCTTGGCTTGCAGAGATACACCTGTCATAGGATTGCCTCATTCGTTTCGCCAGCGATCATTATAGCGGATTGCCCCTCATTCTGGTTCAGTAACCCAAGTGGAGAAAGGGTCAAGGCGGTGGCGAAGTGATCAGGCGCCAGATGTGAGTAGCGCATGGTCATCTTGATATCGCCATGACCTAGGATGCGCTGCAGCCCGAGAGATGAAAGCATAGGGCTCATCCCTCGCCCCTCTCTACGTCTACCGGCGCTGCGCCGCGCGGCACGACCGGGGTATGCCGCAAGCTCGCTCCGGCAAGGCTGCCGCCCAGCCTGGAGGCGGCCTTGACGCCCTCACGCGTCAATCCCTCGGTGAGTTCCACGCCGGCTTGCGGCAGCGCCTGCTCCAGGCCTCGGAATCGGTTGTAGCCGTTCTCGAACCGGCGGGCCAACGTATTGGGGCGGGTGCCATGGGGCAGCACTTCGCGATCAGGGTCGCGGATATTCTGCATGGCGCTGGCAAAGCGTGTCGTGTCGTCGAGTTCGGCTTCGTCCCGCGACTGCTTGTTGGCATAGAAAGGCGCCAGCAGGCCGAGCGCCTGAACACCAGTCAACAGCACGGAACCGGCCTTGGCCGCTACGGTACCGGCGCCAACCCTGGCCACCAGGACGCCCATCCCGTGATAGACGGACATCCCCTCGCTGGCGCTGTAGACCTTGCTCGTATACGCCTCACGCGAATTGCTCTGCCGGGGGTCAACGGACGTCAAGGCCTTGCCCCAGAGCGTGCCCAGCCGAGTACCCAGGCTCTCGGCGGGAGGCGCCTGCGGAACATGGGTCGGCAGGCTCCGCCCCTGATATTCGAACCGCTTGTGCTGCTGGCCCAGCGCCTGGCCACCCGACATCACCGCCCCACCGGCGAACGACGACGCCGCCCGCGCAGCGATGCCGGACGCATTGATCGAGGTGGTCAGCTCGATCAAGCGACGCACCATCTGCGCGCCGGCCTGGCTACCGAACGTAATGCCGTCGCCTTTTAGCGTGCCGTTGTGATAGTCCTGCTGGGCGTTGATGAACCCTTTGCGTGCGCGCTCCACGTCGTTCATCGAGGCCTGCAGCTCGTCATCGGTGAACGCGCGATAGCGACCTCCGTCGGTCGTGGCCAGAGGCGTATTGGGGATCACTTCGGCGGCAGCCACCTTGCGCAACTCGGGTGCCCCCAAAGACGCCAGCACCTCCCTGGCCGAGGGCTTGACGAAGTTGTCCAGCGTCTCGTGCACGGCACCGACGGCAGCGCCACTGGAAGCGGCCTGCCCGGCCAGATCCAGTACCGACAATTCGGGATCGACGTAAGCTCGCGCCAACACGAACAGCAACGTGGCAGACAATCCCTGAGGGATACTGGCGGCGAGAAAAACCCGTGCACTGGTAAACAGGCCACTGCCCTGCTCGGCCAGTTCGTGCAGGTGCCTGTCCAGCCCCATGTTGTCGAGACTGTCCTGCAGGGCGCTGCGCTGTAGCCCGGCGCTGGCCTCATCGAACTGCGTCTTTACCTGCGTCCATCGCTCGACCTCGGCCTGTGCCCGTTCGACCTGCTGAGCGCGCATGGGGCCTGGCGGCAGGCCCTGGGTTGCCTGCCACTCGCCACGGGCGGCCACCAGGCAGGCATCGGCCAGCGCCTGGCACTTGTCGAGGATCCGCTCCTTGATACCCGTCGACCAGCGTCCGGCCAGCGCCTGGAAGGCGTCGAAACCGACCTGTACCTGCTGGCGCTCCTCATCGCTCAGTTCGCAGTCGGCCAGCACCTCGCCATAGAGGGCTGCCTGTCCATCGAGATGCCTGGCGATACGCGGCAACGCATTGTCGAGCAGCACCTGCAGGCGTTCGCCGGACACACGCATTCCAGCAGGCATGGGCTGGCTGAAGCGCTGATCGATGTCCGCCAACAGCCGCGCGAACGTGTCGCCATAGGGAATGCCACTATCGAGTTGGCCTGGCTGACCGTCATTGAGCAAGGCCCTCATGCGCTCGTAACTGAGCCGAGGATCCATCTGCAGCACACGCCCCTCCAGGATCATGCGCCTTTTGTTGATTTCCAGCGGGTTCTGCGCGAGCCGGTGTGCCGCCCGCTGCTGCTGGCCGATGGGCCGTGAATAGTTCAGCGGCTTCTGCGCGAGGATCATTTGGCGAGCTTCGGCGCGCACGGCCTCGAGCCCTGGATGCTGGCTCTCGAACAGCCGCACCAGGCTCGTTGGCGAAGGCTGCACAACCTGCGCCTGTTGCTGCGCACTCAAGGGCGCCCGGCAAGAGGCGCGCGCCTGGGAACGCATTGCCTGCGAACGCTGGCTTGGCGCGTCGACCGTGGCGGTGGAGGAAAGGGAACCGTGCGAACGGCTGATGGTGCTGGGCGTTGGCTGCATGAGGCGATCCTTTTTCCAGGGTCATTGCTCGCTAGTACGAGCTGTCAGCGCTTTGCGCGAGGTCGGCCGACCACCTGGCCGGCACACGGGCTGATCGGCGTCGAGGAAAAAGTCTCTGCGCCAGGCTTTGGCCATATCGGCCAGTTCTCCCAGCAAGGTGAGCAGACGCTCGGCACTCAATCGCTCGAGCAGCAACGCCGCCGCCAGGTTTATATGCCGGCTTTGCGGATTGAGCGTGAAGACTGGACTGAGCGGTTCACCGAACAGATGAAAATTCATCTCCAGCAGCCGCAGGGCAGCCGCTGCCGCCTCACGCGAAGGCAACTGCCCGAGGTCGGCATAGAGCAGCACTGTGCCCATGCCCTGGCTCTGCCTGTGGCACAAGGTGAAATCGACACCATTGACCTCGATAGCAGTGCGCTCATAGAGGCTTGCCGGGTTGGGAATCAAAGCCAGGGTACAGAAATGGTCGATCAGCGATCGATAGGCAGGCGTGGTCATAAGCACCATGAAAGTCATCTTGACGATGTGCCATGGGTGGGTGGGAAACCGCCGGCGGTTCCTCTAAGAACCGGAATAAAATCAATGAAATCAAATATTAAGGTTTTATTAACGAACAATGAACGCTGCATGAATTCGCTGTTTCAATCCTGAACGGAAAGGCATCGTCGATGCCATCATGCATCCGAAACAAACCACCCGGCTGGGGTACGTCCGCCAGCACGCCAGATACCGCGGATATCTCGCAAGACCAGCAGTGCTCGCAAACCTCCCGGTACGGCCACCGATCGACCTGGCCTGTGCTCAATCGCGTAGCGAGATAACGCCGGGCCTTTCTCCCAGCGAGCTGCGCAGCCCGAGGCTGAGGCCATCGATGGCGCCCCACAGGTAGCCCCCGGCGAACGCTAGCGCAGCGACGAACAGGTAGCGCTTCAAAGCCTGCCCCGCTGCACGTCGGTGACGGTCGACTCGATGGCACTGCCCGTCCCCATCGCCGCCGTGACTACCTGGTTGCCTGTCCCACAGGTGATTTCCGCCGTCGGCGAGTCGCCCTCGGAGCCCTGCCCATAATCCCCCGCACAGAACACGGTTTTGCCCCGTTCCATATCACGGCGGATACGGTGCAGGTTGATGACGCGGTGGCGGCCAATCTTGGCGGTCGGGACGGTGCCGGATTCGATCCAGCCGCGTACGACATCCTCGGTAATCACGTCAATACCCAGCAGCTTGGCGAACACGTGCTTTGAGCAAAACGGCGCATCACGCAGGTCGTTGACGCGTTCCGGGTTTCCCTGTGTGTCGAACCCCACTATTCCAGACTGTTCCATGCAAAGCCCCTATAATCCAGTTTCACCGAAAGTGAACATGCACCAAATGCATATGTACATGTTACACCTTCAATTAAAAATGTACATAGAACATCAATGGCATTTGTTAATGGCAGAGCAGATAGTCGATAGAAGCCTTCAATTGATCGACCTAGCCAGTCTGAAAGAGCTAGCGGAGGCCGGTGGAACGGATTACGTCCGCTGGCAAAACATCAAGCGCGGGCGCGCGCGCGTGGGCGCTGAAGAAATTGAAATTCTTGGGCGAGTATTCCCGACGTACCGATGGTGGCTAATAACAGGTGAAGTGGCACCAGAGAATGGGCAGACAAGCCCAAGCTTCGACGAGGCCAATCGAAACTTGAACGGTCAATACGCGGGATAGCGATCACTGAAGAAGCTGCTAGGCGCTGGTTTGCCCGAACAGATCTGCACAAGGAGTAGTGAGATGGGCGGTCAAATAAAACCAGATCCTGTAGAGGACTATCGCAACATTCAGCGGGAGGTTAAAGAATGGGAACGATACCTGAACGATAGTGTTGGATACTTTGCCTTTACATTTGCAATAGCGTCATTAGGTACTAACGCACCGCAGTTTTGGGCAACAGTTAGTATGATATTTATTTTTGCTGGGCACCAAGTAAACCAGAAAGGAAAGATGGAAACTCTGAAAAGAATCATAGCACTAAGAAAGCAATCGGGTAACGAGTACTATGCCTTCGTTGAAAAAGATGCACGTAGAACTATCAGCATACTACGCTCACTGCCGTTCTTTATTGGATATATGACTTTGGCTACTATAATATTTGCCCCAAGCCTTATGCCTACTGAATGGGTTACCCTTCTCTACGGTGGGAAGCCATATTTTGACTTTTCAAAACTTAGCATAGTTATGGCTCAATGATTCTTGAATATAATATCGACTAAAACAGCTCTCCTTGTAGCGAAGGGACTCTAACACCATACAGTTCAGATATTTTATTTGTGAACTCTGTCTGACCACCGTAACTTGGATGTCTCACTTTAACTCCAGGTATTCCAGCAGCAACCCTAGCTATAGAACCTACAGCATCATTACCTACAGCGATAAGGCGCCGGGGTTTTATCATGCTAATAAGCTCGCCAAGTACAGCCTCACCAAGATTACGTTCCTGGGAATTATGCGATCTATTGGTGAAAGGTAGCCCTTCTTCATGAGGGTGCAGAGGGAAGACATTCCACAAAAAAACATTGTCGTGTATGCAGTTCAAAACATCCCATATAACTGTTGCTGTTCTTTCTTTAAAGGGCTCTCCTTTAGTTGTTTTAATTGCAGAAAGACTCCAGCGTTTTGCATATGCCTCAGCATGAAATTCGTCTGTCAATGCCAGCCCAGTGCGGCGCCCACCCCTATACCCTAAGTCACGGCCAATCCAGATTGCATCTACCCCTTCCACCGATGCTTTTTTTAAAACATCAAGCAATAAGGCCCTTCTAAGCTTATCGGCGCCTCGAAGGTCATGAGTAGCGCATATTTCAGAATATGGATTGAAGCTGTTTACCGTTCTAATTTCGGATAGCCGCCGCACAAATTCTTTAGGTTGCATCGCGTGGATTCTCTAAACTGTATTCAAGAGATCTTTTTTCTCTAGATCCAATTATATATCCCCGGCCATTAATTTTCAACTCACGGAACACTTTGTACCCATCTAGGATTGCTTTCTCAAATAACGCATAAGGGCAGACATCTACTTCATACCCCTGGACAAACTGCTTCACATTCTTGAGAATGTCAAAAGATAACTCAGACTGAGTTTCAAAATAATCTTTTTCTTTTGCAATAGAAAAAATCCACGCACTTAGTCCTTCTTCAATTACTATAGCTCTTCCACCATCCTGTGATTCATCCTTTTCTGGATTGCTCTTCCGCTTATTCTTTAAGAGCGCCCTAAAAACAGGAGACCAGTGTAAAATCACAGCATACGCCATGTGAAAAACATCATGAAATCTATAACCGTCCTCAACCTCAATATTATCCGTCAGAGGATCACCTATAAAGACGTCTCCTTTTTTCATGTATGTTTTGCCATTGGAACGCTGACTTACCTCAATAATAAATTCACGTGGCAGTTGCTCATCTTGGTCTTCACCCTTGTCAAAATCGGGAAGCTCGCCGAGAGCGGGCGGTAAAAATCGGCCTAAGGATTTTTCTAAATTATTATCTATGACATCTTTAAAGCTAACGCCTGAGGACGACACAACATCGATATATGCCTTTAGAAAATCTTCCAGAAGGTCTGATGATATCTGATTAACATCAGACACTAAGAAAGCTGAAGCTTTATAGCCGAGAACCCTGCTTGACTCAATTAAATCGAGCTTAGTTTGGACTGGTACAAATCCTATTGGGTGATTTTTTATACTGGTACTAATAGCGTAGCGAGAACTATCCTTGTAAATCACCTCAAGAACCTTGGCGACGGAGGTGTCTCGACGATTACATAGCCTTGAGAAATACCAAAGAGCATCTCCTAGCTCTTCTACAAGGGACTTGTCTTGATCGAATGCAGCGTTTTCTCTATATGCTTTTTTTGAAACAGATAAAATACTTCCAACCTCCCCATAGAGGCCGAATGATAATAAATGCCATGGCTTATCACTTAAACGATCTGTATCAGATATCTTACCTTCGTAGACTGTAATGAATTGAAATCCACTCATTGAAATGTCCTCTTGTGCTGCCACTTTTCAGGCTGACCAAGGACTCCTTTTTCTTGATGGCGAAACCATAAGATAAAGTCATCTACAAATTTTCGATCAAAGTCATTCCGATGAGATCGGAGCACTCTTAGTGCGCCAAACTTTTCAGGCAAAGGTATTGCGCCTACGCCCCAATAGGAGAAATTAGACGCAATCAATACTTGATCGGTAGATACCGTATCAGTATCAATGTTGGCCTGAATTGGACTACCGTCTTCATTCGTATGATGGGATTTTTGCTGATGCCACGTTCCATCATGCTTTCTAAAATATATATTATCGCCTGCTTTATATTTATCACTCATATTGAAGACTGGTTTTTTAACCTGAAAGCGGGGATCGTTCCAATATTCATCAAATGATATTTTCTCCGCAACTTCCATGACATAGCAGATTCTATTCCCATCTGGCTTGGGAGTGAGGCCTACTACATAGTCACCGACCATCGCATGCTTTCGAATTTGCGGCTTACATGCAGCCAAGGTGCAAATCCCATGAAATGGATTAGGTGCAAAACCGAAATCACGGGAAACAATATAGGAAAATAGTCTCATTTTTTATTACCGCACTTATGGCGCGCAAAAGGACCATCCTCTTTTATGGAAGAGTCAACATTTGTCCATCCATCAGTGAAAGGTGTGGCCAGTATTTGATCCAGCACCTCAGATACTTGATGAACAAGACCGTCGCCAAACTTGGTAAATCCGTCTGCAAGGACGTCACCTTCATCTTCTTGAATGCAGATTATTTTTCTACCTAGTCGGTTTGCTTCGACTAAGGCTTGTTTTAAACAATCATTTATCTTGTCAGAGGCGAAAAAAACCAGAATCTCGGATTTCCCGATAGCAGCAAAAATCTCTTCTCGCTGAATACAAAATTCTTCCTGTCCAGCTTTATAGATAATTATATCAAGGATTATTTGATACTCTGCAAAATGCTCTTCAATGGCTTTTAGTTTAAACACTTTGTCTGAATTAAGTAGGGCAAGTACTCTCATAACTATTCCTTAGTTAAATTTTTCTAAGAGACGAATAGCATTGCGCTTCGCAGGAGAGAGACTTCAACTCACTGCGAAGCGAAATAATGCTTGGGAGTACCGTTTGGGAAGCGAAACCCGCTAATGCGACTGAGATACAGTAGCAAGCAGGAACGGAGCTGCTTTCGGTCATCCTAACCCTCTATCCGCTACGATTGGCAAATAGCCATCATTTTCAGGCTAGCTGGTAGCTGGAATTTCGTAAATAGGTTGGGTGACTACGTTGGTCGAATTGTGTGCCGGAAACTGGCTTAGTATGGCTAGGCAAATGCCACAGAGCGCGGATTATGGGGCTTTCTGGCTCAGCGGAACGCTTCGTATCGGATTCATAATGCCGGGGTCCGGGGTTCAAGTCCCTGCGTAGCCACCAAACAAAACAAGGGTTTACCGAAAGGTAAGCCCTTTTTTGTTTGCGCCGGTGACTACAAAGTGTGCGCATCTTGACCAAGGAGCACGCGAAGGTCGAATGTGTCAGGGCAGTGGGGAAATGATCGGGCGCAGGGTGGACGAGCCCCGTTCCAATAGCCATTTCCCGGCCTCACATCCAGGCGCTTTCAAAGGCGGGAGTGGCGCCGCCCAAGCGACTGTGGCGGGTGCAGTCAATGGCTTGCCTCGATCATCCGTTGGGCTGGGGTTTAAAAGATCAGGTAGCCCAGCGCGATCAGCAAGCTGCAGATGATTGCACTCACGATATACAGCAGCCGGCTGATGCCAGAACCTCCAGGTGCGTCGAAAACCTGCTGTGGCTGTGTGGAGGCGGCGCGCAGGCGGCGTGGGCGGCGAATTCTGATGACGTTGTCTGCCGCAGGTATCGCGCCCTCGCTATCGGGTTTGGGTTTGAAATTCTCCCAAGACGCACCATGGCCCTGTTTGCGGCGCTCTTCGCGCCACCATTCCTGGTCTTCCCATCCCATCCTTCAGCCCTCCTGGCTGGTATTGTTCGTTCTTGACGGTCATTGAGAACTACGCTGGCAACCACGAGTTCAATACGCGGCTGCAAATAGGCCGATATCGGCGAACCACTGTCCTGACCATCTTAGTACCGACCGCGGCTTTATGCTGTGCTGCCCGTCACCGCGGCGCAGCAACGGACACACGGTCGCTCGTTTCGGTCTGCCGGGCGTGCCTCCGTTGCATTGACCTCGACGGACAGTCTCTGGCGGGTGGCTGACCGACTATTCGAGCAGCAGCTCGACCACCAGGAACAGGCTGGAGACGCCGCACAGCAATACCCCCAACCAGAAGAACGAGGCGCCACGCTGCACGGCGGTGTCGATCACCGCTCGCTTGGGAAAGGTAGGGTCGTAGCGAACCGCGACCGCATCGCCTTTGCGGTAATGGCGCCAGCTGCTCATGCTGCTCTGGTGCACGTGCAGGTCGCCGTGCTCGTCACGCCATTCGAAACGCGGGTAGCGACTCGAGGTATTGAGCCCGTGCTCGCTGGCGATGATCCGCCCCTGGGCCTGTCGCCAGTCACGGCTGGCAAGACGCCGGGACAGGCCAATACCGATCAGCACCGCACCGACGCAGCCGAAGACCATGGCGAGAAAAACGGAAACAGGCATGACTGACTCGAGTGGCGGGACGTGAACAATAGGCGTGCTGGCGCAGTGAAGGTTCAGGGAAAAATACCCCCCGCTCGGCGACCGCATACTCACGCGATGGCCATCCGTAATGCCAGGCGTCGCCAATGCTCTGCGGCCGACGCGTGCAGAAATTTAGGTTGAGTGTTCTGCGGCCGCTCCTGTCCATAGTCATGCCCCCGGATTAAGGAGAGTCACCCATGAACACCACGTCTACCCTCAGCGTTCTGCTCGGCACTCTGCTGGTCGCCGGCCTTGCCCATGCGGCCGACCCGGCCAAGCAGGAGCCGTCCCGCGAGGTCTATCAGGATCAGGTATTGCAGCAGAAGCCCGACCAGAAAGACCCCCAGGCCAAGGATCCGATGCATATCGGCGACCTCAAGGAAGGCACCCCGGCGCCGCACAAATACTGGCGCAAGGATTACGCCATCAACGACCTGAAAAAGCACAATCTTCCGCAGCCCGAAGACAAGGAACACGAGCAGTGGGTGAAGATCGGTACCGACTATGTGTTGCTGAACAAGGATACCGGTACCATTCAGCGCATCATCAAGGGCAAGTAATGGTTCTGCGCTAATATGGCGGCTTGGGAACAGCCCGTCGGCGTCGCCTGATTGGCTATCAATCATGGACGCTTGCGCCCTGCTCGTATCGGTTCTTTTTCTTCTAGGGATGGATGATGAAGGTTTCAGTCGATAAGCCTCATGCCCCGTACCGCGAGCTCTTGCGCGGCGCGGCGGCAATTGCCGTCGGAGCCGCCCTGGCCTATGGCGGCGCTCATCTGTTCGCCCTGCTGCGCCTCGGCTCGCCGCCGGTGGAGCCGGAAACCTTCGAGGTGGTGCCGCAGGTGTCGGTGCACGAACCGGCAGTGGTCGAGCCAACTGCGCCGGGTGAAGATCCCTGGTGGCGCGGTGATGCCGAGTTCTGGCAGGAGCAAGCGCGTTTGAACAGCGCGGTCGTGCCTGCGCAATACCGCGACTTGCAGTTCGCCTGGTCGGAAAAAATGGCCACCAACGCCAGGCAACGTGCCCTGCAGGATGCCTCCGGCCAGCAGCCACAGGTACTACCGGCCAAGCAGGCACAGACCACTGAATTGCAGATTCCCGAGAAGCCGCGTCGCTGAGCCCTGCGCCAGTCCCATCGAGACCTTTTCATCGCTTCGCGGGTATTGCACGGAACGCTTGCCCGTCGAGCGGCTCAAACGCCTGCCTGACCCCATGTAGCAGGCGCCTTTGCCTGCAGAGGCGGGCATAATGCCGCAGCCAAGCAGCCCGCTCCTGAATGTCGGACTGCGCACACCGTTGGAGCCCTCGATGGAATTCATTCACCTGGTTATCGATTTCATTCTGCATATCGACCAGCACCTGGCGGCCCTCACCGCCCAGTACGGCACCTGGATCTACGCGATCCTGTTTCTGATCGTGTTTTGCGAAACCGGCCTGGTGGTCACCCCGTTCCTGCCAGGCGACTCGTTGCTGTTCGTGGCCGGCGCCATAGCCGTGCACGGCACCATGAACGTGCACCTGCTGGTACTGTTGCTGATCACTGCGGCCATTCTCGGTGACGCACTGAACTACACCATCGGCCGCTTCATGGGCCAGAAGCTGTTCAGCAACCCGGATTCGAAGATCTTTCGCCGCAGCCACCTGGAACTCACCCAGAACTTCTATGCCCGGCATGGCGGCAAGACCATCATCCTCGCCCGCTTCGTGCCCATCGTGCGCACCTTCGCGCCCTTCGTCGCCGGCATGGGCCGAATGAACTATGCCCACTTCGCCGCCTACAACGTGGTCGGGGCGATTCTATGGGTGACCCTGTTCACCTACGGCGGTTACTTCTTCGGCAACCTGCCGGCGGTACAGAGCAATCTGCACTACCTGATCATCGGCATCATCGTGGTCTCGATCCTGCCGGGCGTGATCCAACTGATCCGTCACAAGATGAACAGCTCGGCCCGCGTGCAGACGCCTTGACCGGCAAATCGCAGAAATGAAAAAGCCCCGGAATTCCGGGGCTTTTTCTTGCCTTGCCGCTGTCGATCAGGACTGCGGGGCGGCGGGTGCAGGTGCGGGGGTCGTCTGGGTGCGTTCGTTCCAGCCACCACCGAGCGCCTTGTAGAGGTCGATCTCGCTGGTGAGCTGCGACAGGCGTACACCGATCAGCTCCTGCTGCGCGCTGAACAGCTGGCGCTGGGCATCGAGCAGGGTCAGGTAGCTGTCCACCCCGGTGCGGAAGCGGCGATCGGCGAGGTCGTAGTAGTTCTCGGAGGTCGCCACCAGGCCGCGCTGCGCCTGCAACTGCTCCTCGAAGGTACCGCGCGCCGCAAGACCATCGGAAACTTCCTGGAAGGCGGTCTGGATCGCCTTCTCGTAGGTCGCCACCTGGATGTTCTTCTGGATCTCGGCATAGTCCAGGTTGGCGCGCAGACGCCCCGCCGTGAAGATCGGCAGGTTGATCTGCGGCTGGAACAGCCAGGTACCCGAACCACCATCGAACAGACCCGACAGCTGGCTGCTGGCGGTGCCGGCATTGGCGGTCAGGCTGATGCTCGGGAAGAACGCGGCACGCGCGGCACCGATGCTGGCATTGGCGGCGAGCAGCTCGCGCTCGGCCTGCAGCACGTCTGGGCGGCGTTGCAGCAGATCGGACGGCAGGCCGGCCGGGACATCGGCCAGCAGTTGCTTGTCCAGGCCCTCGCCTTGCGGCAAGTCGGCCGGCACGGCACCACCGAGCAGTACGCCCAGGGCATTGCGGTCCTGGGCTACCTGGCGGGTGTATTGCGCCAGGTTGGCCTGGGCGGTCTGCACCGAGGTGCGCGCCTGGCTCAGGGACAAGGCATCGGTCACGCCGACGTCGAAGCTGCGCTGGGTCAGTTCCAGGCTGCGCTGGAAGGTACCCAGTGTGTCGCGGGTCAGCTTCAGCAGCGCTTCGTCGGCCTGCAGGGTCAGGTAGGCGTTGGCCACACTGGCAATCAGGCTGATCTGCGTACTGCGCTGTGCTTCTTCGGTGGCGAAGTACTGCTGCAGGGTCTGCTCGTTGAGGCTGCGCAGGCGACCGAAGAAGTCCACTTCCCAGGCACTCACACCGACGCTGGCGCTGTACTGCCCGCCAACGGTGGAGCGGCCGGTCTGCGACAGATCGGCTGGCGTACGCTGACGGGTACCGCTGCCATCGGCCGAGATGGTGGGGAACAGCTCGGAACGCTGGATGCGGTATTGGGCACGGTAAGCGTCGACGTTCAAGGCGGCGACGCGCAGGTCGCGGTTGTTGTTCAGTGCGGTTTCCACCAGGCGCTGCAGCGCCGGGTCACGCAGGAACTCGCGCCAGCCGAGATCGGCCGCGGCGACCGAGCCCTGCACGTTGCTGCCCGCGTACGCCTGGCCCTGGGGCCAGGCCGCTTCTACCGAGGTATCCGGGCGCTGGTAGTCGGGGATCATGGTGCAGCCGCTGAGCACGATGCCCGCGACTGCGAGAGACAACAGGGACTGCCTCACTGGACGGCCTCCTTCTCGTTGGTTTCTTTGACGCTCTTGTCCTTGAACATCGAGCTGACCAGCACATAGAACAGCGGAATCCAGAAGATCGCCAGGACCGCAGCGGTGATCATGCCGCCGATCACGCCTGTGCCGATGGCATGCTTGCTACCGGCACCGGCGCCGCTGGAAATCGCCAGCGGTACCACACCGAGGATGAACGCCAGCGAGGTCATGATGATCGGACGCAGACGCATGCGGCACGCTTCCACTGCCGCTTCGATGTGGCTCTTGCCCTGCTCGTGCAGCGACTTGGCGAACTCGACGATGAGAATCGCGTTACGCGCCGACAGGCCGATGGTGGTGATCAGGCCCACCTGGAAGAACACGTCGTTGGACAGGCCGCGCCCCAGGGTGAACAGCAACGCACCGAGGATACCCAGCGGAACCACCAATATCACCGAGAACGGAATCGACCAGCTTTCGTACAGTGCCGCCAGGCAGAGGAACACCACCAGCAGCGACAGCGCATAGAGGGCCAGTGTTTGCGAACCCGCCAGACGCTCCTCGTAGGACTGCCCGGTCCAGTCGAAACCGACACCCTGCGGCAGTTCGGCAGCGATACGCTCGACTTCGGCCATCGCTTCACCCGAGCTGTGGCCTGGCGCCGGCGCACCGAGAATCTCGATGGCGCTCACCCCGTTGTAGCGCGACAGCTTGGGCGACCCGTAGGTCCATTCGCCGGTGGCGAAGGCACTGAACGGCACCATCTGGCCCTGGTCGTTGCGTACGTGCCATTTGTCCAGGTCTTCGGGGTTCATCCGAGCGTCGCTTTCACCCTGCAGATAGACCTTCTTGACCCGGCCGCGATCAATGAAGTCGTTGACGTAACTGCCGCCCCAGCCGATCTGCAAGGTGCTGTTGACGTCGGACAGGGAGACACCCAGGGTGCGCACCTTCTCGTCGTCGATCAGCAGCTTGTACTGCGGTTCGTCGAGCAGGCCGTTGGCCCGCACGCTGGATAACACAGGGCTCTGGTTGGCCAGTTGCAGGAACTTGTCACGGGCCTCGTTCAAGGTGGCCTGGCCAACGCCAGCGCGATCCTGCAGGAACAGGTTGAAACCGGTGGCGTTACCCAGCTCCATGACCGCTGGCGGAGCGAAGGCGAAGACCATGGCATCGCGGAACTCACCGCCGAAGAAGCGCCCCTGGGCACGCTGCGCCAACTCGGCAACGCTGGTACCGGCAGCGGTACGCTCGGACCACGGCTTGAGCATGATGAACGCCATACCCGAACTCTGGCCACGGCCAGCGAAGTTAAAGCCGGTTACGGTGAACACCGAGTTGACCACGTCCTTCTCGTCGTCGAGCAGGTACTTGCGCATGTCGTCGACCACCGCCTGGGTACGCTCGGCGCTGGAGCCCGACGGAGTCTGTACCTGAGCGAACAGCACGCCCTGGTCCTCCTCGGGCAGGAACGCCGAGGGAATCAGGGTGAACAGCCAGCCCGCGACCGCGACGATCACCACATAGATGATCAGGAATGGCGCCTTGCGCTTGATCACACCGCGCACGCCACGCTCGTAGCCGTTGACGCTGCGCTCGAAGGTACGGTTGAACCAGCCGAAGAAGCCGCGCTTCTCGTGATGATCGCCCTTGGCGATGGGCTTGAGCATGGTGGCGCACAGCGCCGGGGTGAAGATCAGGGCGAGGATCACCGAGAGCACCATGGCCGAAACGATGGTGATGGAGAACTGCCGGTAGATCACTCCCACCGAGCCGCCGAAGAAGGCCATCGGCAGCAGTACCGCCGACAGCACCACGCCGATGCCCACCAGCGCGCCCTGGATCTGCCCCATGGATTTGCGCGTCGCTTCGAGTGGCGAGAGCCCCTCCTCGCGCATGACCCGCTCGACGTTCTCCACCACCACGATGGCATCGTCCACCAGCAGGCCGATGGCCAGGATCATGGCGAACATGGTCAGGGTGTTGATGCTGTAGCCGAATACCGCGAGCACGCCGAAGGTACCCAGCAGCACCACCGGTACGGCGAGGGTCGGGATCAGGGTGGCACGGAAGTTCTGCAGGAACAGGTACATGACCAGGAAGACCAGCACGAAAGCTTCGATCAGGGTCATGATCACGCCGTGAATGGACTCCTGCACCACGGGGGTGGAGTCGTACGGCATGACCACTTCCATCCCGGCCGGGAAGAACGGTTTGAGCTCGTCGATGGTCGCGCGGATCGCCTTGGCGGTATCCAGGGCGTTGGCCCCGGTGGCCAGCTTGATCGCCAGGCCAGATGCCGGGTTACCGTTGAACTGGGCGCGGATGTTGTAGTTCTCGCCGCCCAGCTCGACCCTGGCGACATCGCCAAGACGCACCTGGGAACCGTCACGGTTGACCTTGAGCAGAATCTCGCGGAACTGCTCCGGGGTCTGCAGGCGGGTCTTGCCGATGATGGTGGCGTTGAGCTGTTGGCCCGGCCCGGCCGGCAGGCCGCCGAACTGGCCGGAGGAGATCTGCACGTTCTGCGCTTCGACTGCGCTACGCACATCGCTCGGGGTCAGCTGGAAGTTGTTGAGCTTGGCCGGATCCAGCCAGATACGCATGGCGTACTGGGCACCGAACACCTGGAAGTCACCGACGCCCGCCGTACGCGAGATCGGATCCTGCATGTTGGCGACAATGTAGTTTGAGAGATCCTGGTTGGTCATGCTGCCGTCGGTGGACACCACCCCGATGACCAGCAGGAAGTTCTTCACGGCCTTGGTGACGCGCAGGCCCTGCTGTTGCACTTCCTGAGGCAGCAGCGGCGTCGCCAGCTGCAGCTTGTTCTGGACCTGGACCTGGGCGATATCCGGATTGGTGCCCTGGTTGAAGGTGACGGTGATCTCCATGCTGCCGTCGGAGTTGCTCGCCGAGCTGATGTAACGCAGCCCGTCGATACCGTTCATTTGCTGCTCGATCACCTGGACCACGGTGTCCTGCACGGTCTGTGCGGACGCACCGGGGTAGTTGACCTGGATGCTCACGGCCGGGGCCGCGATGCTCGGGTACTGGTTGACCGGCAATTTGAGGATGGACAGACCGCCCGCCAGCATGATCACCAGCGCGATCACCCAGGCGAAGATGGGCCTGTCGATGAAGAAATTCGACATCGTGAAATCGCTCCTTAGCGGTTGTCAGCCTGGTCGGAAGCCGACGCCTGCTGAGGATCTGCCACGTTCTTCGCCTCGGTGGTCTTCACCTCGGCGCCTGGCTGCACGAACTGCAGACCTTCGGTTATCAGCTTGTCGCCCGGGTTCAGGCCTTCGAGGATCAACCAGCGGTTGCCGGCGGTGCGCTCGGCCTTGAGCTGACGCAGTTCGACCTTGTTCTCGGCGTTGACCACCAGGGCGGTTGGCTCCCCCTTGGAGTTGCGGGTGACGCCTTGCTGCGGTGCGAGGATGGCTTGCTGGTTCACGCCGGCAGCCAGACGCGCATGCACGAACATGCCGGGCAGCAGGTTGTGATCGGGGTTGGGGAACATGGCGCGCAGGGTGACCGAACCGGTGCCTTCGTCGACCGATACCTCGGAGAATTCCAGGGTGCCTTCATGCTCGTAGTTGCTGCCGTCTTCGAGGCGCAACTGGACTCTGGCGGCGTTGTCACCGACCTTCTGCAGCTTGCCGCTCTCCAGCTCGCGGCGCAGGCGCAGCAGATCCTTGGCCGGCTGGGTCACGTCGACGTAGATCGGATCGAGCTGCTGGATGGTCGCCATGGCGTTGGTCTGACCGTTGCTGACCAGTGCCCCCTCGGTAACCGCGGAACGACCGACGCGACCGGAGATAGGGGCCATCACCTTGGTGTAGCGCACGTTGATGCGCGCCTGCTCAAGCGCGGCCTCTGCCTGCAGGCGGGCCGCCTGGGCTTCGTCGTAGGCCTGCCGACTCACGGCCTGGTCAGCGACCAGGTCCTTGTAGCGCTCGGCCAGCGACTTGGCCGAAGCCAGGGTCGCCTGGGCGCTCTTGGCAGCGGCTTCATAGACCGACGCATCTATCTGGTACAGCTGCTGGCCAGCCTTGACTTCAGAACCTTCCTGGAACAGACGCTTCTGGATGATGCCATCGACCTGCGGACGCACTTCGGCGATACGGAAGGCGGCGGTGCGGCCCGGCAGTTCGGTGGTCAGCGTGTAGGGCTCGGCCTGCAGGGTGACGATGCCAACGGTGGGCGCCTGCTGCGCTGGCGGTGCGGCTTCCTCACTGCAACCAGCGAGCGTCAGCGTGGCCAGAGCGATAGCGGAAACCATAGCGGCGAAGGCTGGCTTCTTCTGCATCTGAAAGGACCTCATTTTCATATTGATTCGAGCCGCACGGGCGGTACCTGGCAGATAGCCGAGGTGGATACTGGGGTATAGAGTGCGAATATACTTACATCCGAGAATGTTTGTAAACGCATCTTTTGTGTAACATTGTGATCTGCCTGAAACCCAGGATAAGGGTTTTCATCCATTTCCCAATACGCGGGACCTGCCCAGATGGCCAGACGCACCAAAGCGGAAGCTGAAGAAACCCGAGCGCACATCCTTGATGCAGCCGAGCGGGTGTTCTATGCCAAAGGGGTATCCAGCACCTCGTTGGCCGATATCGCGACCGCGGCCGGTGTGACTCGGGGCGCCATCTACTGGCACTTCCAGAACAAGGTCGATGTGTTCCAGGCCATGTTCGACCGCCTCCGGCTACCGCTCGATGAACTGTCGCTGGCTTGTCGCAGTGAAGACGAACCCGACCCACTGGGCAACATGCGCTACTTGCTGGTACACCTGCTGCAACGCCTGGTGCAGGACCCACAGAGCCGGCGCATTACCGAAATCCTTCAGCACAAATGCGAGTACTCCGACGACCTCGGCGACCTGCGCCAACAAATGCAAGCATTCAGCCAAGACTGCGACCTGCGGATTGCAAAAGCATTATGCAATGCAGTGAACAGGGGCCAGTTGCCTGACGACCTGGATTGCGCACGTGCGGCGATCTGCCTGCACGCCTACATCGACGGCCTGCAAGCCCACTGGTTGCTGACTCCCGACAGCTATGACATCGGCGCTCAGGCCGAGACGATGGTGGACGCCCTGATCGACATGCTGCGCCATAGCCCTGCGCTGCGGCGTGCCTGACGGCCGGCGATCAGCACTGATCGGCCGAGGCGGCTGCGGCAGGCCCGCCCATCTGCCGGGACCGGGCCGTGACGCGGTTCAACCATGCGGCCGAGCATTCGTCGGAGTATTGAGCCTTGGCGCACGGTCTGAACCACAAGCCCACTGCCAGCGGAAGCCACCATGTCTGTTATCTACCTGCGCAGCCTGCTGCTCGCCTCGCTCGTGATTGCCCTGAGTGCCTGCAGCAGTCTCGTTCCGGACGATCCGTTACACATCGACCTGGTCGGCCTCGAACCGCTCGCCGGAGAAGGGCTGGAGGCGCGTTTCGCGGTGAGACTGCGGGTGCAGAACCCCAATGACAAGGCCATCGATTTCAACGGCGTGGCCCTGCAGCTGGACATCAATGAGCAGCCCATGGCTCGTGGCGTCAGCGACCAGAGCGGCCAGGTGCCGCGCTTCGGCGAAACGGTGATCCGTGTGCCGGTGACCATCTCAGCCTATTCGGTGTTGCGCCAGGCCTGGGGCGCCGGCGGTCACCAGCCCGGCCAGAGCCTGCCGTATCAGTTGCGTGGCAAGCTCGCCGGTGGCCTGTTCGGTACCCGGCGCTTCAGCGCCAGCGGGCAACTGAATTGGCCGGCGGCACAGCCCGCCATCAGGTAGCGGGCTCGTTCTCCGGGAGGATTTCCTTGTCTCCCGGCTCCTTGCCTTCTCTGGAAAGATGCTCGATGACCGCATTCAGCTCGGCACCGAACAGCAGCACCGCACAGGAGATATGCAGGTACAGCAGGAAAACGATGATCGCGCCGATGCTGCCGTAGGTGGCGTTGTAGTTGGCGAAATTCTGCGCGTAGTAAGCGAAACCCAGCGAAGCGGCGATCCACACCACCACCGCCAGCACCGACCCCGGCGTGATGAAGCGAAAACGTTGCTCGACGTCCGGCGCCACGAAGTAGACCACTGCCACGACGATCATCAGCAAGGCAATCGCCACCGGCCAGCGCAGCCAGTTCCACAGGATGACCACGACCTGTTCGATGCCGACCTGCTGTGCCAGCCAGTTCATCACTTGCGGGCCGAGCACCATCAGCGCGGCAGCCGTGAGCAGGGCGGCGGCGATGCCGATGGTATAAAGCAGCGACAGGGGGATGCGCTTCCAGGGCTTGCGGCCTTCCTTCACGCCATAGGCCTTGTTCATCGCGTCCATGGTCGAGCGCACCGCCGAGGAAGCCGTCCACAGCGCCACCACGATACCGATCGAGAACAGACCGGCCTTCTGGGTCTGCAACTGATCGATGACGGGATTGACCAGCTCGACCGTGGAGAGTGGCAGCACCAGTTCGGCCTGTTGCCGCAACCAGTCGAAGAACGGCTGCATGTCCAGCAGGCTGATCAGGGCGACCAGGAACAACAGAAAGGGAAACAACGAAAAGAACATCTGGAAGGCCAGGGCCGACGCGTAGGTGGGCAGTTCGTCCTCGATGAAGTCACTTACCGTCTTTTTCATCACCTGAAACAGGCTGACACCCTCGATCTTGGGTAAAAACATAGCGCCTCCACTGGCTATGCCGGACCGCCCGCTCGCGCCCCGGTGAATCATTGGCAGATGCAGCCGCCCGCCCCGCGGATCAAGCGACTGCTAACGGTTGGAGGTACCGAATGCCGCATGAGTTCGGGTTATCCACACCTGCATCGTACAACTGGCAACACTCCCGAGTTAGCCGATGGTGCAACCTGCCCTAGACTGCCTGGCCGTTTTTCTGGCCATGGAGGTATCGATGCACAGGCACACACTGAACCCGGACTCGGTATTCGACACCCTGCAATATGGTTTCAGCCAGGCAGTGATCAGCCAGGGCGAACGGCGCATTCACCTGTCCGGCCAGATCGGGGTGGATGCTCAGGAGCATCTGGTTGGCAAGGACCTGGCCAGTCAGACCCACGCGGCCCTGGACAACGTTCGCAAGATTCTCGAGCACGCCGGCGGCAGCATGGAGACCGTGCTGGTGCTGCGCATCTATATCGCTGCGGCGGCCCGTGAAGAGCAGGCCTGTATCGTCGATGCGTTGCGCAAGTTCTTCCCCGAGCGACCTCCTGCAACATCCTGGATCGTGGTCACCGGCCTGTCGGAGCCAGAGTGGCTGATCGAAATCGAAGCCGAGGCGCTGCTGCCGGATGCCTGAACGGCGATCCACCGGCAGTCGCCAAAACCCTATATAATCTGCGGCCTTTTTATCATCGGTCTCAGAAGGATCCACCGTGAGCACGCTGCCCCCCTGCCCCGCCTGCAACTCCGAATACACCTACGAAGACGGTACCCAACTGGTCTGCCCGGAATGCGCCCACGAGTGGTCGGCCAATGCCAGCGAAACGGCCGATGACATCAAGGTGATCAAGGATTCGGTCGGCAATGTGCTGCAGGACGGTGACACCATCACCGTGATCAAGGACCTCAAGGTCAAGGGCTCGTCGCTGGTGGTCAAGGTCGGTACCAAGGTCAAGGGCATTCGCCTGGTCGACGGTGACCATGACATCGACTGCAAGATCGACGGTATCGGCGCGATGAAGCTGAAGTCCGAGTTCGTCAGGAAAGTCTGACTGCCCGAGCGCTCACTGCACCGGCAGGAAGTTCAGGAACATCAGGCTGTGGGCGTAGTTCACGCCGATACGCCGATAACGCTCGTCGAGCACGTCGCTGAGGTAATCCAGGCGTGCGACGATCTTGCCGAACTCCACGGCGAAGCTCAGATTGCGCCCCTGCTCGGACAGCTCGTTGGACAACAGCAGCGGATTGCCCTGGGCATCACGCCGGGTCGCCAGCAGCCAGGTGGCCGTCTCGATATTGCGCGCGGCGTTGTGCACGAACTGCGCATCGATGGTATCGGTGATGTAGAACTGGGTGCTGCCGCCATGGGCGGTCACCAGCATGCTGCCGATGGCGTAGATGAACGCGCCGACCCTGTCCCCCTGGAACTCCGGACTCAGCGCGTAGCTGAGGGCGGCGATATCCTGGCGGCCGGCCAGCGAGGGCAGCGGCCTGCCCTGCTCGACCGCCTGCTGCACCGCACGCTGCGCGGCCTCGCGATCACCCAGGCCGCTCTTGCGCCATTCCCGCGGGTTACGCTGGTAGAGCTTGGCCATCAGGCGATAGAGGCTGTTCAGGTTGTTGCGCATGCCAATGGTGGCGAGGCGGTCGGAATGGGTCTGGAACAGTTCGCTGGGGGCCGCGGGCGCGCTGTTGCTGAGGAAGGCGCGGTTATCCTGGTTGCGGGCACAGCCCCCCAGGCAGAGCACCAGCACCAGCAGTGCCAGCCCCGCCCTGCGGGCATTGCGCCCAGCGGCCAGAGCCCTCGTCAGCGAGGTGACTGGGGCTTTACCGAACGCTTGGGAGATGTGCGAGTCGTCCATTAACCCACGCTCCATCCTTCCGCTGATGACATGACACTAGCAAGTGATTCGCCTTCGTGCCGGTTACGGCTTCGCCTGCGAGGACGCACGCCAGCCAGCGACATAGACCGCGGAATATCGTGCAAAGTTTTCCAGTGCCGCAGATTGGCCCTGCACCCGCGGCTCAAGGGGCTGCGCGCACCGGGCCAGCAAACGCTCGCCGCCGACCGTATGCCTGGACTTGCCGCTCGAAGCGGGCAGCGTGTCGCCGTGCCTGGCGAGTGCCAATGCGCACCAGCAACCCTCACCTGACAGGCCCAGAACGTACCGCGTCAGACCGACGCCCGCTGCACAGATGTGGGCAACGTCGCCAGAAGCAGGCCGGCGAAGATCATCGCGCCGCCCAGCCAGTGGAAGCGTTGCAGGGCCTCGCCCAGCAGGATCCAGCCAAGGATCGCGGTGAACACCGGCATCAGGTAATTGCCCATGGCCGCCGTCGATGCGCCGAGCACCTTGACGCCCTGGTTCCAGCCCAGATAAGCCACCAGCGAAGCGAACACCGCGGTGTAGGCGATGGCGGCCAGATTGGCGGGAGTCGCCAGCAGTTGGGCACCGTTGGCCAGTTCGTACAGATAAAGCGGCAGGATCAGCGGCACGCCGAGGAGCATGAAGACGCCCAGCAGCGCCAGCGCCGGGATCGGTGCCAGGTACGCCGCCCAGCGGCGCAGCAGCACGGTATAGAGCGCCCAGTCGATCACCGCCAGCAGCATGATCAGGTCGCCACGGTTGAATGCCAGCCCGACCAGGGTCTGCCAGTCACCACGGCAGATCAGTACCAGCAGCCCCAGCACTGCCAGGGCCATGCCCCACCACGCCCTCATCGACGGCCATTCGCCAAGCAGCAGCCCGGCGAACAGGAAGGTCACCAGCGGAATGCAGGTGTTGACCAGGGTGATGTTGATCGCCGCGGTGGTCTGCGCGGCGCTGTACAGGAAGGCGTTGTAGCCGGCGATACCGAAAGCGGCGATGACCAGCAAGCGCCAGCCGGCATGCCGCAGCGCGGCACGATGACGCCAGAGTGGCGACACCACGAACGGCAAGACGATGAAAAGGGCCAGGCTCCAGCGCCAGAACGCCAGGGCCAGGGGCGGGATCTCCCCCGCGAAGGCCCGCGCCACCAAGGCATTGCCCGCCCAGCACAGTACCGCCACCAGCACACCGGCGATCGCCAGCTGGCGTGAGGATACGCTCGCACTCATGACTGTGGTGGGCGCAGACGGTACTGTTCGGGCAGTTGCGCGGCAGCGCTGACGGTCACGTCGAGGTCCTTCCAGCGCCCGTCCTTGAGGCCGTAGATACAGCCGTGCACGGACAGCGGCTGGCCACGGTGCCAGGCATTCTGGACGATGCTGGTACGACTGACGTTGGCCACTTGCTTCATCACGTTCAGTTCGCACAGACGGTCGACGCGCGCCTCTTCGTCGCCCAGCGCGGCCAGGTGCTCGTGCTGCTCGTAGTAGAGGTCACGGATGTTGCGCAGCCAGCCATCGATGAGTCCGAACTGCGTGTCGTGCATCGCCGCGCGCACGCCGCCACAACCGTAGTGGCCAGTGACCAGGATATGTTTGACCTTGAGCACGTCGACCGCGTACTGGATCACCGACAGGCAGTTGAGGTCGGTATGCAGCACGACGTTCGCCACATTGCGGTGCACGAACAGTTCACCGGGCAGCAGCCCGACGATATCGTTGGCCGGCACGCGGGCGTCCGAACAGCCGATCCACAGATACTCCGGCGTCTGCTGACGAGCCAGGCGGGGAAAGAAGTCCGGGTCGTCGTGGGTGATGTTTTCAGCCCAGCGCCGATTGTTGTCGAACAGGTGTTTAAGGTCGCTCATGCCGGTGGCTCGCGGGAAGATCGACACGCACCATACGGAGGCGTCAGCCTTTTTGGCAAGGCGATTGCCACCCCGGCGCATGCGGCGCGGACGGCAACACGGCACACGAAACGCTGAATCTTTCGGCCGGCGGGGCCGTCCACTGACAACAGCCATCGACGGATCTGGAGGTCGTCATGACGGACAAACAGCCGGAAAACCATGTGCCACTGATCAACGAGCCCCCCATTCTCCGGGACCGTGTGCAAGAGCTTGTGCCGAGCATGCGCGAAGCCGATGCGGCCCGCGAGCCGAGCGGTGATACAAGCGAGGCCGATGACCAGCGTGACGCCATGCAGGCGCCCCCCTATCGGATGAATACGACCTGAGCCTGGTCGATGATGAGCGCGAGCCGGGCCAGCCGGCGTGCCGCAAGTAGCTCACTCGACCAGGGTGCAGGCCATCACCAGGGCGTCTTCGCGGCCCCCCGGGGCCGGGTAGTAATCGCGGCGCCGGCCGATCTCGTTGAAGCCGTAGCGCTCGTACAGGCGGTAGGCCGCCTGGTTGCTGGAGCGCACTTCGAGAAAGCATTCCCCCGCCTTGAGCTGAGCGGCGCGCTCCATCAGATGTTCGAGCAGGCGCAGGCCCAATCCGCGGCCCTGGCTTTCCGGCTTGACGGTAATATTGAGCAGGTGCGCCTCGTCGATGATCACGTTGATCACCCCGTGGCCGACCTGCTGGCCACCTTCGAACATCAGCCAGACTTCGTATGATTTCAGGCTGTCGAGGAAAATGCCGCGCGTCCAGGGATGACTGAAGGCGGCGTATTCGATCTTCAGCACGGCGTCGATGTCCGCCTCGGTGGCGCGGCGGAAGGAGATCGCGTCACTCATGTCGACGCCTCGAGCCAGCGCCGACGCACCCGCTGCATGGCCTGCCACAGCTCGCGCTTGCGCAGGGGCTCGTCCATCAGCAGCTCCAGGCCCGGCAGAGCCCAGGCGGCGCCCAGCTCCTCGACCTGCAGCTCGCGGTTGTAGGCCTCGGCGTCGGCGTCACCGGCGAAACGAATCGCTGGCAGGCCGATCAGCCACAGGCAGGCGCAGGGCTCCTGCTCCTCCAGCCGTGCGCCGATGAAGCTCTGCACGAAGTCCAGGGCAGCCTGCGGCCCCTGATCCATAGTGCCGCGCACCAGCAGGGGCCAGCGCACCGGCTCGCCAATGATCTGCGGGGCGTCCGGCAGGCCGGCGGCACGCAACAGGTCCTTGAGCAGCAGGTAGGCCGGATCGCGGCTCTGGAACGGCTCGCCCGTGGGCAGTTCGACCAGCAGCGCACAGCTGCCGGCGCGCAACAACTGCAGAGCGAAACGCGGCGGTGGCGCCGGCCGCTCTCGGCGCGGCGGCGCACTGACTTCAGCAGTCGCAGCGGGCTCACTGGCCCTGGCTGCAGAACCGGGTTTGGGCACCTCGATGCGTGGCCGCTCGCGAACCACTTCGTTGCCTGCGGGTGCCGCCACTGCTGCGGCTGCCGGTGCCTTGGCCTGCGGCGGAGGTGCCGCGACCGCTTCAGGCTCCGGCTCTGGCTCGAAAGACACCAGCAGCTCGGGCCGCGAAGGTGCCGCGAACGGCAGTTCGACACGGGGCAGCCAACTGGCCACTTGCATGGCATCCAGATAGGCGCGGCGGCGCAGCTCGGTGTTCAAACGTCAGGTACCCGGTACTTCGATTTCGAGGGCGCTGATTGTCGCGTGAATCGTCTGCTGCGGGTAGCCCCAATGATCCAAAGGATCACCGAGGCGCCCTTGCCTGGCCCTGTGATCAGGGCCGCTGCAGGATCTCGATCCACAAGGCGCCATCACCTGCTGGCGCCTCGTCGACCCGCTTGAGGCTACCGTTCTCGCCAATCGCGTAGCTGCCCACGGCCTGGCTTTTCTCACCGGTCACCAGTAGCCACTTGCCGCTCGGGAAGAAAGCGATGTTGCGTGGCTGCTTTTCCTCGAGCGGGTAGTTGCCGATGAAGCTCAGGCCACCGCTCTGCGGATCGACCTTGAAAGCCGACACCGAACTGGTGGTGCGCTCGGTGATGTACAGCAGCGTGCCGTCTGGCGACAGGCGAATGTCGGCCGCCCAGATACGCGGCGTTGGGTCATCCTTGAGGTCGTTGTTGGCCGCGCTGCGCGCCTCGCCCCGCGCCAGGCCCAGACTCTCGGGAACGCCTTCGGCAAGGCTGACTTCCTTCAACGCACCAGTGTCGGGGTCGATGGCATAGCCGGTGACGCTGCCGCTGAGTTCGCCGACCACATAGAGGAACTTGCCATTGGGTGAGAAGGCGATATGCCGTGGGCCGGTCTTCGCGGCGGTGCTGGCGAAGCCCGCACCGATGGGCGTCAGCGCGCCGGTTTGCTTGTTCTGGCTGAACTGCAGCACCTTGTCGACGCCCAGGTTGCCGGCGTAGACGAAGCGATCGCTGATGTCGCTGCGGATCGAGTGGGCGAACGGGCCGGTCTTGTACACCTCGGTCTGTTCCGACACACGCTGCTCGGCATCGATGGCCTGAACGGTGAGTACCGCACCGCCATAGGACGCGCCCATCAGGAAGCGCCCGCTGCGGTCGGTCGACAGGTACGCCAGGCTATCGGCCAACGGCGCCTGGCCGCGCTTGTGCAGGTGGCCGGTTTTGCCATCGATGCGGTACACCAGCACGGTGAACGGTGCGACGCGTTGTGCGGCGAACAGCGTGCTGCCGTCAGGTGAGAGGGCCATAGGGTTGACCTTGTCCCCCGCCTTCGTCTGCTCGACGAGCGCGATGGCACCGGTGCTTTCGTCCAGCCGGTACTGGGAAATCAGGCCGTCGTTGGGACTGGAGATATAAGCGAACGTGGTGGCGGCGTGAACCGGCGCGGCAAGTGCCGAGGTCAGCGCAGCGGCAAGCAGGAGCGGCTTGGACATGGTCGGGTGGCCTTTATGTTGTGCTTATTGTGGTCAGTCATCGTATGAGCAACCCATTGCCAGCAGCAAGTGCTCTACATGATCGATGAACGGGCCGCCAGGTACTCGTCCTTCAAGTCGAACCGCTCGCCCACTATGCAGGCGCGTCAGCGTGCTGCTTGAGCAGGCTGACGAACGCCTGGGCCGGTGGGCTCAGGTAGCAGGGTTTGCGCTGCAGCACGCCAATACCACGGGCCGGTGCAGCCGGTAGCGGATGGACAGACAGGCTGCCATCGGCGTTGAAGGTGCCCGCCACGCTCGCCGGCAGCAAGGCATAGCCCAGCCCTGCTCGCGCCAAGGCGGCAGCGCTGCTCAGGTAGGCGACCTCCCACGCAGGATCGCGCAGCAGGCCCATGCGTTCGAGGGTCTGGTCGGCCATGGTACGCAGGCTGGTATCCCGGGTGGTGGCCACGTAGTCGAGATCCCGCAGGGCAGCCACCAGTCTTTCGCCATGCAACCTGGCCAGGCCTCGCACCAGCAGCACCAGGCTGTCGTCGTAGAGGGGCTGAAAATCCAGCACACCGGGCTCGTCCGCCACCGAGGTGATGGCGAAGTCCACTTCCGCGTTGCTCACCCACTGGCGGATTTCCCCGGCACGACCATCGCGCAGGCTGATGTCGATACCCGGATAGCGCTGGCGATAGTCGACCAGCACCCGGGGCAGCGGCTCGATGGCGACCGAGGGCAGCACCGCGATGCGCAGCGAACCGCTCTGCAGATGCAACTGTTCGTGGGCGTCATGCACCGCGTTGTGCATGTCGCGCAGCAAGCGGCGGGCCTGTTCGAGAAAACGCACCCCGGCCTCGGTCAGCTCCACGCTGCGGGTGTTGCGCGCGAACAGCGACAGCCCCAGCGCCTCCTCGAGCTTGCGCAGGCTGTAGCTCAGAGCCGGTTGCGACAGATGGATCTGCTCGGCAGCGCGACTGAAGCTGCGCTGCTCGGCGATCAGCACGAAGGCGTGAAGCTGGCGAAAGCTGATATCCATGGCCACTGCTTTTATAAAATTAACTTATCAATTGATATCACATTTCGAATTCACAACTAAATCAGGAAGCCGCACCCTTTCCGCAGACCTCGACCTGGATCAACAATGATGACAACAGTCCATATCGGTTGCGGGGCAGGCTTCGCCAACGATAGACCCGATGCCGCCCTGGCACTGGCGAGCGATCTGGCCGCTCGCGACGGCCGGCGCTTCCTGTTCTTCGAACTGCTCGCCGAACGCACCCTGGCCGAGGCGCAGTTGCGTCGCCTGGCCGACGCAGAAAGCGGCTACGCCACCCGGCTATTCGACTTTCTCGAGCCGGTGCTGGAGATCTGCCTGGCTGCCGGCATCCCGATCATCACCAATGGCGGCGCGGCCAATCCCAGCGCTGCGGCCCGGCGCCTGCGCAAGCAACTGCAGGCTGGCCGCTTCGCAGCGGCGCGAATCGCCTGCGTACTGGGTGACGACCTGCTCGAGTCGGGCGAGGCGCTACGACGCTGGCTGCCCGAGACGCTCGACGGCGAGGTGGTGTCGGTCAACGTCTACACCGGTGCCGATGGCATCGCCCAGGCCCTCGACGAAGGCGCCGACATCGTCCTGTGCGGGCGCGTGGCCGACCCGAGCCTGGCGGTTGGCCCGCTACGCCATGCCTTCGGCTGGCAGGCCGAGGATTGGGACCGCATTGCCCTGGCCACTGCGGTTGGCCATTTGCTGGAATGCTGCACCCAGGTCAGCGGCGGCTACTTCGCCCATCCGGGCCTCAAGGATGTGCCGGATCTGGCCAACGTCGGTTGCCCGATCGCCAGCGTCCAGGCCGACGGCCGTGTGACCATCGGCAAAGCCGCCGGCACCGGTGGCTGCGTCAGCGAACGCACGGTCAAGGAGCAGTTGCTCTATGAAGTCCATGACCCCGCTGCCTACCTGACCCCGGACGTGACCCTCGACCTGAGCCAGGCAACAATTCGGCAGGTCGGTCCTGATCGTGTAGAGGTCGAAGGCATACGCGGTCATCCACGCCCGGCCGAACTGAAAGGGCTGGTCGGCCTGCGTGGCAACTGGTTCGCCGAGGCGGAGATCTCCTATGCCGGCCCTGGTGCCCTGGCCCGCGCCGCCCTGGCCCGGGACATCCTGCTGCAGCGCTGCGCCCGCCTGGCGCCGCGGCTCACGCCCTGGATCGACTTGATTGGGGTCGCCAGCCTGTTCAACGACGCCCGGGGCGAGTGGCTGCAGCAGCGCCTGGCCGACGCAGCGGACCCGCAGGATGTGCGCCTGCGCATCAGCTTCGTCGACCACGACAAGGCGCTGCTGGAAAACCTTCTGCTCGACGCCGAGTCGCTCTACACCAACGGCCCGGCGGGCGGCGGCGGTGTGCGCCGGCACCTGAGCGAATCCCTGGGCACGGCGAGTTTCTTCATCCCACGCACCGCGGTGCAGCAACAAGTGGAGTGGTTCTGATGAGCGAGACGGTAGTGCTATGCGACTACGCCCACGCCCGCGCAGGTGACAAGGGCAACATCCTCAGCGTGGCGGTGTTCGCCTACGACCCGGCGCATTACGCCTGGCTGGCCGCCGAGCTGACCAGCGAGCGCGTGGCGGGCTGCCTGGCACATCGCCGGATCGGCAGCGTGCGCCGTTATGAGTTGCCGAACCTGGGCGGCCTCAACTTCGTGGTGGAAAACGCCCTGGAGGGCGGCGTCAACGCCAGCCCCGGCATCGACCGTCACGGCAAGAGCCTGAGCTATGCCCTGCTCGACCTGAAGCTGCCCATGCCCACCTGAGCTCACGCAACGCCAGCCTCGCGACTCCAACAATAATAAAACCGGAGAGATCGTCATGATCACCGCACTCGGCTTCACCCTGATGTTCGCCATCGTCATCCTGATCCTGATGCGCCGCATCACCCCGTTGGTGGCCTTCGTCACCCTACCGGTCATCGCCTGCCTGCTGGCCGGTTTCGCGCCTGCGCAAATCGGCACCTTCGTCACCGAGGGCCTGAAGACCGTGGCGCCGACCGCCACGCTGTTCATCTTCGCCATCCTGTATTTCGGCATCATGCGTGATCGCGGTCTGTTCGACCCGCTGGTGCGTTTCCTGCTCAAGAGCACCAAGGGTCGCCCGCTGGCGGTCGCCATCGTGACCGTCGCGGTGACGGCGGTCACTCACCTGGACGGCATCGGCGCCGCCACCTTTCTGCTGGTGATTCCCGCCCTGCTGCCGCTGTACCTGCGTCTGGGCATGAGCCGGCAGATGCTGCTGTGCCTGGTGGTGCTCAGCGCCGGGGTGATGAACATGGTGCCCTGGGGCGGCACCACCACGCGCGCTGCCGCGGTGTCCGGGCTGGATGCCTCGCAACTGTGGCTATCGCTGATCCCGATCCAGGCCATCGGCCTCGCCCTGGTCGTGGCCCTGGCGGTATTTCTCGGCCTGCGCGCGCAACGCAGCTTCGCCGCCAGCGGTGGCGTGATCGCCGACAGCGAACCGGCCGATGCGCCACAAATCGACACCTCGCAGATGCTGGCCCCCCATACCTGGCGCTACTGGGCCAACCTGGCGCTGACCGCGGGCATTCTGGCCTGCCTGTTCACCGGCGCCTTCCCGCTGTTCGCCTGCTTCATGGTCGGCCTGGGCGTGGCGCTGCTGCTCAACTATCCAAGCCTGGACGAACAGAACCGCGCCCTGCGCGCCCACGCCACCGATGCCATGCAAATGGCCCTGGTGATGCTCGCTGCCGGCATCCTGCTCGGGGTACTGGCCGGCGCCGGCATGTCCGACGGCATGGCCCACTGGATGATCAACGTGCTGCCCGAAGGCTCGGCCAACTGGATTCACGTGATCATCGGCGCGTTCGGCGTGCCGCTGGGCATGCTGTTCTCGCCGGATGCCTACTACTTCGCCCTGCTGCCGGTGATCCGCGACGTATCCGTGGCCGCTGGCGTCGACCCGGCAGCCGTGGCCAGTGCCATGCTGATCGGCGAAAACACCGGCTTCGGCGTCAGCCCGGTGGTGCCCAGCGTGTACCTGGCCATCGGCCTGGCCGGTGTCGAGCTGTACAAGCACATCCGTTACACCGTGCTGTGGGCCTGGGGCATCAGCCTGATCATGCTGGCCTCGGCGGTGCTGCTGGGGGTGGTGACGGTCTGACATGCACGGACCGCAAACGAAAAAGGATCGCCGAGGCGATCCTTTTTTGCAGCGATGGTGCAAGCGTGTCTTACAGGGACTGGTCCCACGGACGGTCGCCCTGCTCATCCTTGATGCGCGTCGGCAGGCCCATCACGTCCAGCGCCTTGAGGAACGGCTCGGCGGGAAGCTCTTCGACGTTGACCATGCGCTGCACGTCCCACTCGCCACGGGCGACCAACAGGGCGGCGGCCACCGGTGGTACACCTGCGGTGTAGGAGATGCCCTGGCTGTCGGTCTCGGCGTAGGCTTCTTCGTGGTCGGCCACGTTGTAGATGAACACTTCGCGCGGCTGGCCATCCTTGCTGCCGTTGACCAGGTCACCGATGCAGGTCTTGCCGGTGTAGCCCGGCGCCAGCGAGGCGGGATCGGGCAGCACGGCCTTGACCACTTTCAGCGGCACGACTTGCAGGCCTTCTGCCGTGGTTAACGGTTGCTCGGAGAGCAGACCAAGGTTCTTCAGTACGGTGAATACGTTGATGTAGTGCTCGCCGAAGCTCATCCAGAAACGCACGTTGGGCACGTTCAGGTTCTTGGAGATCGAGTGCACTTCATCGTGACCGGTCAGGTACAGGTTCTGCTCGCCGACGACGGGCAGATCATCGGTACGTTTGACCTCGAACATGCTGTTGGTCGTCCACTGGCTGTTCTGCCAGCTGTACACCTGCCCGGTGAATTCGCGGAAATTGATTTCCGGGTCGAAATTGGTGGCGAAATACTTGCCATGGGAACCGGCATTGACGTCGAGAATGTCGATCGAATCAATCCGGTCGAAATACCGTTGCTGGGCCAGTGCCGCATAGGCGTTGACCACACCCGGGTCGAAGCCTACGCCGAGAATGGCGGTGACGTTGTTCTGCCGGCATTCCTCGAGGTGTTTCCACTCGTAGTTGCCGTACCAGGGCGGGGTTTCGCAGATCTTGCCCGGTTCTTCGTGAATCGCGGTGTCCAGATAGGCAACGCCGCTATCGATGCAGGCACGCAGCACCGACATGTTGAGGAAAGCGGAACCGACGTTGATGACGATCTGCGATTCGGTCTCGCGGATCAGCGTCTTGGTCGCCTCGATATCCAGTGCGTCCAGCGCGAACGCCTTGATCTCGGCCGCCTGTTTCAGGCTGCCCTTGGCATGCACGCTGTCGATGATGGCCTGGCATTTGGAGATGTTCCGTGACGCGATGGCAATACGACCGAGTTCGTCGTTGTGCTGCGCGCACTTGTGGGCCACCACCTTGGCGACACCTCCTGCACCAATGATAAGAACGTTCTTCTTCAATTGTTTCCACCTCCAGGGTACTGCGTTGTTAAAGACGTCTTGTCCGTAGGGTGGATGACGCTTTACCCATCCACCGTTACGCGGTTAACACGGTCGATGAAAAAGCATCACCCACCCTGCTAGTCAGGCTGCGGGGTGGACAGCGCCTCATCCCTCCACCGTGCGGCGATTGCAGGGGGGACAAAACAGCGTGGTCCACCCTGCACGTCAGCTAAGGCTCGACAGGTAATCCTCGAAACCGAACTCGCGCACCACCTCGACACTGCCGTCGAGCTGCTTGACCGCGATGGCCGGCATCTTCAGGCCGTTGAACCAGTTCTTCTTGACCATGGTGTAGCCCGCCGCGTCGACGAACGACAGGCGGTCGCCGATCTGCAGGGGCTTGGCGAACGGGTACTCGCCGAAGATATCGCCGGCCAGGCAGGATTTACCGCACACCATGTAGGTGTGCTCACCCTCGCTGGGCGCCAGCTTGGCGTTGAGGCGATAGATCAGCAGGTCGAGCATGTGCGCTTCGATGGAGCTGTCGACCACAGCCAGGTGCTTGCCGTTGTAGAGCGTGTCGAGCACGCTGACTTCCAGCGATGCGCTGCCGGTGATGGCCGCTTCGCCTGGTTCCAGATAGACCTGCACGCCGTACTTCTCGGAGAACGCCTTGAGGCGCGCGCAGAAGGCGTCCAGTGCATAACCTTCGCCGGTGAAATGAATGCCGCCACCGAGGCTGACCCACTCGACCTTGTGCAGCAGGTGGCCGAAGCGCTCTTCGATGTGCGAAAGCATCGTGTCGAACAGGCCGAAGTCGCCGTTCTCGCAGTTGTTGTGGAACATGAAG
Source organism: Phytopseudomonas flavescens (assembly GCF_900100535.1). Taxonomy (GTDB): domain Bacteria; phylum Pseudomonadota; class Gammaproteobacteria; order Pseudomonadales; family Pseudomonadaceae; genus Aquipseudomonas; species Aquipseudomonas flavescens. Next base: position 33,665 of record NZ_FNDG01000034.1, read on the forward strand.
CCGGAGATCTGATCGATCACCGCCTCGATCTTCGCCGGGTCCCACTCGCCCAGACGGCTGAACGGCCGCGCCGGGTCGGCCAGCAGATAATCCGAGCTGCTCACCTGAGGGTTCACGCGCAGGCCACGCACCTTGCCTTCGGACTGTTCGGCGAAGCGCTCGAGCTGGCCGATGGAGTTGAAGATGATCTTGTCGCAGTTGGCCAGCATCTCATCGATCTCGTCGTCGGCCCAGGCCACGCTGTAGGCGTGGGTCTCGCCGGCGAACTTCTGGCGACCGAGCTTGAGCTCGTAGAGCGAGCTTGATGTGGTGCCGTCCATGTACTGCTGCATCAGGTCGAAGACCGACCAGGTGGCGAAGCACTTGAGCGCCAGCAGCGCCTTGGCACCGGAGTGTTCACGCACGTAGGCGATCTTCTCCATATTGCCCAGCAGCTTCTGTTTGTCGATGAGGTAGTACGGCGTTTTGATCATTGCGCAGTCCGTAATAAAGGTCGGCCAACAGGAGCCCGCCAGCCTCCCGAAAAAAGCGGACGCGAATTGTGCCGACAACCGCCACAGATCGAAAGGCCGCTGAGCATATTTTGTCCATTTGCGGATATTTCAGGCCGCGAACCGATCAGCGTCCAACGCTATTCGCCGCCGAGCATGCCCATCGGCGATGACGGCCGCGTGACAATGCAGCGACATGCCGCTTTCCCGTACAATCGGCGTTTTTTCGAAATCGAGCGACAGCCCCGCGATGATCGACCCCAAACGCGTATTGCGTGCCCTCGCCGAGCACTGGGCACTGCTCGAGCCGCTCTGCGAAAGCTTCGATAGCGGCACCCTGAGCCTGGTCGAGCTGCGCAAGCAGCTCACCGCACAGTTGCCGCCGCAAAGCACCGCGGTGGACGTCACCGCCCTGCTCGATCAGTGGATCCGCCTGGACATCCTGGTGCCGGTGGCCAAGAGCCCCAACCGTTTCGAGCTCAACGCGCAGATTCACGACTTTCTCGCCTACCTGCGCCGCGAGCACCGCCTCGGCCTGTGCCTGGAAATCGAAGCCTACCTGCGCCACCTCGAGCGCCTGGCCGGCTATATCCAGGACGCTTTCGAAGTGCGTGACGGCAACGACCTGGCCCGCCAACTGCGCCTGCTCGACATGCGCGTGCGCGACGTGCTGAAGAAGCTCGGCAACGATGAGCAGGCGCTGATGGGGGTGGCCGAACGGGCCAAGACCAGCGACCGGCAGATCCCGCTGCGTCAGCGTTATGCCGAAGTGCTGGCCACCTGGGACGAGTACGTCGAGCCGATGATCCAGCTGGTCGCTGCCGACGGCGCCTTCGAGCAGGGCGTGCGCCGCGTCGAGCAGGTGCTGCTCAAGCTGCTCGGCGAACAGCAGCGCCTCGGCCAACTGGTCGACGATGACCTGCTGTTGCGCACCCACGCCCGCATCCTGGAAATGCAGACCACCGCCCAGTTGACCCTGCGCAAGGCCCGCGAGCTGCTGCTGCCGCTGCGCGAAGAGGCACGCCGGCACAACGCCGTGACCCGCGGTGCGGCGCTGGCCCTGTCGGTAATCCGCAAGAAGGGCATCGAGGCGGTGCCGCAGGCTGCGATGCCGATGTTCACCCGTCCGCAGAGCAACTTCCTCGGCAGCGCGTCCCAGGTCGAGGCCTATGTGTATGCACTGGCTCGCTTCGAGGCCAAGCCCAATCATTTCCCGAAGGCCAGCGGCAAGCGCAAGGGCGACAGCCCGCGGGCACCGAAAACCGCACGGGAAATGATCGACCGCTGCGAGCAGTCGCTGCCGCTGCCGGACCTGATGACCTGGCTGCTGGAACAGGAGCCCGAAGGCGCCACCGACGAGCTGCTCTACTGGTTCTCGCGCCTGTCGCGCGAAGGCCGCTTCCAGCGTGATCGTCTGGAGCGCCAGGTCTACCTGACCCGCGAGCACGAGATCAGCATCAGTTCCTATGCCCTGGTGGGCCGGCCCAGTGCCTGATTTTTACGTAGGGTGGACCGGGGCGCGCGGCCAACGCCGTCTTTTGTCCACCTTATTGATTGCCACGCGGTGGACGGATAAAGCGCCGTCCACCCTACGACTGCCCGTGAGCATGACGCATGAACATTGATTTGAAAGAAATGACCCAGCTCGCAGCCGCGTTCCGCGACCTGTTCAAGGGCTACCACATCTCGCGTAGCGAGCCGGAGTGCTACGCCCAGCTGTCCAGCATGCAGGACCAGTATCGCGCGCTGTTCCGCGCCCTGGGCTTCGAGCTGGTGTGCGACCCGCGCGGCTTCTATTACTTCGTGCCGGAGCAGGCCGCGCCGCAGGTGAACAAGACCGCCCAGCGCCTGGCACTGTTCACCTTCATCCTGGTCGAGCACCTGGCCGACCAGGGTCGTGACCCGCTGTCGGTGCTCGACGGCGGCAGCATCGGTCGTGACGAGTTACCGGCGTTGCTCGACAAGTACCGCGACCTGTTCCTGCAGGCCGAAGTGACCACTCACGAAGAACTCGAAGACAAGGTCATCCGCCGCCTGACCCAGCTCGGTTTCGCCGAAGACAGCAACGGCGTATACCGCTTCCTGCCACCGATGCATCGCTTCCTCGATGTCTGCCTGGCGGTGCAGCACGACCGTGACCTGGCAGCCAGCCTGCACAGCACCGAACTGTCGCTGCCGGCACCGGTACTGATCGACGATGACAGTGGTGACCCGATCATCACCCTCGACGATGCCGTCGAAGAGTCCGAGGAACAAGCCATGGCCCGCGCCCTGGCCGAAGAGCGCGCGGCACAGGAGCAAGACGCATGACCCAGGAACGCTATGGCATCCGCCGCTTCGCGCTGCTCAACACCGCCGGCTACAGCCTCGGCCTGTTTCCCCTGGAAAACCCGCTGTCGGTGTATGGCGCCAACAACCTCGGCAAATCGGCGTCGATCAACGCCCTGCAGTTCCCGATCCTGGCGCGCATGTCGGACATGAGCTTTGGCAAGTACAGCCTGGAGCAGTCGCGCAAGTTCTACTTCGCCACCGACACCAGCTACATCCTCGTCGAAGTCGCCCTGCCCCATGGCCCGCACGTGATCGGCGTGGCCGGCCGTGGCCCTGGCGGCGGCTTCGGCCATCAGTTCTTCGCCTACGCGGGCGAACTGGATCTGGATCACTACCAGCAGGGCGGCACCTGCCTGCGTCAGCGCGAGCTGTTCAAGAACCTCGGCCAGGCCGGGATCACCGCCCATGAACTGAAACCCGACGAACTGCGGCGCCTGCTGGTCGGCGGCCACACCAGCATTCCTCTGGACCTGACCCTGATTCCGCTGCGCTCGACCAGCGAGCAGAGCCTGAAGACCTTCCGCGCGCTGTTCATCAACCTGCTGCACATGCGCGAGATCACCGCGGCGAAACTCAAGCAACTGTTCCTCGATGCCTTCGAGCACAGCCTGCGCTCCGGCAGCGTCGATTACATCGCTGCCACCGAAGAAGCGTTCCGCGACGTGCGCCGCATGGAGCAGGACTACCAGGCGCTGGTCACCGCCGGCCCGCTCATCGAGGCGCTGGCCTCCGGCGTGAGCCAGCGCGAACACCTGCGCGGCAAGCTGCATCGCCTGTCACCGTTGCTCGACTCGCTGCTCGGCACCTGGCACGACTATGCCGACGCCCGCAAGGAAGAGCTGGTGATCCAGGCTGAGCACTACAAGGGCGAGCAGGACGGCCTGCAGAACGATCAACGCGGCGGCACCCAGGAGCTGATGCGCATGGAGCGCGAGATCAGCGAGATCCAGCGCTGGCTCGGCGAGCTGGCGGTGCTGAAGAACCGCTTCGCCCTGGTCGACGACGTCAAGGTACTGGAAGCCCAGTTGCTGGCCGCCAAGGATGCCCACGATGAACTGGCCGGCGCCCTGGCACAATCCCGACAGTTCTCCAGCGAAGATCTGGACGAACGCCTGCGCGATCTGGAAAAACGCCTCAAGTCGGTCAGGCAGCAGCTCGACCACGCCGACAACAACAGCTACTCACGCCTGCGCGAAGAGTTCTCCCAGGCCGACGTCGATCGCCTGATGCGCCTGTTCAATGGCCAGTTGTTCAGCCTGCCGCTGGGCGAGAAAGGCATTCAGCTCGACGACGGCGAGGTGTGGGTCAAATCCCTGGAAGCGATTCTCGATGGTTTCAAGGGCGAGCGCTTCCAGGTGCCCGGCCTGGACATCGACCTCTCGCACATCGAGCCACCGGCCCTGCAAGCCCTGGCCGACCGCGCCGCACTGCGTGACCAGAAGGATCGCCTCGACCGCGAATACAAGCAACTCAAGACCCAGCAGTCGGTGGCCGCCGACCGCGCCGCCAGCAAGGCCCAGGCCGAGCAGCTGTATCAGGCGGTACTCGATGCCCAGAAGGCGCTGGAAGACTTCCGGCGCAGCCAGACCCTGGCCGCCGAGGAAGACGGCAAGCTGGAAAAACTCGCCCAGCTGGAAGGCGCTCAGGACGAACTCAAGCGTGCCAGCGATGCGTTCACCGAGCGCGTCCAGCAGCTCTCCGCCAAGCTGCAACTGGTCGGCCGGCAGATCGCCGACCTGGAGGCCAAGGAGCGCACGCTGGAAGATGCCCTGCGCCGTCGCCAATTGCTGCCCGCCGACCTGCCCTTCGGCACGCCCTACATGGAGCCGGTCGACGACTCACTGGACAACCTGCTGCCGCTGCTGGGCGACTACCAGGACACCTGGCAGGGTCTGCAACGCATCGACGGGCAGATCGAGGCGCTGTACGCCCAGGTGCGCCTCAAGGGGGTCGCCAAGTTCGACAGCGAAGACGACATGGAGCGCCGCCTGAAGCTGCTGGTAAACGCCTACGCCCACCGCCAGGACGAAGCCCTGACCCTGGCCAAGGCGCGCCGGGCCGCGGTGACCGACATCGCCCGGACCCTGCGCAACATCCGCAGCGACTACGATAACCTCGAGCACCAGTTGGCGCTGTTCAACCGCGAGATCAACAAGCGTCAGGTGTCCAACCTGCAGAGCTTTCGCATCGTCCTCGCGCCGAACAAGGATGCCCTGCGTCACATCGATCAGATCATCCACAGCGCCGGCCAGTACGAGGAAGGCGAAACCCTGTCGGTATTCGACCTCGGCCAATCCAGCGAACAGGATGCCAAGAACGAAGAGGCCAAGGAGTACCTGGCGCGTCTGGTGGCCGCCAACGGCAACCAGCTGGGCCTCAAGGACCTCTTCGAACTGGCCTTCGAAATCACCAAGGTGCACGGCCAGCCGGTGATCCACACCGACATCGATGGCGCAGCGAGCAACGGCACCACGATGACCATCAAGGCGCTGACCAACATGTACCTGCTGCTGCACCTGATGGACCGTGAGCAGGCCGGTCGCGTACGCCTGCCGTACTACCTGGATGAGGCAGCCGACATCGACGAGCGCAACCAGCAGGCGCTGATCGAGACCAGCCTGCAGTTGGGCTTCGTGCCGATCCTGGCCTCGGTGAAACCGCAGGTCTCGGCCACCGTCGCCATCGACCTGGAAGGCGGCAGCGGGCCGAACGGCATCTATATCGACGAAGCGGACTGGAAGTACATCAGGCGCCGCGAACCCAGCGAAGCACCGGCCAGCCAGCAACAGGACACGTCCGAGTTGGCCTGATACCGCCGCACGATGCAAAAGGCCCGCGTTTTCATGCGGGCCTTTTGGTTTTCGCTCACCTCATTTGGGTAGGCTGATCTTTGGCGCCCACTCCAGCCATTCCGGTTGCGACTCATCGAACAGCGCGAAGGTCTGCCCAGCCCTGGCCACGTTGTGATCCCCTTCCGGCGTGGCGAAGGCAACGCCGCCCGCAACCAGGGTTTCCAGGGATTCGGTACGCACCGTCATGCCCTTGAACAAACCGACATCGATGCCAAAACCCGAGCTGTTCCAGAACCGGCTACCGGTTTTCACCAGTCCCGCATAACGCGGCTCGATAAGCACCTGAATCAGTACCCGATCCGCCGTGGCGCCCAGCTCGTAACCCGTTACCTTGCCGACCTGGATTTCCCGGTAGGTGACCGGCGCACCGGCCTTCAAAGAACCACGCCGCGCGGCACTGAGCACCAACCGCAATCCAGGCTCGTCCAGCACCTGCTCGGGCGGCTGCTCCAGCGCGACGAACTCGCTTTGGCGACCATCGCTGCGGCCTGAGGGCGATACTTCGATGTACTGGCCACCGACCAGGGTATCGAGATTGGCAGCGCCTGCCAGACTCAGTTGCGGCTTGACCACCCAGAACCGCGAACCGGGTCGCAGCACCTGCTTGGCCGCCGTATTTATCCGGCCGTGCAGCATCACCGCCTGCAGATCATCAGTCAGTTCGACGCGCTCGATGGTGCCGATCTGCAATCCCTTGAAGCGAATCTCGGTCCCGGGAGACAGGCCATCGCCACGCGCCACGCGGATGCTCAGGGCGTCACCGTGCTGCATCGCGGTATCGCGGTCGGCATACAGGTTGAAACGTTGCACACGTTTGGCATCGGCCGGCGCGTTCAAGTCATCGGTTTCGAATGAAATACCGCCTGCCATCAGGCTCTGCAGCGACTCGCTCTTCACTTCGATGCCGGACAGGCCACCCTTGAGCGTGATACCGCTGACGTTCCAGAAGCGCGTGGTACGGTTCACCAGCCTGGCGTATTCCGGCTCGATGTGCACGCCGAGCACCACCTGCTTGTTGTCTCTCGCCAGCTGGAAGCTCTGCACCGTACCCACTTTCATCTGTCGGTAGAGGATGGGACTGCCCACATCCACCGAACCCAACGTGTCGCTAAACAGCACCAGGTGCAGGCCTTCGGCGCCCAGATCCAGTGGCGGCGCCTTGGTCCGGGCGACGAAGTCACGGCGCGGTGTGCCTCCCAGCTCGCCGGGACTGATGGCGATGTAGTTGCCTTTGACCAAGGCCTCCAGGCCGGTGATGCCCGCCAGGGAAATCGAAGGCTTGACCACCCAGAACTGGCTGCCCTCGACCAGGTAATCTTCGGCCAGCGGATCCATGGCCAGCTCCGCCGTAGCACTTTTCAGATCCGGGTCGACCTTCAGGCTTTTCAAGGTGCCCGCCTGGATGCCCTTGTACATGACCGGTGTACGACCGGCCTGCAGCCCCTCGAAGTCGGTCAGTTTGACCACCGCCTTGATGCCCGCCTGCGCGGCATCGAAGTCTTCGTAGAGACGAAAGGGCTTGCTCGGGTCGGTCGGAGGACTGTCCTTGCGATGCTCCGGAGTCGCGAAGGCGATTCCTCCAGCGACGATACTGGCCAGGGATTCGCTGCGGAACTTCACACCGGAGAAGTTGGCATCGACGCTGATGCCACTGGCATTCCAGAAACGCGTATGTTTGCGCACGAGGTCGGCATAGGCTGGCTCGATGAATACTTTCACGTCCACCGAACTCTGGTCATCGGCCAGCTCGTAGCTTTTCACGCGCCCTACCTGGATCTGCTTGTAGAACACCGGGCTGTCACGGTTCAGCGAACCAAGCCGCTCGGCCTTTAGGGTCAGGTGCAGGCCAGGCTGTTCATCCGACAGGGGTGGCGCCTGAGGCAACGCCTGGAAATCATAGGTCGGCTCACCGTTACCCGGGCTGACAGCGATATAGTTGCCCGAGACCAGTGTCTCCAGACCGGTGATACCCGCCATGCTCACGCTCGGCTTGACCAGCCAGAAGCGCGTACCGGAACGCAACTGGTACTCGACGTCCTTGCTCATTTCCAGCGTAGCGATCACGCCCTGCTGCTTCTCGCTCTTGTCCAGGGTCAGGCTCGATACCTTGCCGATCGACATGCCCTTGTACATGACCTCGGTCTTGCCCGCCTCGATGCCTTCACCACTGGCGAATACCACCTGGATCTGGATCCCGGCATCATTGTAGGCACGCCAGCCAAGCCAGCCGCCGATCAGCAACGCGATCAGCGGCAGCACCCATATCGCTGACCAGTTGGAGGCCGGACGTGTCCTGGCCGTGGGCAGATCATTCATGGTCGTCATCCGATTCCGTGTTATCCCAAATCAATCGAGGGTCGAAGGTCAGCGCTGCCAGCATGGTCAGAATCACCACTGCGGCGAAAGCCACCGCTCCCATCCCAGGCTCGACACTCGCCAGACTGCCGAACCTGACCACCGCCACCAAGATGGCAATGACGAAGATGTCCAGCATCGACCAGCGCCCGATCCATTCAATGAAGCGGTACATCATGATCCGTTGGCGAGCCGACATCGGCTGGTGGCGCTGCACGGAATAGAGCAGCAGGCCGATCCCGACCAGCTTGAGTGTCGGGACCACGATGCTGGCGATGAATACCACCGCTGCAATCGGCAACATGCCATGACCGACCAGGGTGATGACGCCCGACATGATGGTGTCCGGCTGGCCCTGGCCGAGGGAATTGATCGTCATGATCGGCAGCACGTTCGCGGGGATATAGAGAATGGCTGCCGTCAGCAACAACGCCCAGGTGCGGACCAGGCTGTTCGGCTGGCGCGGATGTACCCGCCCCCCGCAACGCGAACAGAACTGCCGCTGCAACTCAGGCTGGTGGCGATTGAGTTGATGGCATTCGTGGCAAATCAGCAGACCGGCATCAATGGCGCGCACTGACATCCTCCCCTGCCAGGGCTTCCCAGATCTGATGAGGCGACATGGTCACCTCCAACCAGACCTGCACCAACAGCAGCGCAATGAAACAGAACAACCCGAAGCCCAGAGACAAGGCTGCGATATCGGCCAGTTTGACGATGGAAACCAGAATACCCATCAGATAGACCTCGAGCATGCCCCATTCGCGCATGTGGTGATAAATACGGTACAGCAGTAACCCGTAGCCACGACCGACCTTCAGGCTGATGCTCAAGAGCACCAGGAGCTGACAGAGCAGCTTGAGCAACGGCACCGCCATGCTGCACAGGAACACCACCACGGCGATGCTCTGCATACCGCTGCCATACAGACCCAGCACACCGCTCCACACCGTATCGTTGGCGGTCTGCCCCAACAGGGTCAGGTGCATGATGGGCAGGAAATTCGCGGGGATATACAGCAGAAGCGCAGCCAGCACCAGCGCCAAGCTACGGCGTACCACTTGGTGGCGGTGGTTATACAGCTCGTAGCCGCAGCGCGGACATTCGACACTCTCGCCATCACTGATGTGCGGTTTGCGCATGAGCAGGTCGCACTCATGGCATGCAACCAGTTGCGTCAAGGATGATTCAGCGAGCGACTGCCGTTCGACCGACTCGGGCATGGATGGAATTCTCGAAAGGATCGCAGCATTCTAAACGAGACCCCGATAGCGGCGCACAGTTATGCCGATTATTTCCTTTCCCGTGCATCCCTTCGCTCAGCCTTGGCCTACATTTCATAGTACGTGGACGGTCAGGCCTTTGAACGATATAGCGAGCTGCCCCAGGTTACGCTTGCGGCAGCGTCCGGTCATTACACATTGTGACGTTTGAATGTCTGCAGCGTACTCTGACTCGCTGGAGCCGGCCCGCATGACTTTAATTAGGCGTGATCACGGGGCCTGCAACTGGCCGGCTAATGTGCAGTTCAACTCATACTGTTCAGCCATGCTGACAACCCTGCGCGCGCTTGTTGCCACTGAGCCCTCTTGCGTCCATAGGAATGGGTAGAACGACATGCATTGATCACCGCTCACACGCTGTATGTCGTCGCGCCAGGACTCCCACCGCAGGCCATCATAGAAAGTCGCCGTACGATTGCTCACAGCCCATTCCAGGAAGGCGGTGTAACCGATGTCCAATGGCTCCCAAAGCAAACTGTCGGGCGCCCAGTAGTACATCGCTCCCACATCATCACCCAAGCCGCCGCCATTGATGGAAAAACATCCACCTGCCGCGTCATCTGCCACGAGCAGATGCCCTTGTGCTCGCCCCTCGCTCCATTTCGCTAGAGTTCTTGTAAGTTTTTGATGACCTGAACCAAGAATACGAAGCCAGCCATGATCAATCAGTATCCCGCCAGTCTCAAATGCTACAGCTCCCAAAGTCGACCTGGTCGTTACCTGTAGCTGTAGGAGAACGCTGGTGTTTTGAGGTGAAGGGGGAAGCAAGTCGTAGGGGCGGTCGGCCTGCTCCAGCATCTTTCGTATGTGGAGAATGCCCGGGTCATTAATTTCAACCAAATCTTCTATGCGTTTCATTAGCTAATCCTTGGTAGCAAGACATCCAAGTTAGACGGAAATCCACTGCAGCGGCTACGAATACCGCGGCGATTGACACTCCCGCCTCTCCTGCAACACCAAAGCCATCCGAGCCATGGGTTGCTCAGCCCATGCGGCAGACGTTTAAGCTGCCGTGTCCCTGTTACGCCTTCGGCGCCCCCAGGCTACAGAGCCATCAGGGCCCGTAGGGTGGAAGACGCCTCACCCTTCCACCACGAGCTCTCGCACGCTCCGCCCCATAGCCTGGAGGGAAGGCTCCATCACCGCGCAGGACGCTCCTGTTGTTGTAGGAACCTGGCTTGCCGGCGATGCGCTTGACCGCAGCCCAGCCCCTACGTGTGGCCGGCAGCCTGTGCAGCACATGTTCGACCTGCTGCCGGTTTTCCCACGCCGAAAAGACGAAACCCCAGACCTCTGTCGAGATCTGGGGTTTCTGGTAGAAGCTTGACGATGACCTACTCTCACATGGGGAGACCCCACACTACCATCGGCGATGCGTCGTTTCACTGCTGAGTTCGGGATGGGATCAGGTGGTTCCAACGCTCTATGGTCGTCAAGCAATCCGGTTGGGGAGTCGATGTTTAGGTCGCTTCCCCGAATTGGGTATGTGATATCCGTTGGTATTGCGTGTTCTTGCAAATTTTCGGCTTTACTGTCGACTTCAACCGTCTAACAGCCAAATTGTTTGGGTG